>NZ_JBITXI010000001.1:0-706984 GCF_044544605.1 Streptomyces sp. NPDC053560 | reverse complement strand
ACCCCGGGGGTGGGGGGGGGGGTCTTGTGGGGGGGGGCGGCCCCCCCCCCCGGGGGGGGTGGGGGGGGGGGGGGCGGGCGGGGGCGGGGGCCGGGGGGGGGGGGGGGCCCCCCCCCGGGGGGCGCCCCCCCCCGCCCCGAGGAACAGCGGACGGGCCGTTACGAGTACCAGGTGGGCTGCGGCAGCTCCCCCGTGAGCACGAAGCGGCCGACCTCACGGCGCTTGTAGGCGACGGGGTCGTGGAGGGTGTGCGTACGGATGTTGCGCCAGAAGCGGTCCAGACCCTCGGCGGTGGCCGTGGAGCGGGCGCCGGTGACCTCGAAGACCCGGTTCGCCACCTCCAGGGCCACGTCCGTGGCCCGCGCCTTCACGGCGGCGACGCGCACCTCGTGCTCGCCCCGCGTCTGCTCGGTCACCGCATCGGGGGCCGAGTGCAGTTCCCAGCCCTCCTCGGCCACCTGGTCGGCCAGCGCCTCGGCCGCCCACAGCTTCGCCGTCAGGTCCCCGTAGACGTCGATCACGTACGGCTCGTCGACGGCCTGGTCGTGGCCCCCGTGCAGCCAGGAGCGGGACTTCGTACGGGTGTAGGTCCGCGCGGTCTCCAGGGCGCCGGCCGCGATCCCCAGGTAGAAGTGCGCGAACACCAGCTGGATGGTGGGCACGTTCAGCGTGTTGTAGACCCGCGGCTGGAACGACTTGCCGACGTATCCGGCTGCCGCGCTCCACGGGACGCGTACCCCGTCGATCGTGACGCTGCCGCTCTCGGTGAGCCGCTGACCGATGTTGTCCCAGTCGTCGTGGAAAGTCAGTCCCGCGCTGTCCGATGGCACGATGGCGAAGACGTGGTCGCCTTCGGGGTTGTCGGGCCCGACGCTGCCCTCCAGGACGCCTTCCAGCACGGTGACGTCGGAGACCTTGCTGCCGGTGGAGAACGACTTGCGGCCGGTGAACGTGAGCGTCTCGCCCTCGTCCCGTACGGCCACGTCGTTGTCGCGGGGGTTGACGGCGCCCCCGAAGAACCAGCGGTTGCGGGCGGCCTCGGCCTCGACGTGCTCCCACTGCTCCTGTGTGCCGACCAAGCGGGCCGCCCAGTTCCACAGGTAGTGGTAGCCGAGCAGCTGCCCGATCGAGCCGTCGGCCTTGGCGACCTCGCGGATCACCCGGTACGCGGTCGGCCAGTCCTGGCCGCCCCCGCCGTGCTCGGCAGGCCCCAACAGGGTGACCAGCCCGGACTCCTTGAGCAGCCGGACCTCCTCGTACGGCGTGGCGCCGGCCCGGTCCCGGGCCGCGGCGTCGGTCGCGAGGACGGCGGCGACCTCGGCGGCGCGGTCGATCCACGCCTCCGGAGTGGCCGGCGCGGGACGCTGCTGCCAGTCGGTGTGTGCGGCGGTGCTCATACCAGTACTCCTTCGGTGCGGGTCTTGTCCTGGGCTTCCAGTTCGCGTACGAGCGGCAGCACCCGCTCGCCGAAGTACTCGACCTCCTCCAGGTAGTGCAGGAAGCCGAGCAGAAAGAGGTCCACGCCGAGCCGCTTGTAGGCCACGATGCGCTCGGCGATCTGCTCCGGGGTGCCGATCAGCCCCGTACGGAATCCGTCGTTGTACTGGACGAGGTCCTCGAAGGAGGAGTCCTGCCACATGCCCTTGCCGTCACTGGTGGAGCTGCCCGCCTGCTGGACGGCCCGGCCGAAGCCGTGAACCGCCTCGGTGTCCGCCTTGGCGACGATCTCGCGCAGCACCCCCCGGGCCTCCTTCTCGGTGTCCCGGGCGATCAGGAAGCCGTTCAGGCCGAATTTGGGGGCAGTACGGCCGGCGGCCGCGGCGGCCGCCCGGACATCGGTGAGCTGCTCGGTGACGCCGTCGAAGTCCTTGCCGTTACTGAAGTACCAGTCGGAGACCCGGCCGGCCATCGCACGGGCCGCCGTGGAGTTGCCGCCCTGGAAGATCTCCGGGTGCGGTCGGTCCGCGCTGTTCAGGGGCTTCGGCTTCAGCGAGAAGTCCCGGATCCGGTAGAAGTCCCCGGCCAGTTCGGCGTGGTCCTCGGTCCACACCGATCGCAGGGCGCGGATGAACTCCTCCGCGCGCCGGTACCGTTCGTCGTGCTCCAGCCAGGGCTCGCCGAGCGCGGTGAACTCCTGCTTGAACCAGCCGCTGACGACGTTGACGGCGAACCGGCCACCGGAGAGGTGGTCGGCGGTGGCCCCGAACTTGGCGAGCACGCCCGGGTGCCACAGTCCGGGGTGGACCGCGGCGATGACTTTCAGGCGCTCGGTGGCGAGCAGCAGTGCCAGGCTGAAGGAGGTGGACTCGTGCTGGTTCTCGGCGCCGTAACTGGCCATGTAGCGGACCTGGCTGAGCGCGTACTCGAAGCCGTTGTCCTCGGCGAGCCGGGCGAGCTTGCGGTTGTATTCGTAGCCCCAGTCGGTGCGCTGTTCGATGGTGCTGGTGACCAGGCCACCGCTGACGTTGGGCACCCAGTAGGCGAACCGCGCCGGATCACCGGCGGGCTGCGGAACTCGGTCGGATGCGGACATGGAAGAACTCCGGAAGGGTGGAAAGGCAGGGGGAGTCGGGGGAGTGATATACGAGGAAAACTCTTCCGGGCAGGCAGAATTACCGGGCGTATTTCCGGCACGGGAAATGCGTGGCAGGCCTGCGCGAATGAGGGTGTCCGGCGCGCAGGCATGCGTGAGACGTCACGCGGATGCGGCGCGCGGGAGGCGCGGAATCACCGGATCGGTGCAGTTCCGCGGAGTGGGAGGGCGCTCAGGCCGAACGGCTACACAGGGCGCTGGAGACCCTGACGAGGTCGACGTGGCGCCGCTCCGTCAGACACTCCGCCGGGCGTCGGGCCGGATTCTGTCGGGGCTTCATCAACACGTCACCTCCCAGCAACATTTTGTTCGCATCGGGCCGTAATGGCCTCGGGTGTGCCCACGGAATTCCCGGTGGCACTGCCGGGGAGTTTACCTCGGAACACCGCACGGCCGATACCCCCTCCGCCGTCGGAAACGCAACGGACGGGCCGGGTACGGGAAATGGGCCGGGAAGACAATTCCCGGCCCATCGTCGCGCGCTCGCGTACGAGGGAAATCTCGCGCACGGGAGGCGCCACCCGGCATGCACGGTGGTGCCACTCGCCTGCTCAGCCGTCGCCGGCCGTGCCGCGCGGCCGGCAGGTCATGAACAGCCGCCCGGGGCCGAGCGTGCCCCTGACCTGAACGCGCAGGGTCGCGCCGGGGTCGGGCTGCACGCTCCAGCGGGCGCAGACACTGGCCAGCGCCATGGTCATCTCGACCAGCGCGTACTGATCGCCGATGCACTTGCGGTTGCCGCCGCCGAACGGCACGTGGGCCCCTCGGGGGCAGTCGCTCCCTTCGAGCCAGCGGTCGGGGTCGAAACGCTCGGGGTCGGGGAACAGGTCGGGCCGGTGATGGAGGAGGTAGGCGCTGTACAGGAGGGCCGTGCCCGCGGGGAGCCGGTGCCCGGCGAGCGTGGTCTCCGTAGTGGTGACGCGGGTGAAGAACCAGCCCGGTGGGTACATCCGCAGCACTTCGTGGACGACGCGTCGCGTGTAGTCCAGCCCGTCGAGGTCGGCCGGGGTGGCGGTCCGCCCGGCCAGGGTCCTGTCCACCTCGTCGTGCACCCGCTTCTCGGCCTCCGGATGCTGGCTGAGCAGCCAGAAGGCGAACGCCAGCGAATTGGCCGTGGTCTCGAAGCCGGCGCCGCTCATCACCACGAGCTGGTCGCGGATGTCCTTGTCCGACAGCGGCTCGCCGGTGTCCTCGTCGCGCGCCTCCAGGAGCATGGCTACCAGGTCGTCGCCCCCGGGCGAGGCCCGTCGTTCGGCGATGATGCCGTCGATGGCGCGGTGCAGACGGGTGCAGGCGCTGCGATAGCGGCGGTTTCCGGGCGTGGGCAGGCGGTAGAGCGGGCCGAGGGGCAGCATCACCCGCTGGTAGATGCCGTCGATGACGGTGTGCAGGCTGTGCTGCACGTCGGCCACGGCCTCGTCCTCGGCCTCCGCGGCGAGCACGCTGCGGGTCACGATGCGCAGCGTCAGGGTGGTCAGCGAAGCCGTGAGATCGAACCGCATACCGGGCCGCCAGCCGGCGGTCATCCGGTCGATCTCCTCGCCCATGACCCCGGCGTACGCGTCGATCCGCTCGGGCTGGAAGGCGGGCTGCATCTGCCGGCGCTGCCAGCGGTGCTCGCGCCACCCGGCCATCGGCAGGCTGCTCCCGAAGAGCACTCGTGCCTTGTCGAAGAACGGCCCGCCCTTGTCGAAGGTGCGGGAGTCGGTGAGCATCCGGTGGGCCGCCTCCGGCCCGCAGACGACGTAGGCCGGGTAGGGGCCCATGCCGATCCGTACGAGGTCGCCGTGGGCCGGCAGGGAGGACAGGAACTCCAACGGGCGGGAGTGGAGCTGCCAGGCGTGGCCGAGCAGCGGCCAGGCGCCGGGGGCCGCTCCCGTACGCGGGAGCGGGGTCGTGGTGGTCACAGCGGGACACCTCCGGGGAACGAGCCAGGCTATGAGCTCTGGTGGCCCCGAATATCCTCCCTCCCGGCACGGCAGGTAACCCGGCGCGAAGTAGCCCGCGACGGCGCGTGGATGCCGTGTGCAACGGCGCGTGCCGCGGAGGCGAGGGAACGTCCCATGCTGCGGAGACGGCCCGCGGCGAAGAATCCGGAAGACGCGCGGGGTCTCCGCCGGGAGTCGGGACGCTCGGCTCCGCTAGCGGCCGAGGATGTCCGCCGTCAGCGGGGCGCGCTGCCGCCACAGGTCGATCGTCGGCGCCATCATCGGGCCGAGCTCGGGCATCGAGGGCACCACCGCCAGCGCACCCACGATCTGCAGCAGCCGCGCCCGCTCCATGACGTCCAGCAGCGAGCGGTCCAGGGAGCGCCCGCCCACCCGCTCGTACTCCGCGACGGCGCGCGGCGCCACCAGGGCCAGGTCCCACTCCACGGGGCCTCGCGTGGCGTCCTCGAAGTCGCTGAAGAGGTGCCCGTCGGCGGTCCGCAGGAGGTTGTACGACGGCCCGTCCCCGTGCAGCGCCTGTATGCGAGCCGCCGGGAAGTGGTCCGGCAGGTCGGCCACAAGGGTTTCGAGGACCGCGTACTCCTGCTCCGCACGGTCCAGTTCGGCCGTGGTGAGCCCCTGCGGGTCCTTCCGCAGCGCTTCCAGAAGCGGTGCGATCGTGGGCACCAGAGGGGACAGCACCGGCAGGTCGCCCGGATAGCGAGCGAGGAGGTCGTGCAGCTCCACGGCCCAGCCCGTCTGCTCGACGAAGCGGTCCTCCAGAGCCTCCATACCGTCCGCAGCGACCTCCCGCATCGGGTCCTTCTCGTCGACGTACTCCCAGAAGACGAGCGACCTGCCGTCGCACTCGACGGGCTCCCGCGGCACCAGGGGGCTGGGCCGTACGACCGGCGCGCCCGCGTCGGCCAGCCAGCTCACCACGTCCAGCTCGCGCCGCTGCTTGTCCGCCAGCTCCTCGACCGGCACCAGGGCGAGCGACGGTACGCGCACCACCACCGGGTGCGGCGCGAGGTGCACCAGCACGTTGAACATGTCGTGCAGGACACGCGGCTCGTCCGCCCGCAGGCCCAGCCGACGCCCGGCTCTGACCGCGATGTCCACGGCGCGCTCGGCGCGCTCGCTGAGAGGGGTACCGGCAGGGTCCGGCCGGGAATTCGCCATGGGCCGATCATGAGGGTTGCAGGGGCGGTTGTCGACGCAATTTCGGCGGAATGGTGGTGGTGATGGAGCCGCCGGTATGCGACCAGTGTGCTCCTACGGAGCCGGCGGGAACCGGGTCCGAGGGCCTGCGTTTGCTCGGCCCCCGGGACCCCGCTGTCCGTCTACTCCGTGGCAGGCTCCTCGGCCGTCCCGGTGAGGGAAGCCAGTGCCGCTGCCGGGTCCTCGTCGGGCGGCCCCGAAGGTAGCCAGCGCCCCTGCTCCTTGCGGTACGGCCACCAGCGTCCGTCCCTGCTCAGCCGCAGCTGCGTGCCGGCACCGACCACCGTCCAGCGGTTGCGCGTGGCCCGCATACGGGGCCGGTCCGTCTCGTCGTCCCAGGCGGCGGCGAGCCCGGTGGTGGCGCGAGCCAACTCCTCTGCCCCGGGCGTCCACTCCTCCTCCAGCACCGCAAGCGCCGCGGGGCCGCCCTGCCGCCACGCCCGTACGGCATCCGCGAGACCCTTGGCGTCCCGCCCGGAGCCCGCGGCCAGCCGCGCGGCGACCGTGTCGGGCGGCCCGGCCGCCGCGAGCCGCACCGTGTCCTCGGAGACCGTCGGCTCGGCCGCCGGCGGGGTGTCGGCGTGCCGGCCCGACAGCGCCTCGGCGAGGTGCCTCCTGGCCCGCTCCGCGGTGTCCCCGATCAGGAACTCCAGTGCCGGTACGTCGATCCCGGGAGCGGGTGCCGTGCCGCCGCCCAGCGCCGGCACGGCACCCGCCCCCTCCACCCGGGGCGGTGGCGCCGGCAGCGGGGCCGGGGCCTCCTGAGCCGCGAACGCCTCGGCCGCCGCCACACCGGACTCGGCAGCCGTTACGCCTCCGGGCACCTCGGCGGGTTCCGGCACGTAGGCCTGCGCGCGTGCGGCGCTCCGTTCCTGGAGCTCGCCGAGCAGCTCCTCCTCGCCGCGCCCGCGCAACAGGAGAAGCACGAACGGATCCTGGTCCAGCAGCCGCGCCATCTGGTAGCAGAGCGCCGCGGTATGGGCGCAGTGGTCCCACGCCTCACAGTCGCAGGACGGCTCCAGATCCCCGATGCCGGGGAGCAGTTCGATGCCGGCCGCCGCCGCGTCCTCGACGAGCTGGGGCGGCATGTCGCGGTCCAGCAGCGCCGCGATGTGCCCCGCCCGGTCGGCGACCAGGTCCAGCAGGCGGTCCCACTCCGATGCGTCCAGCTCCTGGACCAGCACGTCCGAACGGTGCGCGGTGCGGTCGCGGTCCTGTACGACGGCGGTGATGCGGCCCGGCCGTACGGACACCGCGCCCACGGCCCCCGCACGGGCGTGCCGACGGCCCAGCTTCAGTTGCTGGGTGTCCAGCGCGGTGTCCTCCAGGGCCTTCAGCCAGGCCTGCCCCCACCAGGTGCGCGCGAAGCCGCGCCCGTGGGCGGGCGGCAGCGCTTCGAAGGTCCGCGCGTCGCGGTACATGTCGTCCTCGTCGCTGTGGAAGTCGCTCATCGTTCGCCCCCTCGGAGCTCTACCAGCTCCGCCAGTTCCGCGTCGGTCAGTTCGGTGAGCGCGGCCTCGCCCGCCCCCAGTACCGCGTCCGCGAGCCGCTGCTTGCGGGCGAGCATGTCGGCGATCCGGTCCTCCACCGTGCCCTCGGCGATCATGCGGTGCACCTGTACCGGCCGGGACTGTCCCATTCGGTGGGCGCGGTCGGTGGCCTGCGCCTCGACGGCGGGGTTCCACCAGCGGTCGAAGTGCACGACGTGCGAGGCCCGGGTGAGGTTCAGGCCCGTGCCCGCGGCCTTCAGGGACAGCAGGAAGACCGGTACGCCGCCGTCCTGGAAGCGGCGCACCATCTCCTCCCGTCGCGCGACGGGTGTGCCCCCGTGCAGCAGCTGAGTGCCCACCCCGCGTGCCGCCAGGTGCGCCTCCAGAAGCCGCGCCATCCGTACGTACTGCGTGAAGACCAGCACGCCGGCTCCCTCGGCGAGCAAGGTGTCCAGGAGTTCGTCCAGCAGCTCGACCTTGCCCGAGCGCTCCGCGAACCGCCGTGCACGCTGTCCGTCGGTGCCGTCCTCCTTGAGGTACTGCGCGGGGTGGTTGCAGATCTGCTTCAGCGAGGTCAGCAACTTGACGACCAGGCCGCGGCGGGCGAACCCGTCCGTTCCGGCGATGTCGGCCAGCCCCTCGCGCACCACCGCCTCGTACAGCCCGGCCTGTTCCGGCGTGAGCGCCACCGCGCGGTCGGTCTCGGTCTTGGGCGGCAGCTCGGGCGCGATACCCGGATCGGTCTTGCGGCGGCGCAGCAGGAACGGCCGCACGAGCCGGGCCAGTCGCTCGGCAGCGGCCGGGTCGGCACCGCCCTCGACCGCCTGGGCGTACCGCGTGCGGAAGCGGCTCAGGGGCCCCAGGAGGCCCGGCGTGGTCCAGTCGAGGATCGCCCACAGCTCGGAGAGGTTGTTCTCCACCGGGGTGCCGGTCAGCGCGATCCGGGCCCGGGCCGGCAGCGTCCGCAGCTGCCGAGCGGTCGCGGAGAACGGATTCTTCACGTGCTGGGCCTCATCCGCCACGACCATGCCCCAGTGCACGCCGGCCAGTTTCCCGGCGTCCACCCGCATCGTGCCGTACGTGGTGAGCACGAACTCGTCGTTCGCCAGGTCCGAGAGATCACGCTGCCCGGCGTGGAAGCGGCGCACGGGAGTACCGGGTGCGAACCTCGCGATCTCGCGCTGCCAGTTGCCCATCAGCGAGGTCGGGCAGACCACCAGCGTCGGACCGGTCGCCGCCGCGTCCGCCCGGCGGTGCAGGTGGAGCGCGATCAGCGTGATCGTCTTGCCTAGCCCCATGTCGTCGGCCAGGCAGCACCCGAGGCCGAGCGATGTCATACGGTGCAGCCAGCCCAGCCCGCGCAACTGATAGTCGCGCAGCGTCGCGGCGAGCGCTGCCGGCTGCGCGGGCGTGTCGTCCCCGGAGCGCTCGGGATCGGCGAGCCGGTCGCGCAACTCCCGCAGCAGGCCGGATGCCTGTACCTCCAGCTGCTCGCCGTCTCCGCCGTCGACCGTCCCCGTGAGCGCCGCGCCCAGGGCGTCCATGGGCGCGACCTTCCGGTCCCGCCTCTCGTGCGCGGTGCGCAGCGCTTCGGGGGCGACGAGCACCCACTGGTCCTGAAGCCGTACGAGGGGCCGCCCGGCTTCAGCCAAGCGGTCCAGCTCGGCCCGGCTCAGCTCGTGCTCCCCGACGGCGAACCGCCAGCTGAACGACAGCAGCGCGTCGGCCGACAGCAGGGACGGCAGCGCGGACTCGGTGCGGTCCTGCGCCGCGTCCGTGGAGTCCGCCGAGTCCGATGGGCCCACGACAGCACGTGTGGTCAGGCTCCGGGCGAGACTCTTGGGCCAGTGCACCTGGACCCCTGCGGCCGCGAGTGCCCGGGCTCCGGGGCCGAGCAGTTCGCCGATCTCCTCCTCGGCGAGGTCGAGGGTGTCCGGTACGGCGGCGGAGAGCAGCGGGGACAGCGGCGCCCACGCGGAGGCCGCGCGCCGCAGTGTCAGCAGCGAGTCCGTACGCGCGCGTGCCCCGAAGGCCCGCCCCGCGGGAGAGCCACCGGCCCACACCTCGGAGACGTCGGCGACCAGCGTCGGGTCGGTCAGGCTGTGCAACTGGAGCACGGCGGTGAACCGGGGACGGGCGGGGGAGTCCCCTGCGGCGCCGGAGAACCTCTCCCCACGGCCGCCGGAGGGCCTGTCATGGGCGATGGCAGCCGCGTCCGCAGCGCTGTCGTCCGCGGCGTCGTCCAGCCCGGAGACCGCGGCGTCGTCCAGCCCCGAGACCTCGATCCGGAGCGACAGGCGCACCCCGGCGTCGTGCCCCGCCGCCACATCGGCAGCCCAGGCCCGCTGCTCGGGGAGGTGCTGCGGGAGCGCCGCCGCGTACGCCGGCCCGCCCAGAGCCGTCTCGGCCGCGGGCGAACGCGGCAGTCCGTCGGCCACGGCGTCCAGGAACGAGCGCAGCAGCCGCTCCGGCTCGGGCAGCCGCACCGGGTCGCTCCCGGGGAGCGGTGTGGCGTGCGCGTAGGGAGGCATCACGGCCGACAGCTCCCGTATGCGGGCCAGGTCGGACGGTTCGAGGGGGCCGCACCGCCAGGCATCGTGATCGCCCGGGCTCAGCCCGGGGAGCAGCTTGCCGCGCGCCATCAGGTGCAGCGCGATGAGGGAGGCGGCGCCCCAGAAGGCCGCGGCCGGGTGCGCTGTACGGGAGGCGCGGGCCCGGGTCAGTACGGGGAGCGCGGCGCCGACGGGCAGCAGGAGGGCGCGCACCTCCCGGGTGAGGACCCGGCCTCCTCCGGAGGGGAGGGCCACGGTCAGTTCCTCCAGGGCCGCGTCGTCCGGAGGGGAGTCCTCGGGCAGCGGCTCGCCGTCCGGCCGCCAGAACGCGATCCGCCCCGTACGAGGTGGATCACTTGGCACGAAAGTGGCGGCGCACGGGGAGAGGCCGGCGATCCGGTCGAGGCTGAACGCGGGAAGGACTGGCACGTGCCGTCGACTCCTCAAGTTTGACTACCTGCCTGCGGAGCGGCCGAGGGTACAGCACGATGCGGGCTCGCGTGGAACTTCCGGCGCCGATCCGGCGTTCAATGGAAGACAACGGACGCGGCATCCGCCGCGGAAAGGTCGTGAAGGATGTCCACTCGTGCGAAGGTCGCCGTCGGCGGTGTGGCGGCAGGCGTGATCCTGCTGTGGCTGCTGCCGTTCTGGGCGGCGTTGCTGGTCATGATCGGAGTTCCGGCGATCGCCTATCTGACGCTGGACCCCTCGCAGCGGCGTCGGCTGCGCCGCGTCTCCCGCAAGGAGCTGGGCCGCTGAGCGCCCCGGGAGCCTCGGAGGCGGGCCGAGCGCCCCGCGGGCAGGGCCCGGGTGATCCGACCGTCTGAGGACCCGGAGTCCGACGGGAGGACGGTGCCGGGCCAGGCCACGGCTGCGCGTGCCCGGCGATCCGGCCGACCAGGATGTCGAGCGGCGGCCCCGCCTCGTAGGGGGTCACGCGGTCGGGATGCGGCCCGTGGTCCACCGAGGGGCGAACCGCGCCGTGCGCCGAGCCGCCTCAGGCCGGCCGGGCCGCCATCGCGTCCAGCGACTGCAGCAGGCCGGGGAGCTCCGGGCCGCGGCCCACCGGCAGGACCTCGCCCGGCTCGTCGTCCAGCAGCACGAAGGCGATGTCGTCGGTCCGCGCGACCATGCTCCAGCCCGGCCCGTCCACCCGCAGCGTGCGGGCCTCACCGGCGGCGAACGACGAGCGCACCCGGCCGGGTGGCGGAGGCTGCTGCACGTACCCCCGCGCCTCGTCCAGCACCCGGCGTACCCCCGGGTGCGGCTTGGTACCGGGCTCGACGAAGGTGACCTCGCCGTCGACCTGCTCGCGCCAAGCGGCCCACTGCAGCGCGATCTCGTCCGCGCCGAGGCGCCGTTGGGCCGGCCCCCACTCCAGCGCGTCCGGCGGCGCCAGCGGCTCCGGATCGCCCTCCTCCGGCGCCGGGTCGTGCGGCGCCGGCACCCCGGGCGCGGCCACCGCGAGCGCGAGCGGCCAGCCCGGCAGCGCGGCGACGATGCTGTTCTCGTCGGGGGAGAGGTCGTACTCCATACCGCAGTCCCAGGCGGCTATCGCACAGGCGACCAGGGTGACGTCTTCCGTCGCGACGGTCCAGCGCGCACCCCGGCCGTCCTGCCCGAGCACCAGCCCGTAACCCTCTTCGTACGGCTCCAGGCGCAGCTTGGCGCAGACCTCGGGATAGTCGTCACCCAGCACACTCGGGAACTGCCCGGGCGTCAGCAACACGGCCGTCAGTACGAACAGCTGGTCGTCATCGACCTCGCCGGCATCGTTGCCGTCGCCGACTGCGCCCTCCGTCGCGGACACTCGGGCCTCCCACTCGCTCGCGGCCGGGAAAAGCTGCCGACCACACAGATCATGTTGTCGGCGCACCTTAATTGGCCGGACAGGCGCTTGTCACGGCCTCGGTGCCCGCTTCCGGTGGGAGCCGGTACCGCTCAGGCGGCCGGCAGGCTGAGCAGGTCCCTGGCCACCTCGTGCGGCGACTGGCGGCGCTCCCGTGCGAGCGCGATCAGCGCACGGCAGGCCAGTTCGTTGATCCCGAAGGCGAGCGCCTCCGGCGACACCCAGCCCGCCGCCTCGGCTTCCCGGTCCTCGTCCCCTTCGGCGCACGCCGCAACGTGCGCGGCGGCCGCCTCGAAGAGGTTGTGCGGGCCCTTCTTGCCCGGTTCCCGCTCCGGACGCGGCTCTCTGGGACCGAACATGTTCTGGGGCAGACGGGACCGGAGTCTACGGAGGAGGTCGGTCATCATTCCCCCATCGGGTGGAGAGCGTGTGCGGCCTTCCAAGTCTCCCCTGTCCACGTACTGTTGGACCTTCCTCGACGAAAGGGACGGTGCTCTCGTGGGGCGTTACGACCTGCTCAAGGAGATCCAGCGACTGGACCCGGAAATGGATTACCTGCGGATCTTCCGCATCACTGTGACGCACGAGTTCCCATGGGATGTCACCAGAGCGCTTGAACTCGCCCTCTACCGGACGTACGCCGTACCCAGCATCGGCCGTCTGCTCGCTCAGACCGCCGAGATGACCGAACGTACGCAGAAGCGCTACGACGACACCGCGCTCCTACTGGACTCGGTTGTCGAGCACGGCTTCGAGGCCGAGGACGGCCGCACGGCCATCCGGCGCATCAATCAGATGCACCGCAGCTACGACATCAGCAATGACGACATGCGCTATGTGCTGTGCACGTTCGTGGTCGTACCGAAGCGCTGGATCGACCAGTACGGCTGGCGGCGGCTGTGCGAGCACGAGAAGCGCGCGATGGCGGCGTACTACCGGACGCTCGGCGAGCACATGGGGATCAGCGACGTGCCCCGGACCTACCAGGAGTTCGAACGCTGCCTGGACGACTACGAACACGAGCACTTCGGCTGGGACGAGGGCGGCAGGCGTGTCTCCGACGCCTCGCTCGACCTGATGGCCGGCTGGTACGGCCCGCTCGCCCCCGTCGTGCGCGCCGCAAGCAAGGCGCTGCTGGACGACGCCCTGCTGGAGGCGTTCCGCTACGAGCGGCCGCACCCGGCAATCCAGGGGGCCGTGCGCGGCGCGCTGCGGCTGCGGGCCAAGGCCGTCCGCCTGCTGCCGCCGCGCCGCACACCGCACTACGCCCGGCAGAACCCGGAGATCAAGGGCTATCCGAACGGCTACCGCATCGCCGAGCTCGGTACCTTCCCCGAGGGGCGGCGGAGCGGTGCGGGATGCCCGGTGCCGCACACCCGCGGCGCGGCGACGCCGTGAGCGGGGCGCGCCTCCTCCGGGGCAGGCGCACCCCCGATGCGCGGTCAGCCCTGCCGTGCGGCCAGCGCCAGGTAGCGCGCGTCCTCGTCCACGTACCGGACGAGCTCCCAGCCGCTGTCGGCCAGCAGCGGCCGCAGATTCGGTTCCGCACGCAGGTCGTCAGGGGTGAGCGGGCGCCCCTTACGGGCAGCGAGGGCGGCCCGGCCGACCGGGTGGAAAAGCGCCAGCCGCCCTCCCGGCCGGACCACCCTGGCCAGTTCGGCGAGGTCGCGGGCCGGTTCCCCCAGATGTGAGACCAGCCCGGCCGCGAAGACCGCGTCCAGCACGCCGTCGCGGACCGGCAGTGCCGAGACGTCCGCGTGCAGCAGGGCCGCCTCCGCGTCCCGTCCGGCTCGTACGGCCGCTTCCAGCATCTCCGGTGTGAGATCGGCACCGAGCACCACACCGGACGCTCCTACGGCCGCACGCAGCGCCGGCAGCGCCCGCCCCGTGCCGCACCCGGCGTCCAGCACACGGTCGCCCACCCGCAGGCCCAGCTCCGCGACGCCCGCGGCGTACGCCGGCCCGTCGTCGGGGAAGCGGGCGTCCCAGTCCCGTGCCCGCTGCCCGAAGAACTCCCGTACGTCGTGCGACCCGTGGCCGGAGCGGTCACGGCCACCGCCCGCCCGGGTGCTGTCACTGAATTCGCTCATGGTGACGACATGATCCCCCATGGGCCGGCGGTGTGGTGTCCCGTAGCTCACAACGACCGGAACATCCGTACGGTGCGCACATTCGGGCACAGGCCGATCGGGCACTGGCAAGGCGCGTCAAATGCCAGCACTTCTGAACTGCGTGCCCGGTGTGTCGTCCCAGCAGGTCTAGCGTCCCGGAGCCATGGGACACCTGGACGACGCCGCCCCCGGCCGGCCCCCGACCGGTCGGGGAGCACTCGGGGAGCGGAGTGGCTGCGCTCGCCGCCCCCGTACGGTTCGCGCACGCCTCGTCCGCCTGCTCCTCGTCCCCTTCGTGGCCCTCCTGGTGCTCCTGGGCGCCGTGACGGCCGACGCGTTGAAGGAAGCGTCGGCAGCAAGCCGGGCACAGCACATCGATGTCGAGATCCGCCCTCCCCTGCATGAGCTGGTGCGTGCGCTCCAGGAGGAACGGCGGGCGGCTGTCGCTTACCTGGCGGCTCCCACCCGGGCCCGTGAAGGCGCCTTCGCGAGGCTCGCCGGGAAGACCACGAGGACCGCGGCACGGCTGCGGCTCGACGGCCGGCACAGGGGCGGGGAGGGCGCGTGGATCCCGAACCGCGCGGCGGGCCACCTGACGGCCTTCACCGCAGGCCTGGATGCCGTGAGGAAGCAGCGCCGACCGACGACGGAACGCACCCTCACCTGGCCGCAGGCGTACGGGCGCTACACATCGGCCGTCGCGTCGGCTCTCGCCCTCGACGCGGCACTGGGCGGCGCGGCGGCCACCCCGCTGAGCCGGGCTCGCGAACTGCTCGCCCAGGAGGAAGCCGTCCTCACTGCCGTCGACCTCGCCGGAACGCTCGACAAGGAAGAGCAGCGGGCGTTCACGGGCACGGTGGCGGCGCGGCACCTCATGGAACGCGTTGCCACAGACGGTCTGTCCGACGACGCGGCTTCGCAGTGGCGCACGATCGTTGCAAGCAGGGCGCATGCCGATGTGCGCGCCATGGAGAACGCGGTGAGCGCGGCCGCCCCGGGACGTGACGCGGCACGGGTCGCCCCGGGGGGCCGCTGGCAGCCCTCCTACGAGGCACTGCGGCGCGATCTGAACGACTTCGAGAAGGACGTGACCACGGGGGTCGCAGATCGCCATGGCCCCTTCACGTACGGAGCTCCGGCCTCCACGGGGGCGGCCATCGGACTCGGCCTCGTGGCGCTCGTCCTCTCCTCGGTCGTCTCCGTTCGGGTCGGCCGCGGTCTGACCGGGGACCTCACGGCGCTGCGTGACGAGGCCCTCGACATGGCCCGGGGGGAACTCCCGGCTATGTTGCGCGAAGCCCACCAGGGACAGCAGGCCGGCGCTCCGGCCGAGGCGCCCGGTGACTCCGAGGGCCCGCCCGCGGCCGACTCCTCGGGCACGCCCGCCGCCGACGAGATCAGCCAGGTCCGAGCGGCGCTGGAGAGCGTGCGCCGGGCAGTGCGGGACGAGGCGGTGGAACACGCCGCAGCAGCCGACGCCGTCAACGGTGTCTTCGTGAACCTCGCCCGCCGCAGCCAAATGCTCCTCCACCGTCAGCTCGCTCTCCTGGACAGCATGGAGCGCCGCTCCCAGGAGTCGGCCGAACTCGGCGACCTCTTCCGGCTCGACCACCTCACCACCCGTATGCGACGTCACGCGGAGAGCCTGATCATCCTGTCCGGCGCTGCCCCGGGACGCGCCTGGCGGTCACCGGTATCGCTCACGGATGTCGTGCGCGCCGCGGTCTCGGAGATCGAGGACTACGCGCGCATCGAAGTGCGGCGCCTCCCCGCCGGCGCGGTACCGGGCGGCGTGGTCGCCGACCTCACCCATTTGCTGGCCGAGCTCATCGAGAACGCCGCACAGTTCTCACCCCCGCACACCAAGGTGCGGGTGCACGGCGAACAGGTCGGTACCGGTCACGTACTGGAGATCGAGGACCGCGGACTCGGCATGGCGGAGGAAGTGCTGGAGGAGGCCAACCGCCGCATCGCGCAGACCGGAGCGCGCGCCCCTGCCGACAGCGACCGGCTGGGCCTCTTCGTGGTGAGCCGGCTGGCCTCCCGGCACGGTGTACGCGTCGTGCTGCGCCCCTCGGCGTACGGCGGCACGACGGCGGTGGTCCTGCTGCCGAACGCCCTCGTGCATGGTGTTGAGCCCCCGGAACGCATCACCTCCGCTCCGGGCCCGCTCCTCGACGCGCCACTGGAACGCGTACGGGCACATGTCGGACGCCGGGCCGACCGCGCACTGGAACCACCGGCGAACGAGACCGCGGCGGCCCCGCCCGACGGCACGGACGGCCTTCCGCGCCGCATACGACAGCGCAGCCTGGCCGGGCGGCTGCGCGAGCCGCTTCCTGCGGAGACGGGCCCGCTGCCAGAGGAGGGGCCCACTGTCTCCCCGGAGCAGGCGCGCACCCGGATGACCGCCTATCGCCAGGGCTGGGCACGCGGCTCCACGAAGGGAGAACGCTGATGCACGAGGAACGAGCGAGTCACACACCACGGAGCCCCAGGGACCGCCTCAGCCGGTTGCTGGACGATCTGACAGCCCGGGTACCGGAGGTTCGGCACGCCGTGGTGCTCGGCGGCGACGAGATGGTCGCCGGGGCCTCCGGCTCGTTGCTGCGGGAGGACGCGGATCATCTGGCGGCCGTCGCCTCGGGATTCCACAGCCTGGCCAGGGGTACGGGGCAGCACTTCTCCTCCGGAGAGCTGCGCCGGACGATGGTGGAGATGGAGAGTGGCTACCTGGTCGTCGCAGCGGTCGGAGACGGCGCATGCCTGGCGGTGCTGAGCGCGCCGGGTGCCGATGTCGGGGTGGTCGCTTACGAGACGGCGTCCCTCGTCCAGGGGGTGGCGGAACACCTGCGCGCCGCGTCGCACTTCGCCACGGGAGCCGGGCAGCAGCCGTGACGGCGGGACGGCTGTGATCCAGTTCACCGAATCACCCCGCGCCGCGGCACAAGAGAGGTTACGGTCCTGCCGTGTGACTCCCGGGGGACGTGCGACGGCCCACCGGAACGCTCCACCGAAGCCGGCCGGTCCCGGCGCACGCCGGACCCCGGAACCCATGAACGCGAGCACCCTCACCCGCGCGCACTCCTGACGCGCTCATCGCTTCCTGGAGGACAAGTACCGATGGATCTCGTGGACGCGCACTCCGAAACGGTGCGGGACGAGGCCGACATGGCCTTGAAGATCCTGATAGCGGGCGGCTTCGGAGTCGGGAAGACGACCCTGGTCGGGTCGGTCAGCGAAATTCGCCCGCTGCGCACGGAGGAGTACCTCAGCGAAGTGGGGGAGACGGTGGACGACACCCGTGGCGTCGACCGCAAGGCCACCACCACGGTGGCGATGGACTTCGGCCGGATCACCATCAGACAGGGCCTGTCGCTGTACCTCTTCGGGACCCCCGGGCAGGACCGCTTCTGGTTCCTGTGGGACGACCTCTCCGCGGGCGCGCTGGGCGCAGTCGTTCTCGCCGACACCCGAAGACTGGCGGACTGCTTCCCGGCCGTGGACTACTTCGAGAACCGCCGGGTGCCCTTCCTCGTGGCCGTCAACTGCTTCCCCGGCGCCCGCGACTACGGCGCGGACGACGTGTCACGGGCGCTGGACCTGGACAGCGGAACGCCGGTCGTGCTGTGCGATGCCCGTGACCGCGACTCCGGGAAGGAAGTCCTCATCCGGCTGGTCGAGCACGCGGGGCGGATGCACACGGCCCGCATGCTCGACACGGCGAGCCGGCCGTAGGCCCCCGGGGCCGGCCGGACTCAGTCCGCGATCTCCGCCAGTGCCACCGCCTTGTCGACATGGACCCGCACCAGCAGCTCCCCGGCCACGCCGTTGCGTGCCCCGTACTCCTCGGCACGGTCCTCGCCCATGTAACGCGCGGCGATCCGTGTCGCCCAGGCACGTACCTCCGACAGTTCCTCGCTCACGCGCGCTCGCCCCTCGAGCACGACGAAGTCGAACGGCGGTCGGTCGTCGTCCACGCACACGGCCAGCCGGCCGTCCCGGATCAGGTTCTGCCCCTTCACCGTCTTCGCGCCGGTGTTGAACACCACGTCGTCGCCGTCCAGCAGGAACCACACGGGGGCGACGTGCGGCCTCCCGTCGGTCCGTACGGTCGCCAGCTTGCCCGTGCGGGTGCCGGCGGAGACGAAGGCTTGCCACTCGTCCTTGGTCATCTTTCGCGCCATGGAGTCATCCTGCGGTATCCGGCCCGTGAGCGGCAGGAGGACGCGCGTCGACGTGTCCGGGCCGCTTGCCGAGACGGCGGAGGTGAGCGAGGCTGACACGGCGGCGCGCGACAGGTGGTGCCGCAGCCCAGTAGGTAGCACGGTGTTACGGGGAGGAAGCGGGAATGGCACTGAGCAGCGGACTGGACTGGCTGCTGGACGACCTGACACGACGCGTCGATCAGGTGCGGCACGCTCTTGTGCTCTCCAACGACGGCCTGGTCACGGGGGCGAGTGAGGGAATGGCGCGGGAGGACGCCGAACATCTGGCGGCGGTCGCCTCCGGGTTGCACAGTCTGGCCAAGGGTTCTGGACAGCAGTTCCGGGCGGGCCGGGTACGGCAGACCATGGTCGAATTCGACGACGGGGTGTTGTTCGTGACCGCGGCGGGCGACGGCAGTTGCCTGTGCGTGCTGTCCGAGGCCGAATCCGACCTGGGGCAGATCGCGTACGAAATGACGCTGTTGGTCAACCGGGTCGGTGAACATCTCGCGGTGGCGGCGCGGCAGCCGGAAAGTTATCCACAGGTCTGAGGTGGGGGTTGACCCACTGTCACACTCCGCGGCTACAGTCGTGACTGTCAGTAATTGGACTGTAGCGGGGGAGAAGTGACATGACCGTGAGGTATGAGGGCTCGGAAACGCTCGCGATGGGGCGGGCGGCTCGGGAACTGGGTTTGAAAACGGGTGAGTTCGAGCTCGCCGTTCAGCTCGACGAGGTGGGTACGGTACCGCCGGGGCCGGGCGACGCGTCCGGCCGTCGGCGGGTGCCGGCGGCGGAGATCGCTCGGCTGCAGGAAGAAAGGGGATTCCCCGACACCCTGCGTGAGCGGATCCGGGTCGTCGGCGCGACGGAGGGCGCCGAGCTGATGGGCATCGCTCCCGGCAGGTTCCTGCGCCTGGCCAGGGCGGGATGCTTCGGCCCTGTCCGCTTTTATGTGAACCGCTACGGCGCGATCGTGTGGCAGTACCTGGCAGCCGAGCTGTCGGCCTTCGCCGGCAAGGAATGCAGTCTCATCCACGGCCCCACGCCGCCGCCCATGCGGGCGCTGCTCTGCTCCGGCCAGGACTGGCGGGGCAGGCTGTGGCGGAGCCGGCGCGTGGCGCAACTGGTGACGGACGCGGACGGGTCCTGGGCGGTGTCGGCGGTGATCGCCGCCGTGCTGCCGCCGGAGGAGCTGGCGGCGCTCGTACGCGATCCAGCCGAGCGGGTCTGGCTGCGCAAGCTCAGGCCTTGCCTCTCGTCCGCGGGCGCGAACACGACCCGCACTCGTGCGGCCGTGGAGCGGGCCGAGACGGCGGAGGAGTTCGACGAGGTGATGTGGTACCGCATCAGCTTCTCCCGGCAACTCGACGCAGCCCGCCGGGAACACCCGGCCCCGGCCCTTCCCCCCTCCGCGGCGGCCCCGCCGTCCGACGCGGGGACCGGGAGCGGTGGTGAGGTACAGGCCGATGAACCCACCGAGACCGGTGAAGCCGTCGAGGCCCAGGGCTCCGGAGGGGGCAGGGCCCCTGTGGAAGACAGGGGACCGACCTCCAAAATCAAGGGCGATGTCCGGGGGCTGCCGGCTCCCGCCACCGTGCCCTCGCCCCGGGCCCGCCTCATCCGGGCCCGAACGGGTCCTGGCGCTCAATTCCCGGCCGGCACCCGCCCCAGGGCGGCGGTCACCGGAGGCGGTCCCGCGCGGCATGGCGCCTTCCTGACCCGCCGTGCTCGCGCCTCCTCGGGCCGGGCCCGGATTCAGTCGCCCAGCTTCCGGAAGAGCCCTTCCTGGACCACGGAGACGAGCAGTCTGCCCTCGCGGTCGTAGATACGGCCGCGGGCCAGGCCCCGGGCACCCGTCGCGATGGGCGACTCCTGGTCGTAGAGGAACCACTCATCGGCACGGAACGGCCGGTGGAACCACATCGCATGGTCGAGGGAGGCCATGTCGAAACCGCGCGGACCCCACAGCGGTTCGATCGGGATCCGCACGGCATCCAGCAGCGTCATGTCGCTGGCGTAGGTCAGCGCGCAGGTGTGGACGAGCGGGTCGTCACCCAGCGGCCCGACCGCCCGCATCCACACGGCACTGCGCGGCTCCGCCCCCTCGATCTCCTCCGGCCGCCACCGCAGCCGGTCGACATAGCGGATGTCGAAGGGCTGGCGGCGGGCCATGCGTTCCAGTGCCTCGGGCAGTCCGCCCAGATGCTCGCGGACCTCTTCGGCGACGGTGGGCAGCTCCTCGGGGGGCGGTACCACCCGGCCGATCGGAAGCTGATGCTCGAACCCCGGTTCGGGCTTATGAAAGGAGGCGGTCAGATTGAAGATCGTGCGCCCCTGCTGGACGGCCACGACCCGGCGCGTGGTGAAGGAACGCCCGTCCCGCACCCGCTCCACCTGGTACACGATGGGTACCCCGGGCCGGCCCGGCCGCAGGAAGTACGCGTGCAGCGAGTGCACGGGGCGGTCGCCTTCCGTGGTCCGCCCGGCGGCCACCAGCGCCTGCCCGGCGACCTGGCCGCCGAAGACGCGCTGCAGGGATTCCTGGGGGCTGCGCCCGCGGAAGATGTTCACCTCGATCTGTTCCAGATCGAGCAGGTCCACCAGCTTTTCTGCCGGACTGGTCATCTACGGGTGCCCTTCATCGGAGTGGGGGAGCGGTCGGAGCAGAGGCCTTCGGTCGGATCGGTGCGGTGACCGCCGGGGGGGGGGGGGGGGGGGGGGGGGGGGGGGGCGCGGGGGGGGGGGGGGGGGGGGGGGGGCGGCCGCGCGGGGGCGGGCCCCCCCCCCCCCCCCCCCCGGGACCGGGCAGATCATTGTGGTCAGAGCTGGCCCACGGAAGTGACCCGCACGACCGCGCGGCCCTCTTCGTCGGACGCGGCGAGGTCCACCTCGGCGGAGATGCCCCAGTCGTGGTCGCCGTTCGGGTCGGCGAAGGTCTGGCGCACACGCCACAGGCCGTGCTCCTCGTCCTCCTCGATCTGCAGGAGCTTGGGGCCGCGGGCGTCCGGGCCGGTGCCCAGGTCCTCGTACTCGTCCCAGTAGGCGTCCATGGCGTCCGCCCAGGCGTCCTCGTCCCACCCGGAGTCGGCGTCCATCTCGCCCAGCTCCTCGACCTTGTCCAGCGCCGCGAGCTCCACCCGCCGGAACATCGCGTTGCGGACGAGCACCCGGAAGGCCCGCACGTTCTTGGTGACCGGCTTGACCTCGTCGGCGTGCTCCATGGCCTCCTCGGCCGTCTCCTCCTCGGGGTTGGCGAGCTGTTCCCACTCGTCCAGGAGGCTGGAGTCGACCTGGCGGACCATCTCGCCGAGCCAGGCGATGATGTCCTCGAAGTCCTCGGACTTCAGGTCGTCGGGCACGGTGTGATCGAGCGCCTTGTACGCGCTCGCGAGGTAGCGCAGCACGATGCCCTCGGTGCGGGCCAGCTCGTAGAAGGAAACGAACTCCGTGAAGGTCATGGCCCGCTCGTACATGTCGCGGATGACCGACTTGGGCGACAGCGGATGGTCGCCGACCCAGGGATGGCTGCGGCGGTAGAGACCGTAGGCGTGGGAGAGCAGCTCCTCCAACGGCTTGGGGTACTCGACGTCCATGAGGCGCTCCATGCGGTCCTCGTACTCGACGCCGTCGGCCTTCATCTGGGCGACCGCCTCGCCCTTGGCCTTGTTCTGCTGGGCCGCCAGGATCTGCCGGGGGTCGTCCAGGGTGGACTCCACGACCGAGACCATGTCCAGCGCGTAGGAGGGCGACTCGGGGTCGAGCAGGTCGAAGGCGGCCAGCGCGAAGGTGGACAGCGGCTGGTTGAGCGCGAAGTCCTGCTGCAGGTCGACGGTGAGCCGCACGATCCGGCCCTCGGCGTCCGGCTCGTCCAGGCGCTCCACGATCCCGCCGTCCAGCAGAGAGCGGTAGATGGCGATGGCCCGCCGGATGTGCCGCAGCTGGTTCTTGCGCGACTCGTGGTTGTCCTCCAGCAGCCGGCGCATGGCCTCGAAGGCGTTGCCGGGCCGGGCGATCACGGAGAGCAGCATCGCGTGGGTGACGCGGAAGCGGGAGGTCAGCGGCTCCGGCTCGGAGGCGATCAGCTTCTCGAAGGTGTTCTGTCCCCAGTTGACGAAGCCCTCGGGAGCCTTCTTCCGTACGACCTTGCGGCGCTTCTTCGGGTCGTCGCCCGCCTTGGCGAGTGCCTTCTCGTTCTCGATGACATGCTCGGGCGCCTGCGCGACCACGAAGCCGGCGGTGTCGAAACCGGCCCGCCCGGCCCGCCCTGCGATCTGGTGGAACTCACGGGCCCGCAGGGTGCGCACCCGGGTCCCGTCGTACTTCGTGAGCGCGGTGAACAGCACGGTGCGAATCGGTACATTGACCCCCACGCCGAGGGTGTCCGTCCCGCAGATCACCTTCAGCAGGCCGGCCTGGGCCAGCTTCTCCACCAGCCGCCGGTACTTCGGCAGCATGCCGGCGTGGTGCACGCCGATCCCGTGGCGCACGTACCGCGAGAGGTTCTGCCCGAACTTGGTGGTGAAACGGAAATTGCCGATCAGCTTGGCAATCTCGTCCTTCTCGGCCCGGGTGCACATATTGATGCTCATCAGGGCCTGCGCCCGCTCCACGGCCGCGGCCTGCGTGAAGTGCACGATGTAGACCGGAGCCTGGTGCGTCTCCAGAAGCTCGGTGAGCGTCTCCGTCATCGGTGTCGAGCGGTACTCGTACGACAGCGGCACGGGCCGCGTCGCGGACCGTACAACGGAGGTCGGCTTGCCGGTGCGCCGCGTCAGGTCCTTCTCGAACATCGCGACGTCACCGAGCGTTGCCGACATCAGGACGAACTGTGCCTGCGGCAGTTCCAGCAGCGGGATCTGCCAGGCCCAGCCGCGGTCCGGCTCGGCGTAGAAATGGAACTCGTCCATGACGACCTGGCCGATGTCGGCGTCCTTGCCGTCCCGCAGCGCGATCGAGGCGAGCACCTCGGCGGTGCAGCAGATGACGGGCGCATCGGCGTTCACGGAGGCGTCGCCGGTGAGCATGCCGACGTTCTCGGTGCCGAAGAGCTTGCACAGGTCGAAGAACTTCTCCGAGACCAGTGCCTTGATGGGGGCGGTATAGAAGGTGACCTGGTCGTTGGCCAGGGCGGTGAAGTGCGCGCCCGCCGCGACCAGGCTCTTACCGGAGCCGGTGGGGGTGGACAGGATGACGTTCGCCCCCGAGACCACCTCGATCAGTGCCTCCTCCTGGGCAGGGTAGAGCGAGATGCCCTGCTCTTCGGCCCAGGTCGAAAAGGCTTCGAAGAGGGCATCGGGGTCGGCGTCGTTCGGGAGATGATCGATGAGGGTCACGCCCCCATACTGCCTTCCCCGACCCCGGAAGCGGGAACCGGCGGGTCCTACAGTGATCATCTGACGCTACGCTGTGTCGCCGACCGCGCGTCAGCTCCGCGACGCCCAGCGCCGGCGGCGCGAGGCCGGGGAGCATCGGCGCGAGAACAAGAACGACAAGGGGTGGGGAACAACCATGATGGGACCGGCGCACTCGCTGTCCGGGGCCGCGGCCTGGCTGGGGGTGGGCGCGGCGGCCGGTGCCCTGGGGCACCCGATGCCCTGGCCGGTGGTCGTCGTCGGCGCGCTGATCTGTGCCGGTGCGGCCCTCGCCCCCGACCTGGACCACAAGGCGGCCACGATCTCCCGTGCCTTCGGGCCGCTGTCGCGGGGGCTGTGCGAGGTCGTCGACAACATCTCGCACGCCGTCTACAAAGCCACTCGGATGAAGGGGGACGCCCGTCGGTCCGGTGGTCACCGCACCTTGACCCATACCTGGCTGTGGGCGGTGCTCGTCGGGGCCGGTATGTCGGTTCTGGCGGTGCAGGGCGGCCGCTGGGCGGTGCTCGGCATCCTCTTCGTGCACATGGTGCTCGCCATCGAAGGGCTGCTGTGGCGGGCGGCGCGGGTCTCCAGCGATGTGCTGGTGTGGCTGCTGGGCGCGGCCACGGCGTGGATCCTCGCCGGGGTGCTGGACCAGCCGGGGAACGGCTCGCACTGGCTGTTCACCGAGCCGGACCAGGCGTACCTGTGGCTGGGCCTGCCGATCGTGCTGGGTGCGCTGGTGCACGACATCGGCGACGCGCTGACCGTCTCGGGCTGTCCGATCATGTGGCCCATCCCGATAGGCCGCAAGCGCTGGTATCCGGTGGGCCCGCCCAAGGGCATGCGCTTCCGTGCCGGCAGCTGGGTGGAGCTGAAGGTCCTGATGCCGATCTTCACCCTCCTCGGCGGCATAGGCGGCCTGACGGCCCTCGGCTTCCTCTAGCCTCTTGGCCGCTACGTACCGACGGCCCGCGTGAGCGGGCAGACGGAGCCCGCGCCACGGGTGCGGGCGCCCCGCCGAGCGCATCCCGTAACGATCAAGAGCCGAGAGCTACGGCACGCGGGGTGCTGTGCTGGCCCGGTGCGGACAGGCTCGATGCGGGCAGGCAAGATGTGGACGAGCCCGATGTGGGCGGCGGCTCCCCGCGGCGGCCGTCCCCTCGTGACGGCGCGGCCGAAGCCGGGCCCCCGCGCCTTGAGGGGACAGGCCCAAAGAGCTGGCTGCCCCCAGCGTGTGGGCCGCCCCCAGCGTGTGGGCCGCCCCCGGTGTGCGGGCCGCTCTCCGAGGACAGGCCGCACCCTGAGGAGGGGCCACGCCCACCGGGCGGGCCGCACCCGGACGGTCGCCCAAGCCCGGGGACCGGGTTGAGCCGGACCCCGGGTGCCGAAGCTCGGCCCGTCCCCGAGGGAGCGCATACGCGCCCGGGCCGTTCGGTCCCGGGCCGCTCAAGCCCGGGCCGCTCAAGCCCGGGCCCTCTTGAACCGGTGAGCGCCGGTGTCGGGTTATGCGTGCCAGGAGCGCCAGAGGGCGGCGTATGGGCCGTCGGCGGAGACGAGTTCGTCGTGGGTGCCGAGTTCGGTGATGCGGCCGGCCTCGACGACGGCGATCACGTCCGCGTCGTGGGCCGTGTGCAGCCGGTGGGCGATGGCGACGACCGTTCGGCCGTCCAGCACCTTGCCGAGCGAGCGCTCCAGATGGCGGGCGGCCCGCGGGTCGAGGAGCGAGGTGGCCTCGTCCAGGACCAGCGTGTGCGGGTCCGCCAGGACCAGCCGGGCCAGGGCGACCTGCTGGGCCTGCGCCGGGGTCAGCGCGTGGCCGCCGGAGCCGACCTCCGTGTCCAGCCCCTTCTCCAGCCCCCTCGCCCAGCCGTCCGCGTCGACCGCGGTCAGCGCCGACCACAGGTCGGTGTCGTCCGCGCCCGTACGGGCCAGCAGCAGGTTGTCGCGCAGCGAGCCCACGAAGACGTGGTGCTCCTGGTTGACCAGTGCCACATGGGCACGTACCCGTTCGGCGGGCATCCGGGACAGTGCGGCGCCGCCGAGGGTGACCTCGCCCTTGCGGGGCGCGTAGATGCCGGCGAGGAGCCGGCCGAGTGTGGACTTGCCCGCGCCCGAGGGGCCGACGAGCGCCACGCGGCTGCCGGGCCGTACCCGCAGCGACACGTCGTGCAGAACGTCCACGTCGGCGCGGTAGCCGAAGCGGACACCGTCGGCGCGGACGTGCCGGCCGTCCGGGGCGATCCGCTCGTCCGCAGCCTCGGGCTCGATCTCCCGCACTCCGACGAGCCGGGCGATCGACACCTGCGCCACCTGGAGTTCGTCGTACCAGCGCAGGATCATGCCGATCGGCTCGATCATCATCTGGGACAGCAGCGCACCCGTGGTCAGCTGGCCGATCGTCATCCAGCCCTGGAAGACGAAAACGCCGCCGAGCATCAGCACGGACCCGAGGTTCAGGGTGTGGGTGCCGTTGATCACCGGGAAGAGGACCGAGCGGAGGTAGAGCGTGTACCGCTCCCACTGGGTCCACTCGCGGATGCGCCGCTCCGACAGCCGGGTGCGGCGGTCGCCGAGCCGGTGCGCCTCGATGGTCCGCCCCGCGTCGACCGTCTCGGTGAGCGCGGCGGACACCGCGGCGTATCCGGCGGCCTCGGAACGATAAGCGCTCGGCGCCCGTTTGAAGTACCAGCGGCACCCGACGATCAGCAGGGGCAGCGGGACGAGTACGGACAGGGCGAGCGGAGGTGCGGTCAGGCCGAGCGCCCCGACCAGCAGGCCGATCCAGACCACGCCGATGGACAGCTGCGGCACGGCCTCCCGCATCGCGTTGGCCAGCCGGTCGATGTCCGTCGTGATGCGGGAGAGCAGGTCCCCGGTGCCGGCCCGCTCCAGCACGCCGGGCGGCAGTCCGACGGACCGTACGAGGAAGTCCTCGCGCAGGTCCGCCAGCATCCGCTCGCCGAGCATCGCCCCGCGCAGCCGGACCATCCGTACGAAGAAGGTCTGGATGACCAGGGCGATCGCGAACAGGCCGACGGTGCGCTCCAGATGGATGTCGCGCACACCGTCGGAGAGGTCCTCCACGAGGCCGCCGAGGAGATACGGGCCGACCATCGAGGCGATGACGGCGATGGCGTTGACGGTGACGAGGAGGATGAATGCCTTGCGGTGACGGCGGATCAGCCCCGCGACGTAGCTGCGTACGGTCGCGGGGGAGCCGACGGGGAGGGTGGTCGTCGTACGTGCGGCTTCCGGATCGTGCTCCGGCGGCGCCAGGCCGATCATGCCGTCTCCTCGATCGATTCGAGCGCGCCCACCCGGGCGCGCGAGGGGGTGGATCCGGTGGATCCGTCCGTCTCCCGCAGGAGTTCCGCGGGACCGTCATCCTGGGATTCCTCGGGACCGTCGTCCAGAAGCTCCTCGGAGCCGCCATCCGCGCGGTCGGCGGCACCCGCGCGGCCGACGGCCCCGGTGCGCTCGGCAGTCTCCGTGCCGTCGGTGGTCCCGGGCCCCGTGCGGGCGCGTTCCTCGTCGGTCTCGCGGGTGACGACCGCGTGGTAGGCCGGTGTGGTGCGCAGGAGTTCGCGGTGCGGGCCGACGGCGGTGACCTTGCCGTCGGGCAGGAACACCACCCGGTCCGCGCGGTCCAGCACCAGGGGGCTGGAGGTGAGGACGACCGTGGTCCGGCCCTTGCGCAGGACGCGCAGGCCGTCGGCGATCCGTGCTTCGGTGTGCGAGTCGACCGCACTGGTCGGCTCGTCGAGCACCAGCACCTCCGGATCGGTGAGCAGCGACCGGGCCAGCGCGAGCCGCTGGCGCTGGCCACCGGAGAGGGAGCGGCCGCGTTCGGTGATGCGGCTGTCCATCGGGTCGTCCGACCCGTCGGTGCCGGCCTGGGCGAGCGCCGCCAGTACGTCGTCGCACTGGGCGGCGGCCAGGGCCTGCCGCGCGGTGACGGCGCCGGAGGACGGTACGTCGAAGAGTTCCCGCAGCGTCCCCGACAGCAGCACCGGGTCCTTGTCCTGGACCAGCACGGCCTGCCGGGCGGCGTCCCGCGGTACGTCGTCCAGGGCGGTACCGCCCAGCTCGACGGAGGGCAGCCGCGGCTCGGCGGAGGGGGGCGTGCGCGTGCCGCGCGTGGAACCGGCTTCGTCCGACGGGCCGGTACAGGAGGACATGCCCTCCGCTGCCGCATCCGCCTTCGGGGACGCGGCTGCCCGCGCATGCTCGGCCGCCCGGGCTCGCGAGCCTTCCTGACCCCCCGGATCGCCCCAGTCGGCCTCCTCCGGATCGCCCCCGTCGGCCTTCTCCGACTCGTCCAAGGCGCTCTCGCTCAAGGCGCTCTCGTCCAAAGCGGTCTTGTCCAAGGCGCTCTCGTCCGAAGCGCTTGCCGGGTGGCCGCCCAGGCGTTCCGCGAGTCGGCCCGCCGCGTCCGGGTCGCCGCAGACGACTGCCGTGAGGTGGCCGGCCGGGGCCAGCAGGCCGGTTGCCGGATCGTACAGGTCGCCGTCGAGCGGGGCGTGGTCGGTGACGCGGCCGTCGACCGGGCGGCTGAGCGCCAGGACGCGGGCGGCCCGCTTCGCGGACGGCCGGGAGAAGGAGTACGCCTGCGCGATCTCCTCGAAGTGCTGCAACGGATAGAGCAGGAAGGTGACCGCGCTGTACATCGTGACCAGCGCGCCGACCTCGATACGGCCGTCCAGGGCGAGCCGCGCGCCGTACCAGACGACCGCGATCAGCAGCAGCCCCGGGAGCGCGACCTGGACGGCCGAGATCAGCGACCACATCCGGGCACTGCGCACGGCGGCCCTGCGGACGTCCTGGGAGGCGGTGCGGTAGCGGCCGAGGAAGAGTTCCTCGCCGCCGATGCCGCGCAGCACACGAAGGCCCGCGACGGTGTCGGAGGCCAGTTCCGTGGCATGCCCGGCCTTCTCGCGCTGTTCGTCGGCGCGTCGCGTCGCGCGGGGCAGCAGCGGCAGCACGGCGAGCGCCACCACGGGTACCCCGACCGCGACGACGATGCCCAGGGTGGGCTGGTAGAGCACCAGCGCCACACATACGCCGACGGAGGTGAGCGCGGCGGCCGAGAAGCGGGAGATGGCCTCCACGAACCAGCCGATTTTCTCCAGGTCACCGGTGCTGACCGCGACCACTTCGCCGGCCGCGACCCGCCGGGTCAGGGCCGAGCCCAGCTCCGCGGTCTTGCGGGCGAGCAGCTGCTGGATACGGGCGACGGCGGTGATCCAGTTGGTGACGGCGGCGCGGTGCAGCATCGTGTCGCCGACCGAGACCAGTACGCCCAGCAGCACCATCAGCCCGCCCGCGAGGGCGAGCCGGGCGCCGGAGCGGTCGGCGACGGCCTGTACGGCGATGCCCACCGGCAGCGGGAAGGAGGCCACGGCGCCGGTGTGCACCAGCCCCCAGGCCAGGGCCTTGAGCTGGCCGCCCAGTTGCCGGCGGTAGAGCCAGACCAGGAAGCGGCCGCCGGTACGGACGTCGGGGACACCCGGGTCGGGATGCGGTAGATCGCGAATCTGCATGACGTCCAAGCGTTTCGTCGGGTAGGGGCGGGCGTGGAGCTCCGGCCGAAAGCGGGCCGGGTGCTCCCGCCGGCGCGGTGGGCGCAGCGGAGCAGGGCAGGGCTGTGCCACTCGCTGCCGCTCGCGCCCGCGACAGGAGCAGGGCGGAGCCATGGAAGGTTGGCGTGGAATGACCGCGAATTTCAACCGTTTTTCTGGCGGAACGCACGGATCGGGCCACGATGTGCGGCCTCGGGTGTCGCTCGGTCCGCGGGTGCCACCCAGACGTCCGCGGTGGCACCTCGACCGATCACGTGTCGGCCGTCGGTGCGACCATGGGAGCCATGCGGAGTACAGGTAGGACGGCGGGGCGGGCACGGACGGTCACGACGATACGGACGGCAGCGCTGGCCGCCGCGGGGCTCGTGCTGGTCGCAGGCTGCGGCGGATCGGGGCAGCAGGGCGAGAAGGCCGCCGCGCGCGCGGGGCAGCCGAGTGCCACGCCTGCCACGGGTCTGAAGCGCATCCCCGGAGTGGGGGAGCGGCTGCAGTCCCGGATCCCGGCCGATTCCCGGCAGGTGATCGCGGTGTACGGGGACGGCAAGGACGACGCCACCTCGACCGTCGTGCTGTACACGAAGGGTGAGAAGGGCGCGGCGGGCAACGCGGACAAGGACGCGAACGAGGACCCGTCGGACAACAAGGCCGCGAAGGCCGCGAAGGCAGCCAAGGCCGCCAAGGGCGGCGCGGACGCGAACGGTGCGGACACGAACGGCGCGGACCAGAACGGCAGCGGTGGGAGCACCTGGAGCCGCGACCGGAGCTGGCAGGGGCACAACGGCAAGCGCGGCTGGACCCTGGACCATCACGAGGGGGACAAGCGCAGCCCGGTCGGGGTGTACTCGCTGTCCGACGCGGGCGGTGTGCTGCCCGACCCGGGCGCGAAGCTGCCGTACACCGCGACCGCGGCCTTCACGCCGCCCTCGTACTGGGCCAAGAAGACCCGGCACGACTTCGACTACGTCATCGCCATCGACTACAACCGCGCCAAGGGCGTCTCGCCGCTGGACCCGGCCCGGCCCGACGGCCAGTCCAAGGGGGGCAGCATCTGGCTGCACATGGACCACGGGAGCGGTACGTCCGGTTGCGTGAGCATCCCCAAGTCCGGCATGCGGTACCTGCTGCGCACGCTCGACCCCGCGCAGCACCCCGTCGTGGTCATGGGGGACAAGGCCGACCTGAAGGCCTGAGCCACCGGATGGCATCGGACGACACCGCCCCCCCCCGATGACAGCGTATGACCCTCGACGAAACCGCATGACATCCGATGAGAGCGGAGGACGCCGGACAACGCCTGGTACCACGGGCTATGGGCCCGTGGCGCCACCTGGTGCGGACCCGTCACGGCACGGTGGCGGGGACGTGTACCAACGGTTGCTTGGAGATAGCTCCAAGATTTTCTTCGATGTAACACCGGACTCTTCTCTGAGGCATAGGGCTCAGCCATAGTGGCGGACCGCGGAAGTCCTCTTCCGTATCCCAAAATCCTTCCAAGGGAGAGCCCGTGCCGCTCGCCACCGGATCGCTCGCTCGCCGGGCAGGCCGCATGCTGCGCACCAGTCTGTTCACGCAGGTCCTCGTAGCCCTGTTCCTCGGGGTTCTCGTCGGACGGCTGTGGCCGGAGTTCGGCTCGGCCGTCAAGCCGCTCGGCGACGGCTTCGTACGCCTCATCAAGGCGATGATCGCCCCGCTCGTGTTCTGTGTCGTCGTCGCCGGCATCACCAAGGCCGGCGATCTCAAGGCCTTTGGCCGGATCGGCCTCAAGGCGCTGATCTGGTTCGAGGTGGCGACCACCGTCGCGCTCGTCGCCGGGCTGCTCGCGGGGAATGTCTTCGCGCCCGGTGCGGGCATGCACGTCGACCCGTCCTCGCTCGACCAGAGTGCCGTCGACGAGAAGACCGGCGGCGGACACCTGCCCTCCACCGCGCAGTTCATCCTCGAATCGCTGCCGGACAGCGCGGTCGGGGCGTTCGCGGAGAACTCGCTGCTTCAGGTCCTCGTCCTGTCCTGCCTGGTGGGTGCGGCGCTGCTGCACCTCGGCCAGACGAAGGTGCCGCAGATCCTGCCGTTCATCGAGCAGGCGCAGGACGTCGTCTTCACGATCGTCGGCTACATCATGCGTCTCGCGCCGCTCGCCGTCTTCGGGGCCACCGCTCACCTCGTGGGCGAGTACGGCCTCGGCGCGATGACGACGTACGCGAAGCTGATCGCGGTCTGTTACGGCGTCGCGCTCGCCTTCCTCGTCCTGCTGGGGCTCGCGCTCAAGGCCGCCGCGGGCCTCAGCCTGTGGAAGTTCGTCCGCTACACCCGTGAGGAGCTGCTGCTGGCTCTCGGTACGGGGTCCAGCGAGACGGTGATGCCGCGGATGATGCAGAAGCTGCGCGCGGCGGGCTGCCGGGACGACGCGGTGGGTCTGGTCCTGCCGACCGGCTACTCCTTCAACCTCGACGGTGCGTCGATCTACCTCTCCATCGGCACCCTCTTCATCGCGCAGGCCGTCGGGGTCGATCTGTCGATAGGTCAGCAAATCACCGTCGTGCTGGTACTCATGCTGACCAGCAAGGGCATGGCGGGCGTGCCCGGTTCGGCGTTCCTGGCGCTGTCGGCGACCGCGTCCGCGCTGGGCGTCATTCCCGCAGCGGCGGTGGCACTGCTGCTCGGCGTCGACCGGATCATGGACTCGATGCGGGTGGCGACCAATCTGCTCGGCAACTGTGTCGCGGTCTTCGCGGTCTCCCGCTGGGAGGGTGCGCTGGACCGCGTGACGGCGAAGCGGGTCCTCGACGGCGAGGCGCCGGCCACCGCCCCGGAGACGCCCGCCGTCTTGAAGGCGCCCGCCGCCTCGCAGGCCCCCTCCGAGGCGCCCTCCGAGACCGACTCCAGGGCCGCTGCGAGGGACGTCTCCGTCGAGAAGTGAGCGACGGGCAGGAGGCCGGGGTCCGGCGGGCACACGCCCACCGGACCCCGGCCTCGCCTCCCGCCTCAGACCTCCCGCCGTCAGACCTTCGGCCAGTCCCCGGTCAGCCCTTCGGCTTCTCCGAGTCCATCCCCGGCCGGGCCTTCTTCCAGTCCCCGCGGGTGAAGTCCGGGATCTCCATCGGCTTGCCGTGGGCCTTGATCGACAGGTCGCTCAGCGGTACCGGCGCGGTCCAGGTCGCCGCGTCGTACACGTCGAAGTCGGGCACCAGGCCCAGGTGCATGCACTGGGTCAGCCGGAAGACCAGCATGTAGTCCATGCCGCCGTGGCCGCCGGGCGGGTTGGCGTGCTCCTTCCACAGCCAGTGGTCCCACTCGGCGTACGCGCCGAAGTCGCCCCACTCGTCGTTGGTGTGGTCGGGCTCGATGTAGATCCGCTCCGGGTAGTCCTCGAAGACGCCCTTCGTGCCGCCGAGGCTGTTGATGCGGCTGTACGGGTGCGGCGTGGACACGTCGTGCTCCAGGCGGATCACGCGGCCCTTGGCGGTCTGGACGAGGGAGATCGTCCGGTCGCTCTCGACGTACGTCTCCTTCCAGCTCGGGTCGCCCGCCGGCATGTGCTCCTTGCGGTACGCGGCCAGGCCCAGGGCGGGCGTGCCGAAGCTGGAGATCCGTACGGCGCGGTCGCCGCGGTTGACGTCCATGTAGTTGGCGACGGGCCCGAACCCGTGGTTGGGGTACAGGTCGCCGCGCAGCCGGGTGTGCCACAGCCGCCGCCACGGGCCCTCGTAGTAGTCCGGGTCGAACATCAGGCCGCGCAGGTCGTGGTTGTACGCCCCGGCGCCGTGCAGCAGGTCGCCGAAGAGACCCGCGTGCGCCATCCGCAGCACCCGCATCTCGTTCCGCCCGTAACAGCAGTTCTCCAGCTGGAGACAGTGCTTACGGGTGTACTCCGAGAGGTCGACCAGCTCCCACAGCTGGTCCAGCCGGAGCGCGATCGGGCACTCGACGCCCACGTGCTTGCCGTTGAGCATGGCCGTCTTCGCCATCTCGAAGTGCCAGTCCCAGGGTGACGCGACGTACACGAAGTCGATGTCGCCGCGCTTGCAGAGGTTCTCGAAGTCGCGATCGCCCTTGGCGTAGACGGCCGGCGCCGGCTGCCCCGCGTCGGTGACCTTCTTCGCCGCCTTGGCGGTCTTCTCCTTGACCGGGTCGCACACCGCCACGACCCGCGTGTTCGGCACCGCGAGGAAGAGGTCGATCATGGAGCCGCCGCGGTTGCCGAGGCCGACGATGCCGACGCGTACGGTGCTGCGCCCCTCAAACGGTACGCCGATCATGGTCCTGCCGCGCCGCTTCGGTGCCGCGGCGGTGTCGGCTGCCCCGCCGGGCGCCGGTGCGGCCGCCGCCGTGCCGCTCGCTCCGAATGCGCCCAGCCCGGCGAGCCCGAGCCCGGCGCCGGCCGTGCCCGCGGTCCGCAGGACCGACCGGCGGCTCGGCCCGTCGCCGTCGGGCGCGGCCGGCTCCGTGCCGTCCGGGGCGCCGGGGAGGCGGCTCTCGTCGTCGTGCTGCTCGGGTCTTGCGTCATGCATGGGGCCTCCTGGAGTGCGGACGGTGCCCGGCGGCTGCGTGCGTGGACCTCGGTGGGGCTGGGTGCGGGTGGAACTCCGTACGGGCGGCTGCCTGTGCCGCAGCTGCCGTGCGGACGTGCGCGTACCGGTGAAGCGCGGCACGGTGTGTGCCGCGAGGTATGCCGACGTGCGTGCGTGAACCTCGGTGAGGACCCTGGCGGTTGATACGGACGCGCCACAAGGGGGCGAATTGGACTCCTGAGGCGAACACTTGGACTCCCGTCTTGCGCAAGCGACTGGAATTTCTTGCGGAAAGCCTTGACGTGTTCACTTCGTAAAGGCAGGCTCCCTCGCGGATTCCCCCCACGGCGGCCTCGGCGCGTGGCTGCCTTCGAGGGCGCGGCTCCCTGCCGCGTCCGTTCGTTGAAGGAGCCGCATGCTGCATCACCGATCCCGGATACTCGGCGGCACGCTGGCCGGTGTGCTCGTCGCCGGCGGCCTCGCCGCGCTCGCCCCGTGGAGCTCGCAGGCCACCCCGCCCGGAGAGAAGACCGTCACCGCCACGCTGTTCGAGCGGCCGTACGCGGACGTCGCCAAGATCTGCACCGATCAGCTGGGCCCGGCCGGTTACGGCTACGTCGAGGTGTCGCCCGCTTCGGAGCACATCAAGGGCGATCAGTGGTGGACGTCGTACCAGCCGGTCAGCTACAAGATCGCCGGGCGGCTCGGCGACCGGGACGCCTTCGCGTCGATGGTCTCCGCCTGCCACGAAGCGGGCGTCAAGGTCGTCGCCGACGCCGTCATCAACCACATGTCGTCCGGGTCCGGCACCGGAACCGGCGGCACGCAGTACACGAAGTACGACTACCCCGGGTACTTCCAGGACCAGGACTTCCACGCCTGCCGCAAGGACATCTCCGACTACGGCAACCGCGAGAACGTCCAGACCTGCGAACTGGTCGGGCTGTCCGACCTGGACACCGGCAGCGACGCGGTCCGGACCACCATCGCCAAGTACCTCGACGACCTGCGCTCCCTCGGCGTCGACGGCTTCCGTATCGACGCGGCCAAGCACATGGCGGCCGATGACATGGCCGCGATCAAGGGCAAGATGAGCGACCCGGGTTTCTGGGTCTCCGAAGTCATCTACGGCGGTGGCGAGGCGGTACAGCCCGACGAGTACAAGGGCGTCGGCGACGTCGACGAGTTCCGTTACGGGGGCCACCTGAAGAGCGCCTTCCAGGGCGGCAGCATCGCCCAGCTCAAGAACATCGCTGACGGAAAGCTCAGCAGCGAGTCGGCACGTACCTTTGTCGACAATTGGGACACCGAGCGTAACGGCTCGACGCTCACCTACAAGGACGGCGCGACGTACACGCTCGCCAATGCGTTCATGCTGGCCTCGCCCTACGGCTCGCCGAACGTCTTCTCCGGCTACGAGTGGTCCGACAAGGACGCGGGCCCGCCCGGCGGCGCCGACGGCTGGACGGACATGCACGCGAAGCAGGAGATCACCGGGATGGTGGGCTTCCGCAACGCGGTCGGCGGCGCCGAGCTGACCGACTGGTGGGACAACGGGTCGAGCGCGATCGCCTTCGGGCGCGGCGACAAGGGCTTCGTGGCCCTCAACGCCGGGGACGGTGAGCTGTCCCAGTCCTTCGCGACCTCGCTGCCGGCCGGTACGTACTGCAACGTCGCCAAGGCAGCGCCGGACGACTGCGACGGCAGCACCGTCACGGTCGGCGACGACGGCAAGGCGCAGCTGACCGTGCCCGCGAAGGGCGCGGTGGCCCTGCACGTGGCCGCCAAGAGCTGAACGCGCGCGTGAGGCGCGGCCCGCCCTCAGGCGGGCCGCGTCGCGCGTTCCAGCTCCATGAGGACGGAGTAGTACCCGCGGCCCTGTGTCGCGTGATCCATGCCCACCTCGCACATGCGGTTCGCCGACAGGTGCGCGTCGAAGTGGCGGGACGTCACCTCGGCTGTCTCCCGGGCCGTCGCCGCCTCGGTCAGCTCCTTGTGCAGCATTCCGCGGTCGCCCGCGAAGGCGCAGCAGCCCGCGTCGTCCGGCACCACGACCTCCCGTGCGCAGGCTTCCGCGACCGTACGCAGCTGCGCCTCGTCGCCCAGGTGGCGCATCGAACAGGTGGGGTGCAGCACCGCGGAGTCCACGGTCCGCACCACTTCCAGGTGCGGCAGCAGTTCTTCGGCCGCCCAGACGACGGAGTCGACGACGGTCAGTTCGGCGTGCAGCTGCTTGTGGTCCTCGGTGAGGTACGGGACCACCTCGTGGGCGATGCCCAGCGTGCACGAGGACGCGTCCACGACCAGCGGGAGGCGGCCGCCCGCGGTCCAGCCCCAGGCCGCCTCGACCATCCGGTTCGCCATCACGGCATTGCCCTCGTCGTAACCCTTGGAGTGCCAGATCGTGGCGCAGCAGGTGCCCGCGACGTCGTCCGGGATCCACACCGGCTTCCCGGCCCGCCGGGAGACCGCGACGACGGCCTCGGGGAGCGACGGGCCCCGGTACCCGTCCGGTTCGCCGAAGATGCGGTTCACGCAGGCCGGGTAGTACACGGCGACCGCGTCCTGTCTGCGGGTGGGCGGCAGCCGGCGGGCCGCGGCGCCGGGGATCGCGGGCAGCCAGCGCGGTACGAGGTCGGGGCGTACGGCCTTGCGTGCGGCGTCCGTGACGGTCTCCAGCAGCCGGTCGCCGAGCCGCTGCCCGATCCGGTCCGCCGCCGCGACCGCGAGCCGTGCCGACGCCTCGACGGTCTTGAAGCGCTTCGCGGTGAGCGCGGCGGTCTTCTCCTCGCGCGGGGAGTGCCGCCGGTGCCGGAAGTCCTTCATCATCGCGCCGGTGTCGATGCCCACCGGGCAGGCCAGCTTGCACGTGGAGTCGCCGGCGCAGGTGTCCACCGCGTCGTAGCCGTACGCGTCCAGGAGCGCGTCGGTCACCGGCGAGTCCGGGTGCTGGCGCATCATCTCGCGGCGCAGCACGATGCGCTGCCGGGGCGTGGTGGTGAGGTCGCGGCTGGGGCAGACCGGTTCGCAGAAACCGCACTCGATGCAGGGGTCGGCGACCGCCTCGACCTCCGGGATGGTCTTCAGGCCGCGGAGATGGGCCTTCGGGTCGCGGTCCAGGACGACGCGGGGCGCGAGGATGCCGTGCGGGTCGAACAGGTCCTTGATCCGCCACATGAGGTCCGTGGCGCGCGGCCCCCACTCCAGCTCCAGGAAGGGCGCGATGTTGCGGCCGGTGGCGTGCTCGGCCTTGAGCGAGCCGTCGAAGCGCTCCACCGTCATCCGGCAGAACTCGTCCATGAAGGCCGCGTAGCGCGCCACGTCCTCGGGCTTCGAGGCGTCGAACGCGAGGAGGAAGTGCAGGTTGCCGTGGGCGGCGTGGCCGGCGACCGCGGCGTCGAAGCCGTGCCGGGCCTGCATCTCCAGCAGGGCCGTACAGGCGTCGGCGAGCCGCTCGGGCGGTACGGCGAAGTCCTCGGTGATCAGCGTCGTACCGGAGGGCCGGGAGCCGCCGACCGCGGTGACGAATGCCTTGCGGGCCTTCCAGTAGCCGGCGATGGTGCCCGGGTCGCGGGTGAACTCGTTGGTGACGGACTCGACCGGCGCGACCAGTTCCAGGTCGTTCAGCAGCTGCTCGGCGGCGGCCTCGTACGCTGCCTGCCGCTCCTCGTCGGGGGCGCGGAACTCCACGAGCAGCGCGGTCGTTTCCGTGGGGAGCGCCGCCCAGTCGGCGGGCACTCCGGCGACGCGGACCGAGGCGCGCAGCGTGTTGCCGTCCATCAGCTCCACGGCGAGCGCGCCCGCTTCGTTGAAGCGCGGGACGGCGGCGGCAGCGGCCCGCAGATCGGGGAAGAAGAGCAATGCGGTGGACGTACGGCGGCCCTGCGGGAGGGTGTCGAATACCGTCTCGGCGATGAAGCCGAGGGTGCCCTGCGACCCGACGATCAGGCCGCGCAGGATCTCGACGGGGGTGGCGCCGTCGAGGAAGGCGTCGAGCCGGTAGCCGTTGGTGTTCTTGAGGGTGTACTTGGCGCGGATGCGGGCGACCAGTTCCGGGTCGGCCTCGATCTCCGTCTTCAGGGCCAGCAGCCCCTCGTACAGCGCGGGTTCGGCGTGGGCCAGCTCCTCGTCGGCGGCCGGGTCGGCGGTGTCCACGACGGTGCCCGAGGGGAGGACGACGGTGGCGGAGGCCAGGGTGCGGTAGGAGTTCCGGGTGGTGCCGGCCGTCATGCCGGAGGCGTTGTTGGCGACCACGCCGCCGACGGTGCAGGCGAGGGCGCTGGCCGGGTCGGGGCCGAGGAGGCGGCCGTGGCGGGCGAGGGTGATATTGGCCCGTGCGACGGTCGTGCCGGGGCCGATGCGGGCGCGTTCACCGTCGCCCAGCACCTCGATGCCGTCCCAGTGCCGGCGCACGTCGACGAGGATGTCCTCGCCCTGTGCCTGCCCGTTGAGCGAGGTGCCGGCGGCGCGCAGGACGACCTTCCGGCCGCGGCCGTGCGCGTAGGAGAAGACCGCCGAGACGTCGTCGATGTCCTCGGCGACCACGACCACCTGCGGGACGAACCGGTACGGACTCGCGTCGGAGGCGTACTTCACCAGGTCGGAGAGGCCGTGCAGGACCTTCTCCGGGCCGAGCAGCGCGGTCAGGTCGCCGCGCAGCGGTTCGGGAGTGCCGGACGCCTGCTCGTCCGCCACCCGGTCGACCGCCGGGCCCCCGGTCGTGGCGGGCCTCAGTGCGGTCGGTTCCGGCTCCAGCAACGGCATGGCTTCTCCTCGTCAGCGGCCCATCGGGTCAGCGGTGCCGCCCCGGCCCGTCGACCAGGGTGGCCAGCAGACCGCCGAGCACCTCGCGCTGGTCGGCGGTCAATGGAGCAAGGATGTCCTCCGCGGCGGCCCGGCGCGCGCTCCGCAGCGCCCCGAGTGTCGTCCGGCCGGTCTCGGTCAGCTCGATCCGTACCACCCGGCGGTTGGCCGGGTCCGGCACCCGGCGTACCGCGTCCGCCGCCTCCAGGGCGTCCACCAGGGTGGTCACCGCGCGCGGGACGACGTCCAGCCGCGCTGCCAGGTCCGCCATCCGGGGCGGGGTGTCGCAGTGCGCCACGATGCGCAGCAGTCGGGACTGGGCGGGGGTGAGGGCGAGCGGTTCCAGGTGCCGCTTCTGGGCGCGGTGCATGCGCCGGGTGAGCCGTACCAGCTGTTCGGCGAGGTCCGTGTCGGGCGCGGCGGGCGCGTCGCCGAGCGGGCCGGTGTCCTTCCGCGCGCGCGTTCCGGTGCCGGGCTCGGTGTGGGAGGAGGGCATGCCCGGAGGTTATCAGGACGAAGTTCATTGTGAGCATAGGTAACAATGGGCTACGCTCGACGGATGCCCGGCCCCGCCGGGTTCCTGAACCCCTCATCCACCGCTCGAAGGAGCTCATTGCGCCCCGACAACGTCGACTGGACCCCACCGCCCAAGGACGAGCAGCAGCCCGTCCAGCTGCGCCGGATCCTCCGCCTCTTCCGCCCCTACCGCGGCCGGCTGGCCGTGGTCGGCCTGCTCGTGGCCGCCGCCTCCCTGGTCTCCGTCGCCTCGCCGTTCCTGCTGCGCGAGGTCCTGGACGTGGCGATCCCGGAGCGGCGCACCGGACTGCTCAGCCTGCTCGCGCTCGGCATGATCGTCACCGCGGTGATGAACAGCGTCTTCGGTGTGCTCCAGACGCTGATCTCCACCACCGTCGGCCAGCGCGTCATGCACGACCTGCGGACCGGCGTCTACGCCAAGCTGCAGCGGATGCCGCTGGCGTTCTTCACCCGTACGCGCACCGGCGAGGTCCAGTCCCGCATCGCCAACGACATCGGCGGCATGCAGGCCACCGTCACCTCCACCGCGACCTCCCTGGTCTCCAACCTCACCAGCGTGGTCGCCACCGTCGTGGCCATGATCGCGCTGGACTGGCGGCTCACCGTCGTCTCGCTCCTGCTGCTGCCGCTCTTCGTCTGGGTCAGCCGCCGCGTCGGCAACGAACGCAAGCGCATCACCACCAAGCGGCAGAAGCAGATGGCCACGATGTCCGCGATCGTCACCGAATCGCTCTCCGTCTCCGGCATCCTGCTCGGCCGCACGATGGGCCGCGCCGACTCGCTCACCCGGAACTTCACCGCCGAGTCCGAGCGCCTGGTCGACCTGGAGGTACGCGCCAACATGGCGGGCCGCTGGCGGATGGCCACCATCGGCATCGTGATGGCCGCCATGCCCGCGCTGATCTACTGGGCGGCGGGCATCGTTCTCCAGGTCGGCGGGCCGGTCTTCTCCATCGGCACGCTCGTCGCCTTCGTCTCCCTCCAGCAGGGCCTGCTGCGCCCGGCCACCTCGCTGCTGACCACCGGCGTGCAGATGCAGACCTCGCTCGCGCTCTTCCAGCGCATCTTCGAGTACCTCGACCTGCCCGTGGCCATCACCGAGCCCGAGAAGCCGGTACGGCTGGTGAGGCCCCGCGGCGAGGTCCGCTTCGAGGACGTGTCCTTCGCGTACGACCCCGCCGCCGCGCCCACGCTCAGCGGCATCGGCCTGACCGTCCCCGCGGGCGGCAGCCTCGCCGTGGTCGGCCCGACCGGCAGCGGCAAGTCCACGCTCAGCTATCTCGTGCCGCGGCTGTACGACGTGACCGGCGGACGGGTGACCCTGGACGGGGTGGACGTCCGCGAGCTGGACTTCGACACCCTCGCCCGCTCGGTCGGCGTGGTCTCCCAGGAGACCTACCTCTTCCACGCCTCGGTCGCCGAGAACCTGCGCTTCGCCAAGCCCGAAGCGACCGACGAGGAGATCGAGCGCGCTGCGCGGGCCGCCCAGATCCACGACCACATCGCGGCCCTGCCCGAGGGCTACGACACCGTCGTGGGCGAGCGCGGCTACCGCTTCTCCGGCGGCGAGAAGCAGCGTTTGGCCATCGCCCGCACGATCCTGCGCGACCCGCCGGTCCTGGTGCTCGACGAGGCCACCAGCGCCCTGGACACCCGTACCGAGCACGCCGTTCAGCGGGCCATCGACAGGCTCTCGGCGGGCCGTACGACGATCACCATCGCGCACCGGCTCTCCACCGTCCGCGACGCCGACCAGATCGTCGTCCTGGACGCCGGCCGGATCGCCGAACGCGGCACGCACGACGAGCTGCTGGCGGCCGACGGCCGGTACGCCGCACTGGTACGCCGCGACGCGGACACCGCGCCGCCGGAGGCGCCGCACGACAGCGCGGGGACCGGGCCGGACCCGGCGCCGCAGGGCCCCGGCGATCCGCTGGCCCTGCCCCAGCCGGCACCCTAGGCTCCGGGGCATGACCTCGAACGAAGCCCTGCCCGCCTTCGAACTCGGCTTTCCCGGAGAGCTGCGGGACAGGCTGGTGGCGGCGGTGCTCTCCGGCGCCAAGACGGCGACCACGGGCCTCGCCGAGGGGTACGCCCTCGAAGGGGAGCCGCTGCCCGAGGCGGGGGAGCGGCGGGCCGTGCCGGACTCGGCGGGGCGGACGGTGGCCGTCATCGAGGTGACCGGGGTACGTGTGCTCCGCCTCGGGGACGTCGACCTGGCGCACGCCGTGGACGAGGGCGAGGGGCACACCACGGTCGCCCAGTGGCGGGCCGCGCACGAGGAGTTCTGGCACGGAGCGGAACAGCGCGCGGCGCTCGGCGACCCGGAGTTCACCGTCGGCGACGACACCCTGGTCGTCGCCGAGCGGTTCCGCGTCGTCGAGCGCCGCTGACCCGACGGCGAGCGCACCGCGTACCCCTGCTGTCGGTCAGTACCCCCTGCGTCGGCCGCGCTCGTTATGCGGGAGTCAGCCGGTACGCGTAGGTGTACTCCCGGTCCGCGTGCAGCAGGTACTGCTCCAGCGGGGGCGCGCCCCAGGAGTCGTTGCCGCCGACGCCCGTCTGGCGGTGGTTGACGCTGAGCACGGTCTCCGGGCGGGGCTTCAGTTCGTAGGGATGGCGGGGGCCTTCCAGGTCGGCCGGGGTGTGGTGGAGCGCGTTGATCTCCAGCAGGGGCGCGTTGTCGCCCGGTTCGGCACGTACGGCCAGGCCCGCGCCGTCCCGGTCGGTGAGGGAGGCGTGCCGGACGTCGACCGCGTTGCCGCTCTCCTGCGGCCGGAGGTAGGGGCCGAGCCGGTCGGCGACCGCGGCGCGGTGGCGGCCGACGAACGCGGCGGTGTGCCGGTCCCAGTAGTTCTCCTGCGGTCCGCGGCCGTACCACTGGAGGGTACCGAAGCCTGCCGGGACCGTGAGCAGCGCGCCGACCAGCGGGATGTCGGGCAGTCCCGCTCCCGGCTTCAGTGTGTGCCGCACGCGGACCTCGCCGTCGCCGCGCACCGTGAAGACGGTGTGCCAGGTGGAGACGGCGGGTGCGGTGGGCAGGGTGGCCGTGACCTCGATGGTCACCTCGGAGCCGGACGGCTGCTCGGTCGTGACCGTGCCGACCGTCCGCTTCGCGCCCGCATCCCGCCAGGTACGCAGCGACTTCTCGGCCCCGCGGCCGATGTCGTTGTCGGTGGGCGCCCGCCAGAAGTTGGGCACCGGCCCGTCGGTCAGCAGCGTCCGGCCGCGGTGCCGGTAGCGGGCCAGGGTCCCGGTGGACTTGTCCAGGACCAGCTCCACGTCCTTGCCGCTGACCGTGACCGCCTTGTCCGTCTCGGAGACCGTGAGCGCGGGCAGCGAGGACGCAGGGGGATCGGCCGGAGCCGCGGCCTTCCACGGCAGGGCCAGCTGCTCGGCGGCGACGCTGTGGCCCGCGTCGGCCCACCGGGTGCCGCGGCGCAGCACGAAGGAGAGGTTCAGCCAGTACTCGGCGCCGGGTTCGGGGCGAGCGGGCCGCCGGTACGGAATGCGTACGGTGCCGTCCTGGCCCGGCTTGATCTGCGGCGCGGGGAGCGTGCCGTGCTGGATGCGCGCCCCGTCACGCGTGACCTCCCACCGCAGCTCGTACGCGTCCAGGCCGAGGAAGAGCTGCTTGTTGGTGACCCGCACGGTCCCGGACGCCAGGTCGCCGGCCGCCATCCGGACCGCCTGGTAGACCTTCTTCACCTCGTGGATCGCGGGGTGCGGGGTGCGGTCGCAGGAGACGATGCCGTTGCCGGAGAAGTTGCCGTCGGTGGGGTAGCCGGGCTTCCAGTCACCGCCGTAGGAGAAGTAGGTGCGCCTGCGGTCGCCGGGGACCGGGAGCCGGATGGCCTGGTCGCAGAAGTCCCAGATGAAGCCGCCGTGCAGGTTCGGGTAGCGCTCGATGATGTCCCAGTACTCGCGGAAGTTGCCGGTGCTGTTGCCCATGGAGTGCGCGTACTCGCACAGGATGAACGGCTTCGCGTTGCCGGACTTCCCGTACTTCTCGACGTCGGCCGGCTTGGTGTACATCTGGCTCTCCATGTCGGCCACGGAGTTCATGCCCTCGTAGTGAATGGGCCGCGAGGAGTCACGCGCGCGGGCCCACTCCGCCATCGCCTTGAAGTTGTCGCCCTGGCCCGCCTCGTTGCCCAGCGACCAGACCACGATCGAGGGATGGTTCTTGTCGCGCTCGACCATCGAGCGCATGCGGTCCACGCAGGCGTCGGTCCACTCCGGAAGGCTCGCGGGGAGATGGTCGCGCACGCCGTGCGTCTCCAGGTTCGCCTCGCCGATGACGTAGAGCCCGTACTCGTCGCACAGCTCCAGCCAGCGCTGCGCGTTCGGGTAGTGCGAGGTGCGCACCGCGTTGATGTTGTGCTGCTTCATGATGCGGATGTCCTGCACCATCCGCTCCTCGGGCACCGCCTGGCCGTGGTCCGGGTCGGACTCGTGACGGTTGACCCCGCGGAAGACGAGGGGTACGCCGTTGACGGTGAACTTCCCCGGCTCGCACACGACCGAACGGAAGCCGACACGGGTGCGCTGGACGTCGACGGCCTTGCCGTCCGGGCCGGTCAGCGTGGTCACGAGCGTGTAGAGGTTGGGGTCCTCGGCCGACCAGAGGGCGGGCGCCCGCACATCGGCGGCGGCCTCGACCGTGACCCGCTCGTCCTCGCCGAACCGCACATCGGCGGTGAGCGGCCGGGGCAGCACCGGGCGGTCCTGCGCGTCGTACAGCACCGTGGAGAGCCGGTGGCCTCCGGGCGTGCCGCCGCCGCTGTTCCGTACGGTCGTTGAGACCCTCAGCGTCGCGTCGCGGTACGCCGCGTCCAGTTCGGTGTGCACGAAGAGGTCGTGCACATGCACGTGGGGGACGGAGTACAGGTACACCTCGCGGAAGATCCCGGACAGGTCGATCATGTCCTGGTCCTCCAGCCAGCTGCCGTCGGACCAGCGGTAGACCTCGACGGCCAGGCTGTTCTCGCCCTTCTTCAAGGCACCGGTGATATCGAACTCGGCGGGCGTGTAGCTGTCCTCGCTGTAGCCCACCTTCTCGCCGTTGACCCACACGAAGAACGCGGACTTCACGCCCTGGAAGGAGAGCAGGGTACGGCGGCCGTCCCAGTCCTCCGGGAGGGTGAACGTGCGGCGGTAGGAGCCGACCGGGTTGAACTCGTGCGGTACCTGCGGCGGCTGCGGGTCCTCGTAACCGGTCCACGGGTACTTGATGTTGAGATAGACCGGGTGGGGATAGCCCTCGATCTCCCAGTTGGACGGCACGGGGACGCGGTCCCAGGAACGGTCGTCGAAGCCGGGCGCGTGGAAGCCGGCCGGGCGCTCGTCGGGGTTCTTCGACCAGTGGAAGCGCCAGGTGCCGTTGAGGGAGCGGTAGTACGGGGAGCGGTCGGTCTCCCCGGCCAGTGCGGCCGCGGTGTCGCGGTACGGGATCAGGCGCGGACGGGCGGGCTCGCGGTTGACCTGGAACGTGCCGGGCGCGGCGTTCCACTCCTCGCCCGCTCTCGCGCCGGCCCGCCCGGCCACCGCGGCGAAAGCTTCTTTCTGTGCGCTGAAGGCGGCCCAGCCGGCCAGCGCGGTGCCGGTGGCGAGGAACGAGCGGCGGCTGAAACGACGCGACGTCATGCGACAGCTCCGAACGTAAGGCAACAGGAAGCGTCAGGATCGAACGCAATCCCTCGGCAACACAAGCCTCACGCACGCCATTTGACTCAGAAGGTCATGCAGACCCCACTCATGGCGTCATCAGCACCACCTCCAGCGTGCGCGGCCCGTGCACGCCCTCCACGCGGTCCAGTTCGATGTCGCTCGTCGCCGACGGACCGGAGATCCAGGTCAGCGGGCGCCGCGGGGAAAGCCGCTCCAGCGCCTGCGGCACGGACGCCACGACCTGCTCCGGCACCCGTACGACGCAGATGTGGTGGTCCGGCACCAGCGTGATGCGGCGGCTCCCCTGGTCCGGGCCCGCGTCCAGGACGATCGTCCCGGTCTCGGCGATCGCCACCGCGCAGCCCGTCACCACGCTGTCGATCGCGTCCAGTTCGTCCGGCGTCGCCTCCGGCGCGTCCGGCACCACCTCCACGTCGCACTCCGCCAGCCACTCGGCGGGCAGCCCCGCCGGCACCACCACCGACCGCGAGCCCCGCTCGCCGAGCAGGTGTGCGAGCAGCGCCGGGAGCCCGGCGGCGTGGATGTCGTGGACCACCGCACGGTAGTCGGCGAGGTTCTCCGCCAGCAGCCGGGCGGTGTCCGCCGCCGGCTGGTCGCCGTGCGCCCGCAGATAGTCCCTCGGTACCGGTGTCTCTTCGGGGCCGGCGGCGCGCGGAACGTCCGCCAGCGCCCGGCGCACCCTCGCCAGTACGACGTCCCGGCTGCTCACTTCGCGCCCTCCTGTCCGCTGCCGCGCTCCCCGCTCCGGGTGCGCTGCCACCAGTCCCGGAACGACTCCGCCGGCACCGGCGGCAGGTCCCGGGAGTCGGTCCAGGCACGTCCCGGCCCCGGCAGCCGCCGCGGATGCAGCCTCCGGGTGCGCGCCGCCAGCCGCTGCCCCGTGCGCAGCACACCGGGCCGGTCGAACGCGAAGGCGGCGGCCCGCATCGCCGCCCGCTCCGCCGCGTGCCCCTTCGCCGGCTGGAGCACCGTCCGCACCCCGCCCCGGGTGACCTTGCCGCCCTCCACCACCCGCTCCCGCAGATGCACCAGCACCTCCGGGATGTCGATGGCTACCGGGCACACCTCGTAGCACGCGCCGCACAGCGACGACGCGTACGGCAGCGAGGCGTCCAGCTCGCCCGCCGTGCCGCGCAGCTGCGGTGTCAGGATCGCGCCGATCGGCCCCGGATACGCCGAGCCGTACGCGTGGCCGCCGGCCCGCTCGTACACCGGGCAGACGTTCAGGCACGCGGAGCACCGGATGCAGCGCAGCGCCTGCCGCCCCACCGTGTCCGCGAGCGTGTCCGTCCGCCCGTTGTCCAGCAGGACCAGGTGGAACGTCCGCGGCCCGTCCCCGTCAGTGGTGCCGGTCCACATCGAGGTGTACGGGTTCATCCGCTCGGCCGTGGCCGAGCGCGGCAGCAACTGCAGGAAGACCTCCAGGTCCTGCCAGGTCGGCACCACCTTCTCGATGCCCACGACGGAGATCAGGGTCTCCGGCAGCGTCAGGCACATCCGGCCGTTGCCCTCGGACTCCACGACCACCAGCGTCCCGGTCTCCGCCACCATGAAGTTGGCGCCCGAGATGCCGACCTCGGCGCGCAGGAACTTCTCCCGCAGGTGCAGCCGCGCCGCCTCGGCCAGTTCGGCGGGCCGGTCGCTCAGCCCGTCCGGTGCCGGGCGCCCCCAGTCGCCCATCTCCGAGCGGAAGATGTCGCGGATCTCGGAGCGGTTGCGGTGGATGGCCGGGACCAGGATGTGGGACGGCCGGTCCTTGCCGAGCTGCACGATCAGCTCGGCGAGATCCGTCTCGTACGCGCTGATCCCGGCTTCGGCCAGCGCCTCGTTGAGCCCGATCTCCTGCGTGGCCATCGACTTGACCTTGACGACCTCGCGCTCGCCGGTGGCCCGGACGAGACGCGTCACGATGCGGTTGGCCTCCGCCGCGTCGGCCGCCCAGTGCACCTGGCCGCCCGCCTCGGTCACCGCCTCTTCCAGCCGCTCCAGATAGTGATCCAGATGGCGCAGCGTACGGTCCTTGATCGCCTGCCCCGCCGTGCGCAGCTGCGCCCAGTCGTCCAGCTCACCGACCGCCCTGGCGCGCTTGTCGCGGATGGTGTGCGTGGCGTGGCGCAGATTGGCGCGCAGGCGGGTGTCGCGGGTGGAGCGGGCGGCGGCCGCCGGGAAAGCCGGCATGCCCAGGTCGGTGACGCTCACAGGACGTTCCCTTCGCTCACAGGACGTTCCCTTCCGTACTGGCCAGGATCTCCGCGAGATGGACGGGACGGACCGTCGAGCCCTGGCGGGAGAGCATGCCGCCGATGTGCATCAGACAGGAGTTGTCGACCGTGCAGACCGCCGCCGCGCCGGTCTCCTGGATGTGCCGGGTCTTGTCGGCGCCCATCGCCGCGGACACCGCCGGATTCTTCACCGCGAACGTGCCGCCGAAGCCGCAGCACTCCTGCGCCCCCTCCAGCTCCCGCAGCTCCAGGCCCTTGACGTGCGACAGCAGGGTGCGCGGCCGGTCCCCGAGCCCCAGCATCCGCAGCCCGTGACAGGTCGGGTGGTAGGTGACCGGGTGCGGGTAGTACGCGCCCACGTCCGTCACCTGCAACACATCGACCAGGAACTCCGTCAGCTCGTACGTCTTCGGCACGGCCTCCGCCGCCGCCTCGGTCAGCGCCCCGCCGCGCCCCTCCGCCGCGGCCTTCGCGCCCATGCGCGGGTAGTTGTCCCGGACCATCGCCGCGCACGACCCGGAGGGCACCACCACGTACTCGTAGTCGCGGAAGACCCGCGCGTACCGGAGCGCCAGCGGCTCCGTGGCGTGCCGGTAGCCGGTGTTGAACTGCGGCTGTCCGCAACAGCTCTGCTCCGCCGGGAAGCCGACCTCCACCCCGAGGCGTTCCAGGAGCGTGACCACCGCGCGGCCGGTGCGTGGATAGAGGGTGTCGTTGATGCAGGTGACGAACAGTGCTACGCGCACGTTGCCATCTCCTTTCGGCCCCACTCGGACCTGGCGGGCACCGGCCTCGCGGGGGCATGATCACCTGATGGCTCATCCTGCCCGAGCGGCAGGGTCACGTGAAGGACCCGGGAGCGGAGGCGCATGTCGAGCGCGGAGAACAAGATGGCCGACGAGGCGGCGGGGGAGCGGCGCCCGGTGTCTCCGGTGCGACAGCTCGCGGCGGCGTCCGTGGGCAATGCGGTCGAATGGTACGACTGGTACACCTACACCTTCCTTGCCACCTACATCGCCGCACAGATCTTCCCCAAGAGCGCGTCGAATTCGCTGGTGCCGCTGCTGTCGACGTTCGCGGTCTTCGCGGTGGGGTTCTTCATGCGGCCCGTCGGCGGGCTGCTGATGGGCGCGGTCGCCGACCGGCGCGGGCGCCGCACGGCGCTGACGGTGACCATCCTGCTGATGGGCGGCAGCAGCCTGCTGGTGGGACTGACGCCGACATACGCCGCCGCCGGCGTCCTCGCGCCGATCGTCCTCGTCCTGGCCAGGCTGCTGCAAGGGCTGTCGGTGGGTGGGGAGTTCGCCGCGTCGACCACATTCCTCGTGGAGTCCGCCGGGCCCGGCCGACGCGGACTCTTCTCCAGCTTCCAGTACGTCTCGACGACCATCGGGCAGCTCGTCGCGTCCGGCATCGCGGCGCTCCTCGTCGCGAACCTCGCGCCCGCCACCATGGACAACTGGGGCTGGCGGGTCCCCTTCGTGCTGGGCGCGCTCCTGAGCCTGGTGGGTTTCTGGGTCCGGCGCGGCGCGGAGGAGACGCGCAGTGAGGAGCAGGCGAAGGCGCCGCGCCCGGGCCTCTTCGAGGCGCTGCGCCGCCATCCGCGCGAGTCGCTGCTGATCTGCGGAATCACGGCGGGCGGCACGCTCGCGTACTACACGTGGACCTCGTACCTGCCGACGTATGCGGAGCTGAATGCCGGGGTGGAGAAGGCGGACGCGTTGCTGGCGGGCACCGTCTCGCTGATGTTCTTCGCGGTGCTCCAGCCCCTCACGGGCATGGTGTCCGACCGCTTCGGGCGCAAGCCGCTGCTGCTGATGTTCGGGATCGGTTTCGCCCTGCTGGTCGTGCCGCTGCTGAACCTGCTCGACGACTCCTTCGTCACGCTGCTGCTGGTGCAGTGTGCGGGCATGATCCTGCTGAGCGGCTTCACGGCCATCTCGGCGGCGGTGAACGCGGAGATCTTCCCAGCCCGGGTGCGCGCCGCGGGCATCGGCTTCCCCTACTCCCTCACCGTCGCCCTCTTCGGCGGCACCGCCCCCTACATCGGCACGCTCTTCAAGGACCTGGGTCAGGCCGGCCTCTTCCCCGTGTATGTCGCCGTATTGTGCTTGGTCTCCTCGGTGGTTTACCTCCGACTGCCCGAGACCGCCCACCGCCCGCTGGAGCGGTGAGGCCCCAGGGCATCGGCTACCTGGGCGGCTCCTTCTTCACGGGCGTAGAAGCGTTTATGCGGTCGGAGCTCCTCGTGGTCTCCCCAGCGGAAACTGTTCTCCCAGGAATTCCCCAAGGGGCGTGGGAGACAGGCCTCGTGCCGTGGCACGCCGGAATCAAAACAAGTCCGCGAACAACAATGAGTCAGGCAGAGCGCCGCTTGGGCCGCCGCTTGTGCTGCGCGGTGTGCGTGCGGACCCAGTCCTCGAGTCGGTCGATGGGGATTACCGGCATGGTGGAGGTGAACACGCGCGGAGATGCGAGGTCCCTGCTGGTCACGATTACGGGGAGTACCGTCCAGCTGGCCGTACCGCCTTCGATGCCGAAATGGGTCAGCGTCGAGGCCAGGTTCTGCCGGACCCACTGCACGCGGCGACCGAGTTTGAACTGGGCGCTTTCGTCGCCACGCAGCAATGCGTCGGCTTCGTTGGCCATCTCAATCGGATTGCGAGCCAGCTCGAAGTCTTTGGCCTCCGCAAGAATGATCACACGTTGTGCAGCGTGGAGGCCGAGAGCGTCGATGTCGCCCAGGTCGTGTCCCTCGGATGACATGAGCCGGCGGCCCGCCACCTTGTCGATGCCCCGGGCGGCTTGGCAGCATCCGCCGGTCTTCAGCGCGTCGACGGCCTGGGTCTCAAAAGCCTTGTTGTGATCTTGGCGGATGGAGCCCATCAGCTTCTTCATGGGCCGCGATTTGCCGCGGAGGCGGCCGGAGTAGACGAGGTCCATCCAGTAGGTGCCACTGGTCCAGAGATGGCGAGCTCCCCAGATCAGGTGGGGGCCAGTGGGACTTTCGATGCGCACGAGGGGGCGCTTGGCGTAGGACCATTCACGGTTGTAGCGCCACGGCAAGGCATCGGCTTTGACGGATAGGAAGGCGGCGCGAGGACGTAGGCTCAATCGGTCGAGGAACGCCTCTGCCTTGTCGTGGGGCCAGTTCAGAGCCGTACACAGATTGTCCTCAACGATCGACGCAGCGATGGTGAAAGGTTCGGTGGCGCAGTGTTCGTCGCCTAGGGCAATGAGCTCGCCGATGCCCTCTCCCAAGTCCGTGAGGCTGAAGCGAAAATCAGCGAGCATGGCTTCTTCCACTTCGGCGGCCGGCTTCTCTCGCTGAGGCGAGCTGTCGGGTGCGACGTGCCGTTGTGGTGCGGTTCGCAGGAGGGCTTCGGCTCGGGCGGCCGCGAGAGCTTGAGTGCCAGTCTCGTACCGGTCTCCTCGGGAGACACCGAGCCGACAGGAGGCCAGTATCGCCAGCTGAGCGTCGGAGAAGCCGTAGTAGATGGCGTCCGAGAGGGGGGCGCGAGAGATCAGCTCTGCTGCTAGAGCGAGAAGTTGGTCGTAGGTATCCAGGGTGAGCGGATGCTGCCCGTGGGCCGGCGTGGCGGCCACATACTCGATGAGAAAGCGACTTGCCTGGGCGGCCTCCACACGCTGTTGGCCGGTACGGGCGAGTTCCTCGGCCGGCTGGCTGGCTGCGCCGAAGCAGGCGATGCGCGCTGCCAGAGTGGTGTTGATGGTTGCGTCGTGGTGGATAAGCGACTCGTGGCGTGCCACCAGGCTTTGCGCTAGGCCGTCGGGCGACAAGGCGGCGACGATCTCGGCTATGCGCTGGAAGTAGTGATCCACCACCTGCTTCAGGATTTCGGTCCGGCGATCGGTCGGGATACTGCCCTGAGAAAGGCCGTCTGCGGTCAGGTACTGGCCCAGTTCATCCAGAACAGCGGCCGCGGCGGCCGGCTGCACCAGACGGGCACCGGGCAGTCGGCCAGAACGCAAAGGAACTCGCTGGTGGGGTTTCACATGCAGTATCTGCTTGTTGCCTGGTGGCGCGATCCGGTCAAGGAGAGCGTCCAGATCCTCGGCCGCGTCAGCGGCCTGAGCCATGCCGTCGAGCAGGGCCCGTGCCAGGAGGCGGTCGGCACCATTGCCGCCCCGGAGGCCGGCACCACCCGCGACAGAATCATCCGGGCCACCAACAGCCAGACACAACTTCCCGCCGGCGCCCTGCGCGCCACCGAGCCGATCCAGAAGGACATCGAGGAGAGCCTCGCCCACTCCGGCAGCTATTACTACGAACGCCGGGCCGGCTACTACCGCAACTTGGGCTTTCCGCTCGACCAGGTTGTCAGCATGGCGCGCCTGGCCCGCGAATTCACCGCGTTCGTCCTGCTCGAACCGCACACGGCACTACGGCACTCCGAAGCCCTGCTGCTGGACGACAAGCACTACAGCCAGATCTTCTCGCCCCGGCACGACCTCGATCTGTACCGACTCTGCCTGGACGTGCACACCCGCCTCCGACGCTTCCCGACCCGGTACGCCGAGGACAGACCGCTACTCGGGGAGACCGTCGAGAACTGGCTCTACCCCATGGCCTCCATCTCCGCCTACGCGCTGACCCGACTGCGGCAACCCACGGCACGGGACCTGCTCCACATCGACCTGGACCACCTCAACGACGAACTGATGGAGCGCATGGCTGGGACGCTGGACCAGAGCTTCAAGTCGGCCCTGCGCAACAACAAGGCCGGCGGCGTGGACCGCATCGCCCGCAACGCCGACTTCACCACCAAGCTCCGCCAGTCCGTCATCTCCCAGAGCCGCTTCCACGTCGAACGCTGAAGAAAGCCTCGCTGCCATGGCAGCGAGGCTCAGGCCGACACGGGCCACCCGTTGAAACCGTAAGGACCGCTGGCGGTGAGCCGGATCTCTTGGCCATCTCAGCAGGGGGACTGTGTCATGGACTTCCCTGGCCGACGCCGATGATCTGCGATTTGACCGTAAGTAGGCTGCTGACCTGTAGTGATGTCTGTTACTGGGGCTTTCAGCGACGTACGAGTTTGTGCGGCCGGGACTCGGCATGGACTCCCCGGCGGGGGCCGTTCTCCCCAGAAAATTTCCCGAGAGTCGCGGGCGGGCGGCCTCCGTTCGACGCCGGAAGTTCCCGCCAGGTCTTGTGATCCGGCCTTTCGGCGCCCGGCAGGCCAGGTGGTGTCGTCTGGGCTGTGGGAGCAGGGGGGCAAGTTCTGCCCCCGCCTCTGGCCGACCATGTTGGTGTACGGCAACAGCCGGGTGACCGCGGCGGCGGTGACCTTCGCCTGGCAGCAGTGGCTGCATGTCGTCGACAGTCACACCCGCGCCGTGTGGGCGGCTGGCTTTACAGCCTCTGTGGGGGGCTGCTCCGCGTCGCCTCGCCCCACAGGCCGACCTCAACTGTCCTGACGAGTCCGTCGAGGGAATCGGCTCGCTCTCTCATCACACGGGCGGGGGTCCCCGGCCTGACGGTCGAGGGTCCGGCCCGGCGTTCGCCTTCCATATGCCCTACCGGCTGTGCCGGGTGTGCTTCAGCGCGTCGCACAAGCCGTTGTGCTGTGCGGCCGTCGCGTTCTGGCCATGCATGGGCGGCCCCTTCAGTGCTCACGGGATGCTCTGCACAAGGAGTCGGTGGGAACGCCTGGCCGTCGTCGACACGGGGGCAGGTGGGACGCGATTCGGAAGGCGAGATGGGATTCGCGCCGACCGCTGGACACGCTGGCCACGTGAGTGACGTAGATCACGCGAAGGGTGGTGGATGGGAGGTGGCGGGAGGGTCGGAGCAGGTCGGGGGCATATGCGCGACGCGGCGTATTGGGTGGTGTCGTGAGGAGGCGGTGATTCCGCATCAAGGCGGGGCGAATTCGGGTCAATATTGCCGCCGGGTAGGTAGAGACTCCTGATACCGTCAACCAGGTTGACGATCACCTGGAGAGACGGGGGAGGGGTCTTCAACGTGCATGCTCGACTACTTGATTCAGGCATCAAGGGCTTGGTGGCGGACATCGTGCCGGCCGGCGTGGAAGTGGCTGAGTCCACTTGCGATGTGTCGTCAGGGGTCACTGAGCGCGAGCTAGAGTCGCTCGGATGGGCAGTGGCCGCGCGGCGGGCCGAGTTCGTGACGGGCAGAGCGCTGGCGCGAGAGGCGCTGAGCGCAGTTGGGGCGCCGGCAACGGACTTGGTGCGTACAGCCACCGGTGCGCCGGCCTGGCCACAAGGGTTCACCGGTTCGATCACCCATTGCTCGGGATACCGGGCAGCCGCCGTGGCTGCTCGCCGTGACGTACGCGCTCTGGGCATCGATGCCGAACCCCACCGGCCGCTCGCCAATGAGCTCGTCGCTGCCATCGCCACACTGGGAGAACGGCACGGATGGCCGGTCGCGCCGGGCCTGTGGCCGGAGACGGTGGCCTTCTCCGCGAAGGAAGCGGCATGCAAGGCCCTTTACGGGCTGGGGGCAGGCCTTCTCGACTTCGCGCAGTTGCACATCGAGTTAAGAGGGTTGCACCGGCTCGGTGAAGGTGCCTGGCACGGCACGTTCGACGCCCAGTTGCACCGCGCTCGCCGTGAGCCGGGGCTGCCGGCCGGCGTCGCCGGGCGTTGGCTGGTCTCGGACTCCCTGGTCCTCACCGCAGTCGTCCTGGAGGCGGCGGCCGGCACGGGGCGGTGCGCATGACGGACACGACAGGGACATGGGCGGCGGCGGACGTCGCGGAGTGGATCACGGCGTACGTGGCTGAGGAACTGGCCGTACCGGTCCGGGAGGTGGACCGCAACGCGACCTTCTCCTCGATGGGGATGAGCTCCCAGGCTGCCGCGGCAATGGTCGGGCGTCTGGGACTGCGGCTCGGTCGCGAACTGACCGTCGCCACGGTGTGGGCCGCCCCCACCGTGAACAAGCTGGCAGCCGCCGCGGTGTGCACGCAGCAGGACGCCGATACCGCGACCGGAGGGCGAAGACGTGGTGGCGCGGGTCCGGCCGAGCCACTGGCGATCGTCTCCATGGCAGCGCGGCTGCCGGGTGCCGACACCGTCGCACAGCTGTGGGAACTTGTCCTGGCCGGTCAGGACGCCGTCGGCCCGGCGCCAAAGGGGCGTTTCGCCGACGGCCAGGTGCCGGCGCTCGATGCCGGATACCTGCGGCAGCGACTCGATGAGTTCGACCACCGCTTCTTTCACCTCACCCCACGCGAGGCATCAGCACTCGATCCCGTCCAGCGTCTCTTCCTCGAGGTCTGCTGGGAGGCGATCGAAGCGTCTTCGCTGCTCCGTACGGGCCTGCACGGCAGCGCGACGGGCGTCTACGTGGGCAGCATCTGGAACGAGCACGGCGCGGCGGCACGGCCCGGGCAGCACACCATGCACACGGCGACCGGCTCGAGCCTCTCGATGGTCGCGAACCGTGTCTCCTACCTGTACGACCTGCACGGACCGTCGGTCACGCTGGATTCCGCCTGCTCGTCGTCCCTGGTGGCCGTGCACTTGGCCGCTCAGGCCCTGCGCTCGGGCGAAATCGACGCTGCCATCGTGGGCGGCGTCAACCTCCTCCAGTCGGCAGCCACCACGGCCGACCTCATCGCCTTCGGCGGACTCGCGCCCGACGGGCGCAGCAAGGCATTCGCCGACCGGGCGGACGGCTTCGGCCGGGGCGAGGGCGCCGCGGCGCTCGTCGTGAAGCGGCTCGTCGACGCCGAGCGGGACGGCGACCACATCTGGTGCCTGCTGCACGGCACCGCGGTGAACAATGACGGACACACCAATGGGCTGACCGCGCCAAGCCCCCGCGCACAACAGGCCGTCATCCAGGAGGCGCACGCGCGAGGCCGAACCGACCCCGCACAGGTCCGATTCGTTGAGACACATGGGACTGGTACGCCCCTCGGTGACCCGATCGAGGCGGCCGCCTTGGCCGGCGCTCTGAAAGGTGGGTCGGAGCCCGTTCGGCTCGGCACACTCAAGGCGAACATCGGGCACCTCGAAGGGGCCGCGGGTGTTGCGGGGCTCGTCAAGGCAGCCCTCGTCATGCACCACGGTGTCGTCCCGCCCTGCATCCTGGCCGGTGAGGTGAATCCCCACATCGACCTGAATGCTCTGAACCTGGCCGTGCCGTCCGCACCGGTGTCCCTGCCGTCCGGCGAGCCCGTCCTGGGCGGGGTCAGCAGCTTCGGCTGGGGCGGTACCAATGCGCACGTTGTGGTCGGCCCCCATGAGCGGGAGACCGCCGGCACGGACATCTCACCGGTGCGGGACGGCGTCCGGTCCGTGCTCCCGGACGGTGCGCAGCAGACCGGCGACGTGGCGTTCGTGTACTCGCCCTTCGGCGGCCAGTGGACCGGAATGGCCCGTGACCTGCTCCGGTCCGACCCGGTGTTCCGTGCCGCGGTGGCCGAGTGCGACCGGGGCGCGGCACCGGTGCTCGGTGCGTCCCTCATGGAGCTGCTCGTCTCCGGGGCCGACCTGGAACCGTACGGCGTGGCCGTGCGCCAGCCCGCGATCTACGCGATCCAGGTGGGCCTGACGCGCAGCCTGGCCGCCCGCGGAGTGCGCCCCGGCGTGGTGGTCGGACACTCGCTCGGCGAAATCGCCGGTGCGGTCGCCGTGGACGCGCTCACGGCGGACGAGGGCGGTCGTGTCGTCGCACACTACGCGGCGGCGCAGCAGCGGCTGGTCGGCCGGGGCGGCGGCATGGCAGTGGTGGGCCTCTCGGCCGAGCAGTTGGCGCCCTACCTGGAGCAGCGACCCGGCATCGTGGTCGCCGGCATGAGCTCGGCATGCTCGACGAATCTGTCGGGCCCGGCTGCCGATCTGGACGAACTCATCGCCGTCCTGTCCAGTGCGGGACACAAGGCCAGCCGCATCAACGTCGGCCTCGCCGCCCACAGCCCTGCCATCGACGAGGTCCACGATGACTTGATCGAGGCACTCGGGCAGCTCGACCAGTACCCGCCGACACTGCCGATGATTTCGGCGCTCGACGGGCGTCCGATGGCCGACGGTGCGTTCACCGCCGAGTACTTCGCCACGGCACTGCGCCGGCCCGTCGACTTCGCGGCCGCGTTGGCACACCCGATGCTGACCACCCCGGACGTCGTGGTGGAGATCAACGCGCATCCCATCCTCGGCAGCGCGCTGCGCGACAGGTTTGGCGACCACGCACGACTCCTCCCCGTGTACTCACGTTCCGGCAGCCACCTCGCCGATGTCACCGCCGCCTGCGGTGCGGCGGCCGGACTGCCCAGGGAGACGCTGCTGTCGCTGAGCGGGCACACCCCGGCGGCGCTGGCCCAGCGGTGCCGGGACGTGGCGGAGTGGTGGCCCGAGGACAGCTCGCCCGCGGCCGTCGCGCCCGCTCTGGCCGGCCTGGCGACCCTCCCGTACCGGGAGAGCGTCGTTGCGTCCGACCGGGACCGGGCCGTGGCCGAACTGCGTGCGCGGGCCGACGCTCCAGCCGGGGCGGAGCGTGTGCCCGCCGCGGCCGAGGCCCCTCGTACCGTCTTCGTCTTCCCCGGCCAGGGCGGGCAGTGGCGTGGGATGGGCCGGGATCTGTACCGCCGCGACTCGGTGTTCGCGCGGCACTTGAGGCGCTGCGACGCGGCGATGCGCGAGGCGTGTGGTGTGCGGGTCCTGCAACCGCTGCTCGAAGACACCGACGACGACACCTTCACCAACGTCGCGACGGCTCAGCCCCTGCTGTTCGCGGTGCAGGTGGCGCTGGCACGCACGCTGGAACACTACGGGGTCACTCCGCATGCGGTGATCGGACACAGCATGGGCGAAGCGGCCGCGGCCCACCTCGCCGGGGCGCTGACACTGCATGACGCTGCTGCGGTCATCGGCCGCCGCTCCGCGCTGATGGACGGCTTGACCGGTACGGGTGCCATGCTCGCGACCGAGCTGACCTTCGAGGAGGCCGAGACGGTATGCGCGGGAAACGAGGCGATGTCGGTCGCGGTGAGCAACTCGGTCCGCTCCACCGTCCTGTCCGGCGCGGCGGCCGAGATCGAACGGGCCGCGCGTGAGCTCACCGAACGCGGAGTGTTCAACCGGCCCGTAAGAGTCCAAGTGGCCTCGCACAGCCCGCAGATGGAGCCCATCCTGCCGCCACTGCGAGAGGCTCTCGCGGACATCCGTCCGACCGAGTCGACGCTTCCTCTCTACTCGACCGTACTGGGGCGGCCGGCCGGCGGCAGCGAACTGGACGTCGAGTACTGGGTCAGAAATCTGCGCGATCCGGTGCTCTTCGTCACCACCACGCATCAGATGCTGGACGACGGCTACACCTGTTTCGTCGAAATCAGCCCGCACGCGGTCCTCAGCCCTGCCATTGAGGAGACCGCCGCGCCACGGAACACACTGGTCGTACCCGCGCTGCGCAAAGAACAGCCGGAATGGCCGACACTGCTGAACGCGCTCGGACGGCTCTACGGCGGTGGTGTCCCGGTCGATCACGCCGCGGTGAACGCCGCTGGGCACGCCTTCCCGGTGCCACTGCCGTACCCGTGGCAGCGGGCCTCCGCACCGATGCTGACGAGCGGGGCGAACCACGGAAGTGCCGACCCCGTCGGCGTGCGGACGGAACTGCCGCACGACCCTGCGCTCGCGGTGCACGCCGGCCGGCTGAACTCCCTCACGTGGTCCCTCGCCGATCACGTGATCGACGGCCGGATCGTGGTCCCGGCCGCCGCCTTCGCAGCCGTTGCCCTGCACGTGGCCGGCTCAGCCCTGGAAGCCGGACCGGTCACGGTCCGAGGACTGGAGCTTTCGGCATCGTTGGAGGTGTCCGGAGAGGACACACCTCTGCAGACCACCGTCCGCACCCTCGGGACAGCAGCCCGGGTCGAGTTCTTCGGACGGGACGGTGACCCCTGGGTGCAGGTGGGGACGGCCACGGTCGCACGAGCCGAGGCTGCGAGCGCGCCGCTGGTACCAGTGGCAGGGAACCGGGTACCGGCCGAGGACCTGTACGAGTGCTTCGCCGAACGGGGAATCACCTTCGGCCCGCAGTACCGGCGGATCCGCCGGATCGATGTCGGCGCGGGCGGATCCACCGCCGAGATCGACTGGGACCCTCGCCAGGCCGAGGGCCGCCTGCCGGTCGATCCGCGGGTGGTGGACGCCGCCCTGCAGGCTGCCGTGGCGCCTCTCCTCGTGGGGCCGGACCGGATCGGCACCGACATGGCCGTGCTCACCACGGCCGTCCGTGAGATGTCCGTGCTCTCCGCTCCCGGCGCCGATCCGCGGGCGGTCGCGGTGGTCTCTCCCGGTTCCGCCGCAGGGACCTACGTCGCCGACGTGGATCTGATCAGCGACGGTCGCGTCTCGCTGCGTATCAGAGGCGTCCAGGCGCGCCAGGTACCGGTAGCAGTGGCGGACACGACCGGCGAGGACGCAGGGGGCCTGCGCCGGCAGCTGGACCCGCTCTCCGTGGCTGAGCGGACCGTCCGTGTCACCGAGGCGGTACGCGGTGTCGTCAGTGAAGTCACCGGCGTCCCGGCCGCGCAGGTGGACCCGGCGGAACCGTTCCACAGCCTGGGACTCAACTCGATCATGGGGCTGGAACTGCGCAACCGACTGGAGCGCCTGCTGGCCATCACACTGTCCCCGACGGTGGTCTGGAACTACCCCACCGTCGAGGCCCTTTCGGCCGAACTGGCCGACCGGCTGACACCCGATGAGACAGCGGCGGAGGACCGGTCCGGGGAACCGGCTGCGCCGCAGGCGGCCGAGCCGGACGTCCCGGCCACCAGGACCCGCACGGACGGGGGCGGCCTGGACGCCCTGCAACAAGAACTCGCAGAACTGGAAGCGCTGGTGGGGGAGATATGAGCGAGCAGGGGGAGTCCGACAGAGCGCTGAACACCGCTCTGTCGGCCGTCAGGAGTTTGCGTGCACGGGTCGATGAACTCTCGCGTGCGCGGCGGGAGCCCATCGCCATCGTCGGCCTGGGCGTGCGGCTGCCCGGGGGAATCAACACACCGACGGCCCTGCACGAGGCGCTGGCCTCGGGGTTCGACGCCATCGCCGAGATGGCGTCGAGCCGTTGGGAGCACAACGAGTTCTACGACCCGGACCCGAACGCGGTCGGGCGTACGCACATGCGGCACGCCGGTCTCATCGACGACGTGGACAGCTTTGACGCCGCCTTCTTCGGGATCTCCCCGCGCGAGGCCGCGCACATCGACCCGCAGCAGCGACTGCTGCTCGAAACCGCCTGGCACGCCTTCGAGGACGCGGGGGTGCCCGCCGACCGGCTGGCAGGATCGGCTGCCGGCGTCTTCGTGGGTGCCAATGCCAGTGACTACCTCACCATGCAGCTGGCGCGTCCGGAGACCGTCGACCTCTACACCGTCGTCGGCGGGACCAACTGCATCATCGCCAACCGCCTGAGTTATCAGCTCGATCTGCGCGGGCCCAGCCTGTCCGTCGACACGGCCTGCTCCTCCTCGCTGGTCGCCGTGCACCTGGCAGTGCAGGCGCTGCGGTCCGGCGAGTGCGACACGGCGGTGGCCGCCGGGGTCAACCTCCTGCTGTCGCCCGCCAGTACGGTCGCGCACTCCAAGGGGCTGCCGCTGTCGCCGGACGGGCGGTGCAAGACCTTCGACGCCGCGGCGGACGGTTATGTCCGGGGTGAGGGTGTGGTGGCCGTCGTCCTGAAGCGGCTGTCCGACGCCCTCAGCGACCGGGACCGCATCTATGCGACCATCCGCGGGTCCGCCGTCAACCAGGACGGGCGCACCAATGGCCTCACGGCGCCGAGCGGACGCGCGCAGCAGCAGTGCATCACAGCGGCGCTGAAAAACGCCGGTGTCAGCCCCGCGCAGGTCAGCCTGGTGGAGGCGCACGGTACGGGAACCAGTCTCGGTGACCCGATCGAGGTCGAAGCGCTTGCGGCGATTTACGGTGCGGCGCCCGGGCCGACCTGCCACCTGGGATCTCTCAAGACCAACATGGGACACCTGGAGGCTGCCGCCGGCATCGCGGGACTGGTGAAGACCGCGCTCGCCCAGCACCACCGGACGGTCTACCCGTCACTGCATCTCACCACGGTCAACCCGCACCTGCGGATCGACGGTACCCGGCTCGGCTTCGCGGGCGACCAGGTACGACCCTGGGAGGGCGACGACGAGCGGCGGATCGCTGCCGTCTCCGCGTTCGGCGCCGGCGGGACGAACGCCCACGCGCTCGTGGGGCCCGCGCCCGTGCCGCAGCCGGTCGAGGCGCCCGAAGCCGTGCCGGACGAAGCGCCGCTGACCTTGCGCATCTCGGCCGCGGCTCCCGCGGCCCTGGCCGAGCTGGCAGGACGGTACGCGGACCTGCTGGACGGTACGGACGCGGCGTACGTCAGGACCGTCACCGAAGCCGTCGACCAGCGCCGTACCGTGTTGCCCAGCCGGCTGTCGGCATCTGCCGCATCCCCGGCCGAGCTGGTCACGGTCCTGCGTGAAGCGGCCGACGGCGCGTCCGGCCCCGCAGGCGTGGTCGGATCCGCGAAAGGCAGTGGTGGCACGGTCTTCGTCTTCCCGGGCCAAGGGCCGCACTGGGTCGGTATGACGGTCCGGCTGCAGGCGACCGACCCGGTGTTCGCCGCGGCTGTACGCGAGGTCGACGAGGCCATGCGTCCGGTGCTGGGACGCAGTGTGCTCGACCTGATCGAGTACGGTGCCGACGGCCGACTCGCCACCGAGCACGTCCAGCCGGCCCTCTTCACGGTCGCCGTCGGACTCGCGGCCACCTGGCGGGCGGCCGGAGTGCAGCCCGATGCCGTCATCGGACACAGCATGGGCGAAGTGGCCGCGGCGTACGTCGCAGGCGCCCTGTCGCTGCCGGACGCGGTGACGGTGATCTGCGAGCGCTCCCGGTTGCTGGCACGCATCGCCGGGCAGGGCCGCATGCTCGTCGCAGGCGTCGGTCACGAGGCGGCGCAGCAGCTGTGCGGAGGGTACGGTGACATCTGCGTAGCGGTGGTCAACTCGCCGCACTCCACCGTGTTGTCCGGGGCCCGCCAGTCGCTGGAGCGGGTCGCGGCCCAGCTGGCGCGCGACAACGTCTTCTGCAAGTTCGTCGCGGTGGACGTCGCCTCGCACAGCCCGCAGGTCGACGCGCTCCAGGACGAGCTGCTGGCGACCATCGGCGGCATCCGGCCGATGGCCCCGCAGGTCGCCATGGTGTCCACGGTGTCGGGCACGCCCCTGGCGCAGGCGCCGTCCCCCCGCTACTGGTACGCCAACATGCGCGAACCCGTACGCTTCGCGCAAGGCGTGCAGGGCCTGCTCGCCGACGGCCATGACACCTTCATCGAGATGTCGCCTCATCCCACGCTCGTGGACGCGCTCGACGGGCTGTGCGCTGCGGCCGACGGGCCGGCTGCCGCCACCGGGTCGCTCCACCGGGACCTGCCCGACGACGTGGCGATGGAGCGGGCCTCCGGGTTCCTGTTCACCCACCGCCCGCGCGGTCCGTGGCCGCACCGCTCAAGGCTCCGGCCGGACCGCGCCGTCCCCATGCTGTCGTTGCCGACATACCCCTTCACCCGGGCCCGCCACTGGTTCACCAGCCCCCAGTGGACGAACCCGTGGGCGGACCGGCGGGATGTCCCCGCAGCGATTCCGGCCGGTTCGAGTGCCCCGGCCGAGCCGTCGGCGACGCCGGGCACCTGGACAGCGCGAGAGGTGACCGACACCGTCGTCCGAGTCGTGGCCGAGACCTTGGGGCTGCAGCCGGAGGACCTCGACACGGACGCGGGCTTCTTCGCGCTCGGCATGGATTCCATGCTCGCCACCCGGGCCAAGAACAGGCTGGCCCGTACCTTCGATCTTGCCCTGCCGACCCGCCTCATGTTCGAGCACCCCACAGCTTCGGAACTCGCGGCATTCCTCGCCGCTTCCGTGAGCGCGGACGACCAGGTGCGCGAGCGCGCCGGCAGCGCATCGGCCGAAGGCCCGGTCGTCGAGCACTCGCCCGCGGCGCCGGACACACTCGCCGACGACGACCTCATCAGGGCGCTCGAGTCAGAACTCGGACGCTCTCACCAGCCGATGCCCGGGGGACAGTCATGACCACCAACCTGCCGGACGACACCCGCCGGCTCCTGCACTCGGCGCTGGACCGGATCAAGTCGCTGACCAGCGAACGGGACGCCCTGCGCGCAGAAACCACGGAACCCGTCGCCATCGTCGGAATGGGCGCCCGCATGCCCGGGGGAGCGGACGACACCGCAGCCCTGTGGCAGCTGCTCGCCGAGGGGTGGGACGCGGTCACACCGTATCCGTCCGCACGGCTGGCGGACGTTCCCGGGGGCTTTCCCGACGGTGCGCCCCTGGGCGGCTTCCTCAAGGCCGTCGACCGGTTCGACGCCGAATTCTTCGGGATATCCCCTCGTGAGGCGCGGTACCTAGATCCTCAGCAGCGGCTGCTCCTGGAGGTCTCCTGGGAGGCCCTGGAGAACGCCGGCGCCAGGCCCACGACGCTCAAGGGCAGCAAGGTCGGCGTCTATGTCGGGGTGACCAACGACGACTACATGCAGTCGTTGCTGAGCCACGTGGCCCCCGAGGAGCTGGAGGCGTACGCCCTCACCGGCAACGCATCGACGTTCGCGGCCGGGCGGATCGCCTACTGGCTCGGCGTACACGGTCCGAGCCTGTCCGTCGACACCGCTTGTTCCTCGTCCCTGGTCGCGGTCCACCTCGCGGCGCAAGCGCTGCGCAGCCGCGATGCCGACATGGCGCTCGCCGGCGGGGTCAACGTCCTGCTCTCGCCGGAGTGGTACACCGTGCTCGGCAAGGCCAACATGCTGTCGCCCGACGGCCACTGCAAAACATTCGACGCCTCCGCCAACGGCTATGTCCGGTCGGAGGGATGTGGTGTGGTCGTCCTGAAGCGCTTGTCCGACGCGCAGGTCGACGGGGACCGCATCCTCGGCGTCATCCGCGGCAGCGCCGTCAACCAGGACGGACGAGCCAGCGGTATCACGGTGCCGAACGCGAAGGCACAACGGGAGGTCGTACGCGCTGCGCTCGACGCGGCCGGACTGGCGGCCGAGGACATCGACTACGTCGAGGCGCACGGCACCGGAACACCGCTCGGTGACCCGATCGAGGTGAACGCGCTGGCCGACGTGCTGTGTCCGCAGGACAGGAGCACTCCGCTGCTCGTCGGTTCCGTCAAGACCAACCTCGGACACCTGGAGCCGGCCGCGGGCATCGCCGGCCTCATCAAGGTCGTGCTCGGCCTCAACCACGACCTGATCCCGCCCCACCGGGGATTCTCGGAGATCAACCCCGAGATCGACCTCGACCGGCTGAAGATCGCCGTACCTGCCGACGGCCGGCCGTGGCTTCCGGGGGAACGCGTCCGGCGCGCAGGCGTCAGCTCGTTCGGTGCGAGCGGCACGAACGCCCATGTCGTCGTCGAAGAGGCACCGGCCCGCGTCGCGGACGACCTGCCGCGGAAGGACCCCGGCAGCTGCGTACTGCCGCTGTCGGCCCGCACCGCGGACGGCGTCGTGCAGCTCGCCCGGGAGTACCTGGCGCTGCTCGGTCCGGACCGGGGTGACATGAGTGGCGAGACGCTCATGGATCTGGCCTTCACCGCCGGTACGGCGCGCGATCACTGGCCGGTGCGCCAGGCCGCTGTGGCCGCCACTCCGGCAGACATGCGGAGCGAACTGCGGCGGATAGCCGAGGGGACGGCTGCCCTCGCGCAACCGGCGAAGCGTCGCCAGGGCCGCGTCGCCTTCCTCTTCACAGGGCAGGGCTCGCAGTACCCCGGGATGGGCGCCGACCTGTTCGCGTCCTCGCCCGTTTTCCGCCGCAGCCTGGAGCGGTGCGCCGGACTGGTGGACGGGCTGCTGGACCGGCCGCTGCTCGATGTCATGTTCGCCTCGGACGGCTCCCTCGTCCACGACACTCACTACGCGCAGCCGGCGCTGGTGGCGCTCGAATGGTCGCTGGCACAGATGTGGCGCGCCCTGGGCATCGAGCCCGACGTCGTCGTCGGGCACAGCGTGGGCGAGATCGCCGCGGCCGCGGTGGCCGGAACACTGGACATCGCCGACGCGCTCGCGGTGGCGGTCAGCCGTGGCCGTCTGATGCAGGAGCTGACCGAGCCGGGGGCGATGGCGGCGGTCTTCGGGCCGGTGGACGCCGTGCGTGAACTGCTGGCCGAGGAGCAGGGGCGCGTCGGCCTCGCGGCGGTCAACGGACCGCAGCACGTGGTGGTCTCGGGCAGCCCCGACGACGTGCACCGCGTGGTCGAACGCGCGACGGCGCGAGGCTTGCGCAGCAAGCAACTGGCCACCGGCCGGGCCTTCCACTCTCCGCTGATGCGACCGATGCTCGATGCCTTCGCGCAGGAGCTGGCCGGGATCACGTTCAGCGCGCCGGCCGTTCCGCTCATCTCGTCGCTGACGGCGGCGCCGGTGGGCGCGGACGAATGGAACGCCGCGTACCTGCTGGAGCACGCGCTCCGGCCGGTGGACTTCTTCGGCGCCATGACGGCCGTCATGGACACCGGCATCGACCACGTCCTGGAGATCGGGCCGACGCCTACCCTGCTGGCGATGGCCCGCAGGTTCGTGCCCGAGCAGCAGCTTCCCGGGGTATGGGGCGTTTCGATGCGGCCGGGACGACCCGACAGTGAGGTTGTGGCGGCCACCGTGGCGGAGGCGTACACCGCCGGCCTGGACATCGACTGGCTGCAGCTGTGGTCCGGACGGTCCGCCAAGATCACTGACGCCCCGACGTACCCCTTCCAGCGGACTCGTCATTGGTACGAACCGAGCCGCAGCGCGGGCGCTTCCGTACCCGAACGGCAGACCACCGGCCTTCCGCTGTCCAGCGGTGGACCCCTGCTCGGCACCCGGGTGCCTGCGCCGGGCGCGGGTGCCGCCTTCCTCGCGTCCCTGGACAGCGCAGCCGACCCGGCGCTGGCGGACTGCGTCATCGGGGGAGAGCCCATCGTCAACGTGGGCTTCTTCCTGGAGGCCGCCGTCCAAGCGGCCCGTACGGTGACGGACCGGGATACCGCCGGCCTGGCAGACGTCATGGTGCTCCGCCGCCTGGGATACGACGCGGAGCGGCGTCCGACGGTCATGCTCACCCTCGACCCGGCACCCGACGGAACGCTGGGCTTCGCCTACCGGTCCGACCCGGGCGATCCGGCCCTGGCCTGGCCGGTGCACTGCCGCGGCCGCGTGACCGGGGCGGCTGCCGCCCCGACGGCCGGATACGAACCGCTCGGCGAGCTGCCCCACCACATGACCGGTGGCGAGTTCTACCGCCAGATGTGGTCCCGCCGGCTGTACCTCGGTGACGGAGCCCGATGGATCGAGGAGGTCGGGTACGACCGGGACCGTGCTCGGGCCCGCGTCCGGGCCGCCAACCGCTTGGAGGCGCAGCGCTACGTCGTGCCGCCGGGACTGACCGATGCGATGTTCCAAGTGCTGTTCGCGCCGTTGACCGCCCGTGGCACCTCGGACAGCGCGTTCATGGTGGTCGGCATCGATGCGTTCACCGCACGTGCGGGGATGCCGGCCGAGTCCCTGCAGGTACAGGTTGAGCTGCGGAGTGCGGCGGACGCGCGCACCGTCGTGGCCGATGCCTGGCTCTTCGATGACGCCGGCACATGCTGGGTGTCGGCGACGGGCGTCACGCTCGCGCGGGCACATGCGGAGGTCCGGGCGAGCGACGCGCCGGCCGACGCACAGATCTGGGAGCCGGTGGCGGGGGCCGCACCGCTTGCGGACCCGGTCGTGCGGGACGCAACGCCGGAGGACCCGCTCACGACGGTGACCGAGGCGTGTGCCCGGTCCCTGCGTGCCGAGGCGAGCCGGCTCCCGCAGGACGAGCCGGTGCAGAATCTCGGGCTGGACTCGCTGATGGCGCTGGAGATCAAGGAGGCGATCGCGGCCCGTTGTGGTGTGGCTGTCCCCTTGGCGATGTTCCTCGACGGCGCGAGCATCTCCGAGGTCGCGGCGTACGTACGGGAGCAGACGTCCGGCAGCGCCGGCCACCGAATGCGGCCGGCTTCCGTGCCCGAGCAGGGGACCGCGCCCCCCTCGGACGCGCCGGCGCAGGGCCGGGAACTGGTCCCCGATCCGGAGGGCCGGTACGAGCCCTTCGGGCTGACCGACCTGCAACAGGCATACCTCATCGGGCGCTCGGAAGGCATGGAGCTGGGCGGCGTCTCGACCTTCTTCTACATCGAGGTCGACCTGGTCGGCCTGGACTCCGATCGCCTGGAAGCCGCCGTCAACGCGGCCATCGGCCGGCACGACATGCTGCGCGCGGTCATGACCGAGGACGGTCGGCAACGGGTCCTGCCGCGGGTCGACCGCTACCGGCTCGACCGCCTGGACCTCACGTCGGTATCGGCCGAGGAGTTGCCGGCGCGGCTGGCCGAGCGCTCCGAAGAACTGTCCCACCAGGTCTTCGACCCGACCGTCTGGCCCTTGTTCCACTTCGCCGTCACTGAGCTCCAGGGCGGGACGACCCGGCTGCACGTCGGTATCGACGCGCTCATCATCGATGCCTGGAGCACGGCGTTGCTCTTCGCCGAGCTGGCTCAGACGTACGGCGGGCACGAACCGGCGCCGGTGGAGCTGACCTTCCGCGACTACGTCCGGCACATCCGAGCGCTGGAGTCCGAACCGGCATACGCGGCGGCCCGGGAGTACTGGACGGACCGGATCGCGACACTGCCCCCCGCCCCCGAACTGCCGCTGGCGGCGGATCCGGCGGCCATCGGGCGGCCGGAGTTCGCGCACCTGAGCGCCACCGTCTCCCCTCAGCAGTGGGAGCGGTTCAAGGCACACGCGGGTGCCGCAGGGGCCACCCCCTCCGCGGCCATCGCCGCGGCGTACGCCGAAACCCTCGCCCGCTGGTCGGTGAATCCGCACTTCACCCTGACCCTGTTGTTCTTCAACCGAAGCCCCGTGCACCCCGAGGTCGGCGCGGTACTCGGCAACTTCTCCACCACCACGCTGCTCGAGGTCGACACCCGCGGCCCGGCGGACTTCGCCACCCGCAGCCGGCAGCTGCAGCGTCAGCTCTGGAACGACCTGGAGCACAGCGCCTTCAGCGGCGTGCAGGTGCTGCGGGAGCTGTCCACCCTGCACGGTTCCGCGCGGGCCGGCCGGGCGCCCGTGGTGTTCGCCAGCACGCTGAACTTCTCCTCGGGCGAGGGGCCCGCGTCTGGCGCACTGACCGACCACCTGATCGGGCTGACGGGCGACGGAGTGGAAGTCTCCTCGATGATCCGTACACCGCAGGTGTGGCTGGATCACCAGGTGATCGAGGATGCCAGCGGACTGCGCCTGAACTGGGACTACGTGTCTCAGCTGTTGCCGGAGACGATGGCCGCCTCGATGTTCGCGAGTTATCGCGCACTCATCGAGAGGCTCTGCGACGAGGAAAGCGCGTGGAGCCGTACACCGGACGTCGAGCTGACCGAGCGGGAGCTCGCCCCCCGGCGCCTGGCCAATGCCACGGAGGCGGAGCGGCCCACCGGTCTGCTGCACCACGGCTTCGAGCGGGCCGCACAGCAGACTCCGGACGCACTGGCCGTGGTATGTGGCCAGGAAACCATGACCTACGCCGAACTCGACCGGCGGGCCGATGCGTTGGCACGTCACATCGCGGCCAGGACAGGGACCGACCCCGAAGAACTCGTCGCGGTACTGCTGCCCAAGGGCGTTGAGCAGATCGTGGCCGTTCTCGCCGTCCTGAAGGCCGGCAATGCGTACGTACCGATCGCCGCCGACCTGCCCGCCGAGCGTGCCCGCCGGACACTGGAGCTGTCGGGGGCCACGCTGACCGTGGTGGACCACGAGGCGCGCAAGGGCCACTCGTGGCTGAGCGATGTCCCGATCCTGGACGTGGCCACGGACACACCGCCGCCCGGCAGCCTTTCCGCCGGCACGGCCGAGCCGGACAGCGTCGCCTACGTCATCTTCACCTCCGGCTCGACGGGACAGCCCAAGGGTGTGGTCATCGAGCACCGGGCCGCTCTGGGAACGCTCCAGGACATCGGCCGACGCTACGAGATCGGGGCCACGGACCGCGTACTCGGTCTGTCCGCACTCAACTTCGACCTGTCGGTCTTCGACGTCTTCGGTGTCCTGGCGGCAGGAGGCACCCTGGTGCTGCCGCGGCCGGAACAGCTGCGCGATCCGCAGGCGTGGTACGAGCTGGTGCAGCAGCACGGCGTCACCGTCTGGAACTCGGTCCCCGCCCTGCTGCAGATGATGACCGACCACCTGGCGGGCCACGAAGCGACCCTGCCATCGGTGCGCGCGGTCATGCTCAGCGGCGACTGGATACCCACCGACCTGCCCGACCGCGCACGCCGCTGCATGCCGGGCGCCGCAATCCACTCGCTGGGCGGCGCCACCGAGGCCAGCATCTGGTCCATCACCTACCCCATCGGCGCCGTGGATCCCTCATGGCCGTCGATCCCTTACGGGAAGCCGTTGGAGAACCAGCGCTTCCACGTGCTGGACGAGCGGCTACGGCATCGGCCCACGGGGGTTCCGGGAGAGCTGTACATCGCCGGTGACGGCCTCGCACGCGGTTATCTGGCCGACGCAGAGAAGACCGCGGCGAGCTTCGTGGACACCGTCCACGGCCGCATCTACCGCACGGGCGACTTGGGCAGATACCTGCCGGACGGCAACATCGAGTTCCTGGGGCGCGAGGACGGCCAGGTCAAGATCCAGGGCTACCGCATCGAGCTGGGCGAGGTCGAGGCCGCACTGAGCCGGACGCCCGGAGTCCGCGGCGCGGTCGCCACCGCGGTCGGCGAGACGATGGGCGCCAAGAGCCTGGTGGCCGGCGTGGTGCTCGAAGCGGACGGGACGACCGTCGACGCGGTCACCCAGAGCTTGCGGGCGCAGCTCCCCGCGTACATGGTGCCGAGCCGGACCGTGGCACTGGACGCTGTGCCGATCACCGCGAACGGCAAGGTCGACCGCCGCGCACTCGAAGACCATTGCCGCCGGTCGGTACGGCAGGCGGCGGCCGAGCCGCCGCGGGACGACCTCGAGAAGGCGCTGGCCGAGCTGTGGAGCGAACTGCTGCCCAACGCCCCACTCGGCAGGGACGACGACTTCTTCGCGCTCGGTGGCAACTCGCTTCTCGGGGTGCGGCTGATCTCCCGCATCCGGACCGGCCTGGGGAGGTCGCTCCCGCTCTCCGTGGTGTTCACCCACCCCACCCTCGCTGCCATGGCCGACGCAGTGCGGCACGGACGCACACGGCGGACGACGCTGGTACCGATGACGTCCGGCGGAACCGGCCCCACGTCGTACTGGATCCATCCCGTCGGCGGCGACGTGGTCTGCTACCGCGACCTGGCGCAGTCCCTCGGTATGCCGGTGACCGCGGTGCAGGTGCCGGACGAGGTGACTGCACCGGTCGGCCTCGCCGAACTCGCCGATCGCTACGCCGACGCCATCGCCGAGGACGTCACGGGGCCCGACGTGCGGATCGCCGGCTGGTCGATGGGCGGAGTGCTCGCGCTGGAGGTCGCCGAGCGATTGGCGGAGCGCGGACTCGCCGTGGCCCCGGTCGTCGCCGTCGACCTGATGGAGCACCCCGACGACCGCGGCGATGTCCCGTCCCGCGCACGGTTGCTGGAGTGGTTCGCCCGGGACGTCGCGCATATCGCCGGCGCGCCCGATCCGCTGGCCGGGCACGACCTGGCGGAAGCCGACGATCCCGACGCGGCCCTGGTCGACCGGCTGCGGGCCGGCGGACTGCTGGACGGTGACACCGACCAGGTGACGATCGACGGGCTGCTTTCCCGCTTCGTCACCAACGCCCGCGCCCTCGCCGACCACAAACCGGGGAGCTACGCGTCACCGGGCGTGCTGATCCGCGCGAGTGAGGGCGCCTCCGAGGCGGTGACCTCGGCATGGGCCACCCACCTCACCGGACACGTCACCGTCCACACCCTCGAAGGCGACCACTACTCCCTTCTGCACCCTGACCGGCTGGACGCGCTCGTCACGACGGTGCGCGCCGCCTGGGCCACTACAGACCACCGAACGGCAGTCCCGTCGCTCGGCTCACACAGTTCAGAGAGGAACTCATCGTGACCACGTTCACCCGCCACGACGTCTCGTCGGCCCCCGAAGCCGCACGTCCCATCATGGAGAACACCGCCAAGGGCTTCGGCTTCGTGCCCGCGCCGGTGGCCCTGATGGCCGAGTCGCCGGAGCTGCTCGAAGGCTTCATGAACGGCAACGCGCTGTTCAACAAGACCACCCTGAGCCCTCTTGAGCGCGAGGTCTTCATCCTCACGATGGCCACCACGGTGGAGTGTCACTACTGCGTGGCCATGCACAGCGCCATGCTGAAGCGCACCAACGCCGACCAGTCCCTTATCGAGGCCCTGCGCGCCCGCAAGCCCCTGGAGGACGCGAAGCTGGAGGCGATGCGGATCTTCACCCTCGCCGTGATGGAAGGCCACGGACATGTGGCCGACGAGACGATGAAGGCATTTTTCGACGCCGGCTACACCCAGCGGAATGCGCTGGAGGTTGTGCTGGGGCTGGGTGTCTACACCATCTCGACCTACGCCAACCGCATGACCGACGCGCCGGTCGACGAGCCGTTCAAGGCGTTCGAGTGGCACGCAGAGCACTGAGAACCGAGAGACACAGCGGGGGGACAGGTCGATGATGAGGAAAGTTCGTGGGCGCTGGTCGCTCGGTCTCGGGCTCGGCGTCGCTGCTCTGCTCGGGCTCGCGCCGTTGGTCTCGGCCAGCGGCGCGGCCCGTTCCGATGCGGCGGAGCCGGTCGAGTCGAGCAGCTTGCCGGCTCTGACGTCGTTCAACAAGGTCTCGCTCGGCGATGGCTTCGTCGAGACCTTGTACGCCGCCGACGCCGCCAGGCATCCGAAGGTGATTGCTGTCCGAGTCGACGCAGCGGCCATGAAGTCGCTGCCGTCGGCGCCGAGCCATGACGGTCAGACGTGCTTCGACAAGGACGGCGACGGCATCAACCTTGAGACGGACTGTGCGAGTGGCCACGAGCGTGATCTGTGGCTCCCGAAGCTCAACGGTCTGCCGTTCAAGTGGCTGATGTTCAACTGGCAGATGCACGGTCACGGTCCCACGCATGTTTTCGACAAGCCGCACTTCGACCTGCACTTCTTCATCCAGGATTTCGCGGCCCGTAATCAGATACGCACCGGGCCGTGCAATCTCGTCATCAATTGCGATGACGACGCGAAGGCCAAGAAAACCGTGCCGGCACCGTACGCCCCGGAGGGCTGGGGGCTGCCCGGCGCCGCGGGCCGCATGGGGAACCACCTCATCGATCCCAACGCGGCCCCGGCCAACGGTGATCCGTTCACCCAGGCATTCGCCTACGGTACGTGGGACGGGCACATCACTTTCTGGGAGCCGGTACTGAACAAGGACTGGATCGTCGCGACGAAGCCGTCAGCGGCGTGCCGGTCGATACCTCAGACACCGGCGGTGGAGAAGTCGGGGTACTACCCCACCCAGATGTGCACGCGCTACGGCTCGAACGGTGACATGACGTTCACGCTGGAGAAGTTCGTGGAACGGACGGCACCCGCGGGCGCCGAGGCCTCTGCGGAGGCCACCGGCACCCGCACGCAGTCGGAGGCGGTGCAGCAGCACCACTGACGACCGGCTTCGTGCAGCGTGCCCGTGCGACTCACTCCGAGTCGCACGGGCACGCGCTGTTTGCTCCGTTCCGGGTACAGTCGGCCGGCCGCTCAGCCGGAGAACGGATGGGCGTCCCGGCGGTCCGGCGCCCCTCATGCACCCAGCCACCCGACGATGCGATCGAGCCCGTTGGGCCGCCCGACCTTCTCCAGCGCATCCTCCACCAGGGCCATGTCGCCCTCGCCGACCTCCGCCGCCCATTCGTCGCGCAGTTGGTTCAAGATGTCGCCGGACAAGGTGAGCGCTTCCACGCCCCGTGCCGTCAAGCTCACCACGATCTGCCGCTGGTCCCTGGCACTCGCCTTCCGCTGCACATAACCGAGCTTTTCCAGTCCTGCCACCGTCTTGCTGGCGGCCTGCTTGGATACTCCCAGCCGTCGGCCGAGATCGGTGATGCTCCCACCCTGGCTGATCATTTGCATGGCGATGCCGTGCGCCGGACGCAGATCGGGATGCCCCAGGTCGGCGAGGCGCACGTGCAGCTCGTCGATGAGGACACGGAATGCCGTGAGGAGGAGAAAGGGAAGCGCGTTCCCGGGGCGTTGGGGCAGCATATGAGACCTAAGGGGCTACGTTCGCTCGATCACAGAACCTTATCAGTCGGTTGACGAGAGAGAACGATCTGTCAATGCCGCCTTATTGGCTTGTTCACAAACTGATGGCGTTCTTCTGCAGAAGGTCCGCGTACGGCTGAGGGGACGGCGGCGACTGTCGAACGCAGTAGCGGAGACACGCGACCATCGCGGCCTGGCACGAGCGCGATCAACCTCGTGCCCTTCTCCGGAACCACATTCTGACCCCTCCGTGGTCTTGGTGCGGGACTCGGCGGCACCTGGAGCGCCGAGATCACAGGAGGTCTTCGACGCGCATCAGCGCCACCGCCAGCCATCAGAGGAGCGCGGGGCGACCGGTGGCTCACCGGTGTGGCGTACAGGGCAACTCTGCCTCCGACTTGAACAGCTACGAGGTAGAAGCGGTCGTGCGCGACCACCGTCGAGGCGAGTTCCCCGCTGGCGTACAGGAACGGTGGGAGTGTCGGGTGGGGACGTGTCGGGCAAGAAGCTTCGCCTTCTGCTGACCTCTTGCTACGGCGATGCTGTCGCCGTGAACACGTGGAACACCTACACGTGGAAGTCCGCCACCGCGAAGGCCGACATCATCCCGCCGCAGGCTGAAGGGCGAAGCAATGGCTATGGGCTGCGCCCAAGGATGGTTTTCCGCGTGCTGCGGTACATATATTCCTCACCAAGTGAGTAGGGGCTGGAGACAGCCCGACGGGGGCCTGGCATTGCGCGTATCCGTGAAGTCCTTCAGTACGCCCACCGCTTCACCTCTCGTGGGCAGCTTCGGCCCTGGGTCCCACAGCGGGAAGGCGCGTGAGGTAAGCGGAGCTCTGTGCACGTCTGGAGCGGCCCGGCCGGAACGCTCACCGAACGGCCCATGACCACGAAGAGATCTGCAGTCGCACCATGGGACGGGTCTTCACCGCCTTACTGGACCGCCGCCCTTAGCAGTGCTGCCGTCCACGGGGCCCTCCCCCTGGCGCTGCAGCGACGCAACTTCGCCGGGATGCGGGGTGGGGCCGGCAGGGCACCGCGCTGGATCACCTCACCATGGCGCGGCTCTCGCCCCGCCCTGCCCGGCCAGGATCCTCGCCCCTCTCGACCGGACGCGCGGTACTCACGAGGTACCCGATGGCCTCGCCATGAGTTCACAGACGGGCGGGCAGTGCGGCTGGCCCGGGCGGCCGGTGCGGGCGCGCCGTGTCTGCACCGGTGTTCGGTCGGCATGCCGCGGGCGACGGGCCGTTTCTTTTTCCGGATCGCCTCGGCCTCCTCGGGCGTGGGCGCGGTGGACCGGGCCGAGTCAGGACACGTGCCGCATGACATATGACGGGGGCCGGCAGCGGCCGGGGCGCGGGCGCCCTGGCGTCGATGCTCCTCACCTGGGCAAACCGTTCGGGCTGCGCGGCCCTTGTGACCGGCATATGCATTTCTCATAGGCGTGAGGTGACTTTTGTGACTGTTGGTGCCTGCCGTCCCCGTGGGAGCGTCGCTGTGCCGGAAACGTGGCGCAAATGCAGTGCCACTCCTGGCCATTGACGACGGTCTGAGGAACGACGCGGGGGTGGGCATGAATCCGGAGTACGCCGCTTATTGCGACGCCGACCGCTGGTTCTACGACACTCCCCGCCGGGTGACGGAGGAGCACCGGGGCGGCGGTCTTTTCGAGGAAGCGGCGTGCCCCGCGGTCCCGGAGGGGTGGGAGGAGCTGCACAGCGGCGACTGGACGGCGTTGTCGCCTGCCGGTTTGCGTCTCCCCGCCCAGGGTTGGAAGATCCATGTCTCCGCGGGCCTGGACAACGCCGGCACGGTGCTGCGCACGGTCGCCGGGTACTGCTTCGCGCAGCGGATCGCGTTCAAGTTCGTGCCGAGCAGGTATCTGCTCCACATCAAGAACGCCAAGTACGCGGACCGCGCGAGCAGCGGCAAGTTCATCACGGTGTACCCCGTGGACGACAGGGACTGCGAGGAGACGGCGCGGGAGCTGGACCGGTTGCTGGCCGGCGAGCACGGCCCGTACATCCTGAGCGATCTGCGCTGGCGTGACGGCCCGGTGTACGTGCGGTACGGCGCGTTCGCCCGGCGCTACTGTCACGGTGACGACGGTGAACTGGTCCCCGCCGTCGCGAATCCGGCGGGAGAGCTCGTACCCGATCTGCGTGGACCGTCGTTCCGGTTGCCGGAGTGGGTTTCTCCGCCGTCGTTTCTCGCACCGCACCTGGCGGCGCGTTCCGAGCAGAGCCTGGCCGACCTGCCGTACGTCATCGAGCGAGCGCTGCACTTCTCCAACGGCGGTGGTGTCTATGCGGGGCGCGACCGGCGCACCGGACAACCGGTGGTGCTCAAGGAGGGCCGCCCGCACGCGGGGCTCGCGGCCGACGGGGCCGACGCGGTGAGCCGGCTGCGCCGTGAGCAGTGGGCACTGGAGCGGCTTGCGGGCCTGGACTGCGTCCCGCAGGTGCTGGATGCCTTCACCCTCGGCGAGCACCACTTCCTGGTGCTGGAGTACGTCGAGGGCACCACGCTCAACAGTGTCTTCGTGCGGCGGTTCCCCCTCTCCGAAACCGATCCGCCGGCCGACAGGCTCGCCGCGCACACGGAGTGGGCGGAGCGTGTGTTCGGGCTGGTGGAGCGGGCGGTGCGGCAGGTCAACGATCGGGGGCTGGTCTTCGGGGACCTGCACATGAGCAATGTGATGGTCTCGCCGGACGAGTGCTCGGTCACCCTCCTGGACTTCGAGTCCGCCTCACCTGCCGAGGAGAACCGGCGTCAGGTGGTGGCCAATCCCGCGTTCGTCGCCCCCGCCGACCGCCGCGGGACGGAGATCGACCGGTATGCGCTGGCCTGTCTCAGACTGGCGCTGTTCGCGCCGCTCACCATTCTCTTCCCGCTCGACCGCACGAAGGCGGGCCACCTGGCGGACATCATCGCTGACCGGTATCCGGTACGACGCGAGGTGCTCCACCGGGCAGTCGGAGAAATCACCGCCACGTCCCCGGCCGCCACGGTGGTCACCGGTGTCTCCCCGTCCGCCACGGCGGTGCCGTCCGCTCCGCCGGCGTATCTGCCGGTGCGTCCCGGCGACTGGCCAGCGGCGCGTGACTCCATGGTGCGGGCCATCCTCGCCTCCGCCACACCGCAGCGCAGTGACCGCTACTTCCCGGGCGACATCGCCCAGTTCGCCACACCGTGCGGCGGGCAGTCCTTCGGGTACGGCACCGCGGGCGTGCTGTACGCGCTGCAGAGTGCGGGCATCCGCTGCGAGGACGCCGAGGAGTGGCTGCTGCTGCGCAGCAAAGAGCCCGAGTCCGGGACGCCGGTCGGCTTCTACGACGGGCTGTCCGGCATCGCCTGGGCCCTGGCGGGGCTGGGGCACCGCGCTGCGGCCGCCGAACTCGCACACCTGGTCGCCCGGCAGCCGCTGTACGGCCTGAACTCCGGCCTGCACTCCGGGCTGGCCGGAGTCGGCCTCGCCCTGCTGGAGCTGGCTCCGCTCCTTGAGGAACCAACGCTCCACGAGACCGCGCTGCGCTGCGCGGAGCTGACCGCCGACCGCCTCTCCACCGAGCCCGCCGGCAACGCGCGCGCCGGTCTGCTGCGCGGCGCCGCCGGGCCCGCGCTGCTCTTCCTCCGCCTCTACGAACGCACCGGCAATCCCGCCCTCCTGGATGCCGCGGCAACGGCGCTCCGCAGCGACCTGGCCCGTTGCGTCCGCGACGACCGCGGGGCGCTGCTGGTCCGCGAGCCCCGCCGTACGATGCCGTACCTCGGCGGCGGCAGCGTGGGCATCGGCATGGTCCTCGACGACTATCTCGTCCACCGCGAGGACGAGGAGTTCGCCGCGGCACGGACGGAGATCCTCCAGGCCGCGCGCTCCTCCTTCTACATCCAGCCGGGGCTCTTCCGGGGCGTTGCGGGCCTGATCCTGCACCTCTCCCGGACGTCCACACCCGGCGACGGCAGACACCAGGACGTGGCCCGCCAGTCCGAGCTCCTCGCCTGGCACGCGATCCCCTACCAGGGGCAGCTCGCGTTCCCCGGGGAGCAGCTGTCACGGCTGTCGATGGACCTGTCCACCGGTACCGCCGGGTGTCTGCTCGCCCTTGGCAGTGTGCACCAACCCGACCGGGCGCACCTGCCCTTCCTCCCGCCGCTGCGGCGGCCCACAGACCGGTCCCAGCCAGGGGCCGATGGCAAGTAGCACAACCCACACCGCTCAGTCCCCAGAAAGGTAACAGTCATGGCACTGCTCGACCTTCAGGCGATGGACACCCCGACCGAGGAGGCCGCGGGCGACCTGGCCCACGGCAGCCAGGTATCGCTGCTCATCTGCGAGTTCAGCTCCCTCAGCGTCGCCGCCTGCACCCCGTGACGCAGGTCCGTCCCTCGTCCGGCCGCTGAGGCGCCGGCCCCGGCCGGCGCCCGGTGAAGGGACGCTCCTCCGGTTCCGGGCGGACTCCGTTCCGCCCGGAACCGGCCGTCCCCGCACTCCCTCAGGAGGAACCATGGGCCCGCCCACGGTGAGCACGGCGGAGGCAGGTGCCCCCGGCCCCCTGCTGCGGGCCGCATCCCGGCACAGCGCGGGGCGGCTCACGGCGGTGGCGCTCTGCTCCGTCGCGGCCTCGGGCGCGGCGCTCACCGTGCCCACCGCGCTGGGCCACGCCGTCGATGTGCTGCTTTCCGGCGGTGGGGACGGCAGCGGGGCGGTACTGCTCTGCGCCGCGCTGCTCGCCGCGGAGATCGGGCTGGACGCCGCCGTGGCCTGGCTCGGCGGTACGGTCACGGCCCGTTCCACCTCGTGGCTGCGGCACGGCGGCATCCGCCGACTGCTGACGGCCGCACCGCACCGCGCCGGCTCGCTCGGCGCCGGAGACCTGACCACCCGGCTGACCGCCAACACCGCCGACGCGGGGACCGTGCCCGTCACAACGGTGACCGTCGCGACCGCGGCGCTCCCACCGGTGGGGGCGCTGGTGGCCCTGTTCGTCATCGACGCGTGGGCCGCGGTGGCCTTTCTGGCGGGCGTGCCCCTGCTGCTGCTTCTCCTGCGTACGTTCGTCCGGGGCACCGCCGAGAGCAACGCCGCGTACCAGCGTCTGCAGGCCACGATCGCGGGCCGACTGGGCGAGGCGCTGGTCGGCGCGCGGACCATCGCCGCGGCCGGCACCGGTGACCGGGAACGGGACCGCGTGCTCTCCTCCTTGCCCGGACTCGACGCGCAGGGCCGCCGCATGTGGCGGGTGTACGGACGCGCCATGGCGCGCGGCAGTGTCCTGATGCCGCTGCTGACCACCGTCGTCCTCGCCGTGGGCGGGCTCCGGCTGGTCGCGGGGCAGCTCAGCGTCGGCGACCTGCTCGCGCTGTCCCGTTACGCGACCCTGGCGGCAGGTGTCGGTGCGGTCACCGGTGCGCTCAACTCGCTGGCCCGGGGGCGTGCCGCGGCTCGCCGCGTGGCGGCGCTGGAGGAGCTGCCGCCGCTGCGGCACGGGGGCGCGTGCCTTCCGGCGGACGGCAACGGCGCGCTGGAGCTCCGTGACGTCGTCGTCGACCGGGACGGCAAGCGGCTGCTGGACGTCCCCGCGCTGCGGCTGCCGGGCGGCACGACCACGGCCGTCGTCGGCCCGTCGGGCTCCGGCAAGACGCTGCTGGCCGCGGTGGCGGGGCGGCTGCTCGACCCGGACACCGGCACGGTGCTCCTCGATGGCGTACCGCTGCCGGACCTGACGTACGAGCAGACCCGGCGGGCGATCGGCACAGCGTTCGCGCGCCCCGTGCTCTTCGGGCCGACCGTCGAGGAGGCCCTCGCCTGCGGCCCGCGACGGCCGACACCACCGGAGGTACGGGAGGCGGCGCGCGCGGCCGGTGCGGACGGCTTCGTCACACTGCTGCCGGACGGTTACCGCACCTGTCCGGACGCGGCCCCGCTCTCCGGCGGCGAACGTCAACGACTGGGCCTGGCCCGCGCGTTCGTGGGCGGCGAACGGCTGCTGATCATGGATGACGCCACGTCCAGCCTCGACACCGTCACCGAGCAGCAGGTCAACCGCGCGCTGCTCTCAACGGTACGGGCCCCCACCCGGCTCATCGTGGCGCACCGGCCGTCGTGTGCAGCCCTCGCCGACAAGGTGGTCTGGCTGGAGCGCGGGAAGGTACGGGCCACCGGGAGTCACCAGCAGCTGTGGCAGGACCCGGACTACCGCGCCAACTTCACCGCAACGGGCCCACCGGTGCCCACGGCGACCGGAGCGGAGCGGTGAGCACGCTTCACGAGCGGGCGACGTCTTCCCGCACGACGCCTCCTCGTAGGAAGCCTCCCCGTACGAAGGGATGTCCGGAGCCGAGTGCCACGGCGGAGAGGCCGCTGCGGCGGCTCCGGCGTCCCGGGCGCCGCTTCCTGCGGCGGCACCGCCGCTCCCTCGCCGTGCTCGCGGGCTGGTCGCTGCTGGAGTCCGGGCAGACCTTCCTCGGCGGGTACGGCGCGGCGCGCGCGCTGGACGACGGCTTCCTGGCGGGCCGTCCGGTGGCCGGCCTGCTCTGGCTGGCGGCCTCGGCGACGGGCATCGTCCTCGGTGGCTGCGCCGTACGGGGGGTGTTCACGGGCCTGGCCGGGCTGGTGGAACCACTGCGCGACGGGCTCGTACGGCGGACGGTGCAGCGTGCGCTGGACGACGCGCTCACCGACCCCGCCCGTGCGGACATCTCGTCGGTGTCCCGGCTCACCGGGCAGACGGAGGCAGTGCGGGACGGCTTCGCCGGGGTGGTGCTCACCCTGCGCTCATTCGTGTTCACCGCGGTCGGCGCGCTGCTCGGGCTCGGTGCGCTCGCGCCGGTGCTGCTGCCGTTCGTGCTGCTGCCGCTCGCGCTGGGCATCGGCCTGTTCCTCCTGACCCTCTTGCCCATGGCCAGGTGGCAGCGTGCCTTTCTCGACGCCGACGAGGCGCTGGCAGCCGCGGCCGGACGGGCCTGCGAGGGGCTGCGGGACATCACTGCCTGCGGCGCGGGCCCGCGCGCCACTCGGGAGCTGGACGCGCTCGTCACGGCCGAGGCCTCCGCTTCCCGGGCGCTGGCCCGGTGGTCCGCTGCACGCACCGGGGCGCTCGGGGCCGCGGCGCACCTCCCCGTGCTGTCCTTGCTGGCCGGTGCGCCGTGGCTGCTGCGGAACGGCGTCACCGCAGGGGCCCTCCTCGGAGCGCTCACCTATCTGACGCAGTCCCTGCTGCCTGCGCTCAACACGCTGATGACCGCGCTCGGTGCCGCGGGCACCCGGCTGCTGGTGATACTCGACCGGCTGGTCGGACCGGCCGCCTCCCCGGCGCCCCGCCCCGGTACCGGCGGCGTACCGGCCGACGGGCCGGTTCCGATGACGACCGGCACCGTGCGTAACAGCCACACGCCTGCTCTCCGCGCACCCGCCCCCTCCACCCCCGCACCCGACGCCACGGGGCCGTGCCCGCCCGCGGTCGAACTCCGCTCCGTGACCTTCGGATACGGAGGCCGGCCCGTACTGAACCAGCTGGACCTCACCGTACGGCGCGGTGACCATCTGGCCGTGGTCGGTCCCAGCGGAATCGGCAAGTCCACGCTGACCGCGCTGATCGCCGGGATGGTCACGCCCGGAACCGGCGACGTCCTCGTGGCCGGCGACACAGTCATGGGCTGCCCCGCCCGGGAGTTGACGGACCGGCGTGCGCTCGTACCGCAAGAGGCATACATCTTCAGCGGATCGGTCCGCGAGAACATCTGCTACCTGCGGCCGGACGCCACGGACGAGGAACTGGGCTCCACCCTCGACGCGCTGGACCTGCACCGGATGGTGGACGGGCTCGGCGGGCCGTCGGCGACCGTGGACCCGCACCGGCTCTCCCTGGGCGAACGTCAGCTGCTCGCCCTCGCCCGAGCCCACCTCTCCCCGGCCCCGCTGCTCCTGCTCGACGAAGCGACCTGTCATCTGTCCCCGCGGGAGGAGGGCCGCGCGGAGGCGGCACTGGCGGCGCGGCCGGGCACGCTCATCGTGGTGGCCCACCGACTCTCCTCGGCCCGTCGCGCCGACCGCGTGCTGGTACTGGACGGCACCCGCCCCGCGCTCGGCACCCACGACGAACTCCTGACCCGCTCTCCGCTCTACCGGGACCTGGTCGGGGTCTGGCACGGCGGCACGGCCCACTGAACATCACACCCGGCGCCCACCGCCGTCGGAGCGCCCACCGGGCCTTGCGGGACGACCTGACCGGAAGCGCGGTGAACCGCCAGTACCGCCGGTGCCGGTGGGGTGGGCACCCGGAGTGCAAGTGGGTTTCGGCCTTCATCGGTTCGAGGTGGACGAGGTGCTCGATGACGTGGTGAATCGTGGGCCGTTCCCGTACGACGGAGCTGGGGGCGCTCATGGCGGCCACGCTGGCGGCGATGAGGTGGCGCGCGGTACTGACGGTGAAGGCCGCCTGCGCGCGGGTGAAGCCCATCCTTGCGGTCCGGCCCACGGCAGTACTCACTCGACCATGCGGCCGCAGCGGTGGCGGTCGATGAGCGCCCGGCCTGGCGGTCGGGGCACTGATGTCCACCGTGCCGCGCTCGACCGGCCCGTGCGTCCACTCGGCGTCGAGCACGGGCCGGACGCTCGCCCGCAAGCTCCGGGCTCCTCAGACCGTCCCTTGAGCGAGCATGGCGACGGCAACCCGTTCAAAGCCCGCGATATCGGCGCCCAGGACGTAATCGCCGGGCGCACCGTACCGGTCGGCGGTCGCGCGGCAGGTGTCGTGGATCTCGCGCATGACGGCCGAGAGCCGTTTCTCCACGAGTCGGGCGGGCCAGGTGTCGCGCCGGGCGTTCTGCTGCATCTCGAACGCGCTGACGGCGACGCCGCCGGCGTTGGCCGCCTTGCCCGGGCCGAACGCCACACCGGCCTCCCGCAAGAGGCGCACGGCGTCCGGTGTGGTGGGCATGTTCGCGCCCTCGGACACGGCCTTCACCCCGTTCTCCACCAAGGTCGACGCGGCCCCGGCGTCCAACTCGTTCTGCGTGGCCGAGGGCAGCGCGACATCGCTGGGAACGTCCCACACACTGCCGCCGGCCACATAGTGCGCCGACGCGCCACGACGTGCCGCGTACTGGCTGACCCGGCCCCTCTCCACTTCCTTGACCTGTCGCAACAGGGCCACGTCGATCCCCTTCCCGTCGACTACACAGCCCCCGGAATCGGAAGCGGTGACGACGTGGGCGCCCATGTCCTGCGCCTTCTCGATGGAGTGGAGCGCGACGTTGCCCGAGCCGGACACCGTGACGCGCTGCCCGTCCAGGTCCTCGCCGCGGGCTCGCAGCATCAGGGCGGCGAAGAGCACGTTGCCGTAACCGGTGGCCTGCTTCCGCACCGCCGAGCCGCCCCAGGCAGGGTCCTTTCCGGTGACCGTCCCCGCCTCCCACCGGTTGGTGATGCGCCGGTACTGGCCGAAGAGGTAGCCGATCTCGCGCTCGCCGACACCGATGTCACCGGCCGGTACGTCGGTGTGCTCGCCGAGGTGCCGGTGGAGTTCGGTCATGAAGGACTGGCAGAAGCGCATGACCTCGCCGTCGGAGCGGCCGCGGGGGTCGAAGTCGCTGCCGCCCTTCCCGCCGCCGAGGGACAGCCCGGTGAGCGCGTTCTTGAAAACCTGTTCGAAACCCAGGAACTTCACGATGCCGAGGTTCACCGACGGGTGGAACCGCAAGCCCCCTTTGTACGGTCCCAGGCTGCTGTTGAACTCCACGCGGAACCCGCGGTTGACCCGGGTCCTCCCGGAGTCGTCCGTCCAGGGGACCCGGAAGAGGATCTGCCGTTCGGGCTCCAGGATGCGTTCGACGAGTCCCGGCTCGTTGAACTCCGGGTGCGCGGTGAGCGCCGGTGCGATGTGCTGCAGGACCTCCAGCACCGCTTGGTGGAATTCCGGCTCGCCGGGGTTGCGACGCAGGAGGTCGGAGTGGAGTTGTTCGAGTACCAGCAGTTCAGGGGTCAGGACGCGTCCTCCGGCCGTGGCGGTCGGCATGGGGTCCTCCTTTCGCTGTGCGGATGTATGTGATCGGGCCGGGGCGTGGCCGTATGGGGCTACGCCGCCGGGCGGAAGACGAGCACGGTGTTGTGCCCGCCGAACCCCAGTGAGTTGCTCAGTGCCAGATGGATCCGCTGTGGCCGGGGAGCGCCGGACACCACGTCCACGGTGTCGGTTCCCGGGCCGGCGCGCAGGAAGTTGGCGGTGGGCGGTACGAGGCGGTGCTCGACCGTCAGTGCGGTGAGTGCGGCTTCGATGGCTCCCGCCGCCCCCATGGTGTGCCCCGTGACGCCCTTGGGAGCGGTCACCGAGGGCGGATCGGCGGAGAAGTGCGCGTGCAGCGCCGCGGCTTCGACGCGGTCGTTGAGGGGAGTGCTGGTGCCGTGCGCGTTGATGTGGTCGACCTCGTCCGGCGTGGCACCGGCCGTGCGCAGGGCCTCCCGGACGGCCCGGCCGAGGCCGCGCCCCTCAGGGTCCGGTGCCACCGGGTGGTGGGCGTCGGCGGAGGCCGCGCAGCCGGCCAGCTGCGCGTGGACGGGGGCCCCGCGTGCCCTGGCGTCGTCGGCCCGTTCCAGTACCAGCACGCCGGCTCCCTCACCGATGACGAAGCCGTCCCGGTCGCGGTCGAAGGGCCGCGAGGCGGCAGCGGGGGCGTCGTGGCGGCGGGAGAGTGCCCCCATCCGCGCGAAGGCCGTGGTGCACAGCGGTGTGACCATGGCGTCGGCGCCGCCGGCGACGGCGATGTCGCAGGCGTCGCTCAACAGAAGCATGGCCGCGGTGGCGACGGCACTCGCGCCCGAGGCACACGCGGTGGCCGTGTGCAGCACGGGCCCCGTGGCCCGCAGGCCGATGGCCAGGTGTCCGGCTGCCATGTTGGGCAGGAAGGCGGGCAGGGTCAGCGGCGAGACCGCCCTGTCGCCGGTGTCGAGGAACCTCCGGGACTGCTCCTCGTACGTCCCCACGCCGCCGGCCGCCGAGCCGAGGACCACCGCCACCCGGGTGCCGTCCCACTCGGCGGGCGCGAGGCGGGCGTCGGCGACGGCCTCGTGGGCGGCGGCCAGCGCGAACTGGGTGAACCTGTCGTGCCGGGACGGCCGGGGCCCCGGCACGTGCGCCCGCGGGTCGAAGCCCGGCACCCGGCACGAGAACGCGACCGGCAGCCCCGCCAGCGCGGGATCGGCAGCCGCCGCGGACCGCCCCGAGCAGACCCCCGCCCAGGTCGCTTCCGTGCCGATGCCCGCGGGCGTGACCAGGCCGATGCCGGTGACGGCGACGGCCCCGGCCTGCCCGCTTTCGGTCACCGCGGGGTCCCGGGCGCCGTCGGCGCCGGTCCGCCGGACACCTGCTCCTGCACGACGCGGGCGAACTCCTCCAGCGTCAGGTCGGCGGCGGCCTCGTCCTCCTCCAGTTCCGTGCCCCAGTGCTCCTGGAGGGTGACGTAGAGCTCGACGAGGGCCAGCGAGTCGAGTTCCAGGTCGGCGAGCGTGACATCGGGACGGATGTGCTCGGCGTCGACCTCGAACTTGTCGGTCAGGACGGTCACGAGGTGGTCGTAGACAGCTTCCACGGCTGCTTCCTCCTTGCGGATCGGGGGGTGGTTTCGGCAGTGCGGATTTCGGGGTCGCGGTTCAGCGACCGGGCCTCTGGCCACCGCAAGGCGATCGAGCCCCAGGTGAGGCCGCCGCCGAAAGCCGTCAGCAGACTGCGGGCTCCGGGGCGGACGGCCGTGTGCCTCGCCGTGTCGGCCAGGGCGAGCGGGATGGACGCGGCGGCGGTGTTGCCGACGTCGCGGATGTTGCCGTGGCGGTAAGCGGCGGGGATGCCGATGCGGTCGGCGACGGAGTCGAGGATGCGCTGGTTGGCCTGGTGGCCGATGAAGGCCCCGACGCTTTCCGGCTGCCATCCCGCCCGGTCGAGCACGGCCTGCGAGGATTCGGCCATCCGGCGCACGGCCTGTCCGTACACCTCTCGGCCCTGCATCCGGAAGTAGCGTGTTCCGCGATCGAGCCGCGCGGAGGTGTCGGGCCGGCGGGAGCCGCCCGCCGCGATGGCGATCAGGTCGCTGCCGGCGCCGTCGGACCCCAGGTCGACGGCGATGACGGCACCGGCCTCGCCGGTGTGCCCCGGACGGAGCAGCACGGCCCCCGCCCCGTCACCGAAGATCACGGCGGTGTCGCGGTCCAGCGGGTCGACGATGGTCGAGTACGTTTCGGCGCCGATCACCAGCGGCCGCTCGCAGACACCGCTCTTGATGAGGGCGGTGGCGACGGCGACGCCGTAGACGAAGCCCGAGCACACCGCGGCCAGGTCGAAGGCAGGCACCGGACCCAGGCCGAGACGGTGTGCGACTTCGGGTGCGGTCGCCGGGCAGCGGCGGTCCGGTGTCGTGGTCGCCACCAGGACCAGGTCGGCGCGGCAGCGCGCGGACGCCTCGGCGGCCCGGCCGGCCGCCACGGCCAGGTCACCGGTGCTGACACCTTCGTCCGCCTGCCGCCGGCGGGCGATGCCCGTGCGGGAGCGGATCCACTGGTCGGTGGTCTCCAGCACCCCGCGGCGCGTCACCTCGTCGTTCGACACGACGCGTGGCGGCAGGCAGGCGCCGATGCCGTGGACGACGGCCGTAGGACTCTGCTGTGCCATGGTCTGCAGTCCTTGCTCTCGGAGCTCTCGGAGTACCGGTCAGGCCGCGAAGGGCGAGGCCGGTTTCGGGATGCCGGCGAGTCCGCCGTCGGGCACGGACGCGCCGCCGTCGAGCAGCAGGGCCTGCCCGGTGAGGAAGGACGCGGCGGGGGAGGCGAGGAAGAGCGCGGCGTACGCGACTTCCTCCGGCTCCGCCCACCGGCCCATCGGCACGTGCGCCATCAGCCAGTCCGACAGGGGCCCCGTGGAGTAGGCGAAGGCGGTCATGTCCGTACGGGTCCACCCCGGGCACAGGGCGTTGACGCGGATGCCCGCGCGGGCCCAGCCCGACGCGAGACTGCGGGCGAGGGAGATCTGGGCCGCCTTGGATGCGGCGTAGGCCTCCATCCGGGGCGTTCCCGCCACGCCGGCGAGGGAGGACATCAGCACCACGGAGGGCCGGGAGGAGGCGGCGAGGTGGGGGTACGCGCGCCGGCACAGCGCGGCCGTGGCGTTGAGGTTGACCGACAGCACCTGGTCCCAGTCCTCCTGCGCGGAGTCCTGCAGGGGAACCATGGCAGGGCTGCCGTCGGGCAGGGAGGGGAGGAGGCCGGCGTTGTGGACCACGACGTCCAGGCCGCCGAGCCCGGCCGCCGCGTCGTCCACCGCCGCCTCCGCCGCCCGGCTCCGCGCGAAGTCGCCCGGCACGAGGACCGCGGTGCGCCCTTCGCCCCGTACCAGCGCGGCGGTCTCCTCCAGGGCTCCGGCGCTCCGGGCGGACAGGGCGAGGTCGGCGCCGGCCTGCGCGAGGGCCAGCGCCACGGCCCGGCCGATGCCGCGGGAGGCCCCGGTCACGAGGGCGCGAGCGCCGTCGAGCCGGAAGGATTCGAGTGCTTTCATGACGGACTCCTTTGAACGGCGGGGGTGTCTGCGTGGTGCGGGGGAGGGGGTGCGCACAGGCGGGGCGCGAGGCGGATGGTCGGCGCGCCGGTCCAGGTCAGCAGTGAGCTGCCCCAGGTCAGGCCGGCGCCGAAGGCGGCGATCAGTACCCGGCCGCCGCGCGGCAGGAGTCCGCGGGCGGCCGCGCCGGCCAGGGCGTACGGGGCGCTGGCGGCACCGATGTTGCCCACCTCGTCGCCCACGATGACCAGGCGCTCGGACGGGATGCCGATGCGGTCGCCGAGGTTTCGCAGCAGGACAGGGTTGGGCTGGTGGGTGATGAACGCGTCGATGTCCTCCAGGCGGAGCCGGTTGCGGGCCAGGCTCTCGTCGACGAGGCGCGGGAAGATCTCGGTGATGAAGTCGCGTACCGCGCGGCCGTCCATGTGGATGTGGTGCCGGCCGTCGTCGAGCGTGGCCGTGCTGGCGGGCGCGCGGCTGCCGCCGGCCGGAATGAGGACGTGGTGGGCCCCGGTCCCGTCCGACCCGAGCCGGAAGTCGGTGAATCCGCCGTCCTGCACGGGCCCCAGCACCGCGGCGGCCGCCCCGTCGGCGAAGAGCACTGCCGTGCCGCGGTCCGTGGGGTCGACGAACTTGGAGTACGCCTCGACGCCGACGACGGCCGCGTAGCGCGTGCAGGAGTCCTCGCGCAGCCAGCTGTGCGCGACCCGGGTGGCGAAGAGCCAGCCGGAGCAGGCCGCGCTGACGTCCAGGGCCACCGCGTTGCGGGCACCGGTCAGGGCCTGGACGCGGCAGGCCGTGGAAGGGCCCAGTTCGTCGGGGGTCGAGGTGGCGGCCACCAGGACGTCCAGCTGGTCGATGTCGATGCCCGCCGCGGCGACGGCGGCCCGTACGGCCGCCGCGGCCAGCTCGGAGGCCGCCTCGTCCTGGGCAGCGACGTGCCGGGCGCGTACTCCCGTGCGTTCGGTGATCCAGTCGGGGGTGACGCCGACGGGGCCGGCGACGTCGTGGTTGGCGCGCCGGGTCCGTGGCAGGTAGGTACCCATCCCCAGGATCCCGATGCGCGGAGCGGTCGTGGACGAACGGATCATGACGGCCCTTCCGGTGGCCGGTTCAGGTGGTCGGTCAGCGCCGCGGCGTAGTCGTGCGCGCCGAGCGGAGCGGGCGGGGCGGACCGCGGCGTGCTCATCGCCTCGGTCAGCAGCGGCAGGTGGGGCAGCAGCCGGTCGCACAAGCCGTCCATCGCTCCGTGCAGGGCACGCGCCTGCGACGTGCTCAGGACGCCGGAGGACAGCAGACGTCCGGCCAGGCGCCGCGCCTGTGCTGCTCCGTACAGCGCGGCCAGCGGCTCCAGGACGGTGCGGAGCGCGGGGTCGTGGACCGTGGCCAGGGTCTCGGCCACGCTCTCGGCGGCCAGGCGGTCGGCGTACGCCTCGCCCAATTCCCGCGCCGGGTCCAGCAGAGGGTTCCACAGCTCCAGGCCCTCCAGTCCCGCTTCAGTGCCCTCCCGTACGGCCTGCCGCAGTTCCCCCGCCAGCCGCTGCTCCTGTCTCCTCGCCAGAGCGGGCCACCACGCGGGGTCCGTCACCGGCAGGCCGGACGGCTCGGGTGCCGTATCGGGGGCGTCGTGGTACTCCGCGGCCATGGCGCGCCCCGCGTCCAGCAGGATCAGATGGCTGTCACCGCCGGCACTGTCGAAGGCGTGCGCGAAGCCGTGGTAGGCAGAAAGTTGGTTGGCCGCCAGGAATCCGGGCAGCCCGCACCGGTGCTGGCACTCCGCGGCCACACGCGCGGCGCTGCGCACCGACAGCGCCTTGAGCACCGCGAGTGGGCGGTCGACGGCCGTCCACGGGGCGAAGGCCATCCCATCACCACGGTCCGTCGTGGGACCGCGGCGGCCGGCCGCGGTGAGGGCGTCCGCCCACAGCCGCTGTGCCGTGCTGCCGGCACAGGTCAGCGCGAAGGACTCCGCCAAACAGTTGAGCAGCGCGCGTTGTTGAGGCCGGTAGGCCAGTACCGGCTCGCCGGGGGCGAGCCGGCCGTGGGCGCGGCGGCGTGCGGAGTGTCGCAGCGCCTGGACCGCACACCGGCGCGCCATGGCGGCCATCGCCGAGGGCAGTGTCGCCCAGAGGGCCTGTCCCACGCACAGGGTGCGCCGCAGCCGGGCATCCGGGCCCCCGAGCGGATCGCGGAACACTCCCTGCCCGTCGATGGACGCGCTGTCGCGCAGCCACTGCCCGTGGCCGAGACGTACGCCGCGGAACCGCACCAGCGCGTAATCCAGCGGGAGCGAGGGTAGTCCGACACTGCGGGAGATCTCCACGCCCGGCAGCGGCCCGCGCTCGTCGCTGAGGTCCACGAGGAAGGAGAACACCCCGCGGTCGACGCCGCCGACGAGCAGCCGGGCGCACACCACCGCGCTCTGCGGCAACGAAGGGGACCCGACTCCCGAGAACTTCGCCGCCCCCGCGTCCGGGGTGGTGAGCACGAACTCCCCGTTACCCGCATCGAACTCGGCGGTCGTCCGGATGCCCAGGTGGCTGCTGCCCTCCCCGATCTCCGTCACGAGGAAGACCCCCTTCGTCCGCGCCGTCTCCAGCGCCCGCCACCGTTCCCCCAGCTCGGTCGGGTCCGCCATGAGGGAGACGAGGGAGCTCAGGCACAGGGTGTAGTGGGAGAGGACAGCCATGTAGAGGGGAGGATCGGCGACCGCGACGCATTCGCTGAGGAGGGCGAGCCGGCCCGGGTCGCCGAGCAGCTCTCGGGCCGGTGGCAGTTGCTCCGTGAGCCGGCGCAGCCTCCGGTGGACGGCCAGGCCGTACTTGCCGTCGGAGGCCGCGGCTTCCCTGTCCGGCGCCAGCGCGGTCACGAGACGGTCGCGCAGCCCGGCGTCCGGGCAGGTGCCGCCGATGACCCGGGACAGTGCGTCCAGGTGCGGGGCAGAGGTCATCGGGACACCCCCGCAGAACGGGCGGCCGGGCCGGCAGGGAGCGTGTCCGCCGCGCCGGGCGAAGGCCACGGGACGCCGGGGTCCCACAGGGTGGCGTACGTCCTGCCGCCGGTGTCCGGCAGCACGCGCCGTGCGCTGCGGGTCAGCGCACGGCCCGTACCGGCTTCGAAGAGCAACGCACCTCTGGACGACGTCAGTTCGTGCAGCAGTCCGGGCAGGCGCGCCGGCCGCACCAGGCAGTCGGCGAGCCCGCGGTGGACGTCGTCGCCGGGCCGGTAGGCGCGGCCGCGCACAGCGGAGTGCACGGGGACGCGGGCCGGGCGCGCGGGGAGCGGGCGGATCGACGCCAGGAACGCCTCGGCCGCATCGCACAGGGACGGGTGGTGGGACGGGAACGGCAGCCGCAGCCGTACGACGGAAACCCCTTGCCCCTCGGCGATCTCCTCCACGGCGCGCAGGGCCGGGACGGGGCCGCTGACGACCGTTTCCTCAGGGTCGTTGACACAGGCCACAGCCACGTCGGGGGCGCCGGCCAGCAGGGCGACGGTGTGGCTCTCGCCGGTTTTGAACAGCGTCATGCCACCTGGGCACTCGGCCAGCCGGCGGGCCAGCAGGCAGGCGATGCGCGCTCCGTCCGGTACGGAGAACACCCCGGCCGCCGTGAGGGCGGCGATCTCACCGAAACTCACCCCGGCCACCTGCCGGGGCGGCAGCCCGATCGCGCAGAGCGCGCGGTGCACGGCGATCGAGGAGCAGAACAGGGCCAGTTGCGGTGTGCCGACCGGGGCCTCCGCGAGGTCCCTGCTGCTGGGCGGCGAATCGCCGAGGAGCGCTTCGGCCAGTGGCGGGATGCCGAACTCGGCCCCGGCTTCGGCTGCTTCGCCGAATGTGTCCGCGACGGCTGCGCGCACCGGGGCGTGGGCGCGTACGGCCTGAACGAGCGGTCCGAGCGCGAAGTCCCCCTGTCCCGGGAAAAGATGGACGATGTCGTACGGCTGGGGATACCGCTCGTTCCGCGTGGCGCGGGGAGGGCTGCTCATCACCGCTGTTCCTTCCTTCTCTCCGGTGCGGGTCCTGGTTCTGGCTGTGGGGGCGTGGCCGTTCGGGCCGGGACACCGGGACGCTTTCCGTCCCGTTTCGGTGGCGGCGCCGCATAATGGCCGGCGGTGTCCGCGGTGCCCCCGTCAGCGATTGAACAAGGCGTGCCGGTCCGTCGGGCGGTTCGGTGGCCGCGGGCTTGTTGAAGGGTGTGAAAGTTCCGGCGCCGGCCGGGCGTGAAAGTTCCACCTCTGGCTGCCGTTTCACGGAGTGCGCCGAAACGGCCTGCTCGTAGGCACGCGGTCGAGGACAGCGGCCGCGGCCGGTACCCGGCTGAAAGGCGCGAGGAGTTGCTGCATTCGGCTCACGGCATTGTCCGCCGTACCCGACCGGAGGACGGCACAGTGGTCGAGGAAGGACTGCCAGGAGGCACAGGCCTCCTCCACATAGCCGCTGCCCACCAGGATTTCCGCCCGGCACGCGTGGCTCAACGCGAGCCCGCGGTGATCCTCCGCCGGACGGCGGGCCAGGGAACGGTCCAGCGCCTTGCGGGCGGCGGCCAGGTCACCCAGGTGCCGGAACACCTCCGCGCTCTGGTAGGCGAGCGCGGCCGGCGAGTAGGCAGTGAAGGGCCCGGCCGCGTCCGCGTGCGACGCGGGGGAAGCCGAGTCGCGTTCCGCCCGGCCGAGGGAGTCGAGCGCTGCACGGCGCGCGCCGCAGGCGGCCTGTGCCACGGAGAGCTGGGACAGGAGGTAGGCGCCGGTCGCCCCGCCCGGGCCGCCGAGGCCGTCCCCCAGTGCGGCCTCGGCCGCGTGCAGGGCGGCGCGCCGGTGCCCCAGCGCGAGTGCCTGGGAGCTGAGCCCGCGCAGTACGACGGCCCATGCCGTACGGTCGCGGGACTCGGCGGCCAGGCGCAGGGCGGTGGTGAAGTGGCGCTGGGCGAGCCCGTGTGCGGACGCGTCCTGCTGCATCCGGGCGAGCAGGAAGGATAATCGGGAGGCCTCGACGAACAGGGACCGGCGTACCGTTTCCCCTCTTGTCTCGCGCAGCAGCGGAACGACGTCGTCGGAGAGGTGGGCGGCCAGCGACGACCGTCCCCGTCTGCCGCCGTGCGCATTGAAGGACGCGGCGTAGAAGCGGACGGCGAGCCGGACGACGGCGAGGTCCCCTTCGTTGCTCCCGTGCCGTGCGGCGGCTTCCAGGGGCGACGACCGGGGAACGGCCCGGTACATGTCCGCGAGGTCCGCCTCCCGGTAGGGCCGCAACCGGGCGGTGACCCGGAGCGCGGGGTCGTTCTCCTCGCCGCACAGCTCCGCGAGGACGGTTTCGGCCCGGCGGTTCCGCTCCGTGGCGCGCTCGTCCACCCCTTTAGCCATGCTCGCCCTGGAGGTGTCGAAGCCCGTGGCGCCCGGCGGCAGAGGTCTTCCCAGACGCCGGGCGAACGCCTCCGCCACCAGGGCCGGCACCGGGGGCACCGGCTGGGTACCGCTCAGCCAGTGGGCCACGGCCGTACGGTCGTAGGTCAGGTTCAGGCCGATCTCCGCGGCGAGTGCGTTGACGGACCGGGCCAGGGAGGACTGCGTCCACCGGGCCTCTGCCAGCAGGGCCCGAAGTTTCTCGTTGCGACGGCGCGGCATGGAATGCTCCTGTGTACTGGAAGGGGTGCGGAGGGCGATTTCACCGTCCCGGAACCGCGAAAAACCGGGAGCGGTCCGATCATTCTGAGACATTCACGTTGGGTCTCCGCGCCGCAAAAAGGCGCCGTGGGAGAGCTACGTGGAATGAATGGAGTAACTGTGCTGTAACCACTGTGTCTCTTGTTGCTGGGGAGGATCGAATCCTCAAACCTTTGAAATGCCGCACACCGCGTTGTGGCGGCGCCACCGGCGATTGTTCCGGCGGCTCGGCCCGAGGCAGGAGGAAAGAGTCCTGCCGCCTGCGGCAATTAAAGAGGCCCGGCCGGACCGTCCGGTCATCCGAGAGGGCTGGCCGAATACCCTCCCCGCGAACGGTCCGGGTATGGCCCAAGGCCTCCAGTCAACGGAATCATGAAGCGTACGCAGTGGGAAGTCTGTCTTTGCTCAGAGGCGTGAACGTGTTGAAGGCTGGCGTCACAACGGCGCGCGCCACTCTCTCCGGGACGGTTACCGCCATGGCGCGCAAGAGTACGAATCACCTTCTCCGGGCCCTGCTGACCGAAGCCGGCTGGTCGGCCGCCGACCTCTCCCGCGCCGTCAACGCCCTGGGCGACCTGCACGGCATGTCCCTGCGCTACGACCGGACCGCCGTGGCCCACTGGCTGGCCGGCTCACGCCCGCGCCCCGAGGTCGCCGGTCTGGTGGCCCAGGCGCTGAGTCGCCACGTCGGTCGCCTCGTCACGTCAGCCGATACCGGGCTGGTCAGCACCGGCGGGGCCGGCATGCCGGTGGCGTCGGTGCTGACGGTCAGGGAACCGGTGAAGAGGCTCGGCCTGCTGTGCCGGATGGACAGCGAGCCCGCCGGCCGTGCCGTGCTGGACCGCTCGGTCGTCTGTGCTGTGCCTCCCGCGCTGCCGCGGTGGGGGACCGGGCCCCGGCTCGCCTGCCCGGCGGGCCGCGGCAGACGCCGGGCCACCGAGGCGGACGCGGACCGGCTGGAGACGATGGCCGCCTTCACCGCCCTGATGTGTGAGCGGTACGGCGGCGCACACGGCAGGTCCGCGCTCGCGCTGTTCCTCGCCGAGGACGTCACCACGCTGCTCACCGCGCCTGCCCGCCCGCCCGTACGCCGCGCCGTCCTGACTGGAGCCGGCCACCTGACGCTGCTGCTCGGCAACATGACGTACGAGGTCGGCCGCCCCGCGCTGGCGCAGCAGTACCACACCCTTGCCCTCGAATTCGCCCACGCCGCCGAGGACCGTGCTGCCTACACGATCACACTGCGCTGCATGAGCCTGCAGGCCCACCGGCTCGGCGACCGCCGCCAGGCCGTCGCATGGGGGAACGCGGCCGTCGAACTCGCCGACGCGGACGTTCCGCACGCCGTCCGCGCGTTCGCACACGCGGGGCGCGCCGTCGTCCGGGCCGGCGGCGGCAGCCGCCGGGCCGTGGCGGACCTCACGGCGGCGGAGCGCCACTTGGCACGCGCGACGGGAGCCGAGGGGGCCTTCACCAGCTATCCGGAAGCCGCCCTGCGCTACCAACGGGCCGAAGCCCTTTCACTCCTCGGCGACCGGGCCGAGGGGCGGGCGGAGCTGGAAGCCTCCCTGACCCGCCGCCCCGCCGACCACCACAGGGCACGCGCCTTGCTGCACGCCCGGCTCGCCCGCGCCCTACTGGCCGACCACGAGGTCGAAGCCGCGGTCGCGCACGCCCACGACTTCCTGGACCACTACCAGCGGCTGGCCAGGGGGTCCGCACACGGCGTACCCGGCTCCCTGCTGCGGGAGTTCACCCCCTACCGCAGAATCGCCTCCGCCAAAGCCCTCAGGGAGCGGCTGCGGGCGACGGCGCCGTAACACCGGCGCGCTCGTCCGGTTCGGCCGCAGGAGCCCATCCGGTGCGTGTCGCGACTGGTGGCCCGTCGCTCTCCACATGCGGCCCGGCCATGGCGATCAGCAACAGCGCAGCCACATCAAAAGGATCTGTCACACCACTACAGATATCGGCGCACACCGGCGCCCAATCCGCCTCCTCGGCCCACATCACCGATCAGGCTAGGCACATCACCCATAAGCATCCGCGCGCGACGAGCGGGGCTACTGGGCGGCTTCCTTCCGCCTCGGCCCCGCCCGGGCCGGTCCTGGACGAAGGGAAGCAACCCGTGGGGGCATCGAGGACGTCCTGGAGCGCGCCGAGCGCGGGGCGTCCACGGTCGGCTGCCCATGAACCCGTTAGCGCAGAACCGCCTCCTGGCCCGCGGAGGTCATGAAGCGCGAGACGGTGGAGGTGTGGCAGCCGCGGGTCCGGCAGCGCCGCCGCAAGCAGACCGCCAACTGCGGCACACCAGCGAGACCCGCGCCCGCCACACCGTGCCCATCGTCACGACCGACAACGATTTCAAGGGCGGCGGTCGTCGCGCCAACGACCTCGAAGTGGAATGCACCGACATCGACTGCATCGATGTTTCCCACGGCGCGCTCGCCGAAGAGAGAGCTGCCGACTTCGGGAAATGCCCTGCGAAGATCCCGGGGACGACCAGGGCCAGAGCGGCGATAATAAGTGAGTCCGGGTGGGGCCTGTCCGGCTGGCGCCTGCTGCAGCGCTCCTACCCCTGCCCGCCCCGGGCCGCGCACCTCAGCCCCGACGCGCCCCGCGCGGTCCTGCGGTGGGGCAGCCAGCCGGCCTGCGGTCGTGGCGTACGGCGGCTATTGGGGCATCGATCTGGTCATCCCGCACCGCCGCGAACGCGGCCGGACCGAACTGCCTGAAGGAAGGACACGACGCCTCTCGGCACCGCCCGACTGCACAACCTTGCCACCGCCGTGGGCTGTCACCCGCCTCCGATCTGACGGCGAACGCCGCGCGCGACCGGCCTTCCCTGCTCTTCTTCGCGGATGTACGTGACGCGTTCTCCGACCTGCAGCGGAGCAGCGCCCTCCGGGAACATCTCGGCGTAGTGGGCCACGACGCAGGCTCCATCTTCGTCCGCTCGAATGAGGGAGTCCTGTCGTCCTTCGTCGATGGCCTGGACGGTTCCTGAGCGTCGAATCTCCATCTGAACTCCTTGTTGTGTAGGCACTGTGCGCAAAAAGGGTCCTCGGACCAGTCGTGCGCCTAATTTCAGCTGTAACCGCTATCTGTCGAGGTAATCCGGCGCATTCAGAACAACAAGGAGCACTAAAAGCCCACCAGCGCGCAAGAACGGCAGGGAAGGCTTCCACGCGCCCAGTGCCATGGAAGTGAGAATCTCCCTTTGATAACTCGTGTGAGTGAATTGCTGGCATGAATGGGAGGCGGCGGTCCGCTGCCGTACTGCACCGGCTCACGGCAAGCGGCGCGCTCACGATTCCCGAGGTGGCCGGTGAGTGCCTGGAGCCGATACGTTCCGCGGCCGCTGGCCCTTTAGACGCCGTTTCCTTTGGCGCCGGTGTTGGCTTATGGAGCGTCTGCCGGCGTTCGTCCCAAGCAGGGAGGGCAAGCTCCCCGCCTGGTGACGGCTCAGGTAATCGCAGGGCGCCGGCCGCGAGCACAACGGGCACGAGCAGCGATGGAGAGGCCGCACCCCGGGCCGGGGTGCGGCGCTCGGCGTATGTGCTTACGAGGTCCAGCCGCCGTAAGGCACGGTGATCAGTCCATGGCCTGGCTCGCCGGATCCGTGAAGTACACCGCCCGGCCGCCGTCGTTGTGGTTGATCGCGCTGGGCTGCTGCCGGTGCGGGCCGGCATAGTGCTCGATGCCGCGCTCCACGGCCATCTCGGCGGCGGTGAACGCGGAGGCGTTCCCTGCTCGGGTGCGCGCCGCGGGGTTGGGTTCCCCTACTCGGTCACCGTCGCCCTCTTCGGCGGCACGGCCCCCTGCATCGGCACCCTGTTCGCGGACTTGGAGCAGGCCGGCCTTTTCCCCGTGCATGTGGCCGTGCTGTGCCTGGTCTCCTCCGCCGTTTACCTCCGGCTGCCGGAGGCCGCCCACCGGCCGCTGGAGCGGTGAGGGTGGGGGCACCGGCCGCCGGGTGGCTTCTTCGAGGGCCGGTCAGGGCTTGCTCTCCAGGAGCGCCGCGATTCCGTCGAGGTAGCGTTGCAGGCCGAACTCGAAGAGGTGGTCGAGGTCGAGGTCGTAGCCGGCTGTGGCCAGGCGGTCCAGGGTCGGGAAGCGGCCGGTGGCCAGGATTGCCTGGAGGGCCGGTTCCTGCGTGTCCATCCACTCCTCGTCGTTCAGGCCGCTGACCGCCTCTGCCTCCGCCTCCATCTCGACGTGGACGGCGGTGCCGCGAATGTGGTTGAACAGCGCGAGGTGGGTGGTGAAGGCCGTGGAGAGATCGAGGCCCTCGTCCTCCAGGGTGGCGAGCACCCACTCCGTGAACGGCATGGGGCCGGCGACCGGCTGCGGCCGTGTCACCGACAGGGCGGGCGCGAGCCACGGGTGGCGGCGGAACATGTCCCACAGCATGTGAGCGGCGAGCGAGAGCCGCTCCCGCCAGTCCTCCGGCGGGGTGGCGGGGAACTGCCACTGCGCGAACGTCGCGTCCATCATCTGGATGAGCAGGTCGTCCTTGTCGGTGACGTGGCGGTACAGCGACATGGTCGCGCCGCCGAGTTCGGTGGCGACGCGGCGCATGGAGACCGCGGACAGTCCTTCCGCGTCGGCGACCCGCACGGCAGCGGCGACGATCCTTTCGAGGGTGAACGCCTGCTCGGTGGTCTGCGCGCGGGGGGTGGACGGGGGCGGGGAGGCGGGCGGGTGCGGGCGCACCGCGGGAGGCCGGCCGGGGCTTGCCCGGCGGCCCACGGCTTCGACCACCGTGCCGACGCCCGGCACCGCGCGGACCAGGCCTTCGGTGCGCAATTCGGTGAGGACTTTGGTCGCGGTCGCCATGGCGACGCCCCACTGCCGGGTGATCTCGCGGGTCGAGGGCACACGGTCGCCCGGGCCCAGCTCGCCCGCCGTGATGCGCTGCCGGAGTTCGTCGACGATCTGGCCGTAGCGCGGCGTGTTCTGTGGGCTCACGCTGTCCCCTCCGTACTAGTGCACCTGAACGTCATCACCGTAACGGCCACGCTGGGACGATGTCTCCCCGCGGCGCCGACTTGCCCCCTGCCATCGAGGTGAGCACTAGTGCACCAGGACGGTAAAGGGCTTCTCTAGCTTGGCTTTTGCTGCTTGCAGGTAGTGCGCGTACGTCGTACATTCGGTGTCATGGACAACACCGATGTACTTGTTTCCGGTGCTGGTATCGCCGGGTCCGCGCTGGCGTACTGGCTACGCAAGGCCGGGTTCTCCGTCACTGTCGTCGAGCGTGCACCCGCCCCCCGGCCGGGCGGCCAGACCGTGGATCTGCGGGGCGCCGGCCGGGACGTGATGACGCGGATGGGGCTCTTGGAGCAGGCCCGGGCGCTCAGCGTCGATCAGCGCGGACTGGCCTACGTGAACTCCGCCGGCCGGACCACCGCCCGGATGCCGGCGGACAGCTTCGGCGGCGAGGGGATCGTCTCCGAGATCGAGATTCTCCGTGGTGACCTGGGCCGGCTGCTGTACGAGGCGACCCTGCCGGACACGGAGTACCTGTTCGATGACACGGTCACCGGACTGCACCAGGACGCCTCCGGAGTCACCGTCACCTTCGAGAAGGCCGAGTCGCGGCGATTCGGACTCGTCGTCGGCGCGGACGGACTGCATTCCGTGGTGCGTGCGCTGGCCTTCGGCCCGGAGTCGCAGTATGTGCACCCGCTGGACCTCTACACCGCATGGTTCACCGTCACCGATGAGCTGGCCCTCGACGGCTGGTACCAGATGCACAACGCCCCCGGTGGCCTCGTCGCTTCGGCCCGGCCCGGGCGTCTCCCCGGCGAGATCAAGGCGGGGCTGAGCTTCCGGGCGAAGCAGCTCTCCTACGACCGCCGCGACGCCTCGGAGCAGCAGGACCTGATTGCCCGACGCTTCGCCCACGCGGGCTGGGAGGTGCCTCGCCTGCTGCGCGCGATGCGTGCCGCGCCCGACTTCTTCTTCGACTCCATGGGGCAGGTACGCCTCGACCAGTGGTCCAGGGGCCGGGTGGCGCTGCTGGGTGATGCCGGGTACTGCCCGTCGCCGCTCACCGGCCTGGGGACCAGCCTGGCCCTGGTCGGCGCGTATGTGCTGGCCGGCGAGCTCGGCGCCGCCGACGGTGACCACAGCGCCGCCTTCGGGAACTACGACCGGGTCATGCGCCCCTACGTCAGCAGGGCACAGCAGTTGCCGCCCGGCGGAGCCTCGGGATACGCGCCCGCCAGCGCGCTGGCCATCCGGCTGCGGGACGCCTCGGTGCGTTCGATGAACCGCTGGCCGATGCGGAAGCTGCTCGCCGCGCAGTTCGCCAAGGCAGGCGACGTCGCGCTGCCCGACTACGGCCGCGCAGCCGTGCTGTAGTGCGCAGGACATGGTTCACCTCACCGCCCGGGGCTGTGGTGTGCGGGCGGGTGTGCCGGGTCCGGCCCAGGCGTGCACGGCGGACCGCAGGGACTGCGCCCAGACGTCGAGAAGGCGGTGGCCGTCCGAGGCCGAGGCACGGGTGGGGTCGCCGAGGACGCCGTTGGGGGTCACGGCGCGCAGCCCCGAGCTGCGGAGGGTGGGCATGAGGTCGCGGAGGGGACGGGTGCAGCCGGGTTCGGCGCGGTCGCCGCGCACGGCCTCGGGGCGCAGGGCGAGCACGGCGGAGGTCTCCTGGTGGCCGGCGTGGCTGTCGGCCGGGTCGCCGGTGGGGAGCCAGGACAGTACGTTGCGGCCCTCGGTACGCAGTTGTTCCGTGGCACGCCGCACGGGTTCGGCGTTGCCGCCGTGGGCGCAGACCAGGACGACGCCCGCGAAGTCGTCGGCGGATCGCACGAGTTCCACGAGGAGGACCTCCATCGCGGCCTGGCCGATGGACAGGGTGCCGGGGAAGCCGGCGTGTTCGCCGCTGGAGCCGTAGGGCACGGGCGGAGCCAGTACCACGGCGGGGCGGGACACGGCGAGACGCTCGCAGAGAGCGACGGCGATGTCGGTGTCGACCGTGAAGGGGAGATGCGGTCCGTGCTGTTCGGTCGCGCCGAGCGGAACGGCGAGCAGGCTGTGCGCGGCGACGGCGGCGATGTCGGGCCATGGGGCGGAGTCGAGGCGCAGCGCCGGTGGGGCGGGGTGTGCGCGGTCTTCCGCGGCAGGCGTCGGAGAACTCATGTGGTGGTTCCGCCCTGGTCGTTGAGGATGCCGTTCCGGCCAGGCCAGTCGGCCAGGTCGGGCAGGAGAGGGGCGAGGGTGCGGGCGCGCAGGGCGCCCCGCCAGACGCCCGCGCCGTACGCGAAGTCGTCCATGGCGCGAGCGGCGACCCAGTGCGGCAGGCCCACCGGTGGACGGGTGCGCAGCCAGTCCGCCACATGCCGGCCGTACGCCGCCGCCAGCAGCAGCCGCCCTGTCCTGCCGGTGGCCAGCAAAGGGAGGGCCACCGGCCACCAGGTACGGGTCGCCGCGTCCGCCAGCGCCCGGCCCGCGCCCCAGTGCCCCATGGACGCCAGCCGCAGCGCCTCGGCGGCCGGGACGCCGGTCGCGCGCAGTTTGCCCGGCAGGAGTGCGGTGGTCGAGCCCGCGACGAGCAGCGCGGGCAGCGGGCGGCCGGCGGCGAGTGCCGCCCAGGCCAGCGCGCTCCAGACCGACACTCTTACGGGGGCCACGGCCCGCCCGTGGCGGAGGGCCAGTGGCGCGGCGGACGTGCCGTAGTCGAAGCGCTGCCGGGCCCAGTCGCGCCAGCGGGCGCGCGGGGTGTGCCGGACCGTGGCGGTGGGCTCGTAGCGGACCTGGCCGGCGGCCGCCAGCCGCCAGACTAGGTCGACGTCCTCGCCGAACCGCATGCGTTCGTCGAATCCGCCCAGCGCGCGGAGCGCGGAGGTGCGCACGATCAGGGCGGCGGACGGTACGTAGGCGACGCGGCTGCCGGGGCGGACCGGGGCCGCTGCCGTGCCGAGGTCGAGCGACGAGCGAGCCGTTTCGTACCGCTGGAGGGCGGTGCGGCCGGGGGCGCTGCGCACGCGGGGGGCCACGGCGAGCACGTCCGGGTCCTCGAAGTGCCGCAGCAGCGGCCCGAGCCAGTCCGGGTCCGGCGCCACGTCCGCGTCGAGGAAGGCGACGAGGGAAGTGGCGGCCGTGGTCCAGCCGGTGTTGCGGGCGGCGGCGGGGCCCCTGGAGTGCGCATGGCGGACGGTGGCTTCCGGCAGGGGGAGCCGCGAGCCGTCGTCGACGACGACGGTGGCCGCCAGCCCGTCGAGATGGGGGAGCAGCCGGCGGACCGCCGCGGCGTGATCGCGGACCGGTACGACGGCGGTGACATCCCGGCCGGTGAACGGCCCCGCGGCGTACTGAGGGTGAGCGAAGCCCGCGCGGACGAGGCGGGCGGCGAGGCGACGGTGGCGGGGTGAGGCGGAGACCGGCGCGCCGGCCAGCCAGCCCGCGACCAGCCGGGCGCCCTCGCGCGAGAGCCGCAGCACGCGGTACGGCGAGCCGCCGAGCAGGGCCCGGCCGCCGGCGAGGAAGCGGCTCGCGGGGTCCGGGACCAGCCGGAGCGCGGGCCGTTGGGAGGGACCGGTGCGGTCCGCCGCCTTCTGTGGTGCCGGCCCGTCTGCCGCACCGTGCCGGTCTCGCGAGGCGTCGGACGTCATGCGGTGAATCCCCCATCGGCGTGCAGGACGGTGCCGGTGACCGCGGAGGACCGTTCGTCGCAGAGCCAGCAGACGGCGGCGGCCACCTCCTCGGGCGTCAGCAGGCGGTCCGTGAGGTGGTACCGGGTGAACTCCTCGGGGCCCGGGAGGCCGTAGAGGTCCGCGCTCGCGTCGAGCATCGGGGTGCGGGTCGAACCGGGGGACACAGCGGTGGCGTTGACCCCGGTGCCGCGGAGGTCCGTGGCGAGGCCGCGGACGAGGCCCACGACGGCGGCCTTGGCCGCGTTGTAGGCCGCGAGGTGCCACAGGCCGCGGTGGGCGGCGGCCGAGGCCAGGGCGACGAACCGGCCGGCCCGGGGCGCGGGCCTGGCCAGCAGTGCGGGGACCGCGGCGCGGGCCAGGTTGGTGACGCCGCGTACGCCGGTCTCGAACAGGGCGTCCCAGTCCTCGTCGCTCGTCTCCCACAGGGGCCTGCCGCCGACCATGACGGCGGCGGCCGCGACGGCCGCGTCCAGGCCGCCGAACGCGTCGCGGGCCAGTTCGACCGCCCCTTGCAGGGACGCGAGGTCGCGTACGTCGCCGATGACGGGACGTACGGTGCCGGGCCAGGCGTCGGCGAGGGCGAAGAGCTCGCTCTCGCTGCCGAGCGGGTAGGCCGCCCCGGGTTCGTCGGCGCAGCGGTCCAGGGCGACGACGCGCCAGCCCTCGGCCGCCAGCTGGTGGACCACGGCGGCGCCGATGCCACGGGCGGCGCCGGTCACCAGGGCGACTCTCGGGGCGGGGCCGGTGCCGGTCATGAGGTCTCCGCCACGTAGCCGTGGGCGCGGAGTTCGGCGAGCAGTGCGTCGGCGGCCGCGGCCGGGGTCTCGGGCGCGACGATCCGGGCCGTGGTGGGCCGGGCACCGGTGCCGGTCAGGATGCGCAGCCGTTCCCGCGGGTCGGCCGCCGTGGGCGGGGGGAGCGGCCGGGGGCGGGGCCGATAAGGGTGTACGGGGCCGGCCTGCACGCGGTGGTCGGGGCCGCCCGGCACGTTCACCGCGGGGACGGCGGCGGTGCGGGAGGCGAGCAGGGCGGGCAGCGCGGCGCGGCGCAGCCGTACCTCCCCCGGTTCGACCGAGCAGACCGCGGGCAGCGGGATGGTGAGCCGCTCGCGGACGCCGTGGGAGGTCCGGCGGACCGCCGTCAGCGCGGGTACCCCGGCCGGCACTCCGGCCGTGCCCTGTACGGCCGTCAGTTCGCTGAGGCCGAGGGCCTGTGCGGCGAGCAGGCGCGCCGCCAGAAAGGCCGGTACGGAGTCCGCGCCGTGTTCCGGCGAGCGGTCGCCGAACAGGACGAGGCCCGGCGTACCGTCCGTTCCGGCCGCCATGGGAAGACCGGTCACGGGAAGACCGGGCAGGGCGCGGAACGCGGCATGCAGTCCGCGCGCGATTCCCGCCGGGTCCTCGGGGCTCGCGCCGGAATCGCCTTCGACGCGCAGGACGGCGTCCGCGCCCGCGGCGAGTGCCTCCCGCAGCACGGGCTCGGCCGTGGGCGGGCCCACGCAGACCGCGAGGCAGTGCCCGCCGAGCGCCTCGGACACCCGCAGGGCCTGCTCCAGCGCACCCAGGTCGGCGGGGCTCGCACCGGCCGTGAGGTGCTCGGTGTGTCCACGACCGGACGGCTGGTCGGCCAGTGCCTCTGGTGCGGGCGCGAGAACCGCCACGATCAGCGGACGGGGGTGTGGTGCCACGGTCATCGGCCTTCACCCCCGCCGGAACGCGACGCCATGGCCGCCGTCCGGATACGTCCAGGTCAGCGCACCCTCAGTGGGACACACCTGGAAGCAGGTGCCGCACTCGAAGCACTGCTCGTAATTGAACAGGAGCCCGCCGTCGGACGTCGGCACGAAGAGGTCGGCCGGGCAGGAGTGCACACAGGCGCGGGTGGGGCACGACCGGCAGGCATCGGTGTCGAGGGTGATGTGCGGGCGCTGCGCGACCCGGAACTCCACCGTGGACATCCGGTCGGCGAAGGACGCTCCGCCGTACGACGGGAGCGGCTGGTCGGTGCTCATCCGAAGGACCTCAATGCGGTGAATGCGTCGGACAGGGCATGGTGCAGGGCGACGCCGTGCCGCCGGGCCGTACGGCGCAGGATGCGGCGCAGACCGGGCTTGGGGGACGCGTTGTCGACCTGGTACAGGCTCTGGAGGACATCGCAGGCGAGGCCCGGGTAGGCCTGCTGCACCCGGTCGGAGAGGACCAGGCCCGGAACCCTGCGCAGTTTGCGGTGGTCGGCCAGTACGAAGGAGTCCGCCAGCATGTGCCGGTAGCCCGCCAGGCCGCGGCGTGAGGTGTCGCCGGCGGCGACGGCGGCCGCCGCGGCGCGGCCCGCGTACATGCCGGCGCCGAGCGCGTAGTTGACGCCCTCCAGCCAGATCCCCGCCGCCAGGCACATATGGGCGGCGTCCCCGGCGACGAGGATGCCGTCGCCGGCGAGTTCGGGCATGGTGTCGTAACCGCCCTCGGGGAGCAGATGGGCGGCGTACTCCTTCACCTCGGCCCCGCGCACCAGAGGTGCGACGGCCGGATGTGTCTTCAGCTCGGCGAGTATCCGATCGGGGCGGACGCCGGAGCGGGCCAGGCCGGGCAGGCCGAGGACCACGCCGACGGAGACGGTGTCGAGGTTGGTGTAGAGGAAACCGCCGCCCGGGATGCCGCGTGTGCATCCCAGAATCTCGATGTCCATGCCGTCACGTCCGGTGAGCTGGAACCGCTCCTCGATGACCTCGCGGGGCAGCGCGAGGGTCTCCTTCACGCCGAGGGCCAGGTGCGCACCGCCCTTCTCCGGCACCCGGTGGAGCCCGGCCTCCCTGGCGAGGAAGGAGTTCACGCCGTCGCAGGCGATCACCACCCGGGCCGTCAGATCCCCGTCCGGGCGGTCGGTCCGTACGCCGGTGACTTCGCCGCGAGGACCGCGCAGCAGACCGGTGACCACGGTGGACGGCACCAGCACGGCGCCCGCCTCCTCCGCGAGCGAGGCGAGCCAGGAGTCCAGCGCCGCCCGGTGGACGGTGGCACCGTTGTACGGCGGGCGGCCCCAGTCCTCGGTGCGCAGATCGACGGTGAGTGCCTGATGGCCCGTCATGAGCATGGTCGAACGGCGGGTCACCCATCGCTCGACGGGCAGTTGCTCCCACCATCCGGGCACCAGCTCGTCCAGCACCCTGCCGTAGACCACACCGCCGTAGACGTTCTTCGCGCCGGGGTACGGGCCGCGCTCCACCAGCGCCACGGAGCGGCCGGCGCGGGCCGCCTCCAGCGCGGCGGCGCTGCCGGCGGGGCCCGCGCCCACGATGACGACGTCGAAGTCCGGGGCGGTGGCGGTGCGTGCGCCGTGCGTCGATTCACTCATGACCGGCGGCTCCCAGCCGGGTGTGCAGTTCGGCGAGTACGGCGGGCGCGTCCGCGACGATGCCCAGATCGGCCATGGCCGTCATAGGACAGTGCGGGTCGGTGTTGACGCTGATGACCAGGCGCGGTGTGCCGAGGCCGCCGGTGTGCTGGCCGGCACCGGACACTCCGAAGGCGATGTAGACGTCCGGGTCGACGGCCACGCCCGTGGTGCCGATCTGCCGCTCGTGCTCCAGCCAGCCGGCGTCGGTGACGACGCGGGTCGCACCGACGGAGGCGTCCAGCGCCCCGGCCACCTGCCGCAGCAGCGCGATGGCGTCGGGGCTGCCGAGGCCGCCGCCGGCGCCGAGGATGCGCGGGGCGTCGGCGAGGTCGTCCCCCGTGGGGCCGGGACGCAGAACGTCGACGACCCGGGGGTCGGGGATGTCCGAAGGCCAGCCGGGGGCGAGTTCGGTGGGTACGAGCGGGGTGGGGCGTTCGCCGGCCGACGCGGCTGCGAGGGCCGGGTCCACGCCGCGCACGCCTGCCACCAGTGTGGTCACGAAGGCTCCTCGGGCCGTCAGCCGGGCCTGCGCCCTTCCCTCCTGCCGGGAGACCAGCGCACCGTCCGGCAGCACCTCGACCGCACCCGCGAGCAGCGGCCGGTCGAGGGCGTGGGCGAGCCGGGGTGCCAGCTCGCGGCCGTCGGCCGAAGCGGACAGGAGCAGGGCGTGCACTCCCCTCAGCAAGGGGGCGAGAGCGGTGGCCGTCGTGCCCGGCCCCGGGCGGAGCCCGCCGGGGAATTCAGCTGTCCACGCCTGCCCGGCCGATGCCAGCCCGGACAGGGCCGCCCGGGTGCCGTCGCCGACGAGCAGCACCGCACCGCCCGCCTCGGCCACGACCTCCTCCGCGCCGGGTGGCACCGCACCGTCGCGTACCTGCACCACGGCGAGCGACGGGCGCACGAGGCCCTGATGAGCGACGGTCACAGCGCGGCCCCCGCCCGGTGGCCCTCGATGACCGCGGCGTGCGCGCGACGGGGTGTCAGGCAGTCGCCGGCCCGCTCCACGGGGAACGGCGCGCCCTTCAGGGCGTGCCACAACTCGTCCTCGGGCGCTTGATGGACGGCGCAGACGACCCAGTCCCAGCGTTCTTGCACCGTCTCTCCTGTGGTGTGGGTGAGGACGTCGAGCAGTACCCCGTCGCCGCCCTCCGGCTCGGGGGCCGCGGACAGCACGACTCGGTCGGTGGCCAGGCCGATGCCCTTGGCGTGCGCCCGCACGGTGAAGGTCTCCAGGTCCAGGGTGCTGCCGAGGTCCTGCCCGACGACCATGCCGGGGGTGCAGACGCGGACCCGGCAGCCGCGGTCGGCGAGCAGTTCGGCGACGGAGGTGGCCTGGTGGAAGCCGAGTTCGTCGACGACGAGGACCTCACCGGACGGTTCCGCGCGGCCTTCGAGGACATCCCGCACGTCCACCACTCGCGGCAGCGCCCCGGCCCAGTGCGGACGCTGCGGGCGTGCGCCGCAGGCGAGCACCACGGCGTCGGGCGCCTCGGCGCGCAGCTGCTCCGCTTCGGCCTCGGTTCCGGTACGGATCTCCACGCCGAGGCGGCGGCATTCGGCCAGCAGATTGCGCACGACGTCCAGGAACTCCGCGCGATGGGGCGCGCCGGCCGCGACGGCCACCTGGCCGCCGGTGGCCGCGCCTCGCTCGTACAGCGTGACCCGGAGGCCGCGGCGCGCCGCGGTGGCCGCGGCCTGCAGCCCGGCCGGCCCGCCGCCGACGACGAGGAGGCGGCGGGGGCGGCGCGGGGAGGGCAGCGCCGTGGAACGTGGTGACGTCTCGGCCTCGCGCCCCGCATGCGGATTCTCGACGCAGCCCAGCCAGCGGTTCTGACCCATCCGGCCCACGCACTCCTGATTGCAGGACATGCACGTACGGATGTGGGCGGCGTGTCCGCTGCGGGCCTTGGCCAGCAGCTCGGGGTCGGCGATCTGGCCGCGCACCATGCCGACCAGGTCGCAGTGGCCCTCGGCCAGTGCGCGTTCGGCCTGTACCGGGTCCTTGATACGGCCGACACCGACCACCGGGAGGCGCACGGCGCGCCGGATGGCGTTGGGAATGAACAGCCCGTACCCGGGCGGCACCGCCATCGACGCCTCGATCATGTACAGCGTCGATGTCGCCACGCCGATCGAGGTGTTGAGGTAGTCGACGGCGCCGGTGGCTTCCACGAGCCGGGCGGTCTCGACGCCCTCGTCGAGGGTGATGCCGCCCTCGATCAGCTCGTCGCCGCACAGCCGCACGCCGAGGGCCCGGCCGGGGCCGATGGCCTCCCGTACCGCGTCGATGATCCGCAGGAGCAGCCGGGCGCGGCGCTCCAGGGTGCCGCCGTAGCCGTCGGTGCGCCGGTTCGTGGCGGGGGAGAGGAAGCTGCGCACGATAGAGGAGTGCGAGCACTGCAACTCCACTCCGTCGAAGCCGCCCTCGGCGCAGTGCTGCGCGACGGTGGCGTACCCGGCGACGATCTCGTCGATCTCGGCGGGCGTCACCGCCTTCGGGACTTCGCGGAAGAGCGGATCGGGCACGGCCGAGGGCGCCCACACCGGAAGCCTGGAGTACATGCCGGAGGCCTGGCCCCCGTTGTGGTTCAGCTGCGCAAGGACCGGCACACCGTGGGCGTGCACGGCTTCGGTGATGCGCCGGTAGCCCGGCACCACCTCGGGACGGAATCCGTGGATGAGCTTCTCGTACGGCCAGTCGCCGGGGTGCGTCGAGTGTTCCTCGGTGATGACCAGCCCGGTGCCGCCGGCGGCGCGTGCCGCGTAGTAGGCCGCGTGCTGTGCGCTCGGCAGACCGTCCTCGGCATAGTTGGTCAAGTGGGCCGAGAAAACTGCTCTGTTGGCGACCTCCAGGGGACCGATGCGCAGCGGTGAGAAGAGATGCCGGTACTGGGTCATCGCGCGGCTCCGGCCATGGGCGGGTGCGCGGGGACGCGCCCGGAGGCGCCGCCGTACGGCGTTGCGTCGGCCGTCGCCAGCGCAAGGGCCGCACGCCGCCCTTCCAGCATCGCTTCGTACACCGTGCGCGGCGCGACGCAGTCGCCCGCCCGTGGCGCGCCCGGCAGGGTCTCGTCGGGGAGCCGGTGGCCGCAGTGCACGACCGCGGTGCAGGGCACCTCGCTCCGCTCGCCCGTCAGCACGTGTTCGATGAGTGCCGTTCCGGGCGTCACCCGCCGCAGCACCGATCGCTTGTGCACGGTCGTACCGGCCTGCTGCAGCCGGCGGTTGGCATCCGCGAGGTCCCCGGTGAGCGACAGCTGGGTCCCGGCGACCTGATCCTGCGTCACCAGTGAGGTGGTACGGCCCAGGGCGGCCAGCGCCTCCGCGACGCCCACCCCGACGGGGTCCCCCACCGGGTCGTGGACCAGCACGGGGCCGTCGCCGAGCCGGTCCGCCGAGGCGGGCCAGCCGGCGAGCAGCTCCGCGGCGTCGACCACCATGCTGCCCGCCTCCGAGGTGTACGCGCGGGGGCCCGGCACGGAGCCCGTGGCGAGCAGGACGGCACGGCCGGACGTGCGGACCGCGGCCAGTTCCTCGGGGGTGACCTCAGTGCCGGTGCGGACCGTGACGCCCAGTCGGCGTACCTCCGCCTCCAGCCAGTCGGTCAGCCGCACGAGCCGGATGCGGGCACCGGTGGCCGCCGCGGTGCGCAGCGCACCGCCGAGGTCGGCGCGGCGCTCGGCCAGCTCGACCCGGTGGCCCCGGCCGGCCAGCACCCGGGCCGCCTCCAGTCCGGCGGGGCCGCCGCCGACCACCAGGACGTCCCGGGCCGTACTGTCGTGCCCTTCCGCCGCCAGGTCCTGTGTCTCATGACCGCTGCGCGGTTCCGCGACACAACTCACCACCGGGTTCCGGCTGTCCCGCACCTGGCACCGCTGATTGCACAGCACGCAGGGCCGGATACGGGCCCCGTTGCCCGCCCGCCACAGGGCGACCAGCCGCGGTTCCGCGATCTGTGCGCGTGTCATCTCGACCAGGCAGGCGGCACCCGAGTCCAGTGCCTGCTGCGCCTGGGCCGGGTCGACGACGGATCCCTGGAGGACGACGCGGGCCGCGCCGGCGACCGCCTCCCTGACGGTGCGTGCGAGAGCCGTGCCGAAGCCGGGGCCGGTGTGCAGATCGGGCCGGTAGGCAGCGGTGTTCATGGCCGAGCCGCGTACCACGGTGAGGTAGTCGAGGTGCGGGGCGAGCGCGGCAGCGATCCCTGCCGCGTGGTCCGGGGTGATGCCGGCCCAGGGCGCCAGCTCGTCGCACGAGAGCCGGAGCCCCAGGATGTGGTCGGTGCCGATCTCGGCGCGCACGGCGGTGACGACCTCGCGCAGGAGGAGGGTGCGGTCGGTGCCGTAGCGGTCCTCGCGGTGGTTGGTGAGTCCGGAGAGGAACTGGCGCAGCAGGCTGTACGGCCCGGCGTCCAGCTCCACACCGTCCAGGTCCGCCGCCACGGCCCGGCCGGCCGAGCCGGCGAACGCCGCGCGGAGCTGCCGTATCTCCGGCTGCTCCAGCTCCATCGGCAGCTCGCGCGAGGCGACGTCGGGCACCCGGGACGGCGCCCACAGCGCGGACTGGGAGTAGGCGGACGAGCCCTGGGAGCCGGCATGGCCCAGGCCCGCCACGACCAGCGCGCCGTGTGCGTGACAGGCGGCGGCCGTCGCGGCCCAGCCCGGCGCGCAGTCACCGGCCAGCGGGGCGCGCTCGTACGGCCAGTCCGACGCGTGCACGCTCGCCGTCTCGGTCACGATCAGCCCGGCACCGCCCGCGGCCCGCCGCTCGTAGTACGCGACATGGCGTTCGGAGACGGCCCGTCGCCGCGCCAGGTTGGTCTCGTGCGGTCCGAAGACGACCCGGCTGGGCGCGGTCCGCCCGGCCAGCCGCACGGGATCGGTCAGACCGGCCGGCCGCCCCGCCGCGCCCGGATGCGCGGACACGGGCGGCTCGGCCGCGGGTCCGGTCATCCCGCGCCGCCCGTCTCCGGAGCGGTACGGCCCGCCAGCGGGCTGGTGTCGCAGGCCCGGCCCATCGGTGGCACAGGAGCGGCGCCGCCCCGCGCGTGGAAACCGTCCGGAATACGACCGATGCTCACCGGGACCGCACCGCCGGCGCGCCGGCGCGGCCCGGTCCGGTGCGAATGGTCGGCCGTGGGGCGGGGAGCCGCCCCCGCGGCGACGCCGGCCAGCGCGCGCTCGCCGTGCCCCTGTACGCACTCGGGGTCGGGGCCGTCCAGCGGCAGCCCGGTGAAGAACTTCGCGGCCATGCACCCGCCCCGGCAGGCGTCGAAGGCCGCGCAGGACGTACAGGCGCCGGCGCTCTGCGGGCTGCGCAGCTCGGCGAAGAGTTCCGAGTCCCGCCACACCCCGGCGAAGCCGCCCGGAGCACGTACGTTGCCCGCGAGGAACTGCTCGTGGATGGCGAAGGGGCAGGCGTAGACGTCACCGACGGGGTCGATCAGGCAGACCACCCGGCCCGCGCCGCACAGGTTCAGGCCCGGCAGCGGCGTCGAGCCGAGCGCGTTGAGGTGGAAGAAGGAGTCGCCGGTAAGGACGTTCTCGCCGTGGGCGACCAGCCAGTGGTAGAGCGCGCGCTGCTGCTGTGCGGTCGGGTGCAGCTCGTCCCACACGTCCGCGCCGCGCCCGGAGGGCCGCAGCCGGGTCAGGCGCAGCTGTGCGCCGTACTCCTCGGCGAGGGCGGCGAACTCGTCCAGCTGGCCGATGTTCTGCCGGGTCATCACGACGCTCAGCTTGACGTCGCGTATGCCCGCCGCCGCGAGCCTGCGCAGCGCGGTGACCGCGGTGTCGTACGAACCCGGCCCGCGCACCGCGTCGTTGACCTCCGCGGTCGCCCCGTCGAGGGAGATCTGTACGTCGACGTAGTCGCTCGCCGCCAGCCGGCGGGCGCGGTCCTCGGTGATCCGAACACCGTTGGTGGAGAACTTCACGCCGACCTGGTGCGCGGTGGCGTAGTCGACCAGCTCCCAGAAGTCCGGCCGTACGGTCGGCTCGCCGCCGCCGATGTTCACGTAGAAGACCTGCATGCGCTGCAACTCGTCGATGACGGCCTTGCATTCGGCCGTGGTCAGCTCGCGCGGATCGCGGCGCCCCGACGAGGACAGGCAGTGCACGCAGGAGAGGTTGCAGGCGTACGTCAGCTCCCAGGTCAGGCAGATCGGGGCCGCCAGACCCTGCTGGAATCGGTCCACGAGCGTCATGCCGCGACACTCCCGCGGGGTTCGATCGTGCCCGCGTCACTGAGCGCGGCGAGCGCCGTCAGAAGGGGCCGGTGCCGCTCGGCGGGCACCGCTGCCGCGTCGAGGGCCGCGTGCACATCGGGGTGGTGTTCCAGCGAGCGGACCACCTCGACCAGTTCGAGGCTCTTGAGGAAGCTCAGTCGGCGGGTGGTGAAGTCGTAGGCCAGCGCCCCGAAGGGTTCGGGACGCAGCGCCACGCTGGGGGCACACCTGTACGGCAGGCCAGGACGGAACACGGGGACACCTCGATGCGGCCGGGAGCGGGTTCGACAGAGGTCGGGTGCGGGCTCAGTAGACGCCGCACATGCCGTCGATGGAGACCTCCTCGACGAGCAGTTCTTCCTCGATGAGCGACGCTTCCCCGCCGGCCGGCTCCTGGCCGGCGCCCAGGGGCCGGCCGCCCTGCTCCTGGCCCCGCGCGGCACGCGCTTCCGTGGGGAATCCGTCCGTCGCGGCTTCGGTCTCGGACACGGGCGACTCCTTCCCTTCGACGTGGTGTGCGCCGATCGTCGCAGAGGAGCAGGCAAAGACCAGCCCCTAAACATTTAGGGGTGGGCGGAGCGCTCGCCGCGCCCTTTCCGGCGCTAGAAAAGTTATGGGGCAGTGCGCTCCGACCGTGTGCGAACTCATTCCAGGAGGGCCGATGGGCCGGGTTTCAGGAAAAGTGGCCGTCATTACGGGAGCGGCTCGCGGGCAGGGCCGCAGTCATGCCGTCCGGCTCGCCGAGGAAGGCGCCGACATCATCGCCATCGACCTCTGCGAGGACATATCCGTCGTCGAGTATCCGATGGCGGACGGTGCCGAACTCGCGGAGACCGCGGCGCTGGTGGAGAAGGCCGGCCGGCGGGCCGTGACCAAGGTCGCGGACGTCCGCGACCGGGACGCGCTGCGCGCCGCCATCGACGAGGGCGTCGCGGAACTGGGCCGGCTGGACATCGTGGTGCCCAACGCGGGCATCCTGCCCATCGGGGCCGAGCGGCCCATCGAGGCGTTCACGGCGACGGCCGACATCAACCTCGGTGGCGTACTGAACACCGTGCACGCCGCGATCCCGCACCTCAGCGAGGGTGGCTCGATCATCGTCATCGGCTCGATGACCGGCCTCCAGCCCGGCCACGCCGACGTGTCGCCCGCGGGCCCCGGCTTCGCCGGATACCGCTTCGCCAAGCACACCCTGGTCGAGTACGTGAACACGCTCTCGCAGCTGCTGGCTCCGGCCGGCACCCGGGTGAACGCCGTGCATCCGACGAATGTCGACACGCACATGCTCCTCAACGACGCGGTGTACCGCACCTTCAGGCCCGATCTGGAGAGCCCTTCGCGCGAGGATGTCGACCCGGTGTTCACGGGAATTCAGTCGATGAGGATTCCGTTCGTGAACGCCTCCGACGTATCGCACGCGGTCGTCTATTTGGCCTCCGACGAGTCCCGTTATGTGACGGGACTGCATCTGAAGGTCGATGCGGGAGCGACCGTGAAACAGGGCTTGTAGGCGTTACCCGTAGGGGCAGTTAGGGGTGTGGGCCGCCGGTCCTGGCTCCTTACCGTGACAGCAGTCCCAATCGGTCCTGATTCACACATCACGGCAGGAGAACGGCCTTGGGAAGCCTTGAGTATGCGATACCCGGAGATCCCGGGAAACCTTCCGGCGGCGAACTCGTCCACGGTTTGCTGGACGAGACGGCGGCCACCGCACCGGACGCCCCGGCCATTCGCGACGAGGCGGGCGAGTGGACGTACCGGCAGCTCGACGCCCACAGCCACGCCTTCGCGGCCTGGCTGGAGAAGCAGGGCATCGGGCGCGGTGACCGCATCGTCGTCAGGCTTCCGACCACCCGCGAGCTGGCGGCCATGTTCTACGGCGCGGCCCGGCGCGGAGCGGCCTTCGTCCCGCTCAACCCCGCCATGCGGCCCTACCACCTGAGTTCCGTACTCGGCAGTGCCGAACCCGCTCTCGTCATCGGCGGTGCGCCGGACGCGGCGGGTCTGCGGTCCCTCACCACCGCCCCCGTGCACGACATGGCGGAGGTCTGGGAGGAGGTCGGCGTGCTCGCGGAACGCGGCGAGCGCGCCACGTCCGTAGCGGTGCGGCCGGACGACATCGCGACCCTCATCTTCACCTCCGGCAGCACCGCCGCGCCCAAGGCGGTGGTGTGTCCGCACGCCCAGGTCGCCTTCGCCAGCCGGATGCTGGTCCGGGCCCTCGGCTACCGCTCCGACGACGTGGTCTTCTGCCGCTTCCCGATGTCCTGGGACTACGGCCTCTACAAGGTCCTGATGACCTGCATCAGCGGCTGCGAGATCGTCCTCGCGGACGGCGAGTCCGACCTTCTGATGCTGCGGCGCATGCGGGAGACCGGGGCGACCGTGGTGCCCCTGGTGCCCTCACTCGCCACCATGCTGGTGACGCTCTGCCGACGCGAGCAGCAGCCCGTGCCCCCGGTGCGGATGTTCACCAACACCGGCGCCGCGCTCCCCGGGCCCACCATCGATGCCCTGCGGGAGCACTTCCCGGGCGCGCGGGTGGTCCGTCAGTACGGCCAGACCGAGGCGAAGCGGATCACCGTCATGCCTCCGGAGGAGGACCGGGAGCGCCCCGGGGCCGTCGGGCTGCCACTGCCCGGCACGGAGGTGCTGATCCTGGACGACGAGGGACGGCCGGTGCCGCCCGGTACGGTCGGCGAGATCGTGGCGGCCGGCCCGCACGTCATGGCCGGCTACTGGCGCAATCCCGAGGTGACCGCGCGTACCTTCCGACCCGACGGGGCCACCGGCCGGAACCGGCTGCACACCGGCGACTACGGGCATCTCGACGAGGACGGCTACCTCTACTTCCAGGGCCGCCGCGACGACATGTTCAAACGGAAGGGCTTCCGGATGTCCACCGTCGAGATCGAGGCGGCGGCCATGGACATCCCCGGCGTGCAGGCAGCGGCGGTGCTCCCGCCCGGCGAACGCCACGACCTCGCGCTGTTCGTGCAGAGCGACCTGGGGGCGCGCGAGGTGCTCAAGGAGCTCGCGCAGCGCCTGGAGCCCGCGAAGGTCCCGTCCGTCTGCAAGGTCCTCACCGACTTCCCGCTCACCGCGCACGGCAAGAACGCCCGCGACGCACTCGCAAAGCTGCTTGAGGAGAATGCCAAGTGACGGCGCACACCCCTCTGCTGGAGAAGCTCGCGGCGGAGTACGGAACGCCGTTGTACGTCTACGACCTGGAGCGCGTGGACGCCGCCCGCCGGGACCTCTTCGGCGCGCTGCCCGACGGCTTCGAGGTGTTCTACGCCTTCAAGGCCAACCCGCACGTGGAGCTCGTACGGGCGCTGCGCACCGGCGAAGGCCCGGCGTGCAAGGCCGAGATCAGCTCGGCCGGCGAGCTGGCCGCCGCGCTCGAAGCGGGTTACCCGGGGACCGACATCCTCTACACCGGCCCCGGCAAGACCCGCGACGAGCTGGCCGGCGCGCTGGCCGGCGGAGTGCGGCTCTTCTCCGCCGAATCCCTCTCGGACCTCACGCACATCGGAGCGGCGGCACGGGCGCACGGCGTGCATGCCGAGGCCCTGCTGCGCATCAACAGCGCCACGGCCGGCGCCGGTACCAGCATCCGGATGACCGGGAAGCCCACCCAGTTCGGCATCGACAGCGAGACCGTCGCGGGCATCGCCGCACAGCTGAGGGAGGTGCCGGGGGTCTCCGTCGCGGGCCTGCATCTGTTCTCGCAGAGCAACGCGCGCGATGAGCAGTCACTGATCGCGGAGCTGCTGCACAGCATCGACGTGGCCGCCGCGATGCAGGAGGACCTGGGCGTACGCCTGCGCATCCTGGACATCGGCGGTGGCTTCGCCGCCCCGTACGCGCAGGCCGGTGGCCGGGACCGGTACCCCGGACTCCGCGCGGCGCTGGAGGAGAAGCTGGACGCGGCCTTCCCGGGCTGGCGGCAGGGCGAGCCCCGGCTCGCGGTGGAGTCCGGACGCTATCTGGTCGGCGACAGCGGCACGCTGCTGGCCGGAGTCAGCAACGTGAAGGTCAGCCGTGGCCGCAAGTTCGTCATCCTCGACGCGGGCATCAACACCTTCGGCGGCATGTCGGGGCTCGGCAGGCTGCTGCCGGTCTCCGTGGCCGTCGACACCGAGGACAACGGGCGGGCCGTCGAGAAGGCCAGCCTCGTCGGCCCGCTGTGCACGCCCGGCGACATCCTGGGCCGCGAGATCGAGGTGCCCGAGGCCGCCGAAGGGGACGTGCTGACGATCCCCAACACCGGTGCGTACGGGCCCACGGCCAGCCTGCTGATGTTCCTCGGCCGGCCCGCGCCGACGGAGGCGGTGGTCCGCGGCGACGAGATCGTGCACGTCTCCCGTATCGAGCACATACGGACGCCGGTATGAAGCCGGTGCCCACCCGCCCCCCGGCGGGCTCCGTCGCGGTGGCCCGTCAGGCAAAGGGAACCGTCGTCGTCACCACGGGTGCCTCCGACTCCCACACCTGGAATCTGGTCCTCCTGCAACTGCTCATCGAGGAACTCGGATACGACGTGGTGAATCTCGGACCGTGCGTACCGGACGACGTGCTGGTCTCCCGATGCGCCGAGATCCGTCCCGACCTGATCGTCTTCAGCAGTGTGAACGGCCACGGCTGCCAGGACGGATTGCGTGCCATCAAACTCCTGCGGGAAGCAGCGGAAACCGCCCGCACCCCCGCCGTCATCGGGGGAAAACTCGGCACCACCGGAAGCGAAGGCTCGTCGTACGCACAGGAACTGGCCGCCGCCGGATTCGACGCGGTATTCGAGGACGGAGCCGACCCCTATACGGCTTTCCCCGCCCTGCTGGACGGAATTTTCGCCGCTGAATTGCGGGAACTGGCATGACCGGTGCTGACCTGGAACTGGAACAGCAGTATCCGGTCGACTTCGGGGAATTCGTCCGCAAGGCCGGCGGCTACGGTCGGCTCGTCGTACAGCCCCGGATGGGCTTCGGCGACCCGGCGAGGATGCGCCAAGGACTGCTCGCCACCAAGGCGGCGGACGCGACGACGGTGGGGACCGTCACCCTCGACAGTTACACCCGCGTCGGTGAACTGCGTGCCGTGGAGGCGGCGCTGCGTGCCGGCCGCGACCTCAACGGCTACCCGGTGGTCAGCCACCCTACGGCCACGACCGGCGCGGTCCTGTCCGGCGTGCGCGACAGCGGCTTCCCGGTCCAGGTCCGGCACGGCTCGGCGGCGCCCGCCGACATCTTCCGGGCGCTGGTGCGGCTGCGGCTGAACGCGTCCGAAGGCGGCCCCGTCTCGTACTGCCTGCCCTACGGCCGTACCCCGCTCGCCGAGTCGGTGCACAACTGGAAGGTCTGCTGCGAGCTGTTCGCGCGGCTGCGCGACGTGGGCGCCGAGCCGCACCTGGAGACCTTCGGCGGCTGCATGATGGGGCAGCTGTGCCCGCCGGGTCAGCTGGTGGCCATCAGCGTCCTCGAAGCGCTGTTCTTCGCCCAGCACGGCATCCACAGCCTGTCGCTCAGCTACGCGCAGCAGACCAACCGGGAGCAGGACAGGGAAGCGGTGGCCGCGCTGCGCAGACTGAGCGCCGAACTGCTGCCCACCGACAACTGGCATGTGGTCGTCTACGCGTACATGGGCGTCTTCCCCGAGTCCTACCGAGGCGCGCACCGGCTGCTCGGCCAGGCCGCTGAGCTGGCCGTCGTCACCGGCAGCGAGCGGCTGATCGTGAAGACGGTGTCCGAGGCGCGGCGCATCCCCACCATCGCCGAGAACGTCCACGCCCTGGAGTACGCCGCACGGAAGGCGGCCCGCACCCGCTACGAGCCCGGCCCGGACCTGGCGCGGGATTCCCGTACGTATCTGGAGGCGCGGGCCCTCGTCGAAGCCGTGCTCGGCCTCGACGACGATGTGGGCGAGGCGCTGATCGCCGCTTTCCGCCGCGGATATCTCGACGTGCCGTACTGCCTGCATCCGGACAACGCGGGCGCCACCCGCAGCTATATCGACGCCGAAGGAAAGCTGCAGTGGGCCGACACCGGGTCCTTGCCGCTCGGTGCCGAAGCGGAAAACTCCGGTGTTGCGCGGAAGGTCACCTCAGCGGGACTCCTGGCCGACCTATTCCATATGCGGCGCACGTACGACGAGCCGTCGAACGACGTGCGGGAATTGGTGGTAGGGGCCGATTAGGGGTGTGGGGCGGACACTATTCCGCCTTAGTGTCAGGCGCGGTTATTTCTCATAGGTGTGGAGTGTGCGAATGAGCGGGTCCGGAACCTCGGCGTCCGGTGTGATCGGCCGGCTGGAATTGCTCCCGGCCGTCGAGCAGCTGCGCGTACTGGTCGACCTGGTATGCACGGAGGCACTCGGCGTGCTGCGCACCATACGGCCGGACGCGGCGGACGCCGTGGACGCGGTGGACGCCGAGCGGCCCTTCAAGGAGCAGGGCGTCGACTCCCTGGGCCTGGTGGCACTGCACCAGCGCGTCAACGCCGTGACCGGCCTGACGCTGCCGCCCACCGTCGGCTTCGACCACCCCACACCGGCCGCGCTCGCCGCCCGGCTGCGCAGCGAACTCCTCGGTGCGGAAGCCGACGCCGCCTCGGAAGAGGTGCGGCCGGAGACCGTCGACGACAGCGACCCGATCGTCATCGTCGGCATCGGCTGCCGCTTCCCCGGCGGCATCGACTCGCCCGAGGCCCTGTGGCGGCTGGTCGACGAGGGCGGCGACGTACTCGGCGACTTTCCCACCGACCGCGGCTGGGACGTCGAGGGCATGTACGACCCGGACCCGGACGTCCCCCGCAAGAGCTATGTGAACAAGGGCGGATTCCTCGGCGATGCCACCGAGTTCGACGCCGACTTCTTCGGCATCAGCCCGCGCGAGGCCCTCGCCATGGACCCGCAGCAGCGGCTGGTCCTGGAGACCGCGTGGGAGGCGCTGGAGCGGACCGGCATCGACCCGACGTCGCTGCGCGGCAGCCGGGCCGGCGTCTTCATCGGCGCGGAGGTGCACGAGTACGGCCTCCGGGTGCACGAGGCGCCGGAGGGCCTGGACGGCTACCTGATGACGGGCAACGCGCCCAGTGTCGCGTCGGGCCGCATCGCCTACACCCTGGGCCTGGAGGGCCCCGCGGTCACCGTCGACACCGCCTGCTCCGGCTCGATCGTCTCCCTGCACCTGGCCGCGCAGGCGCTGCGCCGCGGCGAGTGCTCGCTCGCGCTGGTCGGCGGCGTCGCCGTCATGGGCAGCCCCGGCATGTTCACCGCGTTCAGCCGGCAGCGCGGCCTGGCACCCGACGGCCGGGTCAAGGCCTTCGCGGCCGCCGCGGACGGCACCGGGTTCTCCGAGGGCGTCGGCCTCCTCGTCGTCGAGCGGCTCTCCGACGCACGCTCCCAGGGGCACACCGTGCTCGCCGTGGTCCGCGGCACCGCCGTCAACCAGGACGGTGCGAGCAACGGCCTGACGGCCCCCAGCGGTACCTCGCAGCAGCGGCTCATCCGGCAGGCCCTGGCCACCGCGGGGCTGACCGCGGCCGACGTCGATGCCGTGGACGCCCATGGCACCGGCACCACGCTCGGCGACCCCATCGAGGCCCAGGCCATCATCGCGACGTACGGTCAGGGCCGCCCCGAGGGCGCCCCGCTGTGGCTCGGCTCGGTGAAGTCCAACCTCGGCCACACGCAGGCCGCTGGCGGCGCCGCCAGCGTCATCAAGATGGTCATGGCGATGAAGCACGGTGTGCTGCCCAAGACCCTGCACGTCGACGAGCCCTCGCCCAACATCCGCTGGTCGGCCGGCGAGGTGCGGCTGCTGACGGAGGCCAGGCCCTGGCAGCCGGACGGCCGGCCGCGGCGCGCGGGAATCTCGGCCTTCGGCATCAGCGGCACCAACGCACACGTCATCATCGAGGAACCGCCGACGCCCGAAGCCCGCCCCGAGGACGAGGCCGCGGACCACCCGGCGCCCGCGTCGGCACCGGCGCTGGTCCCCCTCCCGCTGTCCGCCGGCAGCGCCCGCGCACTGCGCGCCCAGGCGGAACGCATGCTCGCCTTCCTCGACCGCGAGCCGGACGCCGCGCTCACCGACATCGGCTACTCGCTGGCCACGACGCGCGCCGCGCTCGGACACCGGGCCGTCGCCCTGGCCGGGGACCGTACGGACTTCGCACGCGTGCTGCGGGCCGTCGCCGACGGCACCGAGGCACCGGGGCTGGTGCAGGGCGCGCCGGCCACCGGCCGGCTGGCCTTCCTCTTCACCGGCCAGGGCAGTCAGCGGCTCGCCATGGGCCGCGAGCTGTACGACGCCTACCCCGTGTTCGCCGAAGCGCTGGCGGACGCCATCGGCCACCTCGATCTGCAGCTCGAACTCTCCCTGTGGGAAGTGCTGTTCGCCGAACCGGGCAGCGAAGAGGCAGCGCTGCTCGATCAGACGATGTACGCGCAGTGCGGGCTCTTCGCCGTGGAGACCGCGCTGTTCCGCCTCCTGGAGTCCTGGGGAGTACGCCCCGATTACCTCGCCGGCCACTCCATCGGCGAACTGGCCGCGGCACACGTCGCGGGCGTGCTGTCGCTGGAGGACGCCGCCACCCTGGTCGCGGCCCGCGGCCGGCTGATGCAGGCGCTGCCCCGCGGCGGCACCATGATCGCGATCCAGGCCACCGAGGACGAGGTGCTGCCGCTGATCGCCGGCCACGAGGACCGGCTGAGCATCGCCGCCGTCAACGGGCCGCGGTCCGTGGTAATTTCCGGCGACGAGGAGCTCGCCGGGCAGCTCGCCGCGCGGCTCGCGGAGCGCGGGCACAAGACCAAGCAGCTGCGCGTCAGCCACGCCTTCCACTCGCCTCTGATGGAGCCGATGCTGGCGGAGTTCCGGCAGATCGCCGAGATCCTCAGCTACGCGGCGCCGCGCATCCCGGTCGTCTCCAACGTCACGGGGGCACCCGCCACGGCCGAGCAGCTGTGCTCGCCCGAGTACTGGGTGGAACACGTCCGCGCCGCCGTACGGTTCGCCGACGGCATCGACTTCCTGCGTTCCGCCGGTATCACCACCTTCCTCGAACTGGGCCCCGACGCCGTCCTGACCGCCATGGGGGAGCAGTGCGTCGCCGACGAGACAGGCGACCTCGCCTTCGTCCCGGCCCTCCGCCGCGGCCGCGAAGAACAGCGCGAACTGCTCTCCGCCGCCGGCCGGCTCGCCACCCGCGGCCACCGCATCGACTGGGGCGCGCACTACGCCGGTCTCGCGGCACGCCGGATCGAGCTGCCCACCTATGCGTTCCAGCGCCGCCGCTTCTGGCTCGGCGCTCCGCAGACCGCGGGCGACGCGGGCGAGCTCGGCCAGCTGGCCGCCGAACACCCGCTGCTCGGCGCCGTGGTGAACCTCGCGCACGACGACGGGGTCGTCCTCACCGGCCGGGTGTCGCTGCGCTCGCACCCCTGGCTCGCCGACCACGTCGTCGCCGGTGTGCCCCTCATGCCGGGCACCGCCCTGGTGGAACTCGCGGTCCGCGCCGGGGACCAGGTCGGCTGCGGCCGGGTCGCGGAACTCACCCTCGAAGCGCCGTTGGTGCTGCCGCAGACCGGCGGGGTCGCCCTGCAGATCGTGGTCGCCGCGGCGGATGCGGACGGACACCGCCCTGTGGAGTTCCACTCGCGCCCGGAGGACGCGCCCGCGGACGCCCCGTGGACACGTAATGCGTCCGGTGTCCTCGCGCCGCAGCAGGCCGAGCCCGCCGTCGGCCCGGTGCAGTGGCCGCCGCCCGGCGCCGAGCCCGTCGACATCTCCACCCTCTACGCCGACATGCGCGACCAGGGCTACGGCTACGGTCCGGCCTTCACCGGCCTGCGTGCGGTGTGGCGGCAGGGCGCCGAGGTGTTCGCCGAGGTCGCACTCCCCGAGGAGATCGCCGCGGAAGCGGGCGCCTTCAGCCTGCACCCCGCCCTTCTGGACGCGGTGCTGCACGCCACGGACTTCGCGTACCCCGGGCCGGCGCCCGAGGTGACGCGGCTGCCGTTCGCCTGGACCGATGTCACCCTGCACGCCACCGGCGCCGCCGTCGTCCGCGTACGCATCGTGGCGACCGGCCCCGACGCGGTGTCGCTGGAACTCGCCGACCCGGCGGGCGCCGCGGTGGCCCGCATCGGCTCGTTCGTCCTGCGCCCCGTCGACACCGCACAGCTGAAGGCGGCACAGCATCCGGGCGACGCGCTGCTGAAGGTCGCGTGGGAGCCGGGGCCGGTGCCGACGGCGCAGGCGGCCGGCGCACCGCCGTCCGTGGACGACGTCCTGGGCGGCGACGGCCCCGTGCCGGAGCAGGCCGTGCTGCGGGTCGCGCCGGCCGCCGCCGCGTACGCCGGTGAGCCCGTCGCGGGAGTGCGCGGCATCGCGGCCGACGTGCTGGGGTCGGTACAGGCCTGGCTGGCGGACGACCGCACGGCCGACTCGACGCTCATCGTGACGACGCACCACGCGGTGGTGACCGGACCGGACGAGCCGGTCGACGTGGCGCAGGCACCGGTGTGGGGCCTGGTGCGGGCCGCTCAGGCCGAGCAGCCGGGCCGGATCGTGCTGGTGGACCTGGACGGGAGCACGGACTCCGAGCGGCTGGTGGCCGCCGCGGCGAGCGTCGGCGAGCCCGAGGTGGCGCTGCGCGCCGGCGGGGTGCTGGTGCCGCGGCTCAGCAGGCTGGAGGCCGCCACGGGCGAGACCTCCCCCTGGAGCGGCGAAGGCACGGTTCTGATCACCGGCGGTACGGGTGGCCTGGGGGCCCTCGTGGCCCGGCACCTGGTGACCGAGCACGGCGTACGGCATCTGCTGCTGGCCGGCCGGCGTGGCGCCGAAGCGCCCGGCGCCGCCGAACTCCGCTCCGAACTGACCGGGCTGGGCGCCGAGGTCACCCTCGCGGCCTGCGACGTCGCCGACCGCGACGCACTCGCCGGACTGCTGGCAGGGGTCCCCGCCGAGCACCCGCTGACCGGTGTCGTGCACGCGGCGGGCATCGTCGACGACGGCCTGCTGGCCTCGCTGACCCCGGAGCGGGTGGCCGCCGTGCTGCGCCCGAAGGCGGAAGCGGCCTGGCACCTGCACGAACTGACCGACGGTCTCGACCTGACCGCGTTCGTCCTCTTCTCCTCCACGGCCGGCTTCCTCGACGGCGCCGGCCAGGCCAACTACGCCGCGGCCAACGTCTTCCTGGACGCCCTGGCCCACCACCGCCGCGCCCAGGGCCTGCCGGCCACCTCACTGGCCTGGGGCCTGTGGACAGGCGACAGCGGCATGGGGGCCGCACTGGACGCGGCCGCGCTGCAGCGCATCGCCCGGCTGGGCCTGACCCCCCTGACGCCGGACGAGAACCTCGCACTGCTGGACGCCGCGCTCCGGACCGAGGAAGCCGCCGTCGTGCCGGTGCGCGTCGACCCGCGGGCCTTCCAGGAGCGCTCCGACGGCGTACCGCCGCTGCTGAGCGGACTGGTCCGGGTCCCGGCGCGCCGCGCTGCCGCGGCACCGGCCGGTTCCGAAGGCGCGACTTCCGGCGACCGGTCCCTGGCCCGGCGGCTCGGCGAACTCTCCGAGAAGGACCGGGCCGAGGCGCTGCTGGACCTCGTACGGACCCAGGTCGCGGGCGTACTCGGCCACGAGAGCGGCGCGGCCATCGACCCCGCCCGGCCGTTCAGCGAGATCGGCTTCGACTCGCTGGCCGCCGTCGAGCTGCGCAACCGCCTCAACGCCGCGGCCGGCCAGCGGCTGACCGCGACGCTCGTCTTCGACTACCCGACGCCCCGCGCCCTCGCCGAGCACCTGGGCACCAAGCTCGTCGCCGCACCGGCCGTGGCGCCCGCGGCTCAGCCCGCCGCCGTCGCACCCGCGGCGGCCGACGAGCCCATCGCCATCGTCGGCATGAGCTGCCGTTACCCGGGCGGTGTCAGCTCCCCGGAGGAGCTGTGGAACCTGGTCGTGGCGGGCCGCGACGCGGTCTCCGGCTTCCCCGAGGACCGCGGCTGGAACATCGAGGACCTGTACGACCCGGAGCCCGGAACGCCCGGCAAGAGCTCCACCCGGGAAGGCGGCTTCCTCTACGACGCCGCCGACTTCGACCCGGAGTTCTTCGGCATCAGCCCGCGCGAGGCACAGGCGATGGACCCGCAGCAGCGGCTGCTGCTGGAGACGTCCTGGGAGGCCTTCGAGCGCGCCGGCATCGACCCGGAGTCGGCACGCGGTTCCCGTACCGGTGTCTTCGCCGGCGTGATGTACCACGACTGGGGCACCCGCCTCGGCACCGTTCCGGAGGACGTGGCCGGTCATCTCGGCAACGGCAGCCTCGCCAGTGTCGTCTCCGGACGCGTCTCCTACACCCTGGGCCTGGAAGGCCCCGCCGTGACGGTGGACACCGCCTGCTCGTCCTCGCTGGTGGCCCTGCACTGGGCGATCCAGGCGCTGCGCCAGGGCGAGTGCACGCTCGCCCTCGCGGGCGGCGTCACCGTGATGTCCACCCCGGACACGTTCATCGACATGAACCGGCAGCGCGGCCTGTCCGCCGACGGCCGCTGCAAGTCCTTCGCGGCCGCCGCCGACGGCACGGGCTGGGGCGAGGGCGCGGGCATGCTGCTGCTGGAGCGTCTCTCGGACGCCGAGGCCAACGGCCACCGGGTCCTCGCGGTCGTACGCGGCTCCGCCGTCAACCAGGACGGTGCCAGCAACGGTCTCACCGCTCCCAACGGGCCCTCTCAGCAGCGCGTCATCCAGCAGGCGCTGACCGCTGCCGGCCTCACCGCCGCGGACATCGACGCCGTCGAGGCCCACGGCACCGGCACCACCCTGGGTGACCCGATCGAGGCGCAGGCGCTGATCGCGACGTACGGGCAGCAGCGTCCGCAGGACGGCACCCCGCTGTTCCTCGGTTCCGTCAAGTCCAACCTCGGCCACACCCAGGCCGCTGCCGGTGTCGCCGGGGTCATCAAGATGGTGATGGCGATGCGGCACGGCGTCCTTCCGGAGACGCTGCACGTCGATGCGCCGACACCGCAGGTGGACTGGGCGGAGGGCGCCGTCGAACTGCTCACCGAGCAGCGTGCCTGGCCCGACCGGGACCGTCCGCGCCGCGCCGGCGTCTCCTCCTTCGGCATCAGCGGTACCAACGCGCACGTCATCCTCGAACAGGCCACCGGCCTCGCACCGGCTGCCGGCACCGGCCCGGAAGCGCCGGGCACGGCCCCCGCGGTGGTGGCCTGGCCCGTATCGGCCAGAACCCCGCAGGCGCTGCGCGCACAGGCCGGCCGGCTGCGCGGCTTCCTCGACACCCTCCTCGACGACGAGCTCGCCGCGGCGGGCCGGGCGCTCGCCACGACGCGTGCCGCCCTGGAGTACCGCGCCGTCCCGGTGGGCGGGGACCGGGCCGAACTGGCCGGTGCGCTGGAGGCGCTGGCCGAAGGCGACGGCGACACCGGGATCGACTCGGTGACCGCCGGCAAGCTGGCCTTCCTCTTCACCGGCCAGGGCTCGCAGCGGCCGGGGATGGGCCGGGAGCTGTACGCGGCGTTCCCGGTCTTCGCCGAGGCGTTCGATGCGGTGCTGGCGGAGTTCGGACCCGAGCTGCGGGAGGTGATGTGGGGCGAGGACGCGGAGCTGCTGAACCGCACCCGCTTCGCGCAGCCGGCGTTGTTCGCGGTCGAAGTGGCCCTGTACCGATTGGTGGAGTCCTGGGATGTGCGTCCTGATGTCGTGGCGGGGCATTCGGTCGGCGAGATCGCCGCGGCACATGTTGCCGGGGTCCTCTCGCTGGCGGATGCAGCGAAGCTGGTGGCCGCGCGCGGGAGGCTGATGGACGCGCTGCCGGCGGGCGGGGCGATGGCGGCGGTGCAGGCTTCGGAGGAGGAAGTGCTGCCGCACCTCTCCGACGGGGTGAGCATCGCCGCGGTGAACGGTCCGGCGGCCGTGGTGGTCTCCGGCGTGGAGTCCGAAGTGCTGGCGGTCGCGGCGCGCTTCGAGGCCGAGGGCCACAAGGTCACGCGCCTCCAGGTGTCCCACGCTTTCCACTCGCCGCTGATGGAGCCGATGCTCGCCGAGTTCGAGCAGATCGCGGCCGGGCTGACGTACGCGCGCCCGGCGATCGGCTTCGTCTCCACGCTCACCGGCGCGCCGGTCACGGACGAGCCGACCACTCCCGGCTACTGGACCCGCCATGTGCGCGAGGCCGTCCGCTTCGCCGACGCCGTGCGGGCGCTGGAGGACCGGGGAGTGACGACCTTCCTGGAGGTCGGTCCGGCCGCCGCCCTGTCGGCCACCGGCCCGTCCTGCCTGACGGAGGACGGCGACACCGCCTTCGTGCCGCTGCTGCGCCGCGACCGCGACGAGCGGCGGGAGCTGGTCGCCGCTGTGGGACGGGTGTACGCCCGGGGCCGGGACGGGGCGTGGCCCGCGTTCTTCGGCGGCCGGTCCGCCGCGCACCTGGACCTTCCGACGTACGCGTTCCAGCGCCGCCGCTACTGGCTCGACGCGGCGGACGCCGGGGCGGCCGACGTCGGCTCCGCGGGGCTGCAGCCGATCGACCATCCGATCCTGAGCGCTGTCGTCACCTCGCCGGAGTCGGACGGGATCGTGCTCACGGGGCGGCTGGCGGCCGGATCGCCAAACTGGCTGGAGGATCACGAGGTCCTGGGGCGGGTGCTGCTGCCGGGCACCGGATTCGTCGAGCTGGCGGTGCGGGCCGGTGACGAGGTCGGCTGCGGCCGGCTCGACGAACTGACGCTGGAGGCGCCGCTGGTGCTGCCCGCGCGCGGCGGGGTCCAGTTGCAGGTGACGGTGGGCTCGGCGGACGCGGCCGGTACCCGGTCGCTGACCGTGCACTCGCGGCCCGAGCGGGAAGCGGGGGAGTGGACCCGGCATGCCTCGGGTGTGCTGGCCCCCGACGCTTCGGAGCCCGGCTTCGACCTGGTGCAGTGGCCGCCGCCGGGTGCCGAGCCGGTGCCGGTGGAGAACGTGTACGAGCGGCTGGTGGGCCGGGGCTACGGCTACGGCCCGGCCTTCCAAGGGCTGACGGCGGCCTGGCGGCTCGGTGACGAGGTGTTCGCCGAGGTGGCGCTGCCCGAGCAGGCACGCGGCGAGGCGGCCCGCTACGGCATCCACCCCGCCCTGCTCGACGCGGCGATGCACGCCGATCTGCTCGATGCCAGGGGCGAGGCCGGCGGCGACACACTGCTGCCGTTCTCCTGGAACGGTGTGACCCTGCACGGCGCGGGCGCCGACACGGTACGCGTCCGGCTGCGGCGGCTGCGTGGCGACGAGCTCTCGGCGCTGTGGATAGCGGACGCCTCCGGGCAGCCCGTCGCCACCGTCGAATCGCTGGTCTCACGGCCGGTGTCGGACGCTCAGCTGACACACGCCGAGCAGACCGGCCGCCCGGACGCCCTCTTCCGCGTCGGCTGGAGCGAACTGCCGCTGCCGCAGTCGGTACGCGGCACCGTGGGGCGGCTGCCGGGGCTCACCGAACTCGCCCATGAAGTGGAGGAGTTCGCGGACCTGGCTGCGGTGGCAGCCGCCGAGACCGTCCCGGACCTCGTCCTCTGGCCGGTCACCCCGTACGCCCCGGCCGCCGCCGAGGGCGCCGAACTGCCGGACGCCGTGCACGCCACCGCGGTGGAGGTGCTGGCAACCGTGCGGGCCTGGCTCGCCGACGAGCGGTTCGCCGCGTCCCGGCTGGCGATCGTCACCCGGTACGCCGTGGCAGCCCGACCGCAGGACGACATCGATCTGGCCCAGGCTCCCGTGTGGGGCCTGGTGCGTGCGGCGGAGGCGGAGAACCCCGGCAGGTTCGTACTGGTCGACACCGACGGCAGCACGGAATCCCTGGCCGCCCTGCCGGCGGCCGCCGCTTCCGGAGAGGCCGAACTCGCCGTCCATCACGGTAAATTCGCGATCCCCCGGCTGGCCCCTGCCGCGACGCCCGGCGCCGCGGAGCCGGACGCGGGTGCGGTGTGGGACACCGCCGGCACCGTCCTCGTCACCGGCGGCACCAGCGGCCTGGGCGCCAGGATCGCCCGGCATCTGGTGGCGGAGCACGGCGTACGCCATCTGCTGCTGACCAGCCGCCGTGGCATCGACGCGCCCGGCGCCCCCGAACTCCGCGCCGAACTGCAGGAGTCCGGCGCCGAGGTCACCGTCGCGGCCTGCGACGTCACCGACCGGGCCGCGCTCGCCGCACTGCTGGGCGGCGTGCCCGAAGAGCACCCGCTGAAGGGCGTCGTCCACGCGGCCGCCGTCGTCGACAGCGGACTGGTGGGTGCGCTGACGCCCGAGCAGTTCGCGAAGGTGCTGCGCCCGAAGGCGGACGCCGCCTGGCATCTGCACGAACTCACCCGCGACCTGGAGCTGTCCGCGTTCGTGCTGCTCTCCTCGGCGGGCGGACTCGTCCTCGGCGCGGGCCAGGCCAACTACGCGGCCGCCAACGTCTTCCTGGACGCCCTGGCCCACCACCGCCGGGCCCAGGGCCTGCCTGGCGCCGCCCTCGCCTTCGGCATGTGGGCGGTCGACACGGGCCTGGGCGGCCCGCTCACCGACGCCGACCTGGACCGTATGCGCCGGCTCGGGATGCCCGCGCTGGACGCCACCGAAGGACTCGCGCTCTTCGACGCCGCCCTTCGGACCGGCGCCGCGCACACCGTGCCGGTCCGTATCGACCGCACCGCCCTGCGCTCCCGTGCCGACGACCTGCCCGCACTGCTGCGCGGCCTGGTCCGCGGGCCGGCGCGCCGTACCGTACGCGCGGCCGGCGAGGACGACGGCGGATCGGCCCTCCGGAAGCGGCTCGCCGGACTGACCGACGCGGAGCGGGACCACGCCCTGCTGGCACTGGTCCGCACGCACGTCGCCACGGTGCTCGGCCACGACAGCACCGAAGCGGTCGGCCCGGACCGGGCGTTCAAGGAGCTGGGCTTCGACTCGCTGGCCGCCGTTGAGCTGCGCAACTCGCTCGGCACCGCCGCCGGCACCCGACTGCCCGCCACGCTCGTCTTCGACCACCCCAACGCGCGGTCCGTCGCCGCGTACCTCAAGACCCGGCTGGACCTCGGCGGCCCGGAGACCGCCGCACCCATCGCCCCGGCCGGCACCGACCGGAGCGCGGCCGACGAACCCATCGCCATCGTGTCCATCGGCTGCCGCTTCCCCGGCGGCGTACGGTCGTCCGAGGACCTGTGGCGGCTGGTCGCCGAGGGCCGGGACGCGGTCGGCGGCTTCCCCGGCGACCGCGGCTGGGACGCCGCATCGCTCTACGACCCCGAGCCGGGCACGCCGGGCAAGACGTACACGGTCCAGGGCGGCTTCCTGCACGACGCCGCGGAGTTCGACCCCGAGTTCTTCGGGATCATGCCGCGCGAGGCGCTGGCCATGGACCCGCAGCAGCGGCTGCTCCTCCAGGTCTCCTGGGAGGCGATCGAGCGGGCCGGTATCGACCCGACGTCGCTGCGTGCCACCCGGACCGGTGTGTACGCCGGCGTGATGTACCACGACTACGGCACCCGCCCCGGCGCGGCCCCCGACGACCTGTCCGCTTACCTGGGGAACGGCAGTGCGGGCAGCATCGCCTCCGGCCGGGTCGCCTACAGCCTCGGCCTGGAAGGGCCCGCGGTCACCATCGACACCGCCTGCTCCTCGTCGCTGGTCGCGCTGCACATGGCCTGCCAGGCACTGCGGCAGGGCGAGATCAACATGGCGCTGGCCGGCGGTGTGACCGTGATGCCCACGCCGGAGATCTTCGTCGACTTCAGCCAGCAGCGGGGCCTGGCGCCGGACGGCCGCTGCAAGGCCTTCGCGGGCGCGGCGGACGGCACGGGCTGGTCGGAGGGGATCGGGCTGCTCCTGGTGGAGCGGCTGTCGGACGCCCGCCGCAACGGCCACCCGGTCCTCGCCGTGATCCGTGGCTCGGCGATCAACCAGGACGGCGCGAGCAACGGTCTCACCGCCCCCAACGGGCCCTCGCAGCAACGTGTGATCCAGCAGGCCCTGACCGCCGCGGGTCTCGCCGCCGACGAGGTCGACCTCGTCGAGGGCCATGGCACCGGCACCCGGCTCGGCGACCCGATCGAGGCGCAGGCACTGCTGGCGACGTACGGCCGGCAGCGCCCCGACGACCGGCCGCTGTGGCTGGGCTCGATCAAGTCCAACATCGGGCATGCCCAGGCAGCAGCCGGCGTCAGCGGCGTCATCAAGACGGTCGAAGCGCTGCGGAACGGGGTGCTGCCCAAGACGCTGCACGTCGACGAGCCGACGCCGAACGTCGACTGGGAGTCCGGCGCCGTACGCCTGCTGACCGAGGCGCGTGACTGGCCGCAGGCCGGCCGGCCCCGCCGGGCCGCCGTCTCCTCCTTCGGCCTCAGCGGCACCAACGCGCACATCGTCCTCGAACAGGCGCCGGACGCCCCGCGCCGAGCCGAGGAGCGGACACCGGAGCAGGGACCCGCCACGGTCCCGCTCGTCCTCTCCGCCCAGCAGGGACGCGGCCTGCCGGCACAGGCCGCCCAGCTGCGTGATCTCCTCACCGACCGGCCGGAACTGCGCCTGCCCGACCTCGGGTTCTCCCTGGCCACCACGCGCGCCGTGCTCGACCACCGCGCGGTGGTCCTGGCCGACGACCACGCCACCGCGCTGCGCGCCCTGACGGCCCTGGCCGCCGGCGAGCACAGCCACGACATCATCACCGGCACCGACCACTCCAACGGCCTGAGCGCCTTCCTCTTCACGGGGCAGGGGTCGCAGCGGCTGGGGATGGGCCGGGAGCTGTATGCGGCGTTCCCGGTCTTCGCCGAGGCGCTCGATGCGGTACTGGCGGAGTTCGGGCCCGAGCTGCGGGAGGTGATGTGGGGCGAGGACGCGGAGCTGCTGAACCGTACGCGTTTCACTCAGCCCGCGCTCTTCGCCTTCGAGGTCGCGCTGTACCGCCTGGTGGAGTCCTGGGGCGTCCGCCCGGACTTCGTGGCCGGGCATTCCATCGGCGAGATCGCGGCGGCGCATGTCGCCGGGGTGTTGCCCCTGCCCGACGCGGCGCGGCTGGTGGCCGCGCGCGGCAAGCTGATGGACGCACTGCCGGTGGGCGGCGCGATGGTGGCCGTGCAGGCTTCGGAGGAGGAGGTGCTGCCGCACCTGTCCGACGGGGTGAGCATCGCTGCCGTCAACGGCCCGGCCTCCGTGGTGGTATCCGGTGTGGAGTCCGAGGTCCTGGCGGTCGAGGCGCACTTTGACGCCGAGGGCCGCAAGACGACGCGGCTGGCGGTGTCGCACGCCTTCCACTCGCCGCTGATGGAGCCGATGCTCGCCGACTTCGAGCAGATCGCCGCCGCGCTGACGTACCACGAGCCGTCCATACCGGTGGTCTCGAACGTGAGCGGTGGGCTCGCGACGGAGCTGTGCTCGCCCGGCTACTGGGTACGCCATGTGCGGGACACCGTCCGCTTCGCCGACGGCATCCGGCACCTGCACACCCAGGGCGTCACCCGCTTCCTGGAGCTGGGGCCCGACGGCGTGCTGACCGCGATGGCGGAGGGCTGTCTCGGCGAGGCGGCGTCCGGTGCGCTGCTGACCGCCACGCAGCGCAAGAGCCGCCCCGAGACCCGGGCGCTGCTCACCGCACTCGCCCGCCTGCACATCGCGGGCACCCGCATCGACTGGGCCGCGTACCACGCCGGATCCGGCGCCCGCCGGATCGAGCTGCCCACGTACGCCTTCGAGAAGCGCCACTTCTGGCTGGACACGCCGCCCGCCGTCGTGGCCGGCGCGACCGGCCACGGGCAGCTCGACACCGGCCACCCGCTGCTCAGCGCGACGGTGGAACTCCCGGACGGCGCCGGCGCGGTCCTCACCGGCCGGCTGTCCACCGCGACCCAGCCATGGCTCGCCGACCACACGGTGCTGGACCGGGTCCTGCTGCCCGGCACCGCGTTCGTGGAGCTGGCGCTGCGGGCCGGTGGCGAGGTCGGCTGCGGCAGTCTGACGGAGCTCACGCTGGAGGCTCCGCTGGAGCTTCCGGCGCGGGAGGCGGTGGCGGTCCAGGTGGTGGTCGGCGCCGCGGACGGTGCCGGCACACGACGGGTGACCGTGCACGGCAGGCCGGACGGCAGCGCGGGGGAGTGGACACGGCACGCTTCGGGCGTCCTCTCCGCCGAGACTCCCGCGGCCTCCTTCGACCTGACGCAGTGGCCACCGGCCGGTGCGGCCGAGATCCCGACCGACGGCGCGTACGAGCTGCTGACCGGCCGGGGGTACGCCTACGGCCCGGTCTTCCAGGGCCTGAAGGCGGCCTGGCGCCGGGGCGACGAGGTCTTCGCCGAGGTGGCGCTGGACGAAAAGGCGCGCGGCGAGGCCGTCCGCTACGGCATCCACCCCGCTCTCCTCGACGCGGCGAGCCATGCCGACCTGCTCGACGACGCGGACAGTACGGTGCTGCCCTTCGTGTGGAACGGTGTGACCCTGCACGCGCCGGGCGCCGCCGAACTCCGCGTCCAGCTGAACCGGCTCCCCGGTGAAGGGACGACGGAACTGCGGCTGGCCGACCCGTCCGGGCGTCCCGTCGCCACCATCGCGTCCGTGGTCTCACGCGCCGCGACCGGTGCCGCCACCGACGGGCTGCTGCGCCTCGGCTGGGTGCCGGGGCCGGACCTCGCCGCGGCCGAGGCGCCGGAACACACGGTGCTGCGGGTCGAGTCGCCGGCCGGCGAGATGACCGCCGGTGTCCGGCAGGTCACGGGATCGGTGCTGGCCGCGGTGCAGTCCTGGCTGGCCGACGAGCGTTCGGCCGACGCGACGCTGGTCGTGGTGACGCGCGGCGCGGTGGCTACCGGGAACGACGAGCCGGTCGATGTGGTGCAGGCTCCGGTCAGGGGCCTCGTACGTGCGGCACAGGCCGAGCACCCGGGCCGGATCGTGCTGGTGGACGTGGACGACAGCGAGGCGTCGGCGGGGCTGCTGGGGGCGCTGGCCGGCGCCGGCGAGCCGGAGGTGGCCCTCCGCGCCGGCCGGGCCCTGGTCCCGCGCCTGCTGCGGGCGGGGGCCTCCGGGACGCCCGACGGTGCGCCTCCGTGGGGAGGTGACGGTACGGTCCTGATCACCGGCGGTACGGGAGGCCTCGGGGCGCGTGTGGCGCGGCACCTGGTCGTCGAGCACGGCGTACGGCATCTGCTGCTGGCAGGCCGCCGCGGTGCCGAAGCGCCGGGAGCGTCCGAACTCCGTGCGGAACTGACGGAACTGGGAGCCGAGGTCACCCTCGCGGCCTGTGACGTCGCCGACCGCGCGGCCCTCGGCGCCCTCCTGGCGGACATACCTGACCTGCACCCGCTGACCGGTGTGGTGCACGCCGCGGGAATCGTCGACGACGGCCTGTTCGCCACCCTCACCCCGAAGCGGATCGACACGGTCCTCGCGCCCAAGGCGGATGCCGCCTGGCACCTGCACGAGCTGACCCGGGACCTCGACCTGACCCACTTCGTGCTCTTCTCCTCCACCACGGGCTTCCTCGACAACGCCGGCCAGGCCAACTACGCGGCGGCCAACGTCTTCCTGGACGCCCTGGCCCAGCACCGCCGCACCCAGGGCCTGCCCGCCGCCTCCCTCGCCTGGCACCTGTGGGCCGGTGACGGGATGGGGGAGCGGCTGGACTCGGCCGTCTTCGAGCGGCAGGAGAAGCTCGGGACACCGGCGCTGGCCCCGGAGGAGGGGCTGGCCCTCCTCGATGCCGCGCTCACCGTCGATGCCGCGGCCCTGGTGCCGCTCCGGCTCGACCTCGCGCGGGCCGCGGCGTCCGGCGACGTTCCCCCGGTCCTCCGTGAGCTGGTGAAACCCGGTACGGGTGGTCGCCGCAGCGCCGGGCCGGCGGGCCGTCACGAGCCCGCCCCGGCCCAGGAGGCCACGATCGAGGACCGGCTGGCCGGCCTCGCGGAGGAGGAGCAGCTGCGGATATTGCTGGAGCTCGTCCGCACACACGTGGCCACCGTGCGGCACGACGATCCCGCCGCGATCGACATCGGCCGGGGCTTCACCGAGATGGGCCTCGATTCGCTGGCCGCGATCGAGCTGCGCAATCTGCTGGGCGAGGCCACCGGGCTGCGGCTGCCCGCCACGATGATGTTCGACTACCCGAACCCCCGGGTGCTCGCCCGCCATCTGCTGGACGAGCTCGTCCCCGAGGACGAGCGCGGTGCGGCCGCGCAGCCCGAAGACGCCGCGGCCGACGGGGCCGGCAAGTTCAAGGACATGGCCATCGACGACCTGGTGCGGACGGCTCTGGCCGCCGGCACCACGGACTGATCCGGAGACTGGACGCAACATGGAAGTTGAGCGGATCGTCGAGGCGCTCCGTACGTCACTGACGGACAACGAACGTCTCAAGCAGGAGAACGCGCGCCTCACGGCCGCCGCCACGGAACCCGTGGCCATCGTCGGGATGGCCTGCCGGTTCGCCGGCGACGTCAACTCGCCCGATGACCTGTGGGAGCTGCTGCGGGCCGGCCGCGACGGGGTGACCCGCTTCCCCGCCGACCGAGGCTGGGACGTCGAGGGGCTCTACGACCCGGAGCACGGTGCCCCGGGCAAGAGCATCACCCGCGAGGGCGCGTTCCTCCACGACGCGGCGGACTTCGACGCGGACCTGTTCGGCATCTCGCCGCGCGAGGCCCTGGAGATGGACCCCCAGCAGCGGCTGTTGCTGGAGACCGCGTGGGAGACCTTCGAGAGCGCCCGTATCGACCCGCTGTCCGCGAAGGGCAGCAGGACCGGCGTGTTCACCGGCCTGATGTACCACGAGTACGAGGGGGCGAGCACCGGCGGCAGCCTGGTCAGCGGCCGGATCGCCTTCACACTGGGCCTGGAGGGCCCGGCGGTGACGGTCGACACCGCGTGCTCGTCCTCGCTCGTCGCGCTGCACCTGGCCATGCAGGCGCTGCGCCGGGACGAGTGCACACTCGCCCTGGCGGGCGGCGCGACCGTCATGGCCTCGCCGGAGACGTTCCAGTACTTCACCAAGCAGAAGGGCCTCTCGGCCGACGGCCGCTGCCGGTCCTTCGCGGCCGCAGCGGACGGCACCGGCTGGGGCGAGGGCTCGGGCCTTCTCCTGCTGGAGCGGCTGTCGGACGCGCTGCGCAACGGCCGGCGGATCCTCGCGGTGATCCGCGGCTCCGCGCTCAACCAGGACGGCGCGTCCAGCGGCCTGACCGTGCCCAACGGGCCCGCGCAGCAGCGCGTGATCCGGCAGGCGCTGGCCGGGGCGGGCCTGGGCACCGAGGACGTCGATGCCGTGGACGCCCATGGCACGGCCACCAGACTCGGTGATCCGATCGAGGCGCAGGCGCTGCTGGCGACGTACGGGCAGGGGCGCAGCGAGGACCGGCCGCTGTGGCTGGGCTCCGTGAAGTCCAACCTCGGGCACACCCAGGCCGCGGCCGGCGTCGCCTCCGTCATCAAGATGGTGCAGGCCATCCGGCACGGCGTCCTGCCGCGCACGCTGCACGTCGACGAGCCGACGCCGCGGGTGGACTGGTCGGCGGGCCACGTACGGCTGCTGACCGAGGAACAGCCCTGGCCCGAAACGGACCGGCCGCGCCGCGCGGGGGTCTCCTCCTTCGGTATCAGCGGCACCAACGCGCACGTGATCATCGAACAGGCCCCGGCCACCCCCGAGGGAACAGCGGCGTGAGCGGGGGACGAGAGTCAGGGAAGAGGGCCCGATGACGACTCCGGCGTATTCCGCCGCTCTGGAGGACCGGACAGCTCCGGAAGAATTCCGGCAGGTGCTCGGCCACTTCTGCAGCGGGCTCACCATTGTCGCGGGAATGTCCGGCGGCGCCCCCGTCGGATTCACCTGCCAGTCCTTTTCCTCGCTCTCCCTGGAACCGCCGCTGGTGACGTTCTCGGTGGGCCGTACGTCCACGAGCTGGCCGCCGATCCGGGATTCCGGCGCGTTCTGCGTCAGCATTCTCGCCGCCCCTCAGGAAGCGCTCTGCCGCGCCTTCGCGGTCAGTGGGGCCGACAAGTTCGCGGGCGTGGCGTGGCGCCCGGCGCCGGCCACCGGATCGCCGACCATCGACGGCGCCCTCGCCTGGGTCGACTGCGGCATCGAGGCCGTGCACCCCGGCGGCGACCACCTGATCGTCGTCGGCCGCGTCCGTGCCCTCAAGGCCGCGGGCGTCGACGCCGACCCGCTCCTGTTCTACCGCGCCGCCTTCCGCGGCATCGCGGCCTGACCCCACTCCTTTCGATCTGCCACCACCTTCTGGAGGACCGACCCATGCGTTTCGGCCTGATCTACCACCACCAGCTCCCGCGGCCCTGGGCCGAGGACAGCGAGGAGCGCCTCTACAACGAGTCCCTGGAGCAGATCGAACTCGCGGACCGGCTCGGCCTCGACTACGCCTGGGCCACCGAGCACCACTTCCTGGAGGAGTACTCGCACTCCTCCGCGCCCGAGGTCTTCCTCGCCGCCGCGGCCGCCCGCACCCGGAACATCCGCCTGGCCCACGGCATCGTCTCGCTGCCGCCCACCGTCAACCACCCGGCCCGGGTGGCCGAGCGCCTGGCCACGCTGGACCTCATCTCCGGCGGCCGGGTCGACTTCGGTACCGGCGCGGGCAGTTCACAGCTGGAGCTGGAAGCCTTCGGCGTCGACCGGGACACCAAGAAGGACCAGTGGCGGGAGGCCCTGGAGGTCGTGACCCGGCTGCTCACCGAGACGCCGTTCACCGGGCACCAGGGCACGTATGTCAACATCCCGCCGCGCAACCTGCTGCCCAAGCCGAAGCAGCGGCCGCACCCGCCGCTGTGGATGGCCTGCAGCGCCCGTACGACCATTGAAACCGCGGCCCGGAACGGACTCGGCGCGCTCTCCTTCTCCTTCGTCTCCCCCGAGGAGGCCAAGGAGTGGGTGGACACCTACTACCGCATCATCGAGTCCGACGAGTGCGTGCCGATCGGCAAGACCGTCAACCCCAACTTCTCCGTCGTGCTGCCCTTCATGTGCCACCAGGACGAGGACACGGCGCTCGACCGGGGCCTGGACGGCGCGCACTTCTTCTCGTACTCCCTGATGCACTACTACATCACCGGTCAGCACCGGCCCGGCACCAGCGACGTGTGGCAGGAGTTCCAGAACAACCGCGAGGCCGCCGGGCTCACCCGCGAGCCCGCCGCGCCGGCCGAGGGGGAGGAGCCCACCCCCGAGGCCAAGGCGATGATGGCGCAGATCACCTCGCTGCGCCGGGGCATCGGGACGCCCGAGCAGATCACGGACCTCGTACGGCGCTACGAGGCGGCGGGCGTGGACCAGATCATCTTCTCGGTGCAGACCGGCAAGAACCGGCACGACCACATCTGCGAATCGCTCGAACTGTTCGCCGCCGAGGTCCTGCCGGAGTTCGCCGAGCGCCGTGCGGAGGCCGACAGGGCGAAGCAGGAGCGGCTCGCGGTCGCGGTCAAGGCCGCTCTGACAAGGGTGAAGACCAACACGGACGATGTGTCCGACTACGTGATCTCGCCCGAGCTGGGAGCCTGACGGCCGCGGAGTGGCCACTCCCTGCACGGCAGCAATTCCCCTGCTTAAAACAGCCGTTGACCTGCGGCTCCGCTGGAATACTCGATGACGCGGTATGGGCTCTACCGGGAATTCCGGGTTAGGGGGCTCGGCAGGAGATTTAGGGGCCGTGCCGGTGGCTGCTCCCGTGCCTTTCCGGCTTGACTGCTCTCAGGTCCGACGCCGGCGGGCGGCGAGATAGCCCACAGCCCGTTCCGGCGTCCCGCAATCCGTTCGTGAACCGCCCGTCGTGTGCGGGCGGTTCCTTATTGAAGGGATACCGAAGGGACATGGCAGAAGTGTCTTCAGACACCGGTGCCTGGATCCGGCGCTTCCATCCGGCGCCTGATGCTGTGACCCGGCTCGTCTGCTTCCCGCACGCCGGCGGGTCTGCTTCGTACTTCTTCCCGGTCTCGCAGGCGCTGTCGCCGGAGATCGACGTACTGGCCGTGCAGTATCCGGGACGTCAGGACCGGCGCAGCGAACCGTGCATCGACGACATCGGCCGGCTGGCCGACGCGCTGCTGCCCGAACTGCTGCGCTGGGCCGACCGGCCGCTGACGCTCTTCGGGCACAGCATGGGAGCCTCGCTCGGCTTCGAGGTGGCCAGGAAGCTGGAGGAGCGCGGCGTCACGGTACTGGGACTGTTCGCGTCCGGGCGCCGGGCCCCGTCGCGCTTCCGCGACGAACGGGTGCATCTGCGCACCGATGACCAGCTCCTCGCCGACATGACCCGGCTGAGCGGCACGGACGCCGCGGTGCTCGGCGATCCGGAGATCGTCCGCATGATCCTCCCGGCCGTTCGCAGCGACTACAAGGCGGCCGAGTCCTACCGCTTCCAGGGCGGTCCGAAGCTGGCCGCGCCGGTCATCGCTCTTACGGGCGACGCGGATCCCCAGGTCACCCTCGACGAAGCCGAGGCCTGGCGGGAACACACCGACGGCCCCTTCGAGCTGAAGGTCTTCCCGGGCGGCCACTTCTACCTCAACTCCCAGGCGGCGCAGCTCCTTGAGGTCATTCGTGGCCATGTCGAGCAGGCGGCGCCGGCAAGCATTCTCGACGACCGAGGAGCCGTCGCATGACCGCCAACGACAAGGCCTCTAACGGCACGGCAGGTGCTGCCGCGGGCCCGCGGGCCGGACGCAAGGAGTGGCTGGCGCTCGGCGTCCTCGTGCTGCCCTTGCTGCTCATCTCCATGGACATGACCGTGCTGTATTTCGCGGTGCCGTCCATCGCCGCCCATCTGGAGCCCAGCAGCACTCAGCAGCTCTGGATGATCGACATCTATGCCTTCGTGCTGTCCGGCATGCTGATCACGATGGGCAGCCTCGGCGATCTCATCGGCCGCAGGCGCCTGTTGATGATCGGCGCGATGCTGTTCGGCGCGGCTTCGGTGCTCGCGGCGTACGCCAACAGTGCCGAGATGCTGATCCTCGCCCGCACCCTCCAGGGCCTCGGTGGCGCGACGCTGATGCCGTCCACGCTCTCCCTGGTCAGCAACATGTTCCGGAACGAGCAGCAGCGTCGTACGGCCATCTCGATCTGGGCGATCGGCAACTCCGCCGGCTCCGCGATCGGACCCGTCATCAGCGGCAGCCTGCTGAACAACTTCTGGTGGGGCTCGATCTTCCTGATCAACGTCCCCGTACTCGTCGTCATGCTGGCCCTCGTACCGGCGCTGGTCCCGGAATTCCGGCGGCCGCGGGCCGAGGTGGGCCGTTTTGACGTGCTCAGCGCGCTGCTGTCGCTGGTCGGCGTGCTCTCGGTGATCTGGGGGCTGAAGGAGGTCGCCACCAAGGGCCTGGAACTGCCCCGCGTGGCCGCCATGGTCTTCGGCATCGTTGTCCTCGGCGTGTTCCTGCGGCGGCAGACGAAGCTGACCCACCCGATGATCGACCCCAAGCTGTTCAAGCGGAAGGGCTTCAGCCCGGCGATCAGCCTCAGCCTGTTGTCCTTCGCCTGCCTGATCGGCTTCAGCGTCTTCACCACCCAGTACCTCATGGACGTGCTGAACATGCGGCCGCTGGAAGCGGCCCTGTGGACCATGCCGCCGCCCGCGCTGACCATGCTGCTTGCCCCGTTCGCGGTGGTGCTGGCCAACCGGGTGCCGCCCGCCTATGTGATCGGCGGGGCGTTCGTCCTGGTCGGGGCGGGATTCCTGGCGATGACGCAGGTGACCGTCCAGCAGAACCTGCCGCTGGTCATCGGCGGCGCGACGGCCATCGGCGTCGGTGCCGCGATCGTCCTGACCCTGGTCACCGACCTGGTGGTGGCCGCCGCGCCACCCGAACGCGCCGGGTCCGTCTCCGCGCTCACCCAGACCTTCCAGGACTTCGGCGGCGCCCTGGGCATCGCCGTCTTCGGCAGCATCGGCGCCGCCGTCTACCGCGGCGCGATGGCGGACAACAAGCCGGCCGGGGTCCCCGCCGACGTTCTGGAGAGTGCTCGGCAGACCCTCGGCGGAGCGGTCGAAGCGGCGGGCCGGCTGTCGCGGGAGGCGTCCCAGGCGCTGCTGTCCGCCGCCGACTCCTCCTTCGCGGACGCGATGCGGGTGGCCGCCGGCTTCGGGGCGGCCGTCGCCTTCGCCACTGCTGTGTTCACCGTGTGGCGCCTGCACCATGTGCGCAACACCCCGCAGGGCGATGCCACTGCCCCCGACACCCCCGCCGAGCAGGGAACGGAGGCCGGGCAGGACGTGCTCACGGAGGCCGCGGCGAGCCTGGCCCAGGGTGCGCCGAAGGGGACGGTCGCTACCGCCACCCCGCAAGAGGGGGCCTAGCACCACCCCCCGCGGCGCCTTAAGCCCATACCGGGGAAGTGCGGCGATTCCTAATCTCGTACCTGAGATCGCGCAGGCGACAGACGAGAATTCTGAAGGCTGAGGAGAGGCAAGTGGACACACTTGGCAACGGGGGCATCACGGAGACCGTCCGTCTGGACTCCGTGGAGAAGGTCTACACGAGGGGCAGCACGTCCGTCGCCGCGCTGGCGGGTGTGTCCCTCGGCTTCCACAAGGGGACCTTCACCGCCGTGATGGGGCCCTCCGGCTCCGGCAAGAGCACCCTGCTGCACTGCGCGGCCGGGCTCGACGATCCGACCTCCGGATCGGTGACCATCGACGGCATCAGCCTTCAGGGGAAGAGCGAGACCGAGCTGACCCTGCTCCGGCGGGAGCGGATCGGCTTCATCTTCCAGGCGTTCAACCTGCTGCCCGCGCTGACCGTGACGCAGAACATCGTCCTGCCGCTCCAGCTCGCCGGGCGCAAGCCGAACAAGAGCCTGGTGCGGCAGGTCATCCAGAGCGTCGGTCTCACGGACCGGGCGGGGCACCGGCCCACCGAGCTCTCCGGCGGCCAGCAGCAGCGCGTCGCCATCGCGCGGGCCCTGGTCAGCCGGCCCGCGGTCATCTTCGCCGACGAGCCGACCGGTGCGCTGGACACCCGTACCGCACGCGAGGTGCTCTCGCTGCTCGCGGACTCCGTCCACCAGAGCGGCCAGACCATCGTCATGGTCACCCACGACCCGGTCGCCGCCTCCTACGCGGACCGTGTCGTCTTCCTCGCGGACGGCAAGCTCGCCACGGAGATGTATCACCCCTCGGCGGCCGCGGTCGCCGAGCAGATGACCCATCTCGGTGACGTCGTCGCCGCCCGCGCCTCGGTCGGTGGAGGCATCTGATGTTCCGACTCTCCCTGCACACGGTGCGCTTCCGCTGGCGCGCCTTCGCGGCGACCTTCGTTGCGATGTTCCTCGCCGGAGCCATCATGACGGCCGCCGGCGCCATGATGGAGACCGGCCTGCGGGCCGTACTCCCCGCACAACGGCTGGACGCCGCGCCGATCCTCGTGGCCGGCAACGGCGAGTACGAAGAGGCCGGCAGCCCCGTCGCGCACCTCAGCGAACGGGTCCGCGTAGACGCGTCACTGGCCGACAAGGTCAGGTCACTGCCGGGAGTCGAGAAGGCGGTCGTCGACCAGTCCTTCGCGGCCACCGCACTCAAGGGCGACCGGCCCGTCGGCAAGGCGGAGAAGTCCTTCGGCCACGGCTGGGATTCCGCTGCGCTGATGCCGTACAAGCTCACCGAGGGCAAGGCACCGGCCGCGCCCGGCCAGGTGGTCCTGGACTCCGGCATCGCCAGGGAAGCCGACGCGAAGACCGGCGACACCATCGGCGTGTCGCTCCAGGGGCACACCCAGCAGTTCACCGTCACCGGTGTCGCCGAACCGTCCGCCGAGGCCGTGGAGTCCAGTCTCTTCTTCTCCACCGCCGACGCCGAGAAGTTCGCCCCGGCCGCCGGCAAGGCCGACTCCATCGGCCTGCTCACCGAGCCCGGCACCGACCTCAACGCGCTGGAGCAGCAGGTCGACCGGGCGATCGCCGGCAGCGGCGCCATCACCCTCACCGGTGACGAGCGCGGCAAGGCCGAGTACGGCGACGTCGACATGACCGACCTCATCGTCATCGCGAGCCTGCTGGGCGCCCTCGCCCTCATGGTCGGCATCCTCGGTGTCGCCTCCACCCTGTCGCTCTCCTTCCAGCAGCGCCACAAGGAAATGGCCCTGCTGCGGGCCATCGGCTCCACCCCGCGTCAGCTGCGCCGCATGATCGTCGGCGAGACGGTCACCATCTCCGTCCTCGCCACGGCGCTCGCCGCCTTCCCCGGCCTGGCCGCCGGCAAGTGGCTCTTCGACCAGCTGACCGCCACCGGCATCGCCCCTGAGGGCTTCGTCTTCTACCGCGGCTGGCTGCCCACGGCCATCGCCGTCGTGGTCGCTCTGTTCGCCTCCGGTATCGCCGCGATCGTCGCCGGCCGGCGCTCGACGCTGACCAAGCCGGCCGAGGCGCTCGCCGACGACGGCGGTGCGAAGTTCCGGCTGGGCAAGGTGCGCCCGATCATCGCGGTGATCTGCTTCCTGCTCTGCGCCCAGCTCTGGTACGTCGCGCTGAACCTGGTGACCGGGCCGCTCATCGCCAGCCCCGCCACCTTCGCGTCGATCTTCTTCGCGATCGGTCTCGCACTGCTCGGACCGGTCATCGCCAAGGGCCTGACCGCGGTGCTGTCCCCGCTGCTGCGCGCGGTCTCCGGCCTCTCCGGATACCTCGCGGCGCTCAACACCCGTGCCAGGGCGGTCCGGATGGCCGCCATCGTCACCCCGATCATGCTGCTGACCGGCATCGCCACCGCCAACCTCTACCTGATCTCGACCGAGAGCAGCGTCAAGAGCGTCTACACCGAGAACCTGGCCAGCGACGCCGTCCTGCGCGGCGGAGCCGACGGCCTCGCGCCGGGAGCACTGGAGAAGGTCAGGGCGCTGCCCGAGGTCGGCGCTGCCTCGGAGTTCGTGGCCAGCACCGGCTTCATCGAGTCCCCCAAGGACCCGTGGGGCAACAAGGACCTGGAGGGCTGGCAGTTCCTCGGCTACACCCCGGAGGCGGCCGCGAAGGTCGGCGCCGCCGACGAGGTCGAGGGCAGCCTCGCCGCGATGAAGGGCAACTCCGTGGCCATCGCGGAAGCGTTCTCCAAGGAGCTCAAGGCCGGCGTCGGCGACAGCATCACGCTGCGCTTCGGTGACGGAGCCACCGAGAAGCTGAAGATCGTCGCGCTCGTCAAGGCCAAGCCCAGCTTCGAGACGATCATGATGCCGGCGGCGACCCTGGCCCAGCACACCCGGAGCCCGCTGCCCAGCCACATCGTGGTCGCCCCCAAGGGCGGCGCGGACGACACACAGCTGGCGGCGGCCCTCGGTACGGTGGCCGAGCAGCTGCCCGGCACCGAGGTCGTCGACCGCGACCGGCTCACCGACGCCTTCGCTCACCACCTCGGCGCGCAGGCCCTGGTCAGCTACCTCATGATCGGCACGCTCCTGGGCTACATCACCATCTCGGTGATGAACACCCTGTGGCTGGCGATCCGCGGCCGCACCCGTGAGTTCGGGCTCCAGCGGCTCACCGGCGCCACCCGCGCCCAGGTGCTGCGGATGATGGCCTTCGAGGGCGGCATGACCGCGGGCATCGGCATCTTCCTCGGCACGCTGGTCGCTCCGATGACGCTGATTCCCTTCAGCCTCGCCCGGGCCGACTCGCTGACCCCGACCGGACCGATCTGGATGTACCTCGCCACGGTCGGGTTCGCGGGACTGCTGACCATCGGCGCGACCCTGGTGCCGACCTGGCAGGCGCTGAAGGTGCGCCCCATGGAGGCGGCACTGCCCGCCTAAGGGGCCGGCCCGCTCCGCACAAGCCATATCCGGAAAACCGGTTCAGCGTCCGTCCACCCCCGGGACGGGCGCTGAACCCATTGGCGCGTCGCGCCCGTACCGTCTCGCCGGCATTTCTCTCCCGCCCCTTCTTTAGGGGTCAATTAGGGGGTAGGGAAGGTCTATTCGACGCCTAGCCTGATTCCATGACTGACACCACCAGCGTGGAATCCGCCACCCCTCTTCCGTCCTTTCCCATGGAACGGAAGTGCCCCTACAGCCCGCCGCCCGCGTACGCGGAAATGCGCGCCGGAAACCCGGTGACCAAGGTCAGGCTGGCGCTCTCGGGCCGCGAGGTGTGGGTCGTGACCCGGCAGGAGGACGTTCGCCGGGTCCTGACAGCCGCCGAGATGAGCTCCAGCGTCAAGCTCCCCGGCTATCCGCTGCAGTTCCCCGTGCCGGACGAGGTCCTGCAGACCATGGAACTCCCGCTGGTGGCGATGGACCCGCCGGACCACACGGTACGCCGGCGCGCCATCATCCCCGAGCTGACCGTCAAGCGGATGCAGGCCCTGCGCCCGCGCATCCAGGAGATCGTCGACGAGCACATCGACGCCATGCTCGCCAAGGGCGGCCCCGTCGACCTCGTCGAGGCGCTCGCCATCCCCGTGCCGTCGCTGCTGTTCTGCGAGCTGATGGGCGTCCCGCTCGCCGACATCAGCACCTTCCGCGCGTTCGCCGAGAAGACCGTCAAGAGCGATGTCACGCCCGAGGAAGTGGGCGCCGCCACCGCCGAGATGGACGCCTACCTCGACAAGCTGGTCGCCGCCAAGACCGCGGACAGCAGCGACGATCTGCTCGGCCGGATCATCGAGCGCAACAAGGAGGAGCGCACGCTGGAGCACGGCGACATCGTGGCGCTCGCCCGCATGCTGCTCTTCGGCGGCTTCGACACCGTCACCAACATGATCGCCCTGGGCACCGCGACGCTGCTCAACCACCCCGAGCAGCTGGCCGAGATCAAGGCCGACCCCGGCCTCACCGACGGGGCGGTCGAGGAACTGCTGCGCTATCTGAGCATCGCCGACTCCGCCACCGGCCGGGTCGCGCTGGAGGACATCGAGATCGGCGGGCAGCTGATCCGCGCGGGCGAGGGCATCATCGCGCTCAACGGCTCGGCCAACCGCGACGAAACCGTCTTCGAGAACCCCGACGGGTTCGACATCCACCGCGAGATCAAGCTGCACTCGGCATTCGGTCACGGCAACCACCAGTGCCCCGGCGCTTCCCTGGTGCGGGTCGAACTGGAGATCGTCTTCAACACCCTCTTCGCCCGCATACCGGGCCTGCGGCTCGCCGTCCCCGAGGACGAGCTCCAGTTCAAGAGCCACACCCTCATTCACGGCATGCACTCCCTGCCCGTCACCTGGTGAACCAGGCCCACCGAGAAGAGGCCCCGTGATCAACCTCCCCGAGCCCGACGGCAGCCTGACGGCCTACCGGCCGGCCGGCGCGCCGCGCTCCTTCACGCCCGACAGCACTCCCTTCGCCGGCCGCTCCGTACTCGCCGCGGCGCACGTCGTCGGCGACCCGCTGGCTCCGAACGAGCCGTTCGGCCCGCCGCTCGGCCCGCCCCCGCCCCAGTCGCTCGACTGGGACGCCACCCTCGCCTTCCGCCGGCACCTGTGGGCCCACGGCTTCACCGTTGCCGAGGCCCTGGACACCGCACACCGCGGCGCCGGTCTCGACTGGCCCACCGCCGCGGAACTGATCCGCCGCTCCGGTGCCGAGGCTCGCGCGGTCGGCGGCCGGCTCGCCGCCGGCGTATGGACCGATCAGCTCGACCCGTTCGCACAGCACAGCATCGACGACGTCAAGAAGGCGTACCTGGAGCAGCTGGAGGTCGTCGAGGAAGCCGGCGCCACCGCGATCATTCAGGCCAGCACCGCCCTCGCGCAGGCCGCCCGCACCCCCGAGGAGTACGCGGGCGTCTACGCCACGCTCCTCGCGCAGACCAGCCGCCCGGCCGTGCTCCACTGGCTGCTGCCCGAGTGGGTGCCGGGACACGCCGGGTACTGGGGGCACGCCGGCGCCGAGGAGTCCACCCGGGCGTTCCTCGACCTGATCGCCACCCACCGGGACCGCATCGACGGCGTCAAGGTCGCTCCGCTGTCCGCGGAGGCGGAGACCGCGCTGCGGCGCCGGCTGCCCGACGGCATCCGCTTCTACACCGGCGACTACGACACCTACACCGACCTGATCGCGGGCGACGCGCAGGGCCACAGCGACGCCCTTTCGCCCGTCTTCGACCTCATCGCGCCGGTCGCCGCCGAGGCGTTCCGTACCCTCGACACGGGCGACGAGCAGGGCTTCCGCGACCGCCTCGACCCCACCCTCGCGCTGGCCCGGCACGTCTTCGAAGGCCCGGGACGCAGCACGCTGTTCTTCAAGACCGGCCTGGTCTTCCTGGCCTGGCTGGCGGGCCACGCCGAGCACTTCCGGATGGTGTGGGCCGAGCACGGCGCCCGGTCCGTGCCGCACCTCGCCACGGCCTACCGGCTCGCCGACGAGCTGGGCCTCTTCCCGGATCCCGCGCTCGCCGCGGACCGCATGAGGCAGTTCCTCGCCGTCTCCGGTGTCGCGCAGTGATCCGCACGGACGCAGGCCGCCGCACCGCACGCACTTCATTCCAGGAGGACTCCAGACCATGACCAGTGCAGTGGTGCTCGGCGGCGGGATGGCCGGCATGCTCGCGGCGGCGGCGCTCGCCCGCAGCGCCGACCGCGTCACCGTCATCGAGAGCGACCGGTTCCCCGACGGCCCGGCCCCGCGCAAGGGTCTGCCGCAGGGCCATCACAACCACATGCTCATGAGCGGCGGCGCGCAGGCGCTCGACGACCTGCTCCCGGGCACCACTGACGCGCTGTTCGCGGCCGGTGCCCGGCGTCGCGGTATGCCCGGTGACCTGCTGACGCTCTCCGCCGAGGGCTGGTACCGGCGGCACCGCGGCGACGCGTACGTCATCGCCTGCAGCCGGGAGCTCACCGACCACGTCGTCCGGACACGGGTACTGGCCGACAAGAAGATCACCGTGATCGAGTCGGCCAAGGCCACCGGGCCGGCCGGCGACCGCCGGCGCATCACCGGGGTGCGTATCGAGCGGGCGGGCGCCGAGGCCGAGACCATCGAAGCCGACCTCGTCGTCGACGCCACCGGCCGCCGTTCCCGGACCCCGGAGTGGCTCACCGGGCTCGGGCTGCCCGACGTCCAGGAGGAGCGGGTCGACGCCGGCTTCGCCTATGCCAGCCGGCTCTACGAGGCGCCCGAGGGCACGCCCGAGGAGTTCCCCGGAGTACTCATCCAGGCGCGGTCCGGCACCGGAAGCCCCGGCCGCGGCGCCGCGCTGCTGCCCAACGAGGGCAACCGCTGGATCGTCGCCCTGATCGGTACCCGCGGCGGCCGGCCGCCCACCGACGAGGCCGGCTTCGAGGCGTTCGCCAGGGAACTGCGCGATCCCGTCATCGCCGACCTGATGGCCGCGGCCACCCCCGCCGGCCCCATCCGTGCCTACCGCGGCATGCCCAACTGGCGCCGCCGGTACGAGAAGCTGCCGCTGCCCGATGGCCTCGTCGTCATCGGCGACGCCGCCACCACCCTCAACCCGAACTACGCCACCGGCATGTCGATCGCCGCACTCGGCGCGCTGGCCCTGCGTACCGAAGCCGGCCGTCACGGCATCGCACCGGGCCTCGGCCGCGCCGCGCAGCAGGCGATCGCCAAGGCCGCCGAAGGGCCCTGGCAGATGGCCGTCGGCGCCGATCAGTGGTTCCCCGGGGCCGAGCTGACCATCAAGCGCGCCCCGGAACTGATGCGCCGGTTCACCGCACGGTTCGCCCGTATGACGACGGAGAACGCCGCGCTGTCCAACGCGTCGTTCAACGTGGCGGCCCTGCAAGCGCCGCCCAGCAGCATGATGACCCTGTCGGCGCTGCTGACCGTCGCCCGCGGGCCGCGCCGCGCGCCGCTCACGCGCGAGCAGGCCATCGCCCAGTACCCGGAGTTCGGCGACCTGCTCAAGCCCGCGCCCGCCGACGCCGCCTGACCGGTCCGGAGGACCCGATGCGTATCGACGTCGACCGAGAACGCTGCGTCGGATCGGGCGCGTGCGTCCACGCGCGGCCCGACCTCTTCGACCAGAGCGAGCGGGACGGCCGGGTCGTGCTGCTCGCCGCCGAGCCGGCCGGGGAAGTGGGCCCGGTGGCCGAGGTCTGCCCGGTCGCCGCCATTTCCCTCGTCGCGGACTGAATAGGGGCCGGGCAATCAAGTAAGGGGTTGGCGGGGCGACCCGCCGCTACCAGGATCGTTGTCCATAGATCCTGAATTCTTGGCTGCCCGCCAATCATTCTGTCAATCATGCCGTTTATGGGGGTGCCTTCGGTGAGCGGTGCGGAATTGCTTTCCGTCATTCCGTGGACCATTTCCGGAAAGAGTCCGGAAGCGCTGCGGGCCCAGGCCGCCCGCTTGCGTCGGTACGTGGCCGAGCGCCCCGCATACCGGCCCGTGGACGTCGCCCGCTCGCTGGCCACCACGCGCGCCGCGCTCACCCACCGCGCGGTCGTCGTCGCCGGAGGCCGTGACGGGCTGCTCGCCGGGCTCGACGCGCTGGCCGAGGACGGCACCGCGGGCGACGAGGCCGCGGTGATCACCGGTGCCGCGGGCAGCCCCCGGCTCGCCTTCGTCTTCCCCGGCCAGGGCTCGCAGTGGGCCGGAATGGCGGTCGATCTCCTCGACGCGGCACCGGAGTTCGCGGAGCAGATGACGCGGTGCCGCGACGCGCTGGCCGCCTTCGTCGACTGGGACCTGCTGGCCGTCCTCCGTCAGGAGCCCGACGCCCCCACGCTGGACCCGGTCGACGTGGTGCAGCCCGTGCTCTGGGCGGTCATGGTCTCCCTGGCAGCCCTGTGGCGGTCGTACGGCGTGGAGCCGTCCGCCGTCGTCGGCCACTCGCAGGGCGAGATCGCCGCGGCGACCGTGGCCGGCGCGCTGTCCCTGGAGGACGGCGCCCGCGTCGTCGCCCTGCGCAGCCAGTTGATCGGCCGGAGCCTGGCCGGCAAGGGCGGCATGATGTCCGTACCGCTCCCGGCCCGGGAGCTCGCCGAGCGGCTGCGGCCCTGGGAAGGCCGGATACAGCTGGCGGCCGTCAACGGACCCGGCACCGCCGTCGTGTGCGGCGAGACCGCCGCCCTGGACGAGGTCCACGAGCGGCTCACCGCCGACGGCGTTCGTGCCAAGAAGATCCCGGTCGACTACGCCTCCCACTCGCACTACGTCGAAGCCGTCCGCGACGAACTCCTCACCCTGCTCGCACCGGTGACGCCGCGTACCGCCTCCGTCGCCTTCTACTCGACCGTCACCGGCGCGGCCCTCGACACCGCCGCGCTCGACGCCGAGTACTGGTACAGCAACCTGCGGCAGACCGTACGCTTCGAGGACGCCACCAGGGCCCTCCTCGCCGACGGCCACGCCCTCTTCGTCGAGTCCAGCCCGCATCCCATCCTCAAGATCGGCGTGGGCGAGACCATCGAGGCCACCGGCAGCGCCGCCGCCCTCATCGGATCGCTCCGCCGCGACCAGGGCGGCCTCGCCGACTTCACCGCATCGCTCGCCGAGGCGTACGTCCGGGGGGTGCCCGTCGACTGGTCACCGTTCTTCGCCTCCGGCCACACCGTCGACCTGCCGACCTACGCCTTCCGCCGCACCCGTTACTGGCTCGACGTGCCCATGCCCGGCACCGAGATCCAGCGCGTGGGCCAGGCCGCGCTCGACCACCCCCTGCTGGGCGCCACCGTCGAGCCCGCCGAACTCGGCGGCCACCTCTTCACCAGCCGTATCTCGCGGCAGACCCATCCCTGGCTCGCCGACCACGAAGCGCTCGGCACGGTGCTGCTGCCCGGTACCGCCTTCGTCGAACTGGCCGTCCGCGCCGGCGACGAGGCCGGCTGCGACGTCCTGGAGGAACTCACCCTCCAGGCCCCCCTGGTCCTGCCGGAGACCGGCGCCGTCGACCTCCAGGTACGGGTCGGCGGGGCCGACGCCCGGGGCGCCCGGCCGGTCGCCGTGCACTCCCGTGGCCCTGCCGAAGGCGCCCCCTGGACGTGCCACGCCACCGGCACCCTCACCACCGGTGCCCCGGCCCCCGCCTTCGACCTCGCCCAGTGGCCGCCGCCCGGTGCCGAGCCGATCGGCCTGGACGGCGCGTACCAGCGGCTGCTGGCCCGTGGCTATGCGTACGGGCCGGTCTTCCAGGGCCTCACGGCGGCCTGGCGGCGCGGCGACGAGCTGTTCGCCGAGATCTCCCTCGACGCCCGGGCGCATGCCGACGCCGCCCGCTTCGGCCTGCACCCCGCGCTGCTGGACGCCGCGCTCCACCCCGACCTGGTCGCCGACGGGGACGAGAGCGACGACACGGTACTGCCGTTCGTGTGGAACGACGTCGTGCTGCACGCGAGCGGCGCCACCGCGCTGCGGGTCCGCCTCGCCCCCGCGGACCAGGGCGGCACTGCCGTCCACGCGGCCGACGAGACCGGCGCTCCTGTGCTGAGCGTGGGCGCGCTCGTCGCCAGGGCCGTCTCGGCACAGCAGCTCGAAGCGGCCGGCGGGGGCAGGGACGAGCGCCCGTACCACCTGCGGTGGGTGGCCACCCAGCTCCCGGAGTCCCCTCAGGAGACGGCCGGCCGCGTCGTGCTGGGGCGCGCGCCGACCGGCCTGGAACTGCCGCACGCGGCGGACCTCGAAGAGCTGCTGGCCGGTGAGGCGCCGCAGGTCGTCCTGGTACCCCTCGCCGCCGACACGCCGCCCGGCGACGTGCCGCCCGGCGACGTGGCGCCCGGCGACGTGCCGGCCGGCGTACGGGCCGTGGCACACCGGGCCCTGGAACTGCTGCGCACCTGGCTCGTGGACGAGCGGCTCGCCGGCACCCGGCTCGTCTTCGTGACCCGGAACGCCGTACCGGCACCGGCCGGCCCTGACCCGGCGGCCGGCCCGGACCTGACCGTCGCTCCCGTCTGGGGACTGGTGCGCGCGGCCCAGGCCGAGAACCCCGGCAGGTTCGGCCTCGTGGACCTCGATGACACCGAAGAGTCACTGCGGGCCCTGCTCGCCGCGACCGACCACGGTGAGAGCGAACTCGTCCTGCGCGGCGGCCGGGCGCTGCTGCCCCGCCTCGGCCACGCCCCGGAAGCGACCGCCCAGCCCGCCGGTACCGACGCCGTCCCGGTCCTCGACCCGGAAGGCACCGTCCTGATCACCGGTGGCACCGGCGGCCTGGGCGCGATCACCGCGCGGCACCTGGTCGCCGAGCACGGAGTCCGTCACCTCCTGCTCACCAGCCGCCGGGGCGCGGCGGCTCCCGGCGTCCCCGCACTCGTCGCCGAGCTCCGGGCCGAGGGCGCCCAGGTGACCGTCGCCGCCTGCGATGTCGCCGACCGCGCCGCACTCGGTCAACTCCTCGCCGACCTCCCCGAAGCGCACCCGCTGACGGGGGTGGTGCACTCCGCGGGCATCCTCGACGACGGCATCGTCGCGTCCCTCACCGACGAGCGCATCGACGCGGCACTCGCGCCCAAGGCGAACGCCGCCTGGCACCTGCACGAGCTGACCGCCGACCGCGACCTCGCGCTGTTCGTCCTGTACTCCTCGGCCGCCGGCACCCTGGGGGCAGGAGGCCAGGCCAACTACGCGACCGCCAACGTCTTCCTCGACGCCCTGGCCCACCACCGCCGGGCCGCCGGACTGCCCGCGACCTCCATGGCCTGGGGACTGTGGGCGGCCGGCACCGGCATGACCGGGCAGCTCGGCGAGGCGGACATCGAACGGCTGGCCCGGCAGGGCTTCCCCGCCATGTCGACCGCGGAGGGGCTGGCGCTCTTCGACGCGGCACTGCGCGACCCCGCCCGCACGCCCCTGCAACTCCTCATGCACCTGAACCTCCCCGCGCTGCGTACTCAGGCGCTGGCCGGCGAGGCCCAGCCGGTCCTCCGTGACCTGGTACGTGTCCCGGCCCGCCAGTCCGCCCGTACCGGCGGCGCCGCGGGCGGCGGCACCCTTCAGGACCGGCTCGTCCGTCTGCCGGACGCCGAGCAGGACCGGTTCCTGCTGGACCTGGTCCGCACCCGGACCGCCGACGTGCTCGGCCATGCCTCGCCGGACGCCGTGGCACCCGACCGTGCCTTCAAGGAGCTCGGGTTCGACTCGCTGACCGCGGTCGAGCTCCGCAACCGGCTGAGCGCCGCGACCGGCCTGCGGCTGCCCGCGACGCTGATCTTCGATCACCCCTCGGCCCGAGCGGTCGCGCTCCTCCTGAAGGAGCGGGCGCTCGGCGCCGCCGCGGGTGCCGCCGTGCCCACGCCCGGCACCGGGCGGCCCGACGACGAGCCGATCGCGATCGTCGCCATGGCCTGCCGCTTCCCCGGCGGCATCAACGGCCCCGAGGACCTCTGGCGGCTGCTGATGGAGGAGCGCGAGACCGTATCGGAGTTCCCCGCCGACCGGGGCTGGGACATCGAGCGGATCTACGACCCCGAGCCCGGCACGCCCGGCAGGACGTACACGACCTCCGGCGGATTCCTCTACGACGCCGCCGAGTTCGACGCCCAGTTCTTCGGCATCGCCCCGAACGAGGCGCTGGCCATGGACCCGCAGCAGCGGCTCCTGCTGGAGTCCTCCTGGGAGCTGCTGGAACGCGCGGGCATCGATCCGGGGACCCTCAAGGGCAGCCCCACGGGCGTCTTCACCGGCGCCATGTATCACGACTACGCCAACAGCAGCGCGACCGGCTCCATCGCCTCGGGCCGCCTCTCCTACACCTACGGTCTCGAAGGCCCCGCGGTGACGGTGGACACGGCCTGTTCGTCCTCCCTGGTCGCGCTGCACCTGGCGATCCAGTCGCTGCGCTCGGGCGAGTGCACGCTCGCGCTGGCCGGCGGTGTCACCGTGATGGCCACCCCGGAGGTGCTGATCGAGTTCGGCCTCCAGCAGGGCCTGTCGCCCGACGGCCGCTGCCGCTCCTTCGCCGAGTCGGCGGACGGCACCGGATTCTCCGAGGGCGTCGGTCTGCTGCTGGTCGAGCGGCTGTCGGACGCACGCCGCAACGGTCACCCGGTCCTCGCGGTGGTGCGGGGCTCCGCCGTGAACCAGGACGGCGCGAGCAACGGCCTGTCCGCGCCGAACGGCCCGTCGCAGCAGCGCGTCATCCAGCAGGCCCTGGCCGCATCGCGGATCGGCCCGTCGGAGGTCGACGTGGTCGAGGCGCACGGCACCGGTACGACGCTGGGCGACCCGATCGAGGCACAGGCCCTGCTGGCGACCTACGGCCAGGACCGCCAGGACGGCAGCCCGCTGTGGCTGGGGTCCGTCAAGTCCAACATCGGGCACGCCCAGGCCGCGGCCGGCGTCGCCGGCATCATCAAGATGGTCGAAGCCATGCGCCACGGCGTCCTCCCCAAGTCCCTGCACGCGGAGGAGCGCTCCAGCAAGGTCGAATGGGACGCGGGCGCGGTCCGGCTGCTGTCCGAGGCCCGCGACTGGCCGGACGCCGGGCGGCCACGCCGGGCGGGTGTCTCGTCCTTCGGCATCAGCGGCACCAACGCGCACGTCGTCCTGGAGCAGGCCCCGACGGACGGGACCGACGAGCCCGCCGCACCGGCTCCCGTGGACCCGGCCGTCCCGCTGCCGTGGGTGCTCTCCGCCCGTACCGCGGGCGCCCTGCGGGCACAGGCCGGCCGGCTCGCCGAGCGGCTGCGGCAGAGCCCGTCGGCCCGGCCCGTCGACCTCGCGTACTCGCTCGCCACCACCCGGGCACCCCTGGAGCGGCGCGCCGCCTTCGTGGCACAGGACACCGCACAGGCACTCCGCGCCCTGGAGACGCTCGCCGCGGGAGAGCTCCCGCCGGGAGCCGTACGTGAACAGGCCCGCTCCGGCGCCCCGGCCGCCTTCCTCTTCACCGGACAAGGCGCACAGCGTCTCGGCATGGGCCGCGACCTGCACCGCGCCTTCCCCGTCTTCGCGCGCGCCTTCGACACCGCGCTCGCGGAACTCGACCAGCACCTCGACCGCCCGCTGCGGGAGGTGGTGTGGGGCGAGGACGCGGACCTGCTGAACCGTACCGCGTACGCCCAGCCCGCGCTGTTCGCCTTCGAGGTGGCGCTCTACCGGCTGGTGGAGTCCTGGGGTGTACGCCCCGCGTTCGTGGCCGGCCACTCGATCGGCGAGATCGCCGCCGCCCGGGTCGCCGATGTCCTGTCCCTCGCCGACGCGGCGAAGCTGGTGTCCGCACGCGGCCGACTGATGGACGCGCTGCCCGCGGGCGGAGCCATGGCGGCCGTACAGGCCACGGAAGAAGAAGTACGGCAGCGGCTGACCGACGGGGTGACCATCGCCGCGGTCAACGGCCCGGACTCCGTCGTGGTCTCGGGCGCTGAGGCCCAGGTCCAGGCACTCCAGGACCACTTCGCGACTTCCGGCCGCCGCGTGGCCAGGCTGAAGGTCTCGCACGCCTTCCACTCGCCCCTGATGGAGCCGATGCTCGCCGAGTTCGAGGAGATCGCGTCCGGACTGTCGTACGCCCCGCCGCAGATCCCGTTCGTCTCCACGCTCACCGGGACCCCGGTCACCGACGAGCTGACGGATCCGGCCTACTGGGTCCGGCACGTCAAGGAGGCGGTCCGCTTCGCCGATGCCGTCAGCTGCCTGGACGCGCGGCACGTCGACACCTATCTCGAACTCGGTCCGGACGCGGTCCTCTGCGGCACAGGGCCCGGCAGCGTCACCACCCGGCAGGACGGCCGGGAGCCCGCCTTCGTCCCGGCGCTGCGGCGGGACCGCGACGAGGAGACCACCGTCGTGGCCGCGCTCGCGCAGCTGCACGCCCGTGGCGCCGAAGTGGACTGGCCGGCGTTCTACGCCCGCAGGGACGCCCACCGCGTCGCCCTCCCGACGTACGCCTTCCAGCGCAAGCCGTACTGGCTCGCCGCGGAACCCGGCACCGTACCCACGCCCGTTCAGGGCCGGGACGGCGACCTGGACGGCACGCCGCCCGGGACCGGTGACACCGCCCGCTGGCAGGCCATCACCGAACTCGCCGGGACCGAACGGGCACGCGCGGCCCTGGAATTCGTCCGCCGCCACGTCGCCGGAGTCCTCGGCATCGAATCCCTCGACGACGTGGAGCCGGACCGCGCCTTCCAGGAACTGGGCTTCGACTCGGTCGCCGCCGTCGAACTGCGCAGACGACTGACGGCGGCCACCGGTCACAGCCTTCCGGCCACCCTCGTCTTCGACCATCCGGCAGCCCGGGCCGTCACCGAACTCCTGCTCGCCGAGACCGTTGCGGACGGCGACGACCCCGCCCGCCGCGCCCTCACCGAACTCGACCGCGTGGAGGCGGCCCTGAACGCCGAGCTCCTCGCGCACGGGCCGGACGGCGAGGCCGGTGCGCGCATCGCCGCCCGCATGGAGGCGGCCCTGCGCAGATGGCGGGACGCACGCGGCGCCGGCCCGGCGGACGACGGCACATCCGAGGACTACGGGTCCGCGACCGACGACGAACTGTTCCAGGCGCTGGACAACCTGGAGATTGGCTGATGGCGATGGGGAACGACGACAAGCTCCGCGACTACCTCAAGCGCGCCACCGCCGAACTCCAGCAGACACGGCGGCGGCTGCGCGAGGCCGAGGCCAAGGACCACGAGCCGATCGCGATCGTCTCCATGGCCTGTCGCTTTCCCGGCGGTGTGGACACCCCGGAGAAGCTGTGGGACCTGGTGGCCGCCGGCCGTGACGCCATCACCGGCTTCCCCGGCAACCGCGGCTGGGACATCGAGAACCTCTACGCCCCCGAGCCGGCCACTCCTGGGAAGACCTACAGCCGCGAGGGCGGGTTCCTGCACGACGCGGGGGAGTTCGACGCCGACTTCTTCAGGATGAGCCCGCGGGAGGCCAGGGAGACCGACCCGCAGCAGCGGCTGCTCCTGGAGACCGCCTGGGAGGCCCTGGAGCGCGGCGGCCTCGCCCCGACCTCCCTCAAAGGCTCCAGGACCGGCGTCTTCGCCGGCGTCGCGTACCACGACTACGCAGCCAACGGGTACGGCCGCCTGGCCAGCGTCGTCTCCGGACGCATCGCCTACACCCTCGGGCTGGAGGGCCCCGCGGTGACGGTGGACACGGCCTGTTCGTCCTCCCTGGTCGCGCTGCACCTGGCGATCCAGTCGCTGCGCTCGGGCGAGTGCACGCTCGCGCTGGCCGGCGGTGTCACCGTGATGACCACACCCGATTCCTTCGTGGGCTTCAGCCAGGACCGCGGGCTGGCACCGGACGGACGCTGCAAATCCTTCGCGGCTGCCGCGGACGGTACGGGCTGGGGTGAGGGCGTAGGCATGCTCCTGGTGGAGCGGTTGTCGGACGCGCAACGCAACGGTCACCCGGTCCTCGCGGTGGTGCGGGGCTCCGCCGTGAACCAGGACGGCGCGAGCAACGGCCTCTCCTCGCCGAACGGCCCGTCACAGCAGCGCGTCATCCAACAAGCCTTGAAAGTCAGTCAGTTGAGCCCGTCGGATGTGGATGCGGTGGAGGCGCACGGTACGGGTACGACGTTGGGTGATCCGATCGAGGCGCAGGCGTTGCTGGCGACGTACGGCCAGGAGCGGTCCGAGGGTGATCCGTTGTGGTTGGGTTCGCTGAAGTCGAACATCGGGCATACGCAGGCCGCTGCCGGTGTCGGTGGGATCATCAAGATGGTTCAGGCGATGCGGCATGGTGTGTTGCCGGAGACGTTGCATGTGGATGAGCCGTCGGGGCAGGTGGATTGGGCGTCGGGCGATGTCCGGTTGCTGACGGAGGCGCGTCCGTGGCCGGAGGCGGGGCGCCCCCGGCGGGCGGCCGTGTCCTCCTTCGGTCTCAGCGGCACCAACGCACACGTGGTGCTGGAACAGGCGCCGCTCGCGTCCGAGCCGGAGCGAGCGGTCAGAGCGACTGAGGGGCCCGCGGCACCGGTTCCGCTCCTTCTCTCCGCCCGCAGCCCCGAAGCGCTCAACGGCCAGGCACAGCGCCTGCGGGACCACCTGGACAGCACCGGGACGCCCCTCCTCGACCTGGGGCACTCCCTTGCCACCACGCGGTCCGCATGGGAACACCGGGCGGCCCTCCTTGCCCGTACCCACGAAGAGCTGCTGCGCGGCCTGACCCGGCTCGCGGACGGCGAGACCCCGGCGGGCACGGTACGCGGCAAGGTGTCGGACGGCCCCACCGCTGTGTTGTTCACGGGGCAGGGGTCGCAGCGGCTGGGGATGGGCCGGGAGCTGTATGCGGCGTTCCCGGTCTTCGCCGAGGCGCTGGACGCGGTGCTGGCGGTGCTGGAGCCGGGGTTGCGGGAGGTGATGTGGGGCGAGGATGCGGAGCTGCTGAACCGTACGCGTTTCACTCAGCCCGCGCTCTTCGCCTTCGAGGTCGCGCTGTTCCGGTTGGTGGAGTCGTGGGGGATACGCCCGGATTTCGTGGCCGGGCATTCCATTGGTGAGATCGCGGCGGCGCATGTGGCCGGGGTGTTGTCCCTGTCCGATGCGGCGAGGTTGGTGTCGGCGCGTGGGAAGTTGATGGATGCGTTGCCTGTGGGTGGCGCGATGGTGGCGGTGCAGGCTTCGGAGGAGGAGGTGCTGCCGCACCTGTTGTCCGGTGCGGTGGGTATTGCCGCCGTCAACGGGCCGGAGTCCGTCGTGGTCTCGGGTGAGGAGGCCGCTGTCCTCGCCGTTCAGGGGCACTTTGAGGGCGAGGGGCGTAAGACGACGCGGCTGAAGGTGTCGCATGCGTTTCATTCGCCGTTGATGGCGCCGATGCTGGATGAGTTCCGGGCGGTGGCCGAGGGGCTGACGTACAACACGCCGCGGATTCCCCTCGTCTCGACGCTCACCGGTGACCGGGTCACGGATGAGCTGACGGCTCCGGGTTATTGGGTGCGGCATGTCCGCGAGGCGGTGCGTTTCGCGGATGCCGTGCGGTCGCTGGAGAAGGCCGGTGTCGTGACCTTCGTCGAGGTCGGCCCGGCTGCCGCGCTGTCTGCCACCGGCCCGTCCTGCCTGGCCGACGGCAGCGACGCCGCTTTCGTCCCGCTGCTGCGCCGCGGCCATGACGAGGCGGGCGAACTCGCCCTGGGGCTCGGTGCGGCACACGTGGCCGGTGCGCGGGTGGACTGGCAGGCGTACTACGCGGGGCGGGGTGCCCGGCGGGTGGACCTGCCCACGTACGCCTTCCAGCGCCGCTGGTACTGGTTCGACCGGGCCGCGGGCGACGACGGCCGGCCCTCCGCGATGTCGAGCGGTGCCGGTGCCCGGGAGCTGTCGGCCGGGCTCGACAGCTCCCGGTACCGACTCACCTGGACGCCGGTCGCGGACGACGCGCCGCAGGCCGCCCTGCCGGGCACGTGGCTGGTCGTCGTGCCGGCCGGACACCGGGACGACAAGCGTGCCGCCGCGCTCCTCGACGGGCTGGCCGCGCGCGCCGACCAGCTCCTCCACCTGGAGGCGACGGGGGCCGACCGTACCGTTCTCGCACGGCAGGTGGCCGACGCCGTCGGCAGTGTCGCGGGCCACGGGCGGCAGCTCGCCGGCGTCCTCTCGCTGCTCGCGCTCGACGACGCACCGCACCCCCGGCACCCGCACCTCGCCCGGGGCGTCGCCGACACCGTCACGCTGGTGCAGGCCCTGGCGGACGCGCAGATCACGGCGCGACTGTGGGGCGTGACGGCGCGTGCCGTCGCTGTCACCGCGGACGAGGAGCCCGGCAGTCCCCAGCAGGCCATGCTCTGGGGCATGGGCGCGGGACTCGCCCTGGACCACCCGGACACCTGGGGCGGTCTGATCGATCTGCCCGAGGCCATGGACGCGAAGGTTCTGGACCAGGTGTGCGCCGTACTCGCGGCTCCGGTGGCGCCCGCGTCGTCTACCGAGGGCCACGACAGGATCGCCGTGCGGTCCGGCGGCCGGCACACCCAGCGCATGACGCCTGCCCCGCTCGGCACGGCGGTGCCGCCGCGGGAGTGGCGCCCCGGCGGCACGGTCCTCATCACCGGCGGTACCGGCGGCCTCGGTGCCCATGTCGCCCGGATGCTGGCCGACCGCGGGGCCGGACACCTGCTCCTCACCAGCCGCCGTGGCCGGGACGCCGAAGGCGTCGCCGAGCTGGAACGCGAGCTGACCGAGCGCGGCGCGCGGGTCACGGTCGAGGCCTGCGACGTCGCCGACCGTGAAGCGCTGCGCGACGTGCTGGCGGCGGTGCCGGAGGAGTACCCGCTCACCGCGGTGGTGCATGCCGCCGGTGTGATGCAGCGCATCGCACCGCTGACCGAGCTGTCGGTCGAGGAGTTCGCGGAAACCGGGCGCGCCAAGGTGGCGGGCGCCCGGCACCTGGACGAACTCCTCGGCGACCGGCCGCTGGACGCGTTCGTCCTGTTCTCCTCCGGCGCCGCCGTATGGGGCAGCGCGGGGCAGGCCGCGTACGGAGGAGCCAATGCCTACCTCGACGCACTCGCCCAGCGCCGCCGGGTGCACGGCCGCACCGCGACCTCCATCGCCTGGGGCTCCTGGGACAGCGGCATGGTGGACGCCGGACTCGGCGCGGCACTGCGCCGGATCGGCGCGCCGCCGATGGATCCCGGCCGCTGCCTGGAAGGGCTGGGCCAGGCGCTCGATCACGACGAGAGCCACCTGGTGTTCGCCGACATCGAGTGGTCGCGCTTCGCGCCCACGTACGGCTTCGCCCGTGCCTGCCCGCTGCTGAACGAACTGCCGGCGGCCCGGGCGGCGCTGGACCCCGGCCCTGGCTCCGGCGCCGACGGTTCCGGTGGCACGGGACCGGACTTCGTGGCCGGCCTGGCGGCGCTGCCCGCACCCCAGCAGGGCCGCGCGCTGCTCGACCTCGTCCGTACCCAGGTTGCCGAACTGCTGGGTTACGACAGTCCCGAACAGCTCGACCCGGCCAGGCCCTTCGAAGACCTCGGCTTCGATTCGGTCGCCGCTGTGGACGTCACCCAGCGGCTCAGCGCCGCGGTCGGCCGCAGGCTCCCGTCCACGATGGTCTTCGACCACGCGTCCCCGGCCGCGCTGGCGGACTTCCTGCGTACGGAACTGTGTCAGGACGGTCCGGCGGACGGGCTGTCCGTACTCGCCGAACTCGACCGCATCGAAGCGTTCGTCACCGCGCTGCCACCCGAGGAGATCCGGCGCGGACGGCTCGTCGACCGGCTGCGAACCCTGCTCGCCAGGGCCGGCGAGGCAGCCGGGGAGACGGAAGGCACGGCTGCCGTCCCCGCCGGGATCGCCGACGCCACCGCCGACGACGTCTTCGATTTCATCGACCGGGAACTCGGCCTCGGCTGACCCCGCCCGGAGGAGTCCGGGCCCGAGAACTCTTCGCAGAGCTGCACGGCGGCCGGTGCTGCCGCCGCACGAACAAGGATGTTGTGAGGCTGGGAATGGCTGACGACCAGAAGCTCCTCGAGTACCTCAAGCGGGTCACCACCGACCTGGCCCAGACACGGCAGCGGCTCCAGGAGTTCGAGGCCAGGGAACAGGACCCGGTCGCGATCGTGTCCATGAGCTGCCGTTACCCCGGTGGCATCGAATCCCCCGAGGACCTGTGGCGGCTGGTCGCGGAGGGCGGCGACGCCATCGGGGAGTTTCCCGCGGACCGCGGCTGGGACCTGGCCCGGCACACCGCGGCCGGCATCACCCCCCAGGGCGGCTTCGTGCGCGACGTCGCCGCGTTCGACCCGGGATTCTTCAACATCTCGCCACGCGAGGCCCAGGCCATGGACCCGCAGCAGCGGATCATGCTGGAACTCTCCTGGGAGGCGCTGGAACGCGCCGGCATCGCCCCCGACCGGGTACGCGGCAGCCAGACCGGCGTGTTCGCCGGCTCCGGCTTCCAGGACTACGGCGATCTGCTCAACGCCGCGCCAGAGGCGTCCGCTGCGTACATGGGCACGGCGGCGGTCGCCGCCGTCATCGCCGGCCGGGTCTCCTACACCCTCGGCCTGGAGGGGCCCGCGGTCACCGTCGACACGGCCTGCTCCTCCTCGCTGGTCGCCGTGCACCTGGCCGCTCAGGCGCTGCGCGACGGTGAGTGCACCCTCGCACTGGCCGGCGGCGTCATGGTGATGTCGACGCCCGGCCCGTTCGTCGGGATGAGCAAGCAGGGCGGCCTCGCCCGCGACGGCCGGATCAAGGCGTTCGCGGACGCCGCCGACGGCACCGCCTGGTCCGAGGGCGCCGGCCTGCTCGTACTGGAACGTCTCTCCGACGCCCGCCGCAACGGCCATCCGGTCCTCGCGGTCATCCGGGGCTCGGCGGTCAACCAGGACGGCGCGAGCAACGGTCTCACGGCCCCGAACGGCCCGTCGCAGCAGCGCGTCATCCGCCAGGCCCTGGCCGGTGCCCGGCTCACCGGCAACCAGGTCGACCTGGTCGAGGGCCATGGCACCGGCACCACGCTCGGCGACCCCATCGAGGCCCAGGCGCTGCTGGCGACGTACGGACAGGGCCGCCCGGCGGACGCTCCGCTCTGGCTGGGCTCTCTCAAGTCCAACATCGGCCATGCCCAGGCCGCCGCCGGAGTCGGCGGCATCATCAAGCTCGTCAAGGCGCTCCAGCAGGGCGTCATGCCCCGGACGCTCCACGTCGACAGGCCCACCACCCATGTCGACTGGCAGTCCGGCAACGTCCGGCTGCTGACCGAGGCCCGCGACTGGCCGCAGGCCGAGCAGCCGCGCCGGGCAGCGGTCTCGGCTTTCGGCGTCAGCGGCACCAACGCACACCTGATCGTCGAAGAGGCGCCGCGCGAGGAGCCCGCGGACGAAATTCCCCAGGCACGGCCCGCGCTCGCGCCGGCCACTCCGCTGCCCTGGCCCGTCTCGGCGCGGAGTGCCGAGACCCTGCCCGCCCAGGCGGCACGCCTCGCCACGCACCTCGACCAGCACCCCGAGCTCCGCGCCCTGGACATCGGGTACTCCCTCGCCACCACCCGCGCGGGTCTGGAACACCGGGCCGTGCTCCTGCCCGAGACCCCGGACGGCTACGGCGACGCGCTGGCCGCACTGGCCGCGGGCCGCCCTGCCCCGGGAGTCGTACAGGGACTGGTGTCGGACGGCCCCACCGCGTTCCTGTTCACGGGGCAGGGGTCGCAGCGGCTGGGGATGGGCCGGGAGCTGTACGCGTCGTTCCCGGTCTTCGCCGAGGCGTTCGATGCGGTGCTGGCGGAGTTCGGGCCCGAGCTGCGGGAGGTGATGTGGGGCGAGGACGCGGATCTGCTGAACCGTACGCGCTTCACTCAGCCCGCGCTCTTCGCCTTCGAGGTCGCGCTGTTCCGGCTGGTGGAGTCCTGGGGCGTCCGCCCGGACTTCGTGGCCGGGCATTCCATCGGCGAGATCGCGGCGGCGCATGTCGCCGGGGTGTTGCCCCTGCCCGACGCGGCGCGGCTGGTGGCCGCGCGCGGCAAGCTGATGGACGCACTGCCGGTGGGCGGCGCGATGGTGGCGGTGCAGGCTTCGGAGGAGGAGGTCTTGCCGCACCTGTTGTCCGGTGCGGTGGGTATTGCCGCCGTCAACGGGCCGGAGTCCGTCGTGGTCTCGGGTGAGGAGGCCGCGGTCCTCGCCGTTCAGGGGCACTTTGAGGACGAGGGGCGTAAGACGACGCGGCTGAAGGTGTCGCATGCGTTTCATTCGCCGTTGATGGAGCCGATGCTGGATGAGTTCCGGGCCGTGGCCGAGGGACTCACGTACAGCGAGCCGTCCGTACCGATGGTCTCGAATGTGAGCGGTGCTCCGGCCGCCGAGCTGAGCACGCCCGACTACTGGGTGCGGCATGTCCGCGAGGCGGTGCGTTTCGCCGACGGTATCCGTGCGCTGGAGGCCGAGGGCGTCACACGCTTCCTGGAGCTGGGGCCGGACGCCCTCCTGACCGCGATGGCCCAGCAGACCGTGGAGCCCGAGTCCGCCGCTCTCGTGCCGGCGCTGCGCAAGGACCGCTCCGAGCCCGCCGCCCTGCTCGCCGCCGTTGCCAGGCTCTACACCCGTGGCATGACCGTCGACTGGGAGGCGCTGTACGCCGGTTACGGTGCACGCCGCGTGGAGTTGCCGACCTACGCCTTCCAGCGGCAGCGGTACTGGATGCAACCCGAGCCCGGCGCTGAGGACCTCGGGTCGGCCGGGCTGGACTCCGTCGACCACCCGCTGCTGGGCGCGGCCGTGTCGATCGCCGACACCGAAGGCGCGGTCCTCACCGGGCGCCTCTCGACCACCACACACCCCTGGCTCGCCGACCACGTCGTGGGCGGCATCGTCCTGTTCCCCGGCACCGGCTTCGTCGAGCTCGCGGTCCGCGCGGGGGACCAGGTCGGCTGCGACACCCTCATGGAGCTGACGCTCTTCGCGCCGCTGGCACTGCCGGAGAACGGCGATGTGCAGATTCAGGTTGCGGTGGGCCCGGCCGACGCATTCGGTATCCGTCCGCTGACCATCCACTCCCGTCCGCACGGGGGCGCGGCCGACGCACCGTGGACCCAGCATGCGGCGGGCGCCCTCGGCACCGGGCTCGCCGAACCGGGTGCGGAACTGACCCAGTGGCCGCCGGCCGGTGCGGAGCCGATCGATCTGCAAGGACACTACGACGGCCTCGCCGAGGTCGGTCTCTCGTACGGCCCGGTCTTCCGGGGGCTCAAGGCCGCCTGGCGGGCCGCGGACTCCGGCGACGGGGCCGACTACGGCGACGGTGCGGACTCCGGCGACGGCGTGAACGAGGTGTTCGCCGAGGTCGAACTGCCCGCACAGGGGCGGGAGACGGCCGAACGGCTGGGCCTGCATCCGGCGGTGCTGGACGCGGCGCTGCACGCGGTGGGTTTCACAGGTGTGGTCGGGGAACGCGCCGCCCTTCCGTTCGCCTGGAGCGGCGTATCTCTGTACGCGTCGGGCGCCTCCCGGGTGCGGGTACGGCTGACGCCCACGCCTGGTGCGGAGGGCGTGACCGTGACGGTCGCGGACGCCGAGGGGCGGCCCGTGGCCACCGTCGGCTCCCTGGTGCTGCGCCCGATCTCGGACGAGCAGCTGGCCGCGGCCGGCGCCTCCCTCCACGACTCGCTGTTCCGGGTGGCCTGGACGCCGGTCCCCGCACAGCCGGGCGGAGCGGACGGCACGGGCTGGGGCGGTACGGGCGAAGGGAACCGCGCCCGGGTGGTCCGGAGCCCCGCGGGCACCGACGCGGCCGCCGTACGCGCGGCGACGACCCATGTACTGGCCGAGCTGCAGGCGTACGTGGCCGAAGAAGCGGACGAGCCGCTGGTCGTGCTCACTCAGGGCGCGGTCGCACGGGACGGCGACGGCGAGGTGACCGACCTGGCAGGGGCCGCGGTGTGGGGCCTCGTACGGTCGGCGCAGTCCGAGAACCCGGGGCTGCGGATCGTGCTGGCCGATGTGCCAGAGGTGCCTGATGCGGCCGGCATTGGCGTTGGCCTCTTGGCCGATGCGCCCGATGCGGACGGCGTCGGCACTCCGGCCGATGAGGCGCTGACGCAGGCCATGGCCCTGGCCCTGGCGTCGGGCGAGCCGCAGGTCATGGTGCGGGACGGGCTGGTCAGCGCGCCGCGGCTGGCCCGCGTGGCCACTGCTGACGAACCCACCGCCGGCCCGGCCTCCGTCTTCTCCGACTCCGGAACGGTGCTGTTCACCGGTGCGACGGGTGCGCTGGGCGGCCTCTTCGCCCGGCACCTGATCGCCGAGCACGGTGTGCGCAAGCTGGTACTGCTCAGCCGTCGCGGCCCCGAGGCGACGGGGGTACCCGAACTGGTCGCGCAGCTGAGGGAGTTGGGCGCCGAGGCGCGGGTGGTGGCGTGTGATGCGGCCGACCGTGCGGCGCTGGCGGACGTGGTGGCAAGCATCCCGGACCTGACGGGCGTCGTCCACGCGGCCGGTGTCCTGGACGACGGTGTTATTGCCACCCTGACCCCCGACCGTATGGAAATGGTCCTGCGCCCGAAGGTGGACGCGGCGCTCAACCTCCACCACCTCACCGCCGGCCACCCCGGCGTGACGGCCTTCGTGCTCTTCTCGTCCGGCTCGGGCACCCTCGGTGCGCCCGGGCAGGGCAACTACGCCGCCGCCAACGCCTTCCTCGACGCCCTGGCCGCCCATCGCCGGGCACAGGGCCTGCCCGGGCAGTCCCTCGCCTGGGGACCGTGGAGTTCCGGCATGGCCGGCACGCTCGACGCGGCCGATCGCGCCCGCATGGAACAGGGCGGCATCTCCGCGCTGACCGACCAGGAGGGTACGGCGCTCTTCGACGCCGCCTTGAACAGCGGCGAGGCCACCCTGGTCCCGGCCGCGTTCGACCTCCCGGCGCTCCGTGCCCAGGGTGAGACCCTGCCCGCCGTCTTCCACGCTCTCGTCCCCGTGACGGCGCGCCGCCGCCGCGCGGGCACCGGAAGCCAGGCGGAATCCGGTGCACTGCAACGGCAGTTGGCCGCGCTGCCCGAGGAGGAGTGGGAAGCCGCCCTGCTGGACCTCGTTCTCCACCGCGCGGCACTGGTACTCGGCTTCGGCGACGCCCAGGCCATCGAGCCGACGCGGGCCTTCCGTGAACTGGGCTTCGACTCCCTCGCCGCGGTCGAACTGCGCAACGGCCTCAAGGACGACACCGGGCTGCGCCTTCCCGCGACGCTCGTCTTCGACTACCCGACCCCGGAGGCCCTGGCGCGCCACCTGCTGGACGAGCTGTCCGGCCCGGACGGAGGCAGTGCCGTACCGGCGACGTTCGCGGCTACGGCCTCAGGAGGCAGCGCCTCGGGACCGGCTGCGTTGCTCGACGCCGATGACGACCCGATTGCGATCGTCGGCATGGCCTGCCGTTACCCCGGCGGTGTCACGAGCCCGGAGGAGCTGTGGCGGCTGGTCGCGGACGGCGTGGACGCGATCTCCGAGTTCCCCACCGACCGCGGCTGGAATGTGGCGGAGCTGTACGACCCCGAGTCCGTACGCCCCAACACCAGCTACGTGCGCGAGGGCGGGTTCCTGCACGATGCCGCCGAGTTCGATCCGGCGTTCTTCGGGATCAGTCCGAACGAGGCGCTGGCCATGGACCCGCAGCAGCGGCTGCTGCTGGAGGCATCCTGGGAGGCCATCGAGCGCGCGGGCATCGACCCGGCAGCGCTCAGAGGCAGCCGGACCGGCGTGTACGCCGGAATGATGTACCACGACTACGCCGCCAACTCCGGTACGGGAGCCATCGCCTCCGGCCGCGTCTCCTACGTCTTCGGCCTGGAGGGGCCCGCGGTCACCATCGACACCGCCTGCTCTTCGTCCCTGGTCGCGCTGCACTGGGCGATTCAGGCGCTGCGGTCGGGGGAGTGCGAGCTCGCGCTGGCGGGCGGCGTTGCGGTCATGGCCACCCCCGAGGCCTTCGTCGAGTTCAGCCGGCAGGGCGGCCTGGCCCGCGACGGCCGGGCCAAGTCCTTCGCGGCCGCCACGGACGGCACGGCGTGGGGTGAGGGCGTCGGCATGCTCCTCGTGGAGCGGTTGTCGGACGCGCGCCGCAACGGGCACCCGGTCTTCGCCCTCGTACGGGGCAGCGCCCTCAACCAGGACGGCGCGAGCAATGGCCTCACCGCTCCCAACGGCCCGTCGCAGCGCCGGGTGATCCGCCAGGCCCTGGCGAACGCGCGCCTCTCGCCTGCGGATGTGGATGCGGTGGAGGCGCACGGTACGGGTACGACGTTGGGTGATCCGATCGAGGCGCAGGCGTTGCTGGCGACGTACGGCCAGGAGCGGTCCGAGGGTGAGCCGTTGTGGTTGGGTTCGCTGAAGTCGAACATCGGGCATACGCAGGCCGCTGCCGGTGTCGGCGGGATCATCAAGATGGTCGAGGCGATGCGGCATGGTGTGTTGCCGGAGACGTTGCATGTGGATGAGCCGTCGGGGCAGGTGGATTGGGCGTCGGGCGATGTCCGGTTGCTGACGGAGGCGCGTCCGTGGCCGGAGGCGGGGCGCCCCCGGCGGGCGGCCGTGTCCTCCTTCGGCATCAGCGGGACGAATGCGCATGTGATCATCGAGCAGGCGCCGGACGAGGCGTACCCGGGGGAGTCGTCGCCGACCGCCGCGCTTCCCGAGGGCGTTGCGATTCCGTGGGTGTTGTCGGCCAAGTCGGCCGAGGCGTTGAGGGGTCAGGCGGGACGGCTGCTGGCTCATCTTGCCGAGGGCGCCGATGTGGGCGTTGTGGACGCGGCGTTTTCCTTGGTGACCGATCGCGCTGCCTTTGAGCATCGTGCGGTGGTGGTCGGTGCGGGGCGGGACGAGCTGCTGGGTGGTCTGGCGGCGTTGGCCGAGGGGCGGCCGAGCGCGGGGCTGGTGCAGGGCGTGGCCCGTACGAAGGGCCGTACGGCGTTCCTGTTCACGGGGCAGGGGTCGCAGCGGCTGGGGATGGGCCGGGAGCTGTATGCGTCGTTCCCGGTCTTCGCCGAGGCGTTCGATGCGGTGCTGGCGGAGTTCGGACCCGAGCTGCGGGAGGTGATGTGGGGCGAGGACGCGGAGCTGCTGAATCGCACGCGTTTCACTCAGCCTGCGTTGTTCGCGGTCGAGGTGGCGCTGTTCCGGCTGCTGGAGTCGTGGGGTGTGCGCCCGGATTTCGTGGCTGGGCATTCCATCGGTGAGGTTGCGGCGGCGCATGTCGCCGGGGTGTTTTCGCTGGCAGATGCGGCGAGGTTGGTGTCGGCGCGTGGGAAGTTGATGGATGCGTTGCCTGTGGGTGGCGCGATGGTGGCGGTGCAGGCTTCGGAGGAGGAGGTGCTGCCGTACCTCTCCGACGGGGTGGGCATCGCCGCGGTGAACGGTCCGGGATCCGTTGTGGTCTCGGGCGACGAGGCCGCTGTTTTTGCTGTCCAGGCGCACTTTGAGGGCGAGGGGCGTAAGACGACGCGGCTGAAGGTGTCGCACGCGTTTCATTCGCCGTTGATGGAGCCGATGCTCGATGAGTTCCGGGCCGTGGCCGAGGGCCTCACGTACAACGTGCCGCAGGTTCCTTTCGTCTCGACGCTCACCGGTGACCGGGTCACGGATGAGCTGACGGCTCCGGGGTACTGGGTGAGGCATGTGCGTGAGGCGGTGCGTTTCGCCGATGCCGTCCGGGTCCTGGAGGGTGAGGGCGTTACGCGCTTCCTGGAGCTGGGGCCGGATCCCGTCCTGACCGCGATGGCCGGGCAGACCGTGGAGTCCGACTCCGCAGTCCTCGTAGCGGCCCTGCGCAAGGACCGCCCTGAGACCGCCGCCCTGGTCACGGGCGTGGCGGGGCTCCATGTGGCGGGGGCCTCGCCGGACTGGCGGGCACTGTTCGCCGGACTCGGTGGCGGCCGTCGCGTACCGCTGCCCACGTACGCCTTCCAGCGCCGGCGGTACTGGCTCGACACCCGCGAATACTGGGCCGACGCCTGGGCCGGAGCGGGCACCGACGACATCGTCTCCGCCGGCCTGGACGTGACCGGCCATCCACTGCTCGGAGCGATGGTGGCCTCGCCGGAGTCGGACGAGGTGGTGTTCACCGGCCGGCTGTCGACTGCCGCGCTGCCCTGGCTTGCCGACCACGTGGTGGGTGGCACGGTGCTCTTCCCGGGGACGGGATTCGTCGAGCTGGCGTTGCGTGCGGGGGAGGAGGTGGGCTGTGACGTACTGGAGGAACTGACCCTCCAGGCGCCGCTGATCCTGCCGGAGAAGGGTGGGGTGAACGTCCGGATCGTCGTGCGTGCCCCCGACGAAGCCGGTACGCGGTCCCTGGCCGTCTACGCCCGTGGTGAGGACGCGTATCTTTCGTGGACCCGGCATGCCGTGGGCACCCTCGCTTCAGGCGCGCCGGTCCCCGCCTTCGATCTGGGGCAATGGCCGCCGACGGACGCCGAGCCGATCCCCGTGAGAGATCTGTACGACGGGTTGGCGGTGGCCGGTCTTGAGTACGGGCCGGTGTTCCAGGGGCTGAAGGCCGCTTGGCGGTCCGCGGGCGCCGAGAGCGAGGTGTTCGCCGAGGTCGAGCTGGCGGAGGAGGGCGACGGGGAAGGGTACGGGCTGCATCCGGCCCTCCTGGACGCTTGCCTCCACGCGATCGGCCTCCGGGACGGGGACGATGAGTCCGCGCGGCTTCCGTTCGCCTGGAGCGGTGTTTCCTTGTATGCCACGGGCGCATCGCGAGTTCGGCTGCGGTTGTCCCCGGCGGGTGCGGAGGGTGTCGCACTGGCGCTCGCGGACGCCGAAGGCCGACCGGTCGCCGAGGTCGCTTCCCTGGTCCTGCGCCCGATATCGGCCGAGCAGCTGAAGGCGGCCCGGGCTTCCTTCCACGACTCGCTGTTCGAGGTGGTGTGGACGCCGCTGTCTGCCGGGGCGAGTGCGACTGCGAGTGTGCCGGTGGCGTCCGGTGCGGTGGTGGTGCGCAGCCAGCTGGGGAGTAGCGGCGACGATGTCCATGCGGCGACGAAGGCCGTGCTGTCCCGGTTGCAGTCGTACCTGAATACGGACGACGCTGACGTGCCGTTGGTTGTGGTGACTCGGGGCGCGGTTGCGGTGACCGGCGAGGAGTGCGTCCCTGACCTGGCGGGTGCTGCGGTGTGGGGCCTTGTGCGGTCCGCCCAGTCGGAGAATCCGGGGCTGCGGATTGTGCTGGTCGATGTGTGCGATGCGGACCCGGATGAGGCCGTGGCGCTGGCGCTGGCGTCGGGTGAGTCGCAGGTGGCCGTGCGTGGCGGATCGGTCTATGGCGCGCGGCTGGCGCGCGTCACTGCCGAGCCTGCCGTATCCCAGACCTCTCCGTACTTCTCCGACTCCGGAACCGTGCTGCTGACCGGTGCGACGGGCGCGCTGGGCGGCCTCTTCGCCCGGCACTTGGTCGCCGAGCACGGTGTACGCAAGCTGGTCCTGCTCAGCCGTCGTGGGCCCGACGCACCCGGCATGCCCGAGCTCATCGCGGAACTCGCCGCCGAGCGAGGTGCTCAGGTGCGTGCGGTGGCGTGCGACGCGGCCGACCGCGCGGCCCTGGCCGAGGTGGTGGCAAGCATCCCGGACCTGACGGGCGTCGTCCATGCGGCCGGTGTGCTGGACGACGGCATCATCCCCGCCCTCACCTCCGACCGTATGGATACGGTCCTGCGCCCGAAGGTGGACGCGGCGCTCAACCTCCACCACCTCACCGCCGACCGGCCCGATCTCACCGCCTTCATCACCTTCTCTTCGGCCGCAGGCACCCTCGGTGCGCCCGGTCAGGGCAATTACGCGGCGGCCAATGCGTTCCTGGACGCGTTGGCGGCGCATCGCCGGGCGCAGGGGCTGCCGGCGCTGTCGCTGGGCTGGGGTCTGTGGGCGGATGAGGCCGCGGGGATGGCGGGCGGGCTGAGCGAGGCGGACCTGCAGCGCATGGCCCGTACCGGCGTCCGCGCCCTCACTGCCGCCGAAGGACTCGCGCTCTTCGACACCGCGGCGACCCTCCCGGCGCCCGCCCTCCTCCCCCTCCACCTCGACCTCAAGACGCTGGCCGAGAGCTTCGGAGGCGAGGTACCCGAACTCTTCCGAGGGCTGGTGCGCCGCCCCGCCCGCCGCGCGGCCACAAACGGCCGGAGCACGGCGACCGGGTCGGCCTCGGCGTTGGAGCAGCGCATCGCGGGTCTCACGGCGGAGGAGAGCGACGCGCTGCTTCTGGAGATCGTGCGTACCCAGGCGGCTGCGATCCTCGGTCACTCCGGACCCGAGGCGATAGAACCGGACCAGGCCTTCGGAGACCTCGGCTTCGACTCGCTCAGCGCCGTTGAGTTCCGTAACGGCTTGAGCGAGGCGGTCGGCAAGCGCCTGCCCGCGACCCTCGTCTTCGACTACCCGACGCCGACTGCCCTCGCACGGGTGCTGGCACGCGAGATAGCGGGTCGGCAGGAAACGGCCCAGCCGATCAGCAACGGAGGCGTCACCGCGACCGACGACGATCCGATCGCGATCGTCGCGATGAGCTGCCGCTACCCGGGCGGCGTGGCAACGCCCGAGGACCTGTGGCGCCTGGTGGCCGACGGGGTGGACGCGGTGTCTCCCTTCCCGGACAACCGGGGCTGGGACATCGATGCCCTCTACGACCCGACCTCCCAGCGCTCCGACACCAGCTATGTGCGCGAGGGCGGGTTCCTGCACGATGCCGCCGAGTTCGACCCGGCGTTCTTCGGGATCAGCCCGAACGAGGCGCTGGCCATGGACCCGCAGCAGCGGCTCCTGCTGGAGACCACCTGGGAGGCCATCGAGCGCGCGGGCATCGACCCTGCGACGTTGAAGGGCAGCCGGACCGGTGTGTTCGCCGGGATGATGTACCACGACTACGCCGACAACACGAACACCGGCTCCGTGGCCTCCGGACGTCTTTCCTACGTCTTCGGTCTGGAGGGGCCAGCGGTGACCGTGGACACGGCGTGCTCTTCGTCCCTGGTCGCGTTGCACCTTGCGATTCAGGCGCTGCGGTCGGGGGAGTGCGAGCTCGCGCTGGCGGGCGGCGTTGCGGTCATGGCCACCCCCGAGGCGTTCATCGAGTTCAGCCGGCAGCGCGGGTTGTCGCGCAGTGGCCGGTGCAAGTCCTTCGCGTCGGCCGCGGACGGTACGGGCTGGGGTGAGGGCGTAGGAATGCTCCTGGTGGAGCGGTTGTCGGACGCCCAACGCAACGGTCACCCGGTCCTCGCGGTGGTGCGGGGCTCCGCCGTGAACCAGGACGGCGCGAGCAACGGTCTCACCGCTCCGAACGGCCCGTCGCAGCGTCGGGTGATCCGGCAGGCTCTCGCGGCGGCCCGGTTGAGCCCGTCGGATGTGGATGCGGTGGAGGCGCACGGTACGGGTACGACGTTGGGTGATCCGATCGAGGCGCAGGCGTTGCTGGCGACGTACGGCCAGGAGCGGTCCGAGGGTGAGCCGTTGTGGTTGGGTTCGCTGAAGTCGAACATCGGGCATACGCAGGCCGCTGCCGGTGTCGGCGGGATCATCAAGATGGTCGAGGCGATGCGGCATGGTGTGTTGCCGGAGACGTTGCATGTGGATGAGCCGTCGGGGCAGGTGGATTGGGCGTCGGGCGATGTCCGGTTGCTGACGGAGGCGCGTCCGTGGCCGGAGGCGGGGCGCCCCCGGCGGGCGGCCGTGTCCTCCTTCGGCATCAGTGGCACCAACGCACATGTGATCCTTGAGCAGGCGCCGAATGTCCCGGCTGCCGATGCCCCCGCCCCGACCGCCGCGCTTCCCGAAAGCGTAGCGATTCCGTGGGTGTTGTCGGCCAAGTCGGCCGAGGCGCTGCGCGGTCAGGCCGGGCGGCTGCTGGCTCATCTTGCCGAGGGCGCCGATGTGGGCGTTGTGGACGCGGCGTTTTCCTTGGTGACCGATCGCGCTGCGTTCGAGCATCGTGCGGTGGTGGTCGGTGCGGGGCGGGACGAGCTGCTGGGTGGTCTGGCGGCGTTGGCCGAGGGGCGGCCGAGCGCGGGGCTGGTGCAGGGCGTGGCCCGTACGAAGGGCCGTACGGCGTTCCTGTTCACGGGGCAGGGGTCGCAGCGGCTGGGGATGGGCCGGGAGCTGTACGCGTCGTTTCCCGTCTTCGCTGAGGCGTTCGATGCGGTGCTGGAGGAATTGGGGTCCGAGCTGCGGGAGGTGATGTGGGGCGAGGATGCGGAGCTGCTGAATCGCACGCGCTTCACTCAGCCCGCGCTCTTCGCGGTCGAGGTGGCGCTGTTCCGGCTGCTGGAGTCCTGGGGGATACGCCCGGACTTTGTGGCCGGGCATTCGATCGGTGAGATCGCGGCGGCGCATGCGGCCGGGGTGTTGTCCCTGTCCGACGCGGCGAGGTTGGTGTCGGCGCGTGGGAAGTTGATGGATGCGTTGCCGGCGGGTGGCGCGATGGTGGCCGTGCAGGCGACGGAGAAGGAGGTGCTGGCGCAGCTATCCTCGCCGGATTCGGTGGGGATCGCGGCGATCAACGGCCCGAACGCGGTCGTGGTCTCCGGTGCCGAGGCCGAGGTGCTGGCGGTGAAGGCGCACTTCGAGGGTGAGGGGCGCAGGACCAGCCGGCTGCGGGTATCGCATGCCTTCCACTCGCCGTTGATGGAGCCGATGCTCGTCGAGTTCGAGCAGGTGGCCACCTCACTCATGTACAACACGCCGCTCATTCCCTTCGTTTCGACACTGACTGGCGCTCCGGTCACTGGTGAACTGACCTCCCCTGGCTACTGGGTGCGGCATGTGCGTGAGGCGGTGCGTTTCGCGGATGCCGTCCGTGCCCTGGAGGGTGAGGGCGTCACCTGCTTCCTGGAGCTGGGGCCGGATGCCGTCCTGACCGCGATGGCCCAGCAGACCGTGGATTCGGAGACCGCAGTCCTCGTGCCGGCGCTGCGCAAGGACCGCCCCGAGACCGCTGCCCTGGTCACGGGCGTGGCGGGGCTCCACGTGGCGGGGGCCTCGCCGGACTGGCGGGCACTGTTCGCCGGACTCGGTGGCGGCCGTCGCGTACCGCTGCCCACGTACGCCTTCCAGCGCCGGACGTTCTGGCGAGTCGACGCCGCACACACCACGGCCGACCCTGCCACCATCGGCCAGGGGGCGGCCGGTCATCCGCTGCTGGGTGCGGCGGTGTCGCTGGCCGACTCGGACGGCGTGGTGTTCACCGGCCGTCTGTCGACTACCTCGCTCCCTTGGCTTGCCGACCACGTGGTGGGTGGCACGGTGCTCTTCCCGGGGACGGGATTCGTCGAATTGGCGCTGCGCGCGGGCGATGAGGTCGGCTGCGACGTACTGGAAGAGCTGACTCTTGAGGCGCCGTTGGTCATCCCTGAGCGTGGCAGCGTTCAGATCCAGGTGTCGGTGGCTGCGGCGGATGATGCCGGTACTCGGTCGCTGAGCGTGCACTCGCGTGTGGAGGACGAGGGCGCACCGTGGGTGCGTCACGCGGTGGGCGTGGTGACCTCGGGCGCCTCACCGGCGTCGGTCGATCTGGGGGAGTGGCCGCCGGCGGGAGCCGACCCGATCCCTGTCGGGGAGCTGTACGACGGGTTGGCGGTAGCGGGTCTTGAGTACGGGCCGGTGTTCCAGGGGCTGCGGGCTGCCTGGCGGTCAGGGGACGAGGTGTTCGCCGAGGTCGAGTTGGCGGAGGAGGGTGACGGGGAGGGCTACGGTCTGCATCCGGCCCTGCTGGACGCCTGCCTCCACGCGATCGGCCTGCGGGTGGACAACGACGACACCACCGCCAGGCTCCCGTTCGCCTGGAGCGGGGTGTCCCTGTACGCCACGGGTGCTTCGCGGGTTCGGCTGCGGTTGTCCCCGGCGGGTGCGGAGGGTGTCGCGCTGGCGCTCGCGGATGATGAGGGCCGACCGGTCGCTGATGTTCGCACACTGAATCTGCGCGCGCTTCCGGCCGAGCAGCTCGCGGCAGCGCGTACCGAGTATCACGACTCGCTGTTCGAGCAGGTGTGGTCACCGCTTCCGATGCCGACGACTACTAGTGTGCCGGTGGCGTCCGGTGCGGTGGTGGTGCGCAGTCAGTCGGGGAGTGGTGCCGAGGATGTCCGTGCGGCGACGAAGGCCGTGCTGTCCCGGTTGCAGTCGTACCTGAATACGGACGACGCTGACGTGCCGTTGGTTGTGGTGACTCGGGGCGCGGTTGCGGTGACCGGCGAGGAGTGCGTCCCTGACCTGGCGGGTGCTGCGGTGTGGGGCCTTGTGCGGTCGGCGCAGTCGGAGAATCCGGGGCTGCGGATTGTGCTGGTCGATGTGTGCGATGCGGACCCGGATGAGGCCGTGGCGCTGGCGCTGGCGTCGGGTGAGTCGCAGGTGGCCGTGCGTGCGGGGTCGGTCTACGGGGCGCGGTTGGCCCGCGTCGTCGCCGCGTCTGCCGAGCCTGCCGTATCCCAGACCTCTCCGTACTTCTCCGACTCCGGAACCGTGCTGCTGACCGGTGCGACGGGTGCGCTGGGCGGCCTCTTCGCCCGGCACCTGGTCGCCGAGCACGGTGTACGCAAGCTGGTCCTGCTCAGCCGTCGCGGGCCCGACGCACCCGGCATGGCCGAGCTGGTCTCCGAGCTCACCGGTTTGGGGGCGGAGGTGCGTGCGGTGGCGTGCGACGCGGCCGACCGCGCGGCCCTGGCCGAGGTGGTGGCAAGCATCCCGGACCTGACGGGCGTCGTCCATGCGGCCGGTGTCCTGGACGACGGTGTCATCCCCGCCCTCACCTCCGACCGTATGGATACGGTCCTGCGCCCGAAGGTGGACGCGGCGCTCAACCTCCACCACCTCACCGCCGACCGGCCCGGTCTCACCGCCTTCGTGGTGTTCTCCTCCGCGGCCGGTGTGTTCGGCAATCCGGGGCAGGGCAACTACGCGGCGGCCAATGCGTTCCTGGACGCGTTGGCGGCGCATCGCCGGGCGCAGGGGCTGCCCGCGCAGTCCCTGGCGTGGGGTCTGTGGGCGGATGAGGCCGCGGGGATGGCGGGCGGGCTGAGCGAGGCGGACCTGCAGCGCATGGCCCGTAGTGGTCTCCGGGCCCTCACTGCCGCCGAAGGACTCGCGCTCTTCGACACCGCGGCGACCCTCCCGGCGCCCGCCCTCCTCCCCCTCCACCTCGACGTCGAGACGTTCGCCGCGCATGCACAGAGCGGCGGCGGCGAGATCCCGGAGCTGTTCCGCGGACTTGTCCGTCGTCCGGTCCGCCGCTCTGCTACCAGAGCAGCAGGGGGCGCCCAGGGATCAATCGCCGCCGCGGAAGCGCTCAAGCACCGGCTTGCCGGGCTGTCCCCGGAGCAGCGGGAGCAAGCTCTGCTCGACTTGGTCCGTAGGCACGTTGCGGCGACTCTCGGCCATGACGACGCGGACGCCGTCGAGCCCGGGAGTGTCTTCGGGGACCTGGGCTTCGACTCGCTCAGTGCTGTCGAGTTCCGTAACGCTCTCAACGCGGAGACGGGCCTCCGGCTGCCGTCGACGCTGGTCTTCGACTATCCGAGCGTGCAGACGCTCGCCGCCCATTTGTCGGAGCACCTGGACGTGAGCGGATGGGGCGGAGCCGGCAGCGAGGACGAGCAGATCCGCAGCGTGCTGCGGACCATCCCGCTCAGCAGGCTGCGTGACGCTGGCCTGCTGCAGAGCCTGCTCGAACTCGGCGGGGTGACCGACGCCGGCCGGTTGGCCAACGCACCGCACGTCGGCGGCGAGGGGACGGCTGGGGAGCCCCTCGACGGCCTTGATGGCATCGGCGACATCGATGGCATCGGCGACATCGACGACATGGACACCGAGAGTCTGATCAGCATGGCGCTGGACGGCATCGATGCTGCCGCCACAGGGGAAGCGGAGGATCTGTAATGGCCGGCTCCGGCGAACACGACAAGCAGGACGCGCAGAACACGCAGAGCGCGCAGGAGAAGCAGCAGAAGCTGGTAGCGGCGCTCCGGGCGTCGTTGAAGGAGACCGAGCGGCTGCGCGCGCAGCACGGCAAGCTGACCGCCGAGCTTCGCGAACCCATCGCCATCGTCGGTATGGCCTGCCGTTACCCCGGCGGTGTCATGAGCCCGGACGATCTGTGGCGGCTGGTCGGGGACGGCGTCGACGCCGTGTCCGAGTTCCCGGCCGACCGGGGCTGGGATGTGGAGCGGCTCTTCGACCCGGAGGGCGTACGGCCCAACACCACCTACGTGAACCAGGGCGGGTTCCTGCACGACGCGGCGGAGTTCGACCCGGACCCGTTCGGCATCAGCCCGAACGAAGCGCGCCTCATGGACCCGCAGCAGCGGCTGCTGCTGGAGGCTTCCTGGGAGGCGATCGAGCGCGCGGGGATCGACCCTGTGACGTTGAAGGGCAGCCGGACCGGTGTGTTCGCCGGGATGATGTACCACGACTACCCGGCCAACGCGAACACCGGATCCATCGCCTCCGGCCGGGTCTCGTACGTACTCGGCCTGGAGGGCCCCTCCACGACGGTGGACACGGCCTGCTCGTCGTCGCTGGTCGCGCTGCACTGGGCGATACAGGCCCTGCGGTCGGCGGAGTGCTCGCTCGCTCTGGTCGGCGGGGTATGCGTGATGGCCACGCCGGAGACCTTCGTCGAGTTCAGCCGGCAGCGTGGGTTGTCGCGCAGTGGCCGGTGCAAGTCCTTCGCGTCGGCCGCTGACGGCACGGCATGGGCCGAGGGCGTGGGAGTGCTGCTGGTGGAGCGGCTGTCGGACGCGCGCCGCAACGGCCATCCGGTCCTCGCGGTAGTGCGGGGCACGGCTGTCAACCAGGACGGCGCGAGCAACGGGCTGACCGCACCGAACGGTCCGGCTCAGCAGCGTGTCATTCGGCAGGCCCTGGCGAACGCGCGTCTCGCTGCCGCTGATGTGGATGCGGTGGAGGCGCACGGCACGGGTACGACGCTGGGTGATCCGATCGAGGCGCAGGCGTTGCTGGCGACGTACGGCCAGGAACGGGCCGGGGGCGAGCCGTTGTGGTTGGGCTCGCTGAAGTCGAACATCGGCCACGCCCAGGCTGCCGCTGGTGTCGGCGGGATCATCAAGATGGTCCAGGCGATACGGCACGGTGTGTTGCCGAAGACCCTGCATGTGGATGAGCCGTCGCGGCAGGTGGATTGGGCGGCGGGCGACGTCCGGCTGTTGACCGAAGCCCGCCCTTGGCCGGCGGTGGAGCGTCCGCGGCGGGCGGCCGTGTCGTCCTTCGGTATCAGTGGCACCAACGCACATGTGATCCTTGAGCAGGCGCCGGATGCCCCGGCTGCCGACGCCCCTGAGCCGGTGACGGCGCTGCCCGAAGGTGTTGCGGTTCCGTGGGTGCTGTCGGCCAAGTCGGCGGAGGCCCTGCGCGGTCAGGCCGAACGGCTGCTGGCCCATGTTCAGGGCGATACAGACATACGGACGCTCGATGTCGGAGCTTCCCTGGTGAGCTCCCGCCCCTTGCTGGAACATCGTGCGGTGGTGGTCGGTGCGGGGCGGGACGAGCTGCTGGGTGGTCTGGCGGCGTTGGCCGAGGGGCGGCCGAGCGCGGGGCTGGTGCAGGGCGTGGCCCGTACGAAGGGCCGTACGGCGTTCCTGTTTACGGGGCAGGGGGCGCAGCGGCTGGGGATGGGCCGGGAGCTGTACGCGTCGTTCCCGGTCTTCGCTGAGGCGTTCGATGCGGTGCTGGCGGAGTTCGGACCCGAGCTGCGGGAGGTGATGTGGGGCGAGGACGCGGAGCTGCTGAACCGTACGCGTTTCACTCAGCCTGCGTTGTTCGCGGTCGAGGTGGCGCTGTTCCGGCTGGTGGAGTCCTGGGGTGTGCGTCCGGATTTCGTGGCCGGGCATTCCATTGGTGAGATCGCGGCGGCGCATGTCGCCGGGGTGTTTTCGCTGGCGGATGCGGCGAGGTTGGTGTCGGCGCGTGGGAAGTTGATGGATGCGTTGCCTGTGGGTGGCGCGATGGTGGCGGTGCAGGCTTCGGAGGAGGAGGTGCTGCCGCACCTGTTGTCCGGTGCGGTGGGTATTGCCGCCGTCAACGGGCCGGAGTCCGTCGTGGTCTCGGGTGAGGAGGCCGCGGTCCTCGCCGTTCAGGGGCACTTTGAGGGCGAGGGGCGTAAGACGACGCGGCTGAAGGTGTCGCATGCGTTTCATTCGCCGTTGATGGCGCCGATGCTGGATGAGTTCCGGGCGGTGGCCGAGGGGCTGACGTACAACACGCCGCGGATTCCCCTCGTCTCGACGCTCACCGGTGACCGGGTCACGGATGAGCTGACGGCTCCGGGTTATTGGGTGCGGCATGTCCGCGAGGCGGTGCGTTTCGCGAACGGTATCCGTGCACTGGAGAGCGCGGGGGTTACGCGCTTCCTGGAGCTGGGGCCGGACGCCGTCCTGACCGCGATGGCCCGGCAGACCGTGCAATCCGACGCCGCGGTTCTCCTACCGGCCCTGCGCAAGGACCGTTCGGAGTCCGTTGCTTTCCTCACCGCCATCGCGCAGTTGCATGTATCGGGTGTGTCGACGGCCTGGTCCGTCTTCTTCGAGGGACGCGGCGCCTACCGCGTTGACCTGCCCACATACGCATTTCAACGCCGCCGCTACTGGCTTGACACGCTCGGCTACCTGGCAGAGTCGTGGATCGCCGCGGACCTCGGCGGTGTGCACTCGGCCGGCCTGGAGACGACCGGTCATCCGCTGCTGGGTGCGGCGGTGTCGCTGGCCGAGTCGGACGGCGTGGTGTTCACCGGCCGGCTGTCGACTGCCGCGCTGCCCTGGCTTGCCGACCATGTGGTGGGTGGCTCGGTGCTCTTTCCGGGGACGGGCTTCGTTGAGCTGGCGTTGCGCGCGGGCGAGGAGGTCGGCTGCGACGTACTGGAGGAACTGACCCTCCAGGCGCCGCTGGTCCTCCCCGAGAGCGGTGCGGTGACCGTCCAAGTTGTCGTGGGCACGGCCGATGAAACCGGCGCGCGGGCGGTGAGTGTGTACTCGCGTCCGGAGGATGAGGGCGCTCCGTGGGTGCGTCACGCCGAAGGCGTGGTGACCGTTGCGACCGCAGGGGCGGTGCCGCCGTCGGTCGATCTGGCGCAGTGGCCGCCGGCGGGTGCCGAGCCGGTCGCCGTCGGGGGACTGTATGACGGGTTGGCGGTGGCCGGCCTTGAGTACGGGCCGGTGTTCCAGGGGCTGCGGGCTGCCTGGCGGTCCGGAGACGACGTGTTTGCCGAGGTCGAGTTGGCGGAGGAGGGCGACGGGGAGGGCTACGGTCTGCATCCGGCACTCCTGGACGCTTGCCTCCACGGCATGGGGCTGCGCGATGCAGACGACCGGTCCGCGCGGCTGCCATTCGTGTGGAGCGGTGTCTCCCTGTACGCGACGGGCGCTTCGCGGCTCAGGGTCCGGCTGACACCGACGGCCGGGGGAGACGGGGTGGCCTTGGCCGTCGCCGACGCCGAGGGCAAGCCGGTGGCCACCGTCAGGTCGCTGACTCTGCGCGCGCTTCCGGCCGAGCAGCTCGCGGCAGCGCGTACCGAGTATCACGACTCGCTGTTCGAGGTGGTGTGGACGCCGCTGTCTGCCGGGGCGAGTGCGACTGCGAGTGTGCCGGTGGCGTCCGGTGCGGTGGTGGTGCGCAGCCAGTTGGGGAGCGACGCCGAGGATGTCCGTGCGGCGACGAAGGCCGTGCTGTCCCGGTTGCAGTCGTACCTGAATACGGACGACGCTGACGTGCCGTTGGTTGTGGTGACTCGGGGCGCGGTTGCGGTGACCGGCGAGGAGTGCGTCCCTGACCTGGCGGGTGCTGCGGTGTGGGGCCTTGTGCGGTCGGCGCAGTCGGAGAATCCGGGGCTGCGGATTGTGCTGGTCGATGTGTGCGATGCGGACCCGGATGAGGCCGTGGTGCTGGCGCTGGCGTCGGGTGAGTCGCAGGTGGCCGTGCGTGCGGGGTCGGTCTACGGGGCGCGGTTGGCCCGCGTCGTCGCCGCGTCTGCCGAGCCTGCCGTATCCCAGACCTCTCCGTACTTCTCCGACTCCGGAACCGTGCTGCTGACCGGTGCGACAGGCGCGCTGGGCGGCCTCTTCGCCCGGCACCTGGTCGCCGAGCACGGTGTACGCAAGCTGGTCCTGCTCAGCCGTCGCGGACCCGACGCACCCGGCATGGCCGAGCTGGTCTCCGAGCTCACCGGTTTGGGGGCGGAGGTGCGTGCGGTGGCGTGCGACGCGGCCGACCGCGCGGCCCTGGCCGAGGTGGTGGCAAGCATCCCGGACCTGACGGGCGTCGTCCACGCGGCCGGTGTCCTGGACGACGGCATCATCCCCGCCCTCACCCCCGACCGTATGGATACGGTCCTGCGCCCGAAGGTGGACGCGGCGCTCAACCTCCACTACCTCACCGCCGACCGGCCCGATCTCACCGCCTTCATCACCTTCTCTTCGGCCGCAGGCACCCTCGGTGCGCCCGGTCAGGGCAATTACGCGGCGGCCAATGCGTTCCTGGACGCGTTGGCGGCGCATCGCCGGGCGCAGGGGCTGCCGGCGCTGTCGCTGGGCTGGGGTCTGTGGGCGGATGAGGCCGCGGGGATGGCGGGCGGGCTGAGCGAGGCGGACCTGCAGCGCATGGCCCGTAGTGGTCTCCGGGCCCTCACTGCCGCCGAAGGACTCGCGCTCTTCGACACCGCGGTGACCCTCCCGACCCGAACCCCGGCCCAGCCCCTCCTCCCCCTCCACCTCGACCTCAAGGCGCTGGCCAAGAGCTTCGAGGGTGAGGTACCGGAATTCTTCCGGGCGCTCGTTCGCCGGCCCGTACGCCGGCCGGCCGCCACCGCGGCCGACTCCGGCAACGCGGCCGCCCGACTCCGTGAACAACTCGACGGCCTGGGCACCGACGAGGAGCGCGAACAGGCGCTGCTCACGCTTGTCGTCGAGCGTGCGGCGGCCGTGCTCGGGCACCGCGGCGCGGAGGCGATCGATCCCGAACGGGACTTCCTGGAAGCCGGCTTCGACTCGCTCAGTGCCATGGAGCTGCGCACCGCGTTGCAGTCCGCGACGGGACTCTCGCTGCCGCCGATGGCGGTCTTCGACAACAAGCATCCGGTGGGGCTGGCTCAGATGCTGGTCACGGCGTACGCCGCGCAGCCGGGCGGCGGAACGGCGGCAGGCATGGCCGGGGCGCAGTCGCCGGCCGTCGGTACCAGGGCCGTGAGCGGAGACGTTCCTGACCCCGCCGACACGGTCACCGGTCTCTTCCGCAACGCGATCCGCGCGGGCCGGACCACCCTGGCGTTCGGTCTGCTGCGGGCCGTGGCCGAGCTGCGGCCCGCCTTCGGCTCCGCGGCCGAGCTGGGCGTACTTCCGGCGCCGGTCAGTCTGGCGGACGGCCCGGGCCGGACCCGGATCATCTGCCTCAGTACGCCGATGGCCACCGGGGGTACGCACCAGCACGCGCGGTTCGCGGCAACCTTCCGGGGGCGGCGCAAGGTGGTGACGCTGCCGATGCCCGGATTCACCCGCGACGACCGTCTCCCGGCATCCGTCGATGCCCTGGTGGAGGTGCTGGCCGAGGGCGTGCTGGCGGCGGCCGAGGGCGAGCCGTTCGTACTGCTCGGCTATTCGTCCGGTGGCATCCTCGCGCACGCCACGGCGCTCCAGTTGGAAAAGGCGGCCCGGGAGCGGGGCGGGCAGCGGCCCGACGGGGTGGTGCTCGTCGACACGTACCGGGTGACCGGTGAAGAAGGCGGTGGCATGCAGGCGCAGGTGTTCCAGGAGATGTCGGCCGCGCTTGTGGACCGCGACGAGGAGTTCGGGCTGTTCAACAGCACCGGACTGTCGGCGATGAGTGCGTACTTCGACATGCTGCCGCGGTTCGGTCTGGCAGAGCCGGAGACTCCGGTGCTGTTCATCGGGGCCGATGAACCGTTCCTGGCACCGGAGCGGGCGGCGGATGCCGGTGACTCCTGGCGGGCCGAGCCCTGGTTCACCCCGCACACCCACCGGTTGGTGCCCGCGACCCACTTCACCATCGTGGAGGAGCAGGCGGAGTGCACCGCTCGCGTGGTCGAGGAGTGGGTGGCCGAGCTGTGACGGGGGAGCACTGACGGTGGGCCCTGGCGGCTTCGAGCCGTGAACCTCACGATCCCGAGCCGTGGAATCGATGGCTCCGAGCCGTGGAACAGGGGGCGGTAGGGGGCCCGCCGGCCGCCCCCCTTCGCCTACCGTCAGGAAGAACTGCACAGCGGTAAGAGGAAGAACTGCACAGCGGTAAAGGGTGGTGGACATGGCCGTGGCTCCCAGCCGTAAGGGAACCGTCCCGTTCGGTGAGTACAAGACGTGGTACCGCGTCACCGGCGATCTGGACTCCGGGCGTCCCGCGTTGGTCGCCGTACACGGCGGGCCCGGCAGCACCCATGACTATCTGCTGAACCTTGCCGAGCTGGCCGAGCGAACGGGCTGCCCGGTGGTGCACTACGACCAGCTCGGCAACGGTGGTTCGACCCATCTGCCGGGCCGGGGCGCCGATTTCTGGACCGTCCAGCTCTTCCTGGACGAGCTGGAGAACCTCCTCCAGGCGCTCGGCATCGCCGACAACTACGTGCTGTTCGGACAGTCCTGGGGCGGGCTGCTCGCCGCCCGGCACGCGGGCGACCGGCCCGCGGGCCTGCGCGGGCTCGTCATCGCCAACGCGCCCGCTTCCTATCCCCTGTGGCTCCAGGAGATGGCGGTGCTGCGGGCGCAGCTGCCGCCGGGCGTCAACGAGACGTTGCTGCGCCACGAGGCGGCGGGTACGACCAGCAGCGACGAGTACTACGAAGCCATGACGCCCTTCTACGAGAAGCACGTCTGCCGGCTCAAGCCCTGGCCGCGCGACTACCAGGCGTCGTTCTACGAGGTGTACAACGACCCGACCGTCTACTTCACGATGAACGGCCCCAGCGAGTTCCATGTCGTCGGCACGCTGCGCGACTGGTCCGTGGAGCCGTACCTGCGGGATATCGCCGTACCGACCCTGCTCATCTCCGGGCGGCACGACGAGGCGACGCCAGTGACCGTACAGCCGTACCAGGACCTCATCCCCGACGTCCGCTGGGAGCTCTTCGAGGAGTCCAGCCACCTCCCGCACCTGGAGGAGCCGGAGCTCTTCCAGGAAGTCATGACCGGGTACCTCAAGAGCATTTGAGAAATTTTCGGCGATGTTCAGCGTTGCTCAGCGATGTCCCGCTGGCCTCTGGGGTCCGTAGGGGTACATATGCCGCCGCCCGGAATTCACACTGGGGGGCATGGAGACTGAAGGCGACGCCGCATTCGTATTTCCCGGCATGGGGCCGACGGCATTTGCGGACGTGGCGAAATTCATGCTGCTCAACCCCTTCGCCAGGGAGCTCGTCGGTATCGCGGACGAGACGCTCGGATATTCGCTCGTGGAGCGGTTCCGCGAGGCGGAGGGCGACTATTCCGAGTACGCGCAGGTTGCCTTCCTGGTGAACTGCCTGGCGCTTGCGAAGTGGGCCCGCGCCACTCTCGACGCGGAGCCGGCCGTATGTCTTGGGCCCAGCTTCGGCAACAAGGCCGCGGCGGTGTACTCCGGGGCGCTGAGCGCCGAGGACGGCATTCGGCTCACCGCGGAGTTCGCCCGCTGCCTCGACGCGTACTTCGCGGCGGAGCACGCCGGCCTCGTGACGCAGTCCTTCGCCCGGGTGCCGGCGGACCGGCTGCGCGAGCTGCGGGCTGAACTGGACGAGCAGGGCGAGTGGCACGACCTGACGTGCACCGTCGACCACGACTTCCACATGCTCACGCTCGCCGGGAACCGGATCGAGTGGCTCCAGGGCAGGCTGCGCGCGCTCGGCGGGCTGCCGCTGTACCTCATGCGCCCGCCCATGCACTCACCCGCCTTCGAAGGGCTGCGGAAGAAGGCGGCCGCCGAGATCATCGACCGGCTGACGTTCGCCGAGCCGCACACGCCCGTCGTCTCCGACCACGACGGCGCGTTGCTGACCACCGGCGATGCCGTACGGAATCTGCTGCTCGACGGGTGCGTCCGCCGGGTGGACTGGCCGGTGGCGCTGGACTCGCTGAGGGAGCGGGGGGTGCGCAGGATCTTCGTGACCGGGCAGGACGCGCTGTTCGGGCGGGTCCCTGTCGCGACGAAGAACTTCGCGGTGACCGGCGTCGATCCGCGGCTGGCCATGCGGCCGCGCCGCCGTCCTCCGGCGCCACGGCAGAGCGCGACCGCCTGAACCGGGATCGGTGGCGGTCGCGCCGGGAAGACGGGTGCCGGTCAGCCCGCGGCCGCCGTGGACAGCTTCGAGACCGTCCCCCACAGGACCCCAGGGGTGGCGAAGGTGTCCATCGTCAGAGCGTCGTCGACGAACCGCACCTGGTAGAGGTCCTCCAGCGCGGCGAGGAGTTCGACGGCGCCGAGCGAATCAAGGCCGGCCTCTCTCATGTTCAGGTCTTCGGTCAGCGACTCCGCTGCGTCCATGAACGGCAGAAATCCCCGGACCAGTTCCTCGAACTGGTCATCCCACTTGGCGCTCATCGCGGTCACCCTTTCCGCTGTGCTGCCGGCCGTAACGCCGGCAGCGGTTGCTGGCACTCGGTTCTCCGGTGGAGACGCTAGATACTCCGCAACAGCGCTGGAAACCCTTTTCGACCCCTATCTTCTGTAAAGCGAGGCAGCATGACCGGGAACCCGAACTCCGCGCTGTACTCCCGATTTCTGCGCGGGCTGTCCCTTTCCCCCGACCGTCCCGCGATTCGACTCGGAACCGAGGACATCACCTACCGCCGTGCCCATGAATTGGCGCTGAAGTGGGCCGGATCGCTGCTCGCCCACATGCCCGCCGGTCGCCGGGACGCCCCGCCCGCTGTCGGGGTGCTGGCCGGCAAGACCCTGCAGGGCTATGTCGGCATTCTCGCGGCGCTGTACGCGGGCGCCACGGTCGTGCCCCTCAACCCGGACTTTCCCGCGGCCCGCAATCTGCGCATGCTGCGGATCGCCGGCGTACAGGTACTGGTCGTCGACGAACGGGGGCTGGCCCGGTCCCGCGACCTCTTCAGGGACGGGGGAGTGGAGCTGCCCGTGGTGGCTCCGGATGCCGACGGGCAGCTGGCGGGGGGCGCGCCGCCGTTGGCCGAGCCCCGCCCGGTGGCCGCCTCCGACCCCGCGTACATGCTCTTCACCTCCGGATCGACGGGCGTCCCCAAGGGAGTCCCGATCAGCCACGGAAACACCCGCCACTACTTCGCATGCATCGACGAGCAGTACGACTTCACCCGGGACGACGTCTTCACCCAGACGTTCGACCTCAACTTCGACTGCGGCATGTTCGACCTGTTCTGCGCCTGGGGCGCGGGGGCGAGCGTCGCGTACGTGCCACCGCAGGCCTATGTGGACATGCCCCGCTTCCTCACCGAGCACGGCATCACCGTGTGGTTCTCCACCCCGAGCGCCATCGCCCTCCTCCGCCGGATGGGCGGGCTCACCCCGGGCGCGCTGTCCGGCCTGCGCTGGAGCTTCTTCGCCGGGGAGGCGCTGCGGAGCCGGGACGCCGCCGACTGGCAGGCCGCGGCGCCCGCCTCCGCCCTGGCGAACATCTACGGCCCGACCGAGCTGACCGTCACCATCACCGGTCACCGCTGGCACCCCGGGACCTCGCCGGAACGCAGCGTCAACGGACTCGTACCGATCGGGCGGGTGCATGACGGGCACGACCATCTGCTGGTCGACGAGGACGACCGGCCGGCGGCCGACGAAGGGGAACTCCTCATCACCGGACCGCAGATGGTCAGCGGGTACCTGGACCCGGCCGACAATGAGGGGCGGTTCGTGGCACGGGACGGCCGAGTCTGGTACCGCACCGGCGACCGGATACGCCGCCTCGACGACGGCGAGCTGGTGTACCTCGGCCGGCTGGACGCCCAGGTCCAGGTGCAGGGCTGGCGCGTCGAACTCGTCGAGATCGAGCACGCGCTGCGGGGCCAGGACGGGGTGGACGACGCGGTCGCCGTCACGTACCGGCCGGAGGACGGCGGCACCGAACTCGTGGTCTTCTACACGGGCGAGAAGGTCTCCCCGAGGGTCCTTTCCCGTGCCCTGCGGGAGGTGCTGCCGGACGGCATGCTGCCCCGCCGTTACGCGCATCTGCCGGAGCTGCCGCTGAACTCCAACCGCAAGGTGGACCGCTCCGCCCTGGCACGCCGGGCCACGGAGCTGATGTCGCCGGTAACGCCGGTAACGGCCCGCTGAGAGCCACCGTCGCCGGCAGGCCCGGGGACCACACCGGAGGCCCGGCGGCCGTATCCACGAATTGCGAGCCGCGGCTGTTCCGGAATCTCAACGACCGGAATCCCGGCCACCGGATATCCGGCCCACTCCGTGAAACTCGGTCGCGGACACGCCACGAATTCCTCGCCGAATTCAGGGCGAAACGGGGCTACGATCTCCACAACTCTACGGTGAACGGCTGATGTTCACCTGTACGTACCGGTCTCGGGGGAGCCGGCCCGTCAGACGTCGATGTGCCAGCGATGGCACGTCGACGCACGGCGCGCCGGCCGATGGAGCGGGCACCACGAGAACCGGACCAGGTGAGAGGACGGCCCGCATGAGACCGACGGTGGCGCATATCGCCGCGATCGGCACCGCCCTGCCAGGGGAGCCGGTGGACAACGAATCCTTGGGCAGGCTGTTCGGCGTCAGCGGCGAATGGGTGGACATCTTCGTCGGCACCAGGACCCGGCACTTCGCGCGGGACATCACATGCGGCACGGACGTCCACTCCCTCACCGATCTGTGCGTCGAGGCCGCCGACCGGGCACTGGCCGCCGCGCGCCTGGAACCGTCGGACATCGACTTCCTGGTGCTCAGCACCATGACCCCCGACATGCTGCTGCCGACCACCGCGACCCGGGTCGCCGACCGGCTCGGCCTCAACTACGTACCTGCCTACCAGTTACACGCGGGCTGTTCGGGCCCGGTGCAGATCCTGGAACTGGCTCAGTCGCTGATCCGCTCCGGCCGCCATGCCGGACTGGCCATCGGCGGTGATGTCATGTCCCGTTGCCTCGACGTCCGCCGCAATCTCGCCGAGCTGCCGACCGAGGAGCTGGTGAACTATCTGCTGCTCGGTGACGGCGCGGGCGCTGCCGTGCTGACCGCCGAGCCCCTTGGCGAACGTCTCGCGGTACGCGGTGTGCTCCACCAGTTCGCCGGCCGGGGCCGCCCCAGCGGCCAGGTGATCGACTGCTGCCGCTATGCCGCCCGGGAGCGGGAACGCGTCACGACCTACGAGGATCACAACGCCATCGAGGAGAGCGTGCCGTCGCTGTCGGCGGAGATCATGTGGGATCTGCTCGACAGCCTCGGCTGGAACCTGCACGATGTGTCCTTCCTGCTGCCACCGCAGCTCTCGGGAAGGATGACCGAGCGCGTCATGAAGCACCTGGACGTCACAGGCGTACGCGAGGTCAGCTGTGTGACGGACACCGGCAACACCGGGAACGCGCTCGCCTTCCTGCAGGCTGCTCGACTGCTGCCCGACATGCGCCGTGGGCAGCGGGCCCTCAGTCTGGCGGTGGAGAGCAGCAACTGGATCAAGGCCGGTCTCGCCCTGGAGCGGGTCTGATGGAGGTGCGTGCCCCCATCGCGGTGTCCGGCCGTACTCAGGGGTGGGAGCAGGCCCGCACCGACTTCGCGGAGTGCGGCACCGTACTGCTCCACACCGAGCTCGCCCCGTGGCTCCCCACGGAGCCGGAGAACGCCTCGCTGCGCGAGCTGCTCGGCCGCGACTGGACCCGCTATCTGGGTATCGCCCACCCCGACATCCGAGCCCGGTACGCCGCCTCGCGCGCATTCCTGAAGCATGCGGCGGCCGCGGTACGGGACTGCGCCGCCGAGGAGCTCGAACTCGCCTATGGCCCCACCGGGCGGCCGTATCTGCGCGGCTGCGAGCAGATCGACATCAGTCTCGGCCACACCGAGGACCTGCTCGTGGTGGGTGCCACCGCGCGGGGACTGATCGGTGTGGACGCCGAGCGCACGGACCGGCCGCTGTACGACCGGGGAATGGCCCGGAGCGTGTGCACGCCGTACGAGCTGGTCACCATTTCCGGGCTGGCCGAGCCGGACCGCAACCCCGCGCTGGTGCGCCTGCGGACGCTGAAGGACGCGTACACCAAGGCCATCGGGCAGGGCCTGAACCTGCGTGCCACGGAGTTCGGGTTCGGACCCGACGGGGAGCCCGTACGCATCGTCCGGCCGGACGGCATGCCGGGGACGGGAGACCAGTGGGTGTTCCACACCTCCGTACTGCCCAGTGGGCACTGCGTCAGCGCGGCCGTGTACGACACGGGGCCGTCGCCGGCGTCAGCTACGCGATGTCATGCAGATCCACGTGGCCGTTGAGTGCGGCATTGACCCCGGCCTGGAAACGGCTGACGGCGTTGAGGCCCTCGGTGAGTTCCGCGATGTGCCGCCGGCAGGTGCGCACGGACATGCCGAGCCTGCGTGCCACCATCTCGTCCTTGTATCCGCGGCTCATCAGCCGGATTATCGAGAGTTTCAGTTCATCGGTGATGGGTTCCGGCTGCGGGGAATCCGGCAGGAACGGAGTGGCGAGTTGCCACTGATACTCGAAGACCTTGCACATGAAGGCGACGAGATTCGGTTCCCGTACGATCACGGCGCTGCGTCCGGGCCCGTCGATGTCCTGCTCCGGCAGAAAGGCGACTTCCCTGTCGTAGATTATCATCCGGTCGATCAGTTCATTCGTGGTGCGTATCTCGGCGCCCTCCGCGCTCACCTCACGCACATAGGAACTGGTCATGAGGTCGCCGCGTGCCGTGTGCTGGTAGATGGTGCGCAGCCGCACCCCGCGCTGGAGTGTCTCCAGCATGGAGTCCCGCAGCGAGGCCAGCAGCGGGGCCCCCTGGGCGCCGTCGGGCTGGACGGTGAGAATCTCGGATCTGGCGTGTTCGCGGTGCTCACGCAGCAGGGCGCGGATGGCGTCGACGTCGGTGATCAGGTCGAAGGCCTCATGGCGATTGCGCCGGCGGCGGCCCTCGAAGTAGGCCGGCATCAGTGACAGCATCGTGCTGCGAATGCTCGTCACGGCCCGTTGCAGGCTTCGGATGTGATCTTCCGTGTCGCCGACGAGTTCGGCCACCGCGGCGTCCGGGCTGCTCGGTACGAGTTCGTCGGGCTTTCCGGGGGTGGGCTGCAGCAGATGCAGGCGGGTCAGAATGCGTTCGGTCCGAAGAGTTTCCTCGGCGGTCAGATTTAATTCTTCGGCAATCTCTTGACCGACGAACCGGCCTGAGTGAACGGCCAGCCGGTAAGCCGCGGCGCTCATCTCGTCCAGCTCTGCGAACCGGGATCTGGAACCTTCGATTCCGTGCAACGCTGTTGCCTCCCCCTGGCGTGTAAAGCCTGCCATGCAACTTTAAGCCATCGGGGAAGGCTTGGGGGGAGATTAAGTTCATCGGCAGGGTGTTGATCGCCGCCCGGGCCCGCGGCGCCCGACAGAGCAGTGCGGACGATGGTGAAGAGCGCGGTCGTTCGTGTGGAATGTCCGTAAAGTGATTCGGGGGTAAGCGTGCGCGGAAATCGGCTGACAGAGGCTGCGTCCAGAGGAGCACGCCCGGCCGGCGTCCACGACGACAAGTGGCCGGTCGCCACCTGTCACTGACGAGAGACTGACGAGAAAGGAGGCCCCTCCCCCGCCCGGCGGGGAAGGGGCCTCTTCGCTCACACCAGGTCCAGCACACTCATCTGCAGGTCCATGGGCAGGTCCTGGCGGCGCGTGATGCGCAGCTTGCGGTAGACCCGCGTCAGATGCTGCTCCACCGTGCTGACGGTGATGTAGAGCTTCATGGAGATTTCGCGGTTGGTGTAGCCGTGCGCGGCCAGCGCCGCCACCCGTCGCTCGGAGTCGCTCAGCTTGCCGGCGGCGGCCGCACGGACGGTGGGGGCCTGCTGCCGGCCGCGTGGCTCGGCCCGGGAGGCGAGACCCGGGAGGATCTCCTCGCGCAGCGCCTCGGCTCCGCAGGCGTGCGCCAGGCTCCAGGCGCGGCGCGTCATCATGCCGGCCTTGGCGTTGTCTCCCTGCGTCTGCGCCAGCCGCCCGGCATCGGCCAGCGCACGGGCCAGTTCCAGCCGGTCCCCGGACCGGCGCAGTTCCTCGACGGCCTGTTCCAGCATCGCGAGGCCCTGCCGGTCGTCGGTGAACCGGGCGCGCAGCCGCAGTGACACACCGCGCACCCAGGGATACCGGACGTCGGGGGAGGAGAGCTGCTGCAGTACGAGCTGCTTCGCCTGCTGCGGCTCACCCATACGGATCAGCGCCTGTGCGGCATCGGTGCGCCACGGCAGGAACAGGGGCGAGTCGAGCCGCCACTGCTGGGCCGCCCGGCCGACCTCCAGGAAGCCCGCCAGCGCCGGCTCGAACTGGCCCGTCATCAACAGGTGCAGGGCGCGTGCCCGCCGGTACGCGAGCCCGTGCACGCTCTCCAGGAGCTCCTCGGGCACCGGGTGCTCCAGCTGCTGGGCCACCGCCGCGTGACGCCCCAACGCGGTACGCGCGCGGATCAGGACCGCGGCCGGGGCGCACGCGTAGAAGCCGGTACGGGACTGTGGCAGCTGGTCCATGGCCGCCAGCGCCTGCTGCTCGGCACCGGACAGGTCGCCGAGGCGCAGCAGCAGTTCGGCGTAGAGCGTGGCGAAGGCGGCCGACCAGCCCGGAGCATGCTGCCCCTCGGCCTCCGAGCAGAGCTTCTCGCACCACACGACGGCCTGGTCGGGACGGCCCGCATGCAGGAGGGCCTGCACCGCCCGGATCAGCGCATGCAGTGTGCCGGCCGTCAGCACCGTGTTCTGCAGCAGCTGCTCGGCATCCGCCGCAGCGGACTCGCCGGGTGTCCCGGGCGTCGGCCACCATGCCGTCGAGGGGACGCAGAACGTCGGCTGAGTCTCCTGAGTAAGAGTGTGAAGAACGACCGACGGGTCGGGCGCGGCCGTACGCGCTGGGCCCGACGGCGCGTCGATCCGGCCCTGCTCCGCCAGCAGCCGGGTGAGCAGCGGGTGGGCCGGGGCGGGCAGTGTGCCGGCGGTCCGGGCCGCCAGCGGCGCCTGCAGCAGTCGCTCCGCCGTCCGCGGATCGCACCGCCACATGACCGCGGCGTGCCGGAGCGTCAGCTCCAGCCGGCGGCCCTCGTCCGGGCAGATCCGGCAGGCCAGCCGGAGCATGTCGGACGCCTGCCGGGGATGGCCGTCCGCCAGCGCGCGGTCGGCCTGTTCCTGGAGTACGTCGGTCGCCCACGGCACGTGCGACCACGGCCGGGGATCGTTCTGCGACGCGGCCAGATGGCGGGCCACGGTGGACAGGTCCAGGCCCCGCGCATGCAGCAGGACGGCCACGTCGCGGTGCAGCCCGGCACGCACGTCCGGACCGAGGCCGTCCAGGACGGCGGTCCGTACGTCCCGGTGGCGGAAGCGGAGCTTCTGGAGGACACCGCAGGTCTCCAGCGCGGTCACCGCCTGCGCCGTCGCCGAGATCGACAGGCCCAGAAGCTCAGCGGCCAGCTCCGTGGTGGCGTGGTCGTCCAGCACGGCGACCACCCCTGCGACGTCCCGTGCCACCTGGCCACTGCGCCGCACGCATGCCGCGACGGCCTGGCTGAACAGCCCGCCCGGAGAGGGCTGCGGCAACGATGCGGTGCTGGTGCGGTCGGCCGTCGAACGACGCTCGGTGAGCAGCGCCTTGAGCAGTAGCGGATTGCCACCCGTAAGCGTGTGGAAGGCGGCCGTCGCCTCGTCGCCCGGTTGCTGACCGTAGGCGGCGACGCCAGTGACGCCGTACGCCGTGGCCTGCGGGTTCAGCAGCCCGAGCCGGATGTGCCGGAGGTCGGGCCGGTGCAGCAACTCGGCGCTGAGCGTGGCGTCCGGAGCGCTCTGATGCGGCGAGACGGCGGCCACGACCAGCACCCGCGCGGCGCCGAGATGCCGGGAGAGGAAGAGGAAGTGCCGCAACGACGCGGCATCCACGTGGTGCAGGTCATCGATGCAGTACACCAGCGGCGCCCGCCTCCCGAGGCCGCGCACCGCCTCACAGAACTGCTGCATGTCCTCGACCCGCGGCGGCACGTGCGCCGGCAGCGGCAGCTCCGGCAGTCCCGCGGCGGCCGCGGCCTGTGTCAGCTGTCGCAGCACGCCCAGTTGTACGGTGCGCTCGGACTCCGTGCCTACCGCGCGCAGCACCTCCCATCCCGACAGCATGGCGCGTTGCGCGAACGCATCGAGGAGCGAACTCTTTCCGACGCCGGCCGCGCCCTGTACGAGCACGATCCTGCCGTGTCCGGCACCGGCGGCGGACAGCGCTGAGTCGAAGAGTCTCAGTTCGCTTTTGCGGTCAATCAGATCAATCGCCACGACGACCCCCGTCCAGAACAAAAACCTTGTTCCCGTGTGAAGTCGTCAGTGTAGGAGTGGCGCGAGTTGATCCAGCTGGCCGAAAGTTGCACGACAACAAGTGCGCGGGGTGGGCCGCCCGGCCGGTTTCACCCGGCCGCGGGCGGGCCTAGACGGTCGGCATGTCCGGGATGAGGCGGCAGGGGATCTCCATGGTGACCATCGTGGGGCCGCCTTGGGGGCTGGTCACCGTGAGCTTCCCGTCGAAAGCACCCAGCCGCCGCTCGATACCGGTGAGGCCGGAACCGTGCCCGACGCTCGCACCGCCCTGACCGTCGTCGCCGACACTGATACGGAGCATGCCGTCCCGGTGCTGGATGCCCACCGTCACCTGCTGGGCCTGTGAGTGCTTCGCCGCGTTGGTCAGCGCCTCGCTGGCCGCGAAGTACGCCGCCGACTCGACCGGCTCGTCGAGCCGGCCCGGCACATCGATGTCAACCTTGACCGTCATCGGCATCCGCAGCGCCAGGGCCCGTACCGCATCGCCCAGTCCACGCTCGGCCAGCACCGGCGGGTGGATGCCCCGCACCAGGTCCCGCAGCTCCGTGAGCGCCTCGGCGGAGGTTTCGCGGGCGTGCGCCAGCAGCACCTTCGCATGCTGGGGGTCCTTGTCCACCAGCGCCTCGATCGTCGCGAAGCTCATTCCCATGGCGACCAGCCGGGCCTGCGCACCGTCGTGCAGGTCCCGTTCGATGCGGCGCAGTTCCGCGGCGGAGACGTCCAGTGCCTCGTGCCGGGACTCGGTGAGCTGGTCGATCCGCTCGTTCAGCGCCACTTCACGGGGCGGCGCCAACAGGTAGCGGCTGAGCAGGAAATGGACGTGCAGCAGCCGCGGGTTGAGGCCGCTGCACACGGCGAGCAGGCCGGCACCGACCAGCGCGGCGAGGGCGGCGGTGCCCCAGCCCTCGACGGGGATGAAGGTGTACCAGTTCGCTCCGTCGCCGTCGGCCAGCGGCTGCCACAGGCCGCAGAGCAGGAGGACGCCGTGGAGGCCGTAGACGGTCAGCGCGGCGGGCAGTACGGCGGTGAGGAACCCCAGCGTCGTGTCGAGCACCAGCCACCGCAGGTCGCGCCAGGTCGCCGGGTCCTTCACCAGCAGGCTGCAGCGCTCCATGATCCCGACGATGCCGTTGCGCATGTCGGAGGGGAAGGGGCGGTACGACTCGGGGACGCGCATGCCGCCCCATTGGGCGGCGAACCGCCGGCGCACATTGGCGTGTGAACGCACCGCCGAGAGCACGAGCGGGGTGGTGAAGGCGCCGATGCCGATGGGGATCAGGGCGATGGACACGACCGACAGCACGAGCAGCACGACGCCTCCCGCCAATGCGGCGAGGGCCAGTGCCAGTCCCTGCGCGGCCGTGAGCAAAGCGCCCAGAACCCGTTGCTTGTTCACCCGTTCTTCCTCCTCCACCCGAACCGACTCCTTGAGTGTGCCCCCAGTCTCGACGGACGGGGCGTTCTTGGCATTGGGGCAGGGGCCCGGTCAGGGGTGTATCTGGCGACACCTCGGGTGGGTGTCCTTTGCTTCCCGACTCCGGTACGTAACCGGCTGGGCACGGTGAGGGCCGGTTTCTAGCCTCGGGAGCGGCCCGCCCGCAAGCCGAGCACCTTCACCAGGACGGAGATCCCATGCCGAAGGCAAGCAGTGCCGCAGCCGCACCGGCCCTGCAACTGGACGAGGTACGCAGGCTCTTCTCCGGCAGCTGCGGCCGGGTGACCGCGCTGGCGGGTGTCACTCTCGGCTTCGGCAGCGGAACCTTCACGGCGGTGGTGGGGCCTGCCGGCTCCGGTAAGAGCACGCTGTTGCGCTGCGCCGCTGGCACGGACCGGCCGGACTCGGGCCGGGTCGCACTCGACGGCATCGCCCTGGCCGACCGGAGCGAGCAGGAACTGACGCTGCTGCGGCGCGGCAGGATCGGCCTGCTCACCGACGCCGGCCGGGCGCAACATGGCCTGACGGCATATCAGAACGTGGCCCTGGCACGCCGGGTCGCCGGGTACGGTGCGGACCCGCAGCGGGTGGAAGCGGTGCTGCGCCGGCTCGGACTCCATGAGGTACGGCACCGGCGTACGAGCGAACTCCCGGACGGTCAGCGGCACAGCGTCTCCGTCGCCCAGGTCCTGGCCGGCCGCCCCGCCACGATCCTCGCCGATGAGCCGACCGGCTCCCTGGACGCGCCCTCCGCGCACCGTACCCTCGCCCTGCTGCGCGGGTACGTCCACGCCGCGCGGCGCACCGTCGTGCTGGCCACGCATGACCCGGTCGCTGCCTCGTACGCGGATCGCGTGGTCTTCCTCCGGCACGGCGCGGTCGAGGGCGAGATGCACCGGCCGACCGCTGCCGCGATTGCCGAGCGCTTGACGGCGTGCTCTTGAAGGCGCGCCCCTGAACGCGCCCCGGAAGGCGTGCCTCCGGTCGGGCCGGATCATGAAGCAGTCGGATCACCGGACATGCGTGATCGGCGACACGGTACTTTCAGGGGCGTACTGGCCGTCGGCGGTTCCGTGGGCGGCCCCGCCGTTATCACGCTGGAGTTGCCGTGCGCGTTGTCGTCGCCGAGGATCTCTTCCTGCTGCGCGATGGGCTGGTCCGTATGCTGGAGGCATACGATTTCGAAGTGGTCGCGGCCGTGGAGACCGGTCCCGAACTCACGCGCGCCTTCAAAGAAGTGGAAATGGACATCGCGGTGGTCGATGTCAGACTCCCGCCGTCCCAGACCGACGAGGGGTTGCAGTGTGCCCTCGCCGCCCGCCGGGAGAAGCCCGGTCAGCCGGTGCTCGTACTCTCGCAGCATGTGGAGCACCTGTACGCCCGTGAGTTGATGGCCGACGGCAGTGGGGGTATCGGGTATCTCCTCAAGGACCGCGTTTTCCATGTGGATCAGTTCATCGACGCGGTACGACGGGTCGCGGCCGGCAGTGTGGCGATGGACCCCGTGGTCATCTCTCAGCTGATGTCGATGCGTTCGGACGAGAGCTCAGTGCAGGGGCTCTCGCCGCGCGAGCTGGAGGTGCTGGAGCTGATGGCCGGCGGGCGGTCGAACGCCGCCATTGCCGCGCAGCTCTTCATCACGGAGCGGTCGGTCGCCAAACACACGTCGAACATCTTCGGAAAACTGGGCCTGCCGCCGTCGGACGACGACAACCGCCGTGTGCTCGCGGTCCTGAAGTACCTGGACCGCGACCGGTAACGGCGTTTTCCGGGCCGGCGGGCCCGTACGACGGCGGGCGCCGCTCCCCCTTGGGACGAGGGGGAGCGGCGCCCGGTGATGCGGTTCCGTCAGACGAGCCAGCCCACGAAGTGGATGACGCCGGCCAGCACGTTGGTGAGGAAGTCCATCGGGTCGTTCTCCTTGTACATGGTGCGTTTCTGGGACACGCCCCCGCTCCGGAAAGGGACTTCGGCCGAGGGCGGCGCGGTAACGGTCTGCAGCCCGTCGCTTGCGCCCCGTAAGCTTCACCTGCCTCAGGCAACTAAAGAAAGCCCTTTAGTGGGCGATCACGCGTTCTGGGGAACAACCGCTCCCGTGTTCGTCTGTTCGCAGCCGGGAGCGCCCGCGGGCGGGGCGTCGGGTGCCGGGGCCGGATGTCGGGGGCGGGCGCCGCGGGCTCCACCCGGCCATCGCCCGTACCGCCCGGCACGCCCGTCGTGTTTTCGGCGCGGCGAATTCCGGGATTGCCGGGCGCATCGGCCGTTTTTATGCTGCCGTCATCGGAAATTGACCGGGGGAGGCAGTCGTGTTCGTGGTCAGCCGGTATTTTCTGTGGGTTACGGGACGTCTGACGTCTTCCGTGACCCTTGCGCTGAATCCGGACCGCCGATATCTCATCACCGGCGGGCTCACCGGAAAATTCGGGGACGCCCACGGGCAGGTGTTCATCTCGACGGTGTGCGTCCGGAGCGGCAGTGACCAGGTGCTCTGCGGGGTCCGGGACGATCCGGCCGACGCCCCGGCGGACAACATCCGCCGGCTCAACATCGATGAATTCCTCAACAATGCGACGCGGGTGACCGTAAAACTCCGCAGCGACGGCGGCGGCCACCGTGCCGAGGGAATCCTCTACGACATCACCTGAAATCTGGCATGACCTGAGATTCGAGAGGCCGACGGGAAGGGCGCACGATGAAAACGGTCAGCTATGTCGTTTACGACGGGGACACCGGCGCTGTCGTACACATTCACGCCGAGCCGGTGGACATGGACAGCTCCCCGGAGGAAGTCCTCCGGCACGCCGACCCGCTGCGGCAGCGGCAGAACCTGAAGGTGCTCAAGGTGCCCGCCGACGCGCCGGCCGCCGCCCCGACGCGGGTGGTGGACGAGCGCATCGTCTTCGAGGCGGGCGGCCGCGCGGCGCAGGCCGAAGCGGCGGCGACCGGCGGCGCGGGCCTGACCGACGGTTCACCGGCAGAGGGGGCGGAGCGCACCTACGAACCCCGGTGAGTCACACGGCCGCCGTCCGGCACAGTGGTGGGACATCCGACACAGTGGTGGGACATTCGACGCCACGCCCCATGGGGCCCTAGGGTCGTGCCCTACAACGTGTAGGAGGAGGGTGGGCCGTCCCGCTCACGGTGACCGGTGGGGACAGCGGGTGGCGCACCGCGGTCATCGCTGAGGAGGCCACGTGGGACAGCGCTCGCCGGACGTGCCGGGGGCAGGACGCGATCCATTCTTCGACAACGCGAAACTGCTGGCCATGGTGCTGGTCGTGGCGGGCCACGCCTGGCAGCCGCTCAAGGACAGCCACGCCGTGTGGTCCGCGTACCTGTTCCTCTACATGTTCCACATGCCGCTGTTCATCGTGATCTCCGGCTACTTCTCGCGGAGTTTCGTCCTCAAGCCCGAGCAGGGCAAGCGGCTCATCACCGGCGTCGCGGTGCCGTATCTCCTCTTCGAAACCGCCTACACGCTGTACGGCAACGCCGTCGACGGCCGGCACAACGACCTCAGCCTGCTCTCCCCGTGGTACCTCACCTGGTTCCTCGCGGCGCTCTTCGTATGGCGGCTCACGGCGCCCCTGTGGCGGGCGATGCGCTGGTGGGTCGCGGTCGGTCTCGCCTTCGCCGTCTCGCTGGTCGGCGCGGCCACCTCGGTGAGCGGCGTCCTCAACCTCGACCGCGTGCTCCAGTTCCTGCCCTTCTTCGTGATCGGCCTGGTGCTGCGCCCCGAGCACTGGCAGCTGCTGCGTGCCCGGTGGGTGCGGATCGCGTCCGTACCGGTGCTGCTGGCGGGCGCGGCCTTCGCGTACTGGGCCAAGGGCCGGATGACGGCACAGTGGGCCATGCACAATCACAGCTGGGGCGAGCTGCACGTCTCCTGGCCGGTCGGCGTGGCGATGGTGCTGGGTACGACGCTCTGCTCGCTCGTGCTCTCGGTGGCGTTCCTGGCGCTGGTACCGCGCCGCCGCACGTGGTTCACCGCGCTCGGCGCCGGCACCCTCTGCGCCTACCTGCTGCACGGCTTCTTCGTGCGCACCGCCGCCTGGAAGGGCTGGTTCGACGCGGCGTTCTGGCACACCCCGGCCGGTGAACTGGCCGTCACCGTCTTCGGCGTCGCCCTCGCGCTGGCCCTCACCTCGCCCCCGGTGCGCCGCTTCTTCCGCCCGGTGATGGAGCCCCGGATGGACTGGGCCTTCCGTATGCCGCTCGTACCCCGCCCGAAGACCGGCAAGGAGGCCGAGGAGGCCCCCGTACCGGCCTCGGCGGGGAGTCGGCCGGCCGGCGGCTGACGGGCCGCGCCGGGAGCCGCCGAAGAAATCCGGCGGACCGCGTGACGAATCCGGCAGCGGCGGGTCCAAGCGGTCGAGAGCGGGTGGCGGAACCGGATCGCACCCGTCCGACCCAGGAGAAGCCCATGACGCAGCAGCAGGTGAACGCCGCCAAGGAGAGCACCGCCCCGAAGAGCGGTGCCGCGACCGGCAACACCACCCTGAGCGGTGGCGCGGCCGGTGCCGACCAGCCCGCGGCGACACGCGGCAGGACCGCCATCGCGGACGTCGTGGTCGTCAAGATCGCGGGCATGGCGGCGCGGGAGATCCCCGGTGTGTACGACATGGGTGGCGGCCTGTCCCGCACCTTCGGCGCCGTCCGCGACCGGGTGCCCGGCGGCCGTCCGAACGTCGGCCGTGGCGTGAAGGTCGAGGTCGGCGAGCGGCAGACGGCCATCGACCTGGACCTGGTCGTGGAGTACGGCGTACCGATCACGGACGTGGCACGGGACGTACGGGAGAACGTCGTCGCCGCGGTGGAACGCATCACGGGCCTGGAGGTCGTCGAGGTCAACATCGACGTCAACGACGTCCACCTGATCGAGGACGACGGGGAGTCCGCGCCGGCCGACTCGCGCGTGGCGTGAGCACCCCTCCCGAGGGCTGCCCCTAGGCGTCCGCCAACCCCTTTACGTATCCGCAGTGTTGCCGCTCCATGGCCGGTGTTGCGGCTTCGTGGCCAGATGGCGCACGGGCTTCCGGGAGCCCCTCGGCGCGTCCTACGGTCCGTGGCACCGGTCCAGGAAAGAGCGCGGCACGGGCCCTGCCGCCGCCGGTTCCGCCCCCGAACTGTGCGTCCCGGCCTGGTGCGCCTGTCGGTGGGCCTGGAGAACACCGACGACCTCAAGGCCGATCTGGAGGCGGGGTTCCGGGCCGCGAAGGCGGCGTCCTGAGCACGGCCGCCGCGTCCGCCACGGTCGCTCTCCCTCCCGCCAGCGGCGCCTGGCGGGAGGGAGACCCGCCCGGCCGCCGCGCCTGGGTGACCCTGCCCCGCGCGCTGCCCCTGGAGGCCGGCGGAGAGCTGCCGGGCGTACGGATCGCGTACGAGACGTGGGGGCGGCTCGCGCCGGACGCGTCCAACGCCGTCCTGCTCCTGCACGCCCTGACGGGGGACAGTCACGCCGCGGGCCCGGCCGGCCCCGGTCACCCGACAGCGGGCTGGTGGGACGCACTGATCGGCCCGGGCGCGCCGTTGGACACCCGGCGGTGGTGCGTCGTCGCGCCCAATGTGCTGGGCGGCTGCCAGGGGAGCACCGGCCCGGCCTCGCTCCGTACCGGAACGGCGCGCTGGGGACCGGACTTCCCGTACCTGACCCAGCGCGACCAGGTCGCCGCCGAGGCCGCCCTCGCCGACGCGCTGGGCATCCGGCGCTGGGCCGCCGTCATCGGCGGCTCCATGGGCGGCGTGCGCGCGCTGGAGTGGGCGGTGAGCCGTCCGGAGCGTACGGGCGCGCTGCTGGCGCTCGCCTGCCCGGCCGCCGCCTCCGCCGAACAGATCGCCCGGGGCACGATCCAGACCACCGCCATCCGCACCGACCCGGGGTGGCGGGGCGGGCGGTACCACGACGCGCCGCCGGGCGGCGGCCCGCACCACGGCCTCGGCACCGCCCGCCGCATCGCCCATGTGACGTACCGCAGCGAGCCGGAGCTGGCCGCCCGCTTCGAGCAGTCACCGCAGCCGGGCGAGCACCCCTGGCGGGGCGGGCGCTACCGGGTCGCCTCGTACCTCGACCACCACGCGGCGAAGCTGGTCCGCCGCTTCGACGCGGGGAGTTACCTCACCCTGGTCGACGCGATGAACGGCCACGACGTCGGCCGCGGCCGGGGCGGTACGGCCGCGGCGCTCGGCAGGGCCCGGATGCCCGCGCTGGTCGCGGGCGTCGACTCCGACCGGCTCTACCCGCTCGCCCAGCAGGCGGAGCTGGCGGCCGCGCTGCCCGGCGCCGACCGCGTCCGCACCATCGAGTCGCCGTACGGGCACGACGGCTTCCTCATCGAGACGGAGCAGGTCGGGGCGCTGGTGGCGGAGTTGCTGAGCCGGGCGTGACGCCGGCGGGGCCCGCGGAGGGGGCGGGCCTCAGCCGGTCGAGCCGACGCTGCGCCCGGCCACCGGCACGTCCAACGGCCGGGCGAGGCCGACCACGCCCTCGTCGAGGCGCTGGAGGTGGCGCAGCACCCGGTAGGTGACGGTGCCGGAGCGCGGGGCGCCGGTGTCGTCCACGTCCAGTATCGAGGCGATGCTCGCCCCGGCGGTGACCTCGCCGCGGGCGCTCTCGTCCACCACCCGCGCCACTATGACGTCGATGTTCCGGGCGATGCGCAGACCCGCCCGCTCCAGCCGCGGGTCGGCCGCGACGTTCTTGCTGTACGGCACCAGCTCGGCGGTCGCCGCCAGCGAACGGGCGTGGTACGCGCAGGTCTCCAGCAGCGCCACCAGATAGCGCGCGGTCTGCCGGCGCACCCGCAGCGGCGTGATCGGGTGCGTCAGCGGCTGGGTGGAGGCGCGCAGATCGTCCAGCGCGGTGTCCAGGTCCCGCGCCTTGTCCAGCAGGTCGACGGCGGGGCCGCCACTGAGCTGTTCCACCGCCGCCGACACCACGTCCCGCAGCCGCTCCAGCACCGTGCCCAGCAGCTCGTCCGTGCGGCTGTCGGTGTGCACCGGCAGCACCAGCACGGCCGCGATGATGCCGCAGGCCGCGCCGAGCGCCGTCTCCTCGATGCGCAGGATCAGCACGTCCAGGCTGTAGGTGTTCAGCAGCGTGTAGAGCAGGCCGAGCATCGCGGTGACGCAGAAGGACATCAGCGCGTACGACAGCGGGGCGGTGAAGAACATCCCGAAGATGAAGAGCAGGACCAGGCCGAACGCGAGCCAGGTGTGGTTTCCGACCAGGCCGGCGAGCGCCACACCGGCGACCACGCCGAGGACCGTGCCCACCAGCCGGCGGTACCCCTTGACCATGATCTCGCCGGTCGAGGCCGTGTTGAGGAAGACCACCCAGCAGGTCAGCACCGCCCAGTACCAGCGCTGGCTGGAGAGGAACTCGCCGCCGATGATGGCCAGCGTCGAGCCCACCGCGACCTGGAAGGCGGCCCGGGTGGTGGGCCGCCGCAGCCCGGTACGCTCCTCGTCGGCCTTGTCCTCCGCCTCCTCGTCCAGGCCGGCCATCGCCACGTCCTCGGCGTCGAACTCCTCGCGGGAGCGGGCCGTCGCGGGGCTGTCGTCGGACGCGTCCTGCGGTCCGTCCAGCGCCAGCCGCAGACCCAGCACGGCGCGCGCCGCCTCACCGATGCCACGGAAGACGTCCTGGACGGCGGGCGAGGCGGGCGGCAGCTTGTCCTCGTCGCGGTAGCCGAGCAGCCGGTTCCGTACGTGGGCTACGGCCATGCCGCGCCCGTCCGCGGCGGGCCGCGCGATCAGCAGGTGCAGCGCGTTCAGGTCCCGGCGGAGGGTGATGGTCGTGGCGTCCTCGGTCGGCATGCGGTGCTCGGCGACCTGCACCGGCGCGTGCGGCAGGTGCAGCGTGATGGTGTCGGCGCGCTCGGCGCTGCGCGCGTTGAGCAGGGTGACGCCGAGCCGCTCGGCGGCGATCTCGGCGTCGGCCACGCGGCGCTGCAGCCGGGCGGCGGTGGCCGCGTCCCGGGTGCCCTCGTCCAGCCGGCCCTGGATCATCAGGGCCGCCTCGTGCAGCCGGGCGGTGCGCTGCCGCAGGGTGTCCAGGACCTTGTCCAGGTCCTCCGGGGTGGCGTCGAGCAGTTCGAGCTGGGCCGCCACCAGTTGGGCGAGCCGGGCCCGGAACGCCTCGCGGAGCCGTCCCAGCGTGCGCTGGGGTGTCTCCGGCACCACGGCGAAACGTACGACCGCGCTGCACGCGAACGCGACGGTCAGCGTCAGGTACAGCTCCGGCAGGGTGTCGGTGGTGGCGCGGACGAACAGCGAGACGAAGTAGACCTGGAAGCCGATGAGGCCGAGAGCCGTGCCGCGGTCGCCGAACCTGCGGCCGTACACCGCGGCGAAGATCAGCAGGACGAAGAAGATGTCACCGGCGATGATCTGGGAGTGCAGCAGCGCGCCCAGCGACATCGAGGCGAGGGCGACGGGCAGTGCGCAGGCGAGCGTGATGGCCTGCCCGCGCACCTCCTTCTCCTTGATGGCGAAGGTGCCGACCATCGCCGCCATCGCGCCCGCCACCATGTGCGTGACGTCCGTGCCGAGCAGGGCGAGGACCGCGAGGGTCAGCGTGATCGCGCCGACCGTCCGCAGCCCCGCCATCAGCCGCAGCAGTCCGGGGTCGGACGCCGCGAAGCGGTCCCAGGTGCCGGTGCGGGCCCGCCGTATCGCTGCCATCACGCTGCCGTACTCTCCCGTTGCTCGCCATGATCCATGGAGGCTCCAGCATCCCATGACGTGGCTGCCGGCACCCACGACGGTCGCCGGAGATCCCGCGGAACCGGTGGTCAGGCCGTGCGTACCTCCTCGATGCGCACCGGCCGCCGGTCATGGAGCGAGAGCGTGCACGCCTCGGCGATCCACCCCGCCTCCAGCGCGTCGGCGACGGTGCACGGGGAGGGGCGGGTGCCCGCGACGACTTCGGTGAAGGCGGTGAGCTCGGCACGGTAGGCGGCGGCGAAGCGGTCCATGAAGAAGTGGTGCGGGGTGCCGCCGGGGAAGGCGACGCCCGGTTCCACCGAGCGCAGCGGCAGCCGGTCCTCCAGGCCGGCGGCGACGCTGTCCTTCATGCCGTGCAGCTCCAGCCGGGCGTCGTAGCCGCGGGGGTTGTGCCGGGTGTTCGACACGACGGCCAGAGTGCCGTCGTCGAGGGTGAGGATCGCGGAGGCGGTGTCGACGTCGCCCGCCGCCGCGATGTATTCGGCGCCGCGGTTGCTGCCGGTCGCGTACACCTCGGTGACCTCGCGCCCGGTGACCCAGCGGACCGTGTCGAAGTCGTGCACGGCGCAGTCGCGGAAGATGCCGCCGGAGACCGCCACGTACGCGGCGGGCGGCGGCTCCGGGTCCAGGGTCGTGGAGCGTACGGTGTGCAGCGGTCCCAGCTCGCCGCTGACGACGGCGCGCCGCGCGGCCGCGAAGCCGGGGTCGAAGCGCCGGTTGTAGCCGATCTGGACCGCCACCCCGCTCGCCTCCACCGCCTTCAGGACGGTCAGGCTCTCCTGCGGGGTGCGGGCCACCGGCTTCTCGCAGAAGACGGGCAGCCCGGCCTCGACCGCCGCGTGGAGGAGCGCGGGATGCGCGTCGGTCGCCGCCGCGATCACCACACCGTCCACCCCGGAGGCGAGTACCGCCTCCGGCGAGTCGGCCGGTTCGGCGCCCAGCCGGTCCGCCGCGGCGGAGACGGCGGCGGCGACCGGGTCGGTGACCACGAGGGAGCCCACCGCGTCCAGCGAGGCGAGGGTCTGTGCGTGAAAGGTCCCGATCCTGCCGAGACCCATGATGCCGAGGCGCATGCGCGCGCTCCTTCCGTGCGTACGCGAGGTCAGTCCGAGCCGCCGATGACGTGCTGGCCCCAGTCGATGACCGAGCCGGTGACGACCCCGCTGCGGTCGGACAGGAGGAGGACGACGAAGTCGGCGATCTCGTCGACTTGGCCCAGCTTGCCCATCGGCTGCGTACGGGCCGCCTGTTCCAGCCAGTCGTCGCCCGCGCCGTGGAAGGCGCGCTGGACGGCGTCCTCGCCCTCGGTCTCCGTCCAGCCGATGTTGAGAGCGTTGATCCGGATCCGGTCCCAGCGGTGGGCGTGCGCGGCGTTCTTGGTCAGGCCGGCGAGCCCGGCCTTCGCGGCGGAGTACGGTGCGAGGTGCGGCGGGCCGCCGTGCGCGCAGTCGGAGCCGATGTTGACGATGGTGCCCGGCGCCTTGCGCGCCACCATGTCGGCGACGGCCGCCTGCATGGCGAAGAACGGCGCCCGCAGGTTGACAGCCATGTGTGCGTCGAACAGCTCGGGCGTCGTGTCCAGCAGCGAGCCGCGCGAGGTCAGCCCCGCCGCGTTGACCAGGCAGTCGATGCGCCCGTACGCGGCCACCACGTCCTCGACGCTGCCGCGTGCCTGCGCGGGGTCGGCCAGGTCGGCGCGGCGGAAGGCGGCCTTGGCGCCCGTCGCGGTCAGTTCGGCCACCAGCGCCTCGCCGACCTCCGCGCGGCGTCCGGTGACGACGACGGTGGCGCCTTCCCGGGCGGCCGCGCGAGCGACCCCGGCGCCGACCCCCTGGCTCCCGCCGTTGATGAGCACGATCCTGTCGGCCAGCAGTTCCCGCAGTGCCATGTCCGCTTCTCTCCGCTCTCTCAGCCGCGCCGTCGTTCGGCGCCGGCCCGCAGTTCCTTGCGCAGTGCTTCCGGTGTCCACTCCTCGGCCAGCGCCTGCCGCACGGTGTCCGCCTGGGACGGCGGCGCGAGGCCGCCGACCGGCGCGTCCCGGTCCAGGTCGGTGGGGAAGGGGTAGCCCTCGGCGGAGGCGGCGACGACGTTCCGCAGCCACTCCTCGCCGGCGCCCGCGGCCTTGCGGCGCAGCAGGACGGGGAAGAGGGCGTTGACCACCGCCTCGCGGTCGACGGCCTCCATGGCACGGCCGAAGGCGGAGGAGATCTGCAGCAGGTTGGCCATCCGCCGGATGTCCGCGGAGCGGTTGTGCCCGGCGGCGTGGAACAGCGCGGGGTTGAAGAACACCGCGTCCCCCTTGGCCAGCGGCAGCTGCACGTGGTGTGCCTCGAAGTACGCGATGAACTCCGGGCGCCGCCAAGCGAGATAGCCCGGTTCGTACGTCTGCGAGTACGGCAGGTAGAGCGTCGGCCCGGACTCCACCGGCATGTCGCAGTGGGCGACGGCGCCTTGCAAGGTCAGGGTGGGGGAGAGGCGGTGCACGTGCGCCGGATAGCCGGCCGCCTGCTCCTGGGAGAGGAAACCGAGGTGGTAGTCGCGGTGCACGCTCTGCGCCGCGCCGCCGGGGTTGACCACGTTGATCTGCGAGGTGACCTGGTAGCCCGGCCCGAGCCAGGCCTCGGCCACCAGGGCGACGAGGCCGTTGGCGTAGTAGTCGGCGAACGCCTCCGGCGCGCGGACGGCCGTCTTCTCCAGGGCGTTCCACACGCGGTCGTTGGCGCCGGGCTTGGCGAAGTGGTCGCCGCGCGCGGTACCGACCGCCCGCTCCTCCTCGATGAGGGCGCGGAAGGAGTCGGTGGCGCGGTCGGTGACGGCGGCGTCGAAGGCACCGGTGAGGACGACGATGCCGGGCCCGTCCAACAGGGCGCGGATCAGCTCTGCTTGCACGGCGCGGCGGCCGTCCGGGGTGGCGGTGAGCGTGCGCAGCCGGTCGCCGGAGTAGCGGGGCACGTTCTGCTCGATGGTGTCGGCGGCGGGGAAGCCGGCCGGGTCGGTGGTCCGTTCGACCAGGGTGCGGAAGGCGTCGAGCGAGCAGTCTGCGCCGCTCAGCCAGGGGTGGGACGCAGCGCGGTGCGCGTACATGCCGGTTCCTTCCGGTGAGCAGTGGGCTCTGTCATTCTTGTGAGCCCCGTATCCCTCAAGCAACCCTCAGCCATCCCTCAAAAACCCCTCACTGCCGCGCAAGGATTCGCCATGGCACACCCCTATCCGATCCGTGAGATCGCCCGGCAGGCCGGGCTGAGCGAAGCCACCGTCGACCGCGTGCTGCACAACAGGGGCGGCGTACGGGCGAACACCGCACGCGAGGTGCGGCAGGCCATCGAGGACCTGGACCGGCAGCGCACCCAGGTACGGATCGGCGGCCGCACATTCATGATCGACATCGTGATGCAGTCACCGGCGCGGTTCTCGTCGGCGGTGCGCACCGCCCTGGAGGCCGAACTGCCCGCGCTGCGCCCCGCGGTGGTGCGCTCGCGCTTCCACTTCCGCGAGACCGGTCCCGTGAGCGAGCTGGTCGCCACGCTGGACAGGATCGCCAAGCGCGGTAGCCAGGGCGTCGTCCTCAAGGCGCCGGACGTCCCGGAGGTGGCCGCGGCCGTCGGCCGGCTGGCCGCCGCCGGCATCCCCGTCGTCACGCTCGTCACGGACCTGCCCGGCAGCGCGCGCCGCGCGTACGTGGGGATCGACAACCGGGCCGCCGGCACCACGGCCGCCTACCTCGTGGGCCAGTGGCTCGGCGACCGGCCCGGCAACGTCCTCACCACCATCAGCCGCGGCTTCTTCCGGGGCGAGGAGGAGCGCGAGATGGGCTTCCGCAGCGCCATGCGCAGCACCCAGCCGCACCGCACGCTGGTGGAGGTCACCGACAGCGACGGCCTGGACGCCACCCAGCGGGACCTGGTCCTCGCGGCACTCCGGCGCGACCCTGCCATCACGGCGGTCTACTCGATGGGCGGCGGCAACGCCGCGACCGTGGACGCCTTCGACGACCTCGGCCGCGAGTGCGCCGTCTTCATCGCCCACGATCTCGACCAGGACAACACCCGGCTGCTGCGCGAGCGCCGTATCTCCGCCGTCCTCCACCACGATCTGCGGCAGGACATGCGCCGTGCCTGCCAGACCGTGATGCGTGCGCACGGCGCCCTGCCGCCCGAAGGCGCCTTCCCGCCCGCCACGATCCAGATCGTGACGCCGTTCAACATGCCGCCGGTGGCGGCCGGGCCGCGGGACGGCGCCTGAGGGCGGCTACCGGTACGGCCCGGCCGGGGCCTCAGCCGCGGGTCAGAGCGCGGCGTCCCGGTGTGTGGGCCGGCCGTCGACGACGGTGAGCAGGACGGGCAGCGCGGCGAGGTCGGCGACGGCGAGCGGGTCGTCGGCGAACGCGGTCAGACCGGCGCGGTACCCGACGGCCGGGCGGCCCGCCTCGGCCCTCCTCCCGGCCGCCCGGGCCGGGTTCACGGTGCGGCCCTGCAGCGCCTCCAGGGGCGCCAGCGCCTGATCGGGGCCGTGCGGGGGCAGGGTCAGGCCGGGGCGACGATGCCGGGCGCCGGCCATGACGGCGAGCGGCGCGTACGGGGCGATCGGCCCGTCGGAGCCGAGGACGACAGTGGCGCCCGAGTCCTACAGGCCGCGGCAGTGCCAGGCGCGCCCCGCCCGCTCCTCGCCGAGCCGGCGTGACCGGTTGTCCGTGTGGTCGGCCCGGGTGCACTCGCAGCAGTGGGTGGGCTGCATCGACGCGGCGACCCCGAGCGCGGCGAAGCGGTCGAGGGTGTCGTCGGGGACGGTCTCGATGTGTTCGACGCGGTGCCCCCGCGGCCGGCCGCTCTCCGCCGTGGCCTTCTCGACGGTGTCCAGGACATGGCGTACGGCGGCGTCGCCGATGGCGTGCGTGGCGATGGGCACGCACGCCCGGTGCAGTGCCGTGACGGCGCGGGTGTAGGCGCCCGGGTCCGGCCGGAAGGCGTGCGTGGACTCGCCGTGGCAGTCCGGGCGTTCCAGCCGGGCGGTGCCGTTGTCGATGGTGCTGTCCATGAAGAGCTTGACCCCGGCGGCCTGCCAGAGCCGGCCGCCCGTGCCCTGCGTCCGGATCAGCGCGTCCGGCGCGTCGTCGTCGGCGCTGGGCCGGCTACAGGGCGCCACGCGCACCCGCAGGCCGAGCGCGTCCTGCTCCTCCAGCGCCGCGTACGTGGCGAGGCTGCCCCCGCCCGCGTCCCTCGCGTGCCCGCCGGTCAGCCCCGCCGCCGCCATGCCGCGCAGCATGGCCGCCCCGCTCGCGGAGTTCGGCGTCGGTGGGCACGGGTGCCACGGCCTCCACCACTTCGCAGGCACCCGAAGGATCATGTTAGGTTAGGCTAACCTTACTGAGATCGGGGTGGGTCATGCCGATACCGGAACCGCTCGCCGGCGCGTCATGCGTCCCGTCGTCCGCGTGCCCCCGCGCCCTGCCGCTCACCGCGGCCCAGCGCGAGGTGTGGGACGCGCGGTACGGCCCCGACGGTCCGGCACACCAGAGCGCCGAGTACCGGGAGATCCTCGGCCCGCTGGAGCCGCGCCTGTTCGCGCAGGCCCTCCAGCGCACGGTCGGCGAGGCGAGCGCGCTGCGCATGCGGGTCTTCGCCACCGCCGACGGCCCCCGGCAGTGCGCGCTCGTCATCGAGGCGCCGGGCAAGGGCTTCCCCCTGCACCGCGCTGATCTGCGCGACCGGCCGGACCCGGACGCCGAGGCGCACGCCTGGATGGCGGCGGACCTGCAACGCCCCTTCCCGCAGGGCGGACCGCTCTTCCGGTACGCGCTGTTCCGGGTCGGGGAGGACCGCTGGCTGTGGTACCGGCGCGTCCACCACCTCGTCATGGACGACTTCGGGCGCGGCCTCCTCGTCCGGCGGACCGCCGAGGTGTACGACGCGCTCGCCGCCGGACTGCGCCCGCCGGACAGCCCCTTCGGCCGGCTCTCGGCGCTGATCGCGGACGAGGCGGCGTACCGCGCGTCCGACCAGTACACGGCCGACCGGGTTCACTGGTCCGCCACCCTGGGCGACCGCCCCGCGCCGCCCGTGCTCGCGGGCCGCACCGCGCCGCCCGCCCGCACCGCCCTCCGTGACGGCGTGGCCGTACCCGGTCACCTCGTCCGGAGAATCGGCCAGTTGACCGCCGGGCTGGACGCCACCCGGGCCGAGGTGCTCACCGCGGCACTGGGACTGCACGTCGCGCGGACCACCGGCGTGGCCGATGTCGTGCTCGGGGTGCCGATGCCGGGCCGCACCGGGCCGACGGCGCTGAGTGTCCCCGGTGTGCTGCGCAACGTCCTCCCGTTGTGTCTGACGGTGCGTCCGCACGACACCTTCGCGACGCTGATCCGGCAGACCGTCCTCGGCCTGCGGGCCGCCCGGCGCCACCAGCGCTACCCGCTGGCGGACCTCCGCCGCGACCTCGGACGCGGCGCTGTGGGACCGGCCCTGGTGGGCCCGCTGATCGCCGAGCGGGAGCCCGGGGACGGCCTCACCCTCGCGGGCGCGCCCGCCCTCGCGCACCCCCTCACCGACGGGCCCGTCCACGACCTCGCCGTCACCGTCGGCGCCGACGGCGGCGCTTCGGGGCTGCGCATCGACTGCGCCGCCCACCCGGGGCTCTACACGGCGGCGCGCCTGCGTACGCATGTGGCGGGCCTGTTCGATGTGCTGGCGGAGTGCGGCCCGCACACACCGCTCGGTGTGCCCGGCCGCGCCGCCCATGACGGCCGGCTGCTCAGTGGTGCCCGCGCGCACCGCTGACGGCGGGTGCCGGGCGGGGCCAGCCGGCTGCCCGGCCGCCGCCCGGCGTGCTGCCCAGCGCGTAGAGCCGTTCGGCCACGTCGCACACCCAGTCCGGTGCCCGGCAGCCGCCGTCGGGGTGCCGTCGCGGGGTGCCCGGCGCGCTGTCCGGCAGCTCCTCGTGCACCACGGTGCGGCCGTGCGCCGCGTACAGCGATGTCGTGCACAGCGTCCGGCCCGCGGCCAGGTGCAGCAGGCAGGCGTCGAGCCGGCCGCAGGCGCGGGCGAGCACCCGCAAGGCGTCGAGGTCGCCGCGGACGGCGCGCGGGCCGGAGGGCATCGCGCCCGCGCCGGGCCGGGCGTCGCAGTGCGCGACGACGGCGGGACGCGTGCGCAGCAGGGTCGACTGCACGGCCGCCGCGTCGCCGAGGTCGAGATCGTCCCGGCCCAGCGGCAGGAACCGCTGGCCGTTCGCGCGCAGCAGCGCGCACAGTCTGCGCCCGACCTCGCCGTCGGCGCCGGTCACCAGCCAGCAGCTCATCGCGTGCCTCCCGCGCGGCCGCACTCGGTGAGCAGGCGTCCGGTCAGCTCGGCCGCGGTCAGTTCGGCCCCGTCGCCGAGGTCGTGCACCTGACCGGCCGCGCCGCCGCCGAGCGTCAGCCGCAGCGCCCGGTAGTGGTCGTAGACGTAGACGAACCGGGTCACCCCGGCGTGCACGGCCGACTGGAGGAGGGCGCGGGTGCCCGGCAGGTCGACGGCGGCGGCGCGGGCCGCGTCGGGTTCCTCGGCGAGGTGGACGACCAGCTCATGGTGGCGCATCAACTCCTGGATCAGCGGCCGGTCGTGGAGGTCGCCGGGTACGTGGTCGATGCAGCTGCGGCCGGCGAAGGGGGGTGGTCCGGCGGGGCCGGAGCCGGCGGACGGGTCGAGCACGGTGACGGCGCGCGGGGTGCTGACGGGAGTGGTGGACAGTAGTGCCCTGAGAAAGGGCGAGCCGGTGAATCCGGCGCGGCCGGTGACGAGCAGACGCATGGGCGGCCTCCCGGGGCGGGGCAGATCCGTATGACCAATAAAGTTAGCTTAGGCTAACCTAAGTAAACATGGTCGCGGCGGGGTGGTCACAGGGGCCGCCCGTCGCTCAGGAAAGCGGGAAAGATGTACGTCCTCGTCGGTCCCGACGCTCAGGACTCGCGGCCGTTCCGCACGGCCGGACCCTGCGTCGAACGCCTCGCCGCCCGGCTCGCCACCGCCACCGAAGCCGAACGCGGAACCCTGCTCGCCGCATTCTGGGCGGACGCCGAGCGGCGCGGTACGCCCCTGATCGAAGAGGCCGCCGGGGCGGCCGGTGACCGCGCGGTGACGTTCCTCTGGCGCGGCCACCGGGCCACCGGTCAGGTGCTGCTGCTCGCCGACGGCATCACCGACCGCGACGACCTCACCTCCTCGCTGCTGGACCGGCTGCCCGGCACCGACGTCTGGCACCTGACGTACCTGCTGCGCACCGGCAGCCGCGGGTCGTACAAACTGGCCGCCGACATCTCGCCCGGCGGCCCGCCCGCCGACCCCCGCCGCCTCCGCCGGCGGCTGCGGGCCCTGTGCGTGTTCGCCGACGCCGACCCGCTCAACAGGCGTACGGCCGAGGTGGGCTGGGGGGCGGAGGACGGTTCCGGCTACGTCCTGCCCGGCGGGCCGAGCAGCGCGGCGCCCCTTCCGGCGGGGCGACTGTCCGACAAGCTGAAGTGACGTGTCGTCAGCATCGGTGCCCGACCGATCCAGGGTTGCCCCCTTATCGTGCGCTCATGACTCAAGCGCCCGATTGCGACCTCCGTGACCGGATCGCCATCATCGGCATCGGCTGCCGACTGCCCGGACACGCCAACGACCACCGGGCGTTCTGGCGGAACCTCGCGGAGGGCCGGGACTGCATCGTCCCGACCCCGGCCGACCGGTACGACATCACCACGCTGCGCAGCCGGGACCGGGCCAAGCCCGGCCGGCTGGTCGGCGGCCGCGGCGGATACATCGACGGCTTCGACGAGTTCGACCCGGAGTTCTTCGGCATCAGCCCTCGCGAGGCCGCGCACCTCGACCCGCAGCAGCGCAAGCTCCTGGAGGTCACCTGGGAGGCCCTGGAGGACGGCGGCCAGCCGCCGGCGGGCCTCGCGGGCCGCGACGTCGGCGTGTTCATCGGCGCGTTCACGGCGGACTACAACGTGCTGCACTTCTCCGACCTGGACTTCGTGGGCACGCACACCGCCACCGGCACCATGATGACGATGGTCTCGAACCGCATCTCGCACGCCTTCGACTTCCGCGGCCCCAGCGTCACCCTCGACACCGCCTGCAGCTCCTCCCTGGTGGCCCTCCACCTCGCCCGGCAGAGCCTGTTGCGCGGCGAGACCGACCTCGCGCTGGCCGGCGGCACACTGCTGCACTGTGCCCCGCAGTACACCGTCGCCGAGACCAAGGGCGGCTTCCTCTCCGTCGACGGCCGCTCGCGCGCCTTCGACGCGTCGGCGGACGGCTACGTCCGTGCCGAGGGCGTCGGCGTGGTGGCACTGAAACGGCTGGCCGACGCGGTGCGCGACGGCGACCCCGTACACGCGGTGGTGCTCGGCAGCGGCGTGAACCAGGACGGCCGGACCAACGGCATCACCGTGCCGCGCGAGGACGCGCAGGTCACCCTGGTCCGGCGGGTGTGCGCCGAGGCGGGCATCGAACCCGGCAGCCTCCAGTACGTCGAGGCGCACGGCACGTCCACCCCCGTCGGCGACCCCGTCGAGGCCCACGCGCTCGCCCGCGTCCTGGCCACCGGACGCCCGCCCGGCGCGCCGTGCTACGTCGGCTCCGTCAAGACCAACATCGGGCACAGTGAGTCAGCAGCCGGCGTCGCCGGACTGATCAAGACGGTACTGGCCCTGAAGCACCGCCGGGTCCCGCCGCACCTCAACCTGGAACGCCTCAACCCCGCCATCGACGCGGCCGGGCTGCCCTTCGACATCCCGGACCGGCTGGTCGACTGGCCCGCGCACGCCGGTCCCGCCCGGGCCGGCGTCAACTCCTTCGGCTTCGGCGGCACCAACGCCCACGTCCTGCTGGAGGAACCGCCGCACGAGCCGCGGCCGGCACCCCGGACGCCGCGGAACCACCCCACCATCCTGCCGCTGAGCGCCCGCCACCCCGACGGGCTGCGCGACCTCGCGGCCGGCCTCCGCGCCGAACTCTCCGGCACGCCCGGCACACCGCCCCCGCTCGCCGACGTCGGCCACACCCTCGCCCATCGCCGCGAACACCACGAGCACCGGCTCGCGGTGGTGTACTCCCCGGACGCCCCCGGCACGCTGGACGAGGCGCTCGCCGCGTACGAGCGGGGGGAGCCGCATCCGCGGGTGCTGACCGGCCGCCGACGGGAGCGCCAACAGCGCCGCACCGCCTGGGTGTTCACCGGCATGGGACCGCAGTGGTGGGGCATGGGACGTCGCCTCCTGGCCACCGAACCGGTGTACCGGACCGCCGTTGAGGCCTGCGACCGGGAAATCCGGGAGCAGGCCGGCTGGTCCCTGCTCGACGAACTGGCCGCGGACGAGACCACGTCGAGAATGGGGGAGACCTGGCTCGCCCAGCCCGCCAACTTCGCGCTCCAGACCGGCCTCGCCGCACTCTGGCGCAGCTACGGCGTACGCCCCGACGCCGTGGTCGGACACAGCACCGGCGAGGTCGCCGCCTGCTACGAAGCCGGCGTCTACAGCCTCCCCGAGGCCGTCCGCATCATCCTGCACCGCAGCCGCCTCCAGCAGCGGCTGACCGGCACCGGCACCATGCTCGCCGTCGGACTCACCGAGGCGGAGGCGGCACGCAGGCTCCGCCCACTGCGCGACCTGGTGTCGGTGGCGGCGGTCAACAGCCCCTCAGGCGTCACGCTCTCCGGCGACACGGACGCGCTCCGCGACCTCGCGGCCGGCCTCGAACGGGAGCAGGTCTTCGCCCGTTTCCTGTCGGTCGACGTCCCGTACCACAGCGTGCGGATGGACCCGGTCCGGGACGAACTGCTGGACGGCCTGGCGGACCTCAAGCCGCGTACGGCCGAACTACCGCTGTACCTGACCGCCCGGGCCGGCGTCGCGTCCGGCGAGGAACTGGACGCCGCTTACTGGTGGGAGAACGTCCGCGCGCCTGTCCGCTTCCGGGCGGCCGTCGACCGGCTGGCCGACGACGGCCACCGCCTCTTCCTGGAGGTCGGGCCGCACCCGGTGCTCGGGCAATCGATCACCGAATGCCTCGCCGCCAAGGGCATCGAAGGCCGCACCCTCGCCTCGCTGCACCGCCGGGAGGACGAGCCGGAGCGGTTCCTGCGGACCCTCGCCGAGCTGCACACCCTCGGCACCGAGCCGGACTGGCACGTCCTCCAGCCGGCCGGTCGCCCGGTCCCGCTGCCACGCTACCCCTGGCGCCGGGACCGGTACTGGGCCGAGCCCGAAGGCATCGCGCGGCTCCGCCTCGGCCACCGCGACCACCCGCTGCTGGGCCGTCGCACCGCACACGCCCGGCCCACCTGGGAGGCCCGGCTCGACACCGAGCAGCTGCCCTACCTGGCCGACCACCGCATCCAGGGCAACACCGTCTTCCCCGCAGCCGGTTACCTGGAGATGGCGGCACAGGCGGTACGGACGATGACCGGCGGCGCCCCGGCCGCACTGGCCGACATCCGGCTCGCCAAGGCCCTCTTCCTCGACGACGCACGCCCGGCCGCCGTCCAGTTCTCCTTCGACCCCGACAGCGCGGCCTTCACCGCAGCCACGGCACAGGGAGAGACCGGCCGTACCGTCCACGCCACCGGCGTGGTCCGCGCCGGCCAGCGGCGCGCTCCCGGCCCCGCACTCGACCCCGCAGCGGTCCGCGCCCGCACCCGTCACCACCTCTCCGGCGCCGACTGCTACGCCGCGCTGGCCGGCCAGGGATACCAGTACGGCCCCGCCTTCCAAGGCATTGAGGACGTCTGGACCGGCCACGACGAGGCGCTCGCCCGCATCCGGCCGCCGGACGGGCTGAGCCACGGGCAGGCCTCGGACCACTGCCACCCCGCTCTGCTCGACGCCGCGTTCCAGACCCTCCTGACCACCGTCCTGGCAGCGGACGGCCGGACGTCAGGCGGGATCCGGCTGCCGCTCTCGATCGCCGAGGTCCGCCTCGACCCCGTGGGCGACGGGCCGCTCTGGGTACACGCCACCGTCACCCAGCGGGACGACGCGCAGATCACCGGCGACCTCGCGCTGTACGCCGACGACGGCGCGCCGCTCGGCCGCGTCACCGGCCTCCGCGCGGTGGACGTCGACCACGCCGCGGCCGCCGCGGGCCCCGCCACCCTCGACAACTGGCTCACCGAGATCGTCTGGACCGACAGCCCACCACCGGCGGACACCACCGCACCGCCCGAAGCGCTGCTCCTCCTCGCCGACTCCGGCCCCGTCGCCGAAGAACTGGCCGCACTGGCCAGGGAACACGGGACCCGCTGCCACCTCGTACGGCCGGGTATCCGGTACGCGCACGGCCCGGACGAGTCCACCGTACGGCCGGACGCCGACGACGACCTGCCACGCCTCTTCGCCGACCTCGACGCCCGCTTCGACGCCGTCGTCCACCTGTGGAACCTGGACCAGCCACCGCTCGCCGACAGCACCGGGGCCGACCTGGCACGATGCCGCGACCTCGGCGCCCGCTCGCTGGTCCGCCTCGCCCAGTTGCTGCCCGCCGCACAGCCCGGCGCCCGGCTGCACATCGTCACTCGCGGCACGCAGGCGGCGGCCGACGGCGACCCGGTCGAACCGCTGGGCGCCGCGGCCTGGGGCGTCGGCCGCGTCCTGTGGCAGCAGGAACTCACCGACCGACGCGGCAAACTCATCGACCTCCCGGCGCACGCCACCACAGGGGACGCCACGGCGCTCTGGCGCGAACTCTCCACCGCGGGGGAGGAGGAGATCGCGCTGCGCGGCGACCGCCGCCGCACCAGCCGGCTCCGTCCCGCTGCCGGCCTCACCCGCCCCCTGCCCCTGCGGCTGCGCCCCGACGGCTGCTACCTGGTGACCGGCGCCTTCGGCGCCCTCGGCCAGGTGCTCTGCCGCACCCTCGTGGAACGCGGCGCACGGCGGCTGATCCTCGTGAGCCGCACGCCGCTGCCCGACCGCACCCGGTGGCACACCATCGACCCCGACAGCACCGCCGGACAGCGCGTCGCCTTCGTACGCGAACTGGAGGCACTCGGCGCCCAGCCGCTCCCCGTCGCGCTCGACATCACCGACGAGACCGCGCTCGCGGACTGGCTCGCCGACCACCGCGGCCGGCAGCTGCCGCCCGTCCGCGGCGTCTTTCACCTGGCCGGCGAGGTAAGAGACGTGCTCGTGCCGCAGATGGACCGGGAGGCGTTCGACGCCGCGTACGCCCCCAAGGTGGCCGGCGCCCGCCACCTCCACCACTGCCTCCGTGACGAACCCCTCGACCACTTCGTCCTCTTCGGTTCCGTCGCCGCGCTGCTGACCACAGCGGGTCAGACCAACTACGCGGCGGGCAACGCCTTCCTGGACGCGCTGGCCCACCACCGCCGCGCCCAAGGGCTGCCCGCGCTCAGCCTGGCCTGGGGCCCCTGGGACGCCGGGATGATCCAGGAGCGCGGCCTCGCCGAGCACTACCGCACCGCACGCGGCATGAGCCCGCTCGCCCCCGCCGCCGGCATGGCCGTACTGGAACGCACCATCGGCCAGGAGCGGGCACACCTGGCCGTCACCACGGTCACCGACTGGCGGACCGCGGCGGCCTGGTACCCCGCACCGCCCCCGCTGATCGCGGACCTGGTGGCGGACGCCGCCGACGCGCCGGCCGGCACGGCGCGCGGCACCTTCCTGGACGCCTTCCGCGCCGCACCGGACGAAGAGGCCCGTCGGCACCTTGTCGCCGAGCGTTTCGGCGAGCTGGTCGCGACCGTACTGGGCGTGCCCCAGGACCGGATCGACCTGGCCGCCGGACTGCTCGCGCTGGGCCTTGACTCCCTGCTGGCGATGGAGCTGCGGGCCAGGACGGACACCGAACTGGGCGTCGCCCTCCCGGTGGTGGCCCTGCTCAGCGGCGAGCCGGTCACGGAGCTGGCGACCCGGCTGTACGAGGGGCTGACGGCGGTTGATGTGGCCGAGCCCGCCCTCGCCGTCGAGCTGCCCGCCGGGGGTGCGGGGGAGGGGCGGACGGAGGCCGAGTACCTGCGGACGGAAGAGGAGCGGACGGCAGCGGGGCAGACGGACGGGGAAGGGACCGAGGAGGAGCGGACCGAGGAGGAGTACCCCCTCACGCACAACCAGAAGGCGCTGTGGTTCCTGAAGGAACTGGACCCGGACGCGCACGCCTACAACATCGGCGGCGCGCTGACGGTCCACGGCGAGCTGGACCCGGAACTGGTCTTCACCGCCTTCCGCACCCTCCTGGCCCGCCACCCCGCCCTGCGGACCACGTTCGTGCGGAAGGAAGGCCGGCCCGTGCAGCGCATCTCGCCGGACGTACGTGCCGACACGGCCCTGTTCGACGTGCGCGGTGAGGACGAGGAAGCCGTGCTGCGGCGGATGGTCGAGGAGTACCGGCGGCCGTACGACCTCACGAGCGACCCGCTGATCCGGCTGCGGCTCTACCAGGCCGGACCGGACCGCTGGATCCTCCTGAAGGCCGTCCACCACATCGTCTCCGATGCCCATTCCATCTTCACCTTCGTCGAAGAGCTCTTCGAGGTCTACGACGCGCTGCGCACCGGCAGACCGGCCGCGCTCGCGCCGCTGCCCGCGCGGTACCCGGACTTCCTGAGCCGGCAGGAGCGGCTGCTCGCCGGACCCGAAGCGGAGCGGATGCTGGACTACTGGCGCGGCCACCTGCCGGAGCGGGTTCCCGACCTCGAACTGCCCACGGACCGGCCGCGTCCCGCCGTGGCCACCCACAACGGCGCGTCGGAGTCCTTCGAGATCGACGCCGGACTCGGCGCACGGGTGCACGCGCTGTCGCGCCGCCACGACGTCACCCCGTTCATGGTGCTGCTCAGCGCGTACTACCTGCTGCTGCACCGCTACTCGGGCCAGGACGACATCGTCGTCGGCAGCCCGGTCAGCGGGCGTACCCGTGAGGAGTTCGCGCCGGTCTACGGCTACTTCGTCAACCCGCTGCCGCTGCACGTCGGCATGGCCGGCAACCCCTCGGTCGCCGACCTGCTGGGCCGCACCCGCGACACGGTGCTGGGCGGGCTGGACAACCAGGAGTACCCGTTCGTCCTCCTCGTCGAGAAGCTCGGGCTGCCGCACGACGCCAGCCGCTCGGCGGTGTTCCAGACGATGTTCGCCCTGCTCACCGACCAGCTCGGCGACGAACTGGCGGGCCACCGCATCGAGAACATGCAACTACCCGACCAGGAAGGGCAGTTCGACCTGACCCTGGCCGCTTACGAATACCCGTCGGACGGCCGTTTCGAGTGCACCCTCAAATACAACACCGACCTCTTCGACGCGGCGACGGTGCGCCGGCTGGCCGGGCACTATCTGAACCTGCTGGACGCGCTCACCCGCGCTCCCGCCGAGGCGCCCGCCTGCGAGCTGCCGCTGCTCGGCGCGGAGGAGCGGGACCGCATCCTCACCCGGTGGAGCGGCAGCGGCCGGACGGCCCGCCACGACCTGCCCGTCCACGAGATCATCGTGCGACAGGCCGCCGCGCACCCGGAGGCCGTCGCCGTCGTGGCCCCCACCGCCTCCGGTGACGCCCACCGGCTGACCTACGCCGAGCTGGACGACCGGTCCCGCGCCATGGCCCGGCAGCTGCGCGCACGGGGTGTCCGGGACGGCGCCGTGGTGGCCCTGCGGATGGCCAAGTCACCGGAGCTGATCGTCACGCTCCTCGCGGTCCTGCGGGCGGGCGGCTGCTACCTGCCCCTCGACCCCGGCCACCCCGTGGAGCGGCTGGACCGGCTGGTGACGGACGTCGGCGCCGTCCTGACCGTGACCGACCGGGCCACCGTCCCCCGCCCGGCGGGCCCCGGCCCCACGGTCACCACCCCCGAAGAGCTGGCGGTCTCCGACCCCGACCCACTGGCAGTCCCCGACGGACCGGCGGTCAGGGTGCCGGCCGGCGGCATCTCCGAGCCCCGGGTCCCTCTGGACGCGCCTGCCTACCTCCTCCACACTTCCGGCTCGACCGGCCGCCCCAAGGCCGTACGCGTGACCCACCGCAACCTCGCCTCGGTACAGGCCGCCTGGCACGCGGAGTACCGCCTCGCCGACGAGGCCCACGTCCACCTGCAGATGGCCGGCCCGTGCTTCGACGTCTTCACCGGTGACGTGGTGCGCGCCCTCTGCTCCGGCGGCACCCTGCTCCTCGCCGACCGCGACCTGATCCTCGACACCGCGCGGCTGTACCGGACCATGGTCACGGAGCGGGTGGACTGCGCCGAGTTCGTCCCGGCGGTCGCCCGCGCCCTGCTGAGTCACTGCGAACGGACCGGACAGCGGCTCGACTTCCTGCGCCTCCTCATCGTCGGCTCCGACACCTGGCGGGTCGGCGAACACCGTCGGCTGCACGCCCTGTGCGGGCCGGCGACCCGCCTGATCAACTCCTACGGCCTCACCGAGGCCACCATCGACAGCACGTACTTCGAAGGGTCGGTGGACGGCCTCGACGCAGGCCTCACTGTCCCCATCGGCCGCCCCCTGCCCAACACCGAGGCATACGTCCTCGACCGCCACGGCGAACCGGTGCCACCCGGCGTGACAGGCGACCTCTGGATCGGCGGCCCGGGCGTCACGAGCGGTGGCGGCGACCTCATGAGCGAAGGCGCCGACATCGTGAGCGGCGGCACCGACGAACCCGAGGAGACCGCACCGTGCTTCCCGCACCGCACCCCGGGCGGCGGCACACCGGCGCGTCCCCTCTGCCGCACCGGCGACCTCGCCCGCTGGGCCGCCGACGGCATCCTGCACCTGCTGGGCCGTGCGGACCGGCAGGTCAAGGTGCGCGGGCACCGAGTGGCGACCGGTGAGGTCGAGGCCCAGCTCGCGGACTGCGCCGCACTGCGCCAGGTGCATGTGACGACCCGCCCCGCCGACGGCGGCGACCACGCCCTCTGCGCCTACTACGTACCGGCCGAGGGCGCGCGCCCCGACCGGACGGAGCTGCGCCGCCACCTCGCGGGCCGGCTCCCCGCCTACATGGTCCCCTCCCACTTCGTGGAGCTTCCGGCCCTGCCCCTCACGCCGAACGGCAAGCTCGACACCGACGCACTCCCAGCCCCCGCCCGACCACCGGCCGACCGGGCCCCCGAACCGCCCGCCACCCCGTACGAGTCACGGATGGCGGAGCACTGGCGTACCGTGCTCGGCGGTCAACAAGCCGGCCCGTCGGACGACTTCTTCGAGAGCGGCGGCAGCTCCCTCGCCCTCATCGAGCTGATCCACCACCTCCGCACCGATTACGCCATCGAGATCCCCGTCGGCCGGCTGTTCACGGACACCACACTGCGCGGCATGGCCCGCACGGTGCAGTGTGCGGTCACCGACGGCACCGACGGCGCTGCAGACACCACCGACACCACGCCGTACGTCCGCTTCGGCTCCGAGGTGGACCCCGGACGCACCCTCTTCTGCTTCCCGCCGGCCGGCGGACACGGCCTGCTCTACCGCGAACTGGCGGACCGCCTGCCCCAGTTCAGCCTCATCGCGCTCGACTACGTCCCCCGTCTCCCCGACGCCCTCGGAATCACCCGCTGCGCCGACCTGATCGAATCGCTCCAGCCTGCCGGCCCGTGCCCCCTCCTCGGCTATTCCCTCGGCGGCAACCTCGCCTTCGAAGTGGCCAAGGAGCTCGAACGCCGCGGGCGGGAGGTCCCCCAGCTGGTACTGCTGGACTCCTACCGCTTCACCCACGCCGAACCGCTCGACGACGCGGCCCTGGCCCGCTTCGAGAGGGACCTGCGCGCCCAACTCTCCCGCCGGGACGGCACGGCCCCCGGCCCCGGCACCGAGGAAACCATCGCCCAGGCCCTGGACTTCCTCGGCTTCTGCTGCCGCACCCCCAATCTCGGCACGATCACCGCTCCGATCACGGTGATCTCCGCCGAGGAGAGCGGACTGCCGTACGTACTCGGAAAACGGGCCGGCTGGGAGGAGAGTTCCCGCACCCGGTCGGTACGTGTCGTGGGCTCCGGGACCCACGACACCCTGCTCGCCCCCGCCCACCTCGCCCACAACGCCGCCCTGGCCCACGACGCGCTGACCCGCGAGTCGCCGACCCGCGACGCGCAGGCGGCGGGCACGCACCGCGAGACCACCGCATGACTGACCTCCTGTCCGCCTCCTGGCCGCCCCCGGCCCGCCCCCGGTCCGCTCCCGGCCCGTCCGCGGCCGGTGATGGCATAGTCGCGGCCATGTTGCAGGTATGCCTGAACGGGCCACGGACACGCGCGGAGCACCCGACCCTGCCCGTGTCACCGAGCGAGCTGGCCGCGGAAGCCGCCCGGGCGGTGGCCGCGGGGGCGGCGGACATCCATCTGCACGCCAAGGACGCCGAGGGACGCGATGCGCTGGAGCCGCGCCTCGTCGCGGAGGCGGTCACCGCCGTACGCCGTGCCGTGCCGCGCGGCGTGCGGATCGGCGTGACGACCGGCGCGTGGGCCGCCCCGGACCCGGGGGAGCGCGCGGCGCTGGTGCGCTCCTGGACGGTGCTGTCCGATCACGCGTCCGTGAACTGGCACGAGGACGGCGCCGAGCAGGTCGCCGAGGCGCTCCTGGACCGCGAAGTGGGGGTGGAAGCGGGCATCTTCTCGGGCACGGACGCGGCGCGCCGCTTCTTTGCCTCACCCTTCGCGGGGAGGGCGTTGCGCGTGCTCGCGGAGGTCACGGACACCGATGCGGCGACGGCCGAGCGCGTGGCCCTCGCCCTGCTGGCGGAGCTTGCACCGGCCCGGCCGACTCCGGTGCTGCTCCACGGCGAGGACGGCGGTGCGTGGCCCGTACTGCGGGCGGCCGTCCGGCTGGGGCTGGACACGAGGGTCGGACTGGAGGACGTCCTTGTCCTGCCCGACGGCACGGAAGCACCGGACAACGCCGCGCTCGTACGGGCAGCCCGGGAGGCTGGGGCTGCCGAATGACCGTAGCTGCTGTGTCACGGCCGACAGACCGTAGCGGATATGCGCTGACGGGAGCCCCCTAACGGCTGTACGCCGCCGGGCGGTCCGGTCCGGCCCGCTGACCGGCGGGCCGGATGCTCACCCCCGCCCGAGCAGCGCCGCCGAGAGGCCGCAGAGGGCGGTGATGAGGTCCTGGCCGAGCTGGCGCCAGCGGTCCTCCGTCTCGGCGTGGTCGATCCGGCCCTTCGCCAGATCGTGCTCCAGCTCGGCGAAGGCGTGCACGCTGAGCTGGCGCACCATCGCGTTGTGCCGCTGGAGCAGGCCGGGGTCGACGTCCTTCCGCCGCACCGCGCCGTACGTGGCCAGGATGCGGTGCGACGGGGTGTTCAGGTGCTCCTGTATGACGTACGCGCGCAGTGCCGGCTCGACGAGCGCCTGGGCGAAGAACCGGGCGCCCCAGGTCGGCCCCGGTGCCTCGATGTGGTACTCGACGCCCGGCATGATGAGGCACCCGAAGTGCTCCTCCAGGGACACTGTCCGGCGGCTCCCGAGCGCCTCGACCATCGCGATGCGGCGCTCCTCGATGACGTCCGTGTAGCTCGACAGGATCGCCTTGATGAGCTCGTCACGGCCGTTGAAGTGGTACTGCACGGCGGAGTTGTTGCGCTGGCCGGCCGCCTCGCTGATCTGCCGTACGGAGACGTTCGCGAAGCCCCTCTCGGCATAGAGCCGCTCCGCGGTGCGCATCAGCTTGTTGCGTGCGAGCACCGAGCGGGGGGACGGCGAGGCGGCCGGCGCGGTCGTCTTCATTCCGCGAGTCGGATGGCTCCGGTCGGGCACCCCGCGGCCGCGGCGCGCACGTCTTCGAAGTCCTCCGGCGACGGTGCCTCGTCCAGCAGCAACACGACGCCGTCCTCCTCCCGCTGGTCGAACACCCGGTCGGCCCTGATCACGCACAACCCGCTGCCGCAGCACGCGTCCTGGTCCACGGTGATCTTCATGCTACCTCCTCGTTCCCCGCCGTCCTGTGGTACACCGCGTCACCACGTGACCCACAGTTCCTGCAGGCCACCGGCGGCCACCCCGTCGCGCTGGCGGAGCTGTTCCGGGGTGTCCCGCAGCCGCAGACCGGGCAGTCGCCGGACGAAGGTGTCCAGTACGACCTTCAGCTCCACCCGGGCCAGCGTCTGGCCGACGCAGAAGTGCGGCCCGGCGCCGAAGGTGACGTGCTGGCTGTTGTTCTCGCGCCGAGGGTCGAAGTGGTCGGGCTCGGGGAACTTGCGTGCGTCCCGGTTGGCGGCGGCCAGGTTGACCAGCAGGCTGCTGCCCGTACCGACCGGCTCCCCGCCGACCTCGATGTCCTCGGTGATGAACCGGGGGATGCCCACGCCGGCGATCGGGTCCATCCGCAGGGACTCCTCCACGGTGCCGGTGACCAGCTCCGGGTCGGCGACCACGGCCTCGTACCGCTCCCGCTCGGACAGCAGCAGCGCCGTCATCTTGAGGATCATGTTCGAGGTGGTCTCGTGCCCCGCGAGCAGCAGGCCGCGCGCGGTGGACACCAGCTCGTCGTGGCTGAGCCGGCCGTCCTCGCTGTCCGAGATCTGGGTCAGTTCGCTGAGCAGGTCGTCACCGGGGTGGGCGCGCTTCTGCTCCACGAGGTCCGAGGCGTAGTCCAGGAACGCCTGCGACGCCTCGTCGACCTCCTGCTGTGAGTACTTGGTCAGCGTCAGCGCCACCTCGGACCAGTGCGCGAACTTGTCCTGGTCCTCGCTCGGCGCGCCCAGCAGCGCGCAGATGACCCGGACGGGCAGCGGCAGCGCCAGCTCCCTCCGGAGGTCCACCGGCGCGCCCTTGGCGAGCATGGCGTCGATCAGTTCGTCCGCCATCTCCTGGACGCGGGGCCGCCAGGCCTCCATCTTCTTCACGGTGAACGCCCGGCTGAGCAGCCGCCGCCACCGCTGGTGCCCGGGCCCCTCCTGGATGTCGGCGGTGCCGGCGGTGGTCCGGCTGAACAGTCCGCCGTCCTCGGTGTTCGACAGGCGGGCCGCGCCCTTGCGGGACAGGTCGCGGCTGAAGCGCGGGTCGGCGAGCAGGGTGCGGACCTCGTCGTACCCGGTCAGCAGGCCTACGACGTCGCCGCTGGGCATCCGTACGTGGGCGACCGGGCACTTGGACCGGCTCTCGGCCCATTCACGCGGCGGCTCCAGCACGTTGGGCTGGTCGAACGGGTAGTCAGGAATCGGTGTGGCCTCGTCGGTCATGGGGGCTCCTCCGGGCGTCGGCTTCCCGGCCACCGTAAGACGCGTGTCTTACTAAGACAATCGCCTTAAGTCGATTGGCCGATTCTGCATCCCCCGGCGTGGATCACGAATTGGTGTAGACCTTGTCCCCGCTCTTCGGTCGCCATATGCTCCACGCCAGTTGTGCAGAGCGAAACGTTCATTGCGTATGTTGCAACGCTCGATCCGTAGGGGTATCGATGAAGCCGTTCGCCCGAATAGCCGCTCCACTGGCCGCACTTGCTCTCGCAGGCGTCACCGTCACCGCCTGCGCGCCCCAGACCTCGGGCAGCGGCGCACCGGAGGACGAGAAGAGCGGGACGCTGCGCGTGTGGCTGTTCCGCGAGGTCGGCAACAAGCCCAAGGAAAAGGTGGTCGACGCGGCCGTCGCCGACTTCGAGAAGCGGCACAAGGGCACCGACGTGGAGGTCGAGTACATCCCGGTCGACACCCGCGCCCAGCGCATCAAGGCCGCCTTCAACGACCCCGAGAGCGCGCCGGACCTCATCGAGTACGGCAACACCGACACCGCCGGCTACGTCCGGGACGGCGGACTCGCCGACGTCACCAGCGAGTTCAAGACGTGGGGCGACGCCAAGGACGCCGACCCCACCGCCGAGCAGTCCGTGACCGTCGACGGCAAGGTCTACGGCGCGCCGTTCTTTGTGGGCGTACGCGCGCTGTACTACCGCACCGACGTCCTCGACGACCTGGGCATCGAGCCGCCCCGCTCGCAGGCCGAACTGATCTCCGCCGCGAAGAAGGTCCACAAGGCCCGGCCCGGCCTCTACGGCCTCGCCGTCGGCGGCGCGTACACCTACGGAGCCCTGCCCTTCCTCTGGGCCAACGGCGGCGAACTCGCCGTGAAGAAGGACGGCACCTACAAGGCGGCCGTCAACACACCGCAAGCCCGCAAGGGCATCAACGCGTACGCCTCGCTCTTCGGCGACGCCAACTGCCCGGCCGACAAATGCGCTTCGCTGGGCGGCAACGCCACCGTCACCGCCTTCACCTCGGGCAAGGCCGCCATGGCGATCGGCGGCGACTTCAGCCATGCCGCCGTCGAGGCGAGCAAGGTCAAGGGGAAGTACGCCGTCGTTCCGCTGCCCGGAGTGAAGAAGAACTCCATCGCCCCGGCCTTCGCCGGCGGCAACAACATCGGCGTCCTGAAGAGCACCTCGCACCGCACCCTGGCCGTGGACCTGATGAAGTCGCTGGCCGGCAAGGACTCCCAGCGCCGGCTGTTCGACGCCATGGGCTTCCTGCCGACCTACCGCGACGTCCTCGACGAGGCCGCGGAAAAGCAGCCGTTCGTCGAGCCCTTCGTGAAGACCCTGCACGCCGGGGCCAAGTTTGTGCCCGCCTCGCCCGCCTGGGGCCAGATCGACGCCTCGCTGATCCTCCCCACCATGTTCCAGGAGATCGTCAGCGGCCGTAAGGGAGTGGGCACGGCCGCCGACGACGCGGCCGACAAGATGGACGACGCGTTCGCCGCCGCGCAGTGAGGACCGCGCCTTTGACCGCCCCGCGCCTGCGCCACCCGCGCTGGACACCCTGGCTCTACCTGCTGCCCGCGCTCGCCGTGCTCGTCGCGCTGCTCGTCTACCCGATCTACCAGCTCGGTCTGATCTCCTTCCTGGAGTACACCCAGGCCCAGGTCAGCGGCGGGCAGCCGACCTCCTTCCAGGGGCTGGGCAACTACACGACGCTCTTCGGCGACGGAGAGTTCTGGCGGGTGCTCCTCGCCACCGTGCTGTTCGCCGCCGCCTGCGTACTCTCCACCCTGTTCGTAGGATGCGCCCTCGCCGTCCTGCTCACCCGCATCCGGGCGGTGCCCCGGCTCCTCCTGATGCTGGCCGCTCTCGGCGCCTGGGCCACCCCGGCCATCACCGGCTCCACCGTCTGGGTCTTCCTGTTCGACCCCGACTTCGGGCCCGTCAACAGGGTGCTCGGGCTGGGCGACTTCTCCTGGACGTACGGGCGCTACAGCGCTTTCGCCCTGGTCCTCTTCGAAGTCGTCTGGTGCTCGTTCCCGTTCGTGATGGTGACCGTCTACGCCGGCATCCGCGCCATCCCCGCCGAGGTCCTGGAGGCCGCCTCGCTCGACGGCGCCTCGCAGTGGCGCATCTGGCGCTCCGTCATGGCGCCGATGCTCCGGCCGATCCTCCTCGTCGTCACCATCCAGTCGGTGATCTGGGACTTCAAGATCTTCACCCAGATCTACGTGATGACGGGCGGCGGCGGCATCGCCCGGCAGAACCTCGTGCTCAACGTCTACGCGTACCAGAAGGCGTTCGCCTCCTCGCAGTACAGCCTCGGCTCGGCGATCGGCGTGGTGATGCTGCTGATCCTGCTCGCCGTCACGCTCGTGTACCTGCGCATCGTCCGGCGCCAAGGGGAGGAACTGTGAGCCCGTCCGGAACGTTCAGCATGCGTAGTCCCCGTACCCGCCCGCGCAACCGTCTCCGCATCCGACGGCCCGGCCGGCTCGCCGCCGAGGCCGCCGCCGTCATCGTCGCGGCCCTTGTCGCGTTCCCGCTGTACTGGATGGTGCTCTCGGCCTTCAAGCCGGCGGGCGAGATCCAGTCCACCGAGCCGCGCCCCTGGACCCTCGCCCCCTCCCTCGACGCCTTCCGGCGCGTCTTCGCACAGCAGGACTTCGGCCGGTACTTCCTCAACAGCCTGATCGTGGCGGGCACGGTCGTCGTCGCCTCCGCGCTCATCGCCTTCCTGGCCGCCGTCGCGGTCACCCGTTTCCGCTTCCGGTTCCGCACCACCCTGCTGATCATGTTCCTGGTGGCGCAGATGGTGCCGGTCGAGGCGCTGACCATCCCGCTGTTCTTCCTGATGCGGGACTTCGGCCAGCTCAACACCCTCGGCTCGCTGATCCTGCCGCATCTCGCCTTCTCGCTGCCGTTCGCCATCTGGATGCTGCGCGGCTTCGTCAAGGCGGTGCCCGAGGCGCTGGAGGAACAGGCCGCCATCGACGGCGCGAGCCGCGCCCGCTTCCTGTGGCGGATCCTCTTCCCGCTGGTCTTCCCCGGACTGGCCGCGACCAGCGTCTTCTCCTTCATCTCCACCTGGAACGACTTCCTGTTCGCGAAATCCTTCCTCATCAGCGACGTCTCGCAGTCCACACTGCCCATGGCCCTGCTGGTGTTCTTCAAGCCCGATGAGAACGACTGGGGAGGGATCATGGCCGCCTCCACGGTCATGACCGTCCCGGTACTGGTCTTCTTCGTACTCGTACAGCGCCGCCTGGTCTCCGGGCTCGGCGGCGCGGTCAAGGACTGATCACCATGAACCGTTCGACGACCGGCACCACGGACCCCGCACTCATCCCCGCTCCCGTGCGCAGCGCCGCCGTCCCCGGCGACGGCTGCACGCTGGACGCGGACACCGCGCTCGCGGCCGGCCCCGGCACCGGGGACACCGAGCGGTGGCTGCGCGGCACCCTGGGCGATGCGCTCGGACTGCCGCTGCCGCCCGGGGCCGCAGGCGCGCCCGGCACGCTCACCCTCGCCGTCGACCCCGAGCTCGCCGCGGAGCACTACCGGCTCGACACCACCGACGGTTCCGTACGGATCACCGGTGGCGACCCGGCCGGCGTCTTCTGGGGCGCGCAGACCCTCCGCCAGCTCCTCGGCGCCGACGCCTTCCGCCGCGCGCCCATTCGCCCCGAGGGCACCTGGAGCCTGCCCGCCGTGCGGATCGAGGACGGGCCCCGGTTCGGCTGGCGCGGCCTGATGCTCGACGTGGCGCGGCACTTCCTGCCCAAGGACGACGTCCTGCGCTACCTCGACCTGCTCGCCGCGCACAAGCTGAACGTCTTCCACTTCCACCTCACCGACGACCAGGGCTGGCGCATCGAGATCAAGCGCTACCCGCGGCTCACCGAGGTCGGATCGTGGCGCGCGCGGACCAAGTGGGGCCACCGTGCCTCGGAGCTGTGGGACGAGACGCCGCACGGCGGTTACTACACCCAGGACGACATCCGGGAGATCGTCGCGTACGCCGCCGCTCGGCACATCCGTGTCGTCCCGGAGATCGAGGTGCCCGGCCACTCGCAGGCCGCGATCGCCGCCTACCCCGAACTGGGCAACACCGACGTCATCGACACCTCGGCACTGGAGGTGTGGGACACCTGGGGCGTGAACCCGAACGTCCTCGCGCCCACCGACGCCACCCTGCGCTTCTACGAAGGCGTCCTGGAGGAGGTGCTCGACCTCTTCCCGGCCGAGGTCTCGCCCTTCGTGCACCTCGGCGGCGACGAGTGCCCCAAGGACCAGTGGCGGCGGTCCCCGGCGGCCCAGGCCCGGATCGCCGCACTGGGCCTGGCCGACGAGGACGAACTCCAGTCCTGGTTCATCCGCCACTTCGACGACTGGCTGACCGCCCGCGGCCGCCGCCTCATCGGCTGGGACGAGATCCTGGAAGGCGGCCTCCCCGGCGGCGCGGCGGTCTCCTCCTGGCGCGGCTACGCGGGCGGCATCGCCGCGGCCGAGGCCGGGCACGACGTCGTGATGTGCCCGGAGCAGCAGGTGTACCTCAACTTCCGGGAACACGGCGGCCCCGACGAGCCGATGCCCATCGCGTACGTCCGCACCCTGGAGGACGTCTACCGGTTCGACCCCCTGCCGCCGGGGCTTTCGCCAGAGGCGGCCGGCCACGTGCTCGGCACCCAGGCCAACGTCTGGAGCGAGGTGATGCAGAACCGCGCCCGCTTCGACTACCAGGTCTTTCCCCGGCTCGCGGCGTTCGCCGAGGTCGCCTGGTCGCGGCTGCCGGCCCCGGCGGATAGGGACTTCGCCGCCTTCGAGTCGCGGATGACCGGCCACTTCGCCCGCCTGGACGCCCTCGGCGTCGACTACCGTCCGCCCGGCGGCCCGCTGCCCCGCCAGCGCCGCCCCGGCGTACTCGGCCGCCCGCTCGACGGCCCGCCTCCGCAGAAGTAGGGCGCCCGCCACACGGCCGGGGTACGGGGCACGCCCCGTACCCCGGCCGTCGTCGTGCGGAGGGCGCCTCCGTACGGGGCCGATCGCGACCCCCTCCGTGCGGCCACCGTAAAAGGAAAGCAAATATGCGATCTTCGCCGAGCGCGCGGACCGCGGAATTCCGACGTGGGGGAGCGCAGTAAAAGACAGGGGATCGGCCATGGTTTCCACGCCCAACTCCCTGTCAAACGTACGGATTCCATGGTCCTTCAGGGCTTGTGGCTCCGGTTCGCCGCCTGCCAGTCTCACCGATGCCGCGGCACTCCGAGCACGCCGTCCGACCGCACGTTCCAGCGAAGGGTCACCGTGTACTTCGAGACACTCAAAGCGAAGATCCACCGCGCCACCGTCACGCAGTCGCACCTGAACTACGTCGGCTCGATCACCATCGACCAGGACCTGATGGAAGCAGCCGGCATCCGCCGCCACGAAAAGGTCGACCTGGTCAACGTCACCAATGGGGCACGTCTTTCGACCTACGTCATCGAGGGGCCGCGGGGATCCGGTGTCATCGGCGTCAACGGGCCGTCGGCCCGCCAGGCCCAAGTGGGAGACCTGGTGCTGATCGTCTCCTACGCCACGGTCACCCCGCAGGAGGCCGACACCTTCGAGCCGAAGGTCGTTTTCGTGGACGCCAAGAACACGATCACGGGATTCGGCGGTGACCCCGCAGAGGTGCCGCCGGGCAGCGGCCTCGTCCGCGGCGACCAGGTCGCCGGCGCCTGACACCGGCCCCGCCGCGGCGCCCTCGACGGGCCGGCACCACCCCGGTGCCGGCCCGTCGAGGGTCCCGGCCCGCACGCGCGCACCTCTACCGCACTCCACCCACACCGAACGGGAATGCCTTGACGACCACGCTTTCCGTCCCCTCCCTGGTGGCCGACGCGCTCACCCACTACCGCTCCGCGCTCGCACCGGAGTTCGCGACACTGGAGAAGGCCCGGACCGGCGCCGGCGACGCGGAGTTCTCGCCCGCGTTCCGCCTCCCCGAACCCACGGCCGCACTGGAGCGGTTCTTCTCCGTCTCCGGCATCGCGGTGGCCGACCTCCCGGACTACCGCGGGCACCGGCTCCGCCTGCTCGACCTGATGCGCAACCCCGGCACGCGGACGACGAAGACACTCGCCTCGCTCACCATCGTGGCCCGCGCCGTACGCCACATCACGGACACCGGCGAGCGGATCATGATCGTCACGCCGTCCTCCGCCAACAAGGCGACCGCGCTGCGCGACGCCGTGCAACGCGCCATTGCTTGCGGCCTCGTGACGGCCGATCAGCTGCAGATCACCAGCGTGGTACCGGCCGCCTCGGTGGCCAAACTCTGGTCCTCAGCACTCAGCGAGGACCCCGAACTGCGCGCCCGCAACCCCCTCGTGGTCCACGACGGCGCGGAGCCGGCCGCGGTCAAGGACCTGGCCACCGCCTTCGTCACCACGCACGCGCACGAGCTGCGCCGCCGCTACGGAGTACGGCTCTGGTACACCCTCGGCCTCGACAACTACCGGGCCGCCGACCTGCTCCGCGCGTTCGCCGAACGCGACCTGCTGCCCCGGACAGCGAGCCGCACCCATGTGCACTCCGTCTCCAGCGCGTTCGGGCTGCTGGGCCACGACCTCGGGCACGCCGCCGTGGCCCGCGCGGGCGGCGCGCCCCTGCCGTCCGCGCGCTACTTCCTCGTACAGCATCTGGGCACCCCGGACATGGTGCTCAGCCTCCGGCACGGGAGCCACAGCCGCGACAACCTGCCCACCTATCGCCGTGACCCGGGCGACGGACTGTACCGGCAGGACAGCGACCCGCACTTCCCTGCCAGCACCTTCGACCCCGACGAGCAACTGGACGCCACCTTCTACACCCGCCGCCCGGCGACGTCCGCCCGCATGGACCCGCTCATCGCCGCCCACGGGGGCGGTGGCGTCGTGGTGTCGCTGCACGAGTGCCTGAGCCGCTACGCGCAGATCCGCCGGATGCTGGCGGACACCGGAGCGGCGCTGCCCGCCGACCCGCGCAGGCTGCGCGAATGGTCGCTCGTGATGGCCCTCACCGGAACCCTCAACGCCGCCGACCGCGGACTGCTGCCCGACAGCGACGACGTCCTCGTGCACGGGTCGGGCAGCTACACCTGCGACGACTACCGCCCCGTACCGGCCCACCGGCGCGTCACCGCCGACGACGCCGGAGACCTCGCCCGGCACGTCACCGCGGCGGTCCGCGCCGCCGCACGCCCCGCCTGAGCCGCCGACAGCGCCGGACCACTCGACGACACGCAGAAGAGAAGGAGCAGTCATGCCCAGGCACCCGGAAAGCCTGCTGTCCCTCACCGACTTCAACGGCGGTCCCCTCGCGGCCGACCTGGCCCGCAAGACCTTCGACGACCTGCTGGAACGCCACGGATACGTGCTCATGAGCAACGTGCCGGAGACCTTCGACCCGGTGGCGTTCTGCAAGGGCCTCGGCGGCTTCGTCCCCCAGTACACCGGCGTCCTCGTCGGGGACGTCCGGCCGGAGCCCGGGATGGAGGAGTTCTACCACGCGGGCAACACCAAGCCCCTCTACCCGCACTCCGAGGGGTACGACTTCGAGGGCCTGCCCCCGCGGTACCTCGCGCTGTGGTGCCAGACGCCCAACACCGGTGCCGGCGGCGAGACGACACTCGCCGACGCCCACGCCTGGATCGCCTCGCTCGACGAGGGCGACCGCGCCTTCCTGCGGGAACGCGTCTGGTCCTGGGAGACCACCGACGCGATGCGGCACCTGGGACTCGACCTGCACCCGCGGCACCCCGTGATCGAGGACCATCCCGACGGCACCATCGTGCGCTACTCGTTCAACAACCTGGTGCGCGAGGACGATCCGCGCATCGGGCCGCTCCTGGACTCGGCCAGGGAGTTCTTCACCCGGGAGCACACCGCCATCCAGTACGAGCGCCGCGACATGCTCGTCTTCGACAACTGGCGCATGCTGCACGCCCGCACGGCATTCACCGACACCGGCCGCCATCTGCGCCGGATCCAGATCGCCCACCTGGAGGCGGCATGACGGCAGGGACAGGCGGCATCGCCGTGGTGGGCAGCGGGTCGCTGGCCCGGGCGATCTGCTGCTCGCTCGCGGTGGCCGCCGACCCGGCCCCCGACCGGGTGACCGTCCTGGCCCGCTCCGGCGAGGCAGCACAGGAGATCGCCGCCGTGGCCGCCGCACGTGCCGCCGTCTCCGGCCGCCCCACCCGGTTCGTCGCCACGACCGTCGACGCGGCCGACCCGGACGCACTGGTACGGGCGCTGAACAGCGTCCGGCCGCGGGTCGTGGCGCACTGCGCCTCCGTCCAGTCGCCGTGGGAGAACCTGCACGCACCGTCGGCCTGGACCGACCTGCTCGCCCGGGGCGGCTTCGGGGTGGGCCTGCCGCTGCACGCGCTGCTCGCCCGCCGCGTCGCCGAGGCGGTACGGCGCAGCGCGGCACCGGCCCTGCTGGTGAACGCCTGCTACCCCGACGCCGTGAACCCCCTGCTGCACGCGGAGGGGCTGCCGGTGCTGTGCGGAGTCGGGAACGCGGCGACCCTCGCGGCGGGACTGCGGGCGGCCCTGCGCCCGGAGCCCGGGCGGCGGCTGCGCGTCCTGGCGCACCACGCGCATCTGCACACCCCGGGCGACCCCGGGGACGAGCTGCGGGCCTGGCTCGACGACGGGCCGGTGGCGGGCGTCACCGGCCACCTGCGACGCCATCGCGCCTGCTCCCGCACCGAGCTGAACGCGGTGACGGGGCACAGCGCCGCCGTCGTGCTGGCCCGGCTGGCCGCCGGGGACGCCGTCCAGGCCGACCTGCCGGGGCCGCTCGGCCTGCCCGGCGGCTATCCGGTACGCGTCGAGGGCGGCGAGGTCACCCTCGACCTGCCCGCGGGGCTCACCCGTAAAGACGCCGTGGACTGGCAGATGCGGATGGCCGCGCACGACGGGGCCGTGGTGACGCCGGACGGCGAGACCCGGTTCGGCGACGCCTGCCGGGCGGCCCTGGCACCTCATCTGCCCGGCGAGCCCGAGCGGTACGGAGCGGGGGACACGGCCGCGCTGGCCGGGCGCCTGCTGGAGCTGCGTGCCCGGCTCCGTACCGCGCCCGCCGCACCGGCGGTGCCCCACACAGCGGACCTCGCCGCCCGGCTCGTACGGAGCTGACCGGCCGGGCCGCACGCACGACCGGCTCACGACCATGTCCCGCCGGCACCCGCCGCCCCCTGCGGCGCGCACCCGCGTCGCCTACCGAGGAGGAACCATCGCCCCGCCCGCCGCACTGCGCCGCCCGGCCACCGAACTGATCGGTCTCGGACTGAGAAAAGTGCCGGCCCCGATGCTCGTGCTGGGCGGGGTGCTGGGCCTCCAGGGCGGCGCCGCGCTTACCACCGGTCTGTACCCCGTGGTGGGGCCGGCGGGCGTGGTGGCGCTCCGCCTGGTGATCGCGGCGATCGTGCTGGTCGCGGTCTGGCGGCCGGGGTGCCGCTGGGACCGCACGACGTGGTCGCTGGCCCTGGGCGCCGGCACTCTGATCGCGGTGCACCACCTCAGTTACTACGAGGCGGTGGAGCGGGTGCCGCTGGGCGCGGCCACGACCATGGAGTTCATCGGGCCGTTCGCCATCGCGCTCGTCTCCTCCCGGCGGCCGGCCGACCTCCTGTGGGCCGCGCTGGCCGCCGCGGGCGTCGTCCTCCTCAGTGGCTCCGGCGTGCCGCTGGACGCCGCCGGGCTTCTCTTCGGCCTCCTCGCCGGCTGCTGCTGGGGCGGCTACATCCTCGTCGGCAAGCGCCTCGCCGCACACATACCGGACGGCCGCGGGCTGGCGCTCGCCGTGTGCTGGGGTGCGCTGCTCAGCCTGCCGTACGGCATCGTCCAGGCCGGCCCGCGCCTCCTGGACCCGTCGGTCCTGGCCGTCGCCGCCGCGGTCGCCGTGCTCTCCAGCGTGCTGCCCTACACCTTCCAGATGGAGGCGCTGCGCCGCCTTCCGCCCGGTGTCTTCGGCGTCCTCACCAGCCTCGAACCCGCTGTCGGAGCCCTCATCGGGCTCGTCTTCCTCGCCCAGCACCTGGCTCTCCCGCAGTGGGCCGGTGTGGCGGCGGTGGCACTGGCCTCCATCGGTGCGGGGCGGGCGTCCAGCGGTTCCGACAGGGGCTCCGGTGACGACGGCAGGGTCTCCGGCGGTGACGGCCGGGTCTTTGAAGAGAACGGCGAGCGGCACCGTACCTGACCTACCGTCACCTGCGGCCGGTCAGAAACGGAATCCGGCGCGGGCAGACGAGGACAGAAAGTCGCCACTCCTGAGCGTGTCTTCAATCAGCTTCGATGCGGCATCGGTGTTATCCGGAGGACCGGTTGCCGTGGCGAGACGGGTGCGGGAAGGTCCTCAGGACGGTGTCCAGTCGGAAGCCGGGAGGTGGGGGCCGCAGCCGCGCGCCCCGCTCGTGGGCTCGTGTCCGCTCGTGGAGACTCGTGGAGACTTTCAAGGGGGCCGCCGGTCGGCGCGGTGCCGGAATCGGTACCGCGTGGGGCGCCGCGCCCTATCCCGTAGTGGCGGCGGACACCGCCGGCGCCGTGCTGGAGCTGAACCGCGCCGCCGTGCTCCTCTTTCCGCGCGCCGCCTCCGGGACATGGCTGTGCGACGTCGTACCGGCCTGGCTGGCCGACGCGCACCGCCACCTCACCGATCTCCTCCTCTCCCACGGACGCGAAGCCCTGCTGTCCCCGCGCCGCGAAGGCATGCGGCCGGTGCAGGGAGACGCCGGCGGGCGGAGCTTCGAGGCGTACGCGACCTTCGGCGAGGAGGGGGAGGTCGTGTGGTGGCTGGTCGACGACACCGACCGCAGGCGGGCCGAGGAGGACCTGCGGACCGAGCGGCAGCGCGCGCTGCTGCTGTCGGAGGTCTCCAACGCCCTGCTGGCCTGCATGAACGTCGAACGTTGCATGACGGTGACCGCCCAACTGGCCGCGCGTCACCTAGCGGACGCCGCAGTGGTGATCCCCTCGACGACCGGCCACCGGCTGTCCGTCATCACCAGCAACGCCAAGGGCGCCGTGGTGCGCCGGGCCGTCGACGCGGACCCCGGTCAGGTGCCCGGGCTGAGCGAGGCGCTGCAGGGCCTGCCGCCGGTGTCCGGCTGCTGGATCGACCCCGGTTCGATCCCTGACTGGCTGGTGCCCGGCGCTCTGGTCGGCCCCGTCGGCTCGGTGGTGGTCACACCGCTGCCGGGACACGGCGTGCCCACCGGCGCGCTGATCCTGCTGCGCCGCGAGGAGCGCGCCGGCTTCAGCGAGAGCGAGGAGTCCTTCGCCCGGCTGTTCGCGGCCCGTGCCGGGGCCGCGTGGTCCGTCGTCCGGCTCTACGCCGAGCAGGCGAGCATCACCGCCACCCTGATGCGGGAGTTGCTGCCGCCCACCCTGCGCCAGGTGCACGGCGTACAGTTCGCCGGTGGCTACCGCCCTTCGGGCCAAGGGGCCCGGGTGGGCGGCGATTTCTACGACGTCCACCCCGGTAGTGACGACCGGCAGGAGACTTTTGTCGTCCTGGGCGATGTGTGCGGCAAGGGCCTGGAGGCCGCCGTCCTCACCGGCAAGATCCGCAACACGCTGCAGGCGCTGCTGCCCATGGCCGACGACCACCTCCGCGTCCTGAACCTCCTCAACGGCGCGCTCGTCACCTCCCACCACACCCGCTTCGCCACCCTCGTCCTGGCCTCGGCGCTGCGCGTCGCGGACCGGGTGCGGCTGCGGCTGACCTGCGCCGGGCATCCGGCACCGATGATCGTGCGCGCCGACGGCACGGTCGAGGAGGCCGACACGCACGGAACCCTCGTCGGGGTGCTGCCGGCGATCGAAGCGCGGACGGCCGAGGTCGAACTCGGCCCCGGCGAGACGTGCTTGATGTACACCGACGGCATCACGGAGGCCAAGGGCGGGCCGCTGGGGGGTGCCATGTTCGGCGAGGGGCGGCTGCGGAACGCCCTGGCGGAGTGCCTGGGCATGCCCGCCGAAGCCGTCGTCGAACGGATTCAGATGCTCGCCACGCAGTGGATCGGTCAGGGGCGCCACGACGACATGGCCGTCGTCGCCATCACCGCGTCCCGCACCGCGCACGCCGCCGCGGCGAACGCACACCTATGAGGCAGGTAAACGAACACCTATAAGGCAGGTGCACGACATGAATACTCCCTCCTCAACTCCAGGCGCCGCTCCCGAGCTGGACGCCGTACGCACTCGGCTGTGGGATGCCGTCTCGGAGGGCGACGAATACACGGCCGCGCGGGTCGCCTTCAAGGCCCTCGACGACGGTCTGGCCGCCGAGGCGGTCCTGCTCGACACGATCGCGCACGTCCAACAGCGGATCGGCGCCGAGTGGGCCGCCAACCGGATCACCGTCGCGCAGGAACACGCCGCCACGGCCATCAACGACCACGTGATGGCCGCGCTCGCCCTCCGTATCGCCGACCGCCGGGGCCTCGGCGGCCGGACCGCGGGCCGGCGGCTGACCATCGCCTGTGTGTCGGGCGAGTGGCACGCCCTGCCCGCCCGACTGCTCGCCGAAGTCCTCAAACTGCGCGGCTGGCAGGTGGACTTCCTCGGCGCCCATGTCCCCACCCCGCACCTCATCGCACACCTCTACCGCACCGGGGCCGACGCCGTCGCGCTCTCCGCCTCCCTCGCCGACCGGCTCCCCACCGTCCACACCACCATCAACGCCTGCCGGTCGGCGGGGGTTCCCGTGCTGGCCGGCGGCGCCGCACTCGGCCACGACGGCCGGTACGCGCACCGGCTCGGCGCGGTCTGGGCCGACGACGCGCGCGGCGCCGCCGACCGGCTGGAGGAGGGGCTCACGCGGCCGGACCCCGCGGCCGTACGGCAGCCGGTCGACGACCTGGCCCACCTGGAAGACCAGGAGTACACGCTCATCACGAAGGTCACGGTCCAACTGGTGCAGCACACGCTGGGCGCATTGGAGGACCATGTGCCCGCCATGAAGACCTACACCGAACGGCAGCGGCAGTACACGGCAGAGGACATCGCGCACATCGTGAACTTCCTCGCCACCACCCTCTACGTGGACGACGACACCCTCTTCACCGACTTCATCCGCTGGACCGCGGACATCCTCGCGGCCCGTGACGTGCCGCCGGACTGCCTGTTCCCCGCACTGAACATCATCGGCGGCCAGCTGAAGGACTTCCCCCGGGCGACCGGCGTGCTCAACCGGGCCCACGATGCGCTGGCCGCCCACATCGACAGCATGCCGCCGTCCCCCGAAGGGGCATGACCGTACGGAAGGAGGGCGGTGACAGCCATGAGCGTGCGCATGAAGGGAGACCAAGACCGTAGGCATGAAGGGAGCGCCATGGCCGCAATCGCCGCTCCCTGACAGCTCGTCAGTCGCCCCGCTGCCACCTCGCCAGGGCTCGCAGCGGGGCTGAGCGTCCCTGGTCCGGGACGGTCCACAGCGTCTGCCCCCGTACGCCCCAGCGCTCCAGAAGGGCGTTGGCGGCGAGGAAACCGGACGTCGCCGCGCGTTCCATGAGGGCCACCGGCAGATCCGTACGGACGAGGTCCCCCGCGACCATCAGGGCGGGGTGCGGCGTGCGCACCGCAGGCCGGTCGGCGTACCCGCCCACCGGGAACAGCGGGCAGTCCGCACGCCACTCGTGCCGCGCGTCGACCACACGGGCCGCGCGCGTCTCCGGGTACACCGCGTGCAGCTGGGCGATCAGCCGCTGCTGTTCCCGCTCGTGGTCGGCCCCTTCGGGCAGTGCGTAGGCGTGCAGTTCCACCACGGAGCCGCCGGTGCGCGCGGCCCAGCGGGCCGCCTCGCCCTCCCACCGTTCCAGCACGCTGACGTTGTCCAGGGAGCCGTACCCACTCGTCCCGAGGAAGCCGGGCCGGTCCGCCGCGACAGGCCGGTCCAGCCACAGCCGCGACACCAGGAACGGCGGCGCCGTACGCAGCCGGGCCACCTGCCCGCGCCACCCGGCGTCCCCCAGGCCGGGGGAGCGGTGGACCAGGGACCGCAGCCCTCCGGTGTCCAGCGCGAGCACCACCGCGTCATGGTGCCGGGCGCCTGCCGGACCGGTCACGGTGAACCCGCCCTCCGGCGCCGGTTCCACGGAGCCCACGGCGCTGTCCGTACACAACTCGGCACCATGGCTTCGTAGATAGCGCGCGAGCGGCTCCCACAGGGCCGTCGGGAACGGCTCTCCGGGCACATCGAAGAGCAGCCCCTCGCTGGACCCGAGGAAGTAGATGTGGAACATGAGGACCATCTCCGCGGCCGACAGCTCACGGGGATCGGCGAAGAAGCTGCGCGAGAACACCTCGAAGGCCAGATGGTGCGCGGCCTCGGGGAAGCGGATGGCATCGAGGAAGTCCCGCGCGCTGGTCCCGTCCAGCCGTTCGTAGATGTCGGGCACCCGGACGTCCAGCAGCGGCAGGGCCGCCATCGGATTCATGCGCAGCAGGTCCCGGGCGCGGAAGGTCGGGCTGAGCGCCACGAAGCCCAGCGCGCTCCAGGGCGGCGTCCGCGGCACCCGGCGGAAGCCGTCCCGCAGTCCGCTGCTGTGCCGGAGCGGGTAGTCGGGCAGCGCGGTGAGCGCGCTCAGCCCGGGGTCGGCGCGGCGCAGCAGCCCCCGCAGGTTGTAGTACTGCCGGAAGAACGCGTGGAAGCCCCGGCTCATCGTCGCCCCGCTGCCGTCGGCGAGTTCCGTCGGCCGGCCGGCGAGACGGCCGCCGAGCGCCGGCTCCCGCTCGTGCAGGGTCACCCGTACGCCGCGCTCGGCGAGGGCGGTGGCGGCGGCCAGCCCGGCGATGCCCCCGCCGATCACCGCCGTGGAGGGCGGTTCGCCCTCGACGCGGGGGCGGCCCGGGGAGGGCTGCAGGACGCGCGCACGCCGGTCGCGGCCACGGCGGGCAGTGACGGGCGGCTCGTCGCGCGGCAAGAACATGGAGCCTCCTGGGTCACCCGAAGGTGCGTGGCGGTGGGGGCATGTCACGGCCCCGCGAAGGGCCGGCGGGGCAGCAGCGGCAGCTCGGCCACTGTACGGAGCATCGGCAGGACAGGAGTGCGCAGCCCGATCGCCAGGTCCTCGTGCAGGCGCGTACGGCCGTCCAGGAAGCGCAGCAGCCGCTCCGCGGGGACGTGCCGGAACAGCCGCGCGAAGAAGTCGGCCCCGTCCACCCTGCCGGTGTCCAGGGCGCGCAGCAGTACGGAGTCCATCGCCCGGGACCGTACCGGGTGCGGCGGGGGCGGCACGGGAGGGCGCCCCGCGCGGTAGGCGGCGTCGATGGCCCGAGTCTGCCGCTGGACGGCGGCGAAGGTGTACCCCGTGGCGGGCCGGGTGGCGCCGCCGGCCGCGCCGATCCGGAAGACGGCCGGCCCGGTCTGCCGCGTGAACGGGGCGTCCGTCATGGGGATCACGCCGGTCTCCGTGCCGGTGACGGACAGGCTGCCCAGCCGGAGCACGTCCCCGGTGTAGTGGCGCAGCGCCGCCTCGTACGCCTCGGTGCTCAGCGGTGCCGAGGAGAACTCGGTGTACTCCACCAGGGCGGTGTGCGGCCCCGTGGGCAGCACGTACCCGAACGACAGGCCGTGCGAGGGCTGCGGCGTACGGAAGTCCATCAGCCGTACGACCCCGGGGTCGAAGGCGTGCCGCTCGGTGCGGACGAACCAGCCGCGGAAGTGCTGGAGCAGCGTGGTGCGGGCGGGCGGCAGACTCGTCAGGGGGCGAGAGTCGAACACCCACCGGGCGGTCACGGTCACCGGGCTTCCCCCGGCCGTCGTACCGTGCACCTCGGCGCCTTCGGGCACGTCCCGAACCGCCTCGACCGCCGCCTCGATACGGCGCACTTCGGGGCGCTCCGCCAGTTCGCGCTCCACCAGCGCTTCGAAGTCGTCGGACCGGATCATCTTGTAGCGCAGCGGCGCGATGGACCCGGAGGTGGTGCCGCCCCGGTGATCGTGCACGGCCAGCCGCTGCCAGGACGCGGTGACCGCCGCCTCGTACGCGCCGTCGCCGGGCTCCCAGAAGCACCAGGTCCGCCGTGGCGCCCGCAGCGGGCCCGGCGGCGCGTCGATGAGCGCCACCCTCGGCCGCCGGCCGGCTCCGGACGCCGAGAGCCGGTGGGCCAAGGAGAGACCGGCGGCCCCTGCCCCCACAACGGCGACATCGGCGTCGAACACAGCACTTCCTCCTCCGGTACGGCGGCGCGGGCCGGATGGCCGTGCGCCGGTGCGAGCCCCACTGTTCGGGCGCCCGACACGCGACTGCCCGAAGGATCCCGTGCCACACGGCCGGACGGGGGCGCGGCACGCGGAGGCACGCCATTCCGCTCTCCTGCAGGGCGCGACTCCCGCCGTACCCGGGCGAGACGATCGACGCCCCACGAATGCTGTCCGAATCGCACCTGAGTGCGGTTCACGCCGAAGTGCGCCCCGCCCTCGTGTCGACATCCGATCTCGGGGCACCGGCAGTGAAGATGAAACGGCTCGTCGCGCACAGCGTCCGCCATCTCGCCCGGCCGACGGAGGAACACGATGACCAGAACTCTGCCGGGTCCCACCGACCACGTCGTGGTGGTCGGGGCCGGCCTCGCCGGACTCGCCGCCGCCCTGCACCTGCTCGGCGCCGGGCGCCGGGTCACGGTCCTCGAACGGGGCGCGCTGCCCGGCGGCCGGGCCGGCCGGATCGAGCGGGGCGGCTACCGCATCGACACCGGCCCCACCGTGCTGACCATGCCCGACCTCGCCGACGAGGCCTTCGCCGCGGTCGGCGACAGCCTCCGCGACCGCGTCGACCTCGTCCCCCTGCACCCGGCCTACCGGGCGCACTTCGCCGACGGCAGCCGCCTCGACGTGCACACCGGCGCCGAGGCCATGGAGGCCGAGATCGAACGCTTCGCAGGCCCCGGCGAGGCGGCCGGCTACCGGGGCCTGCGCCGCTGGCTGGAGCAGGTCTACCGGGCACAGATGCGGCGCTTCATCGACGCCAACTTCGACTCACCGCTCCAACTGCTCAACCCGGACCTGGCCCGGCTCGCCGCGCTGGGCGGCTTCGGCCGGCTCGACGCCCGGATCGGCCGCCACCTGCGCGACGAGCGGCTGCGCCGGGTGTTCACCTTCCAGGCCCTGTACGCGGGCGTCCCGCCGGCCCGCGCCCTGGCCGCCTACGCCGTCATCGCGTACATGGACACCGTCGCCGGGGTGTACTTCCCGCGCGGCGGCATGCACGCCCTGCCACAGGCCATGGCGGACGCCGCCGCCGAGGCGGGCGCCGACCTCCGCTACGAACACGACGTCACCCGGCTGGAACGCTCCGGCGACCGCATCACCGCCGTCCACACCGCCCAGGGCCGCATCCCGTGCGACGCAGTCGTCCTCACTCCCGATCTGCCCGTCGCCTACCGGCTGCTGGGCCGCCGCCCGCGCCGCCCCGTAAGGCTGCGCCACTCGCCCTCGGCGGTCGTCCTGCATGCGGGCACCGACCGCACCTGGCCGGACCTCGCGCACCACACGCTGTCCTTCGGGCGCGCCTGGCGGCGCACCTTCGAGGAACTCACCGCGACCGGCCGCCCGATGACCGACCCGTCCCTGCTCATCACCCGCCCCACCGCCACCGACCCCTCGCTGGCCCCACCGGGACGCCATCTGCACTACATCCTGGCGCCCTGCCCCAACACCGACATCGGGCCGAGCGCGGCACAGTGGAGCGACCTCGCGCCGCGCTACAGGGCGCGGCTCCTCGGCGAACTGGAACGCCGCGGACTCGACGGTCTCGCCGCCGCGGTCGAAGAGGAATGCCTGGTAACCCCCGCCGACTGGCACGCACAAGGGCACGCCGCCGGCACACCCTTCTCCGCCGCCCACACCTTCGCGCAGACCGGCCCGTTCCGCCCGCGCAACCTGGTCGGCGGCACCGAGAACGCCGTTCTCGCGGGCTGCGGCACCACGCCGGGAGTCGGCGTACCGACCGTCCTGCTCTCCGGCAAACTGGCAGCCGCCCGGGTGACCGGCCCGCCGCCCCGTTCCCGCACCCGCCCCCGGGCCCCGCGTCCGGCCACGGAAGGCACCCGGCGATGACCGACCGCGAACTGGATGCCGCCGGCATCACCGACCCGGCCCTGCGCGACGCGTACACCCGCTGCCGGCACCTGAACGCCCGGCACGGCAGGACGTACTTCCTCGCCACACGCCTGCTGCCGTCGGCCCGCCGCCCCGCCGTGCACGCCCTGTACGGCTTCGCCCGCTGGGCCGACGACATCGTGGACCACCTCGACGACGGCGCCACCCCCACGGAGCGGCGCGCGGCCCTGCAGCGCCTCCAACGGGCCCTGGAGACCGGGCTGCGCGACGGGCACAGCACCGAGCCCGTGGTGCACGCGCTCGCCGACACCGCCGCACGGTACGGGATCGACCCCCGCCACTTCACCGACTTCATGGCGTCCATGCGTGACGACCTCGTGGTCACCGACTACGCCACCTACGAAGAGCTGCGCGGCTACATGCACGGTTCGGCCGCGGTGATCGGCCTGCAGATGCTGCCCGTACTCGGCACGGTCGTGCCGCGCGACCTGGCGGCCCCGCACGCCGCAGCACTGGGCGTGGCCTTCCAGCTCACCAACTTCCTCCGGGACGTGGGGGAGGACCTGGACCGCGGCCGGATCTACCTGCCCGCCGACCTGCTCGCCGCACACGGCGTCGACCGTCCGCTGCTCCGCTGGAGCCGGGACACCGGACAGCGCGACCGCCGCATCACCGAGGCACTGCGGGCCGCCGAACACCTCACCCGAGGCGTGTACCGGGAGGCCGCCCCGGGGCTGGCGATGCTGGACCCCGTGGCGCGCCCCTGCATCCGCACCGCCTTCGTGCTCTACGGCGCGATCCTGGACACCATCGCCGCCGAGGGCCACGCCGTACTCCACCGACGCGCTGTCGTACCCAGGCGCCGCCGCGCGGCCGTCGCTCTGGACGGCCTCGCCAGGGTGACGGCCGCACGACTTCGGGCGGGCGGCGCTCCGTCCCAGAAGGGCGCCGCGCCCGCGGCACTTCTGTGCCCGGCGAGCACGGGGAAGGCGCTCCTGCGCCCGGCCGGAACGGGGGAGACCGGATGACCGCCGACGACCGTCCCGCACGCGGGCGCTTCCCGCTCAGCCTGCGCCGTTCCCCCGTGCCGTGGGAGCGCCAGCGGCCGACCTGGCGCGACGCCAAGCCCGCGGTGATCGCCGCGGCACTCCGGCGCGCGCTGGCCCGTCCCTCGGGCAACTGGTTCGTGGTCGGCGCAACCAGGGACGTCGGACCCGCCCGCCCTCTGGCGCGCATCGTCGCGGGACACGAAGTGGTCGTCTGGCGCGGCCCCGAAGGACGCCTGATCGCCGGCCCGGGTGCCTGCCCCCATCTCGGTGCGCCGCTGCGCGACAGCCCCGTGCGCTGCGGCCGGCTCGTCTGCCACTGGCACGGCCTCGCCCTGGACGGCAACCCGTTCGCCGGCTGGTCACCGCTTCCCGTGCACGACGACGGCGTACTGGTCTGGGTACGCCTGGACGACGTCGGCGGGGAGAAACCGCTCGACGAACCGGTGATTCCGCAACGTCCGCCGCTCGCCCGGTCGGTGGCGGCCGTCTACACCGGCGTCGGCACCTGTGAGCCGGAGGACGTCGTGGCCAACCGCCTCGACCCGTGGCACGGCGCCTGGTTCCACCCGTACTCCTTCGTGGACCTCACGGTCGTGACGGCCCCGGAGAGCGGCCCGGCGGACGAGATCGCGTCGGGGGAGGAGAAGGCGCCGAGGGAGGACGTCGCGTCGGCAGACGGGAACGGGGACGGGGACGCAGGCGCGAGTGCGGACAGGGACGGGTACGAGGACGGCTTCGCGGTCGACGTCTCGTTCCGGCTCGCCGGCCGCCTCGTGGTGCCCGTCCGGGCGGTGTTCACCGCACCGGAGCCCCGCACGGTGGTCATGCACATCACCGACGGCGAGGGCGAGGGCTCCGTGGTCGAGACGCACGCCACGCCGCTCGCCCCCGACGGCCGCGGCCGGCCGCGCACCGCGGTGATCGAAGCGGTCGTGGCCGCTTCCGAACGCCCCGGCTTCGCCGCTGCCCGCAAGGCGGCCCCCGTACTGCGTCCCCTCATGCGGGCCGTCGCCGGACGCCTGTGGCGCGACGACCTGGCCTACGCCGAACGCCGCTGGCACCTCCGCAATACCGACCGCTTTCCGGGCTGAGCGGCGGCGGGCGCCAACCAACCGGTACCCCGACAGACGAGGGCCCGCCTTCGGGTTCGATCTGCTCCGACCTATCTCGACCTACTTCGGCCTACCTCGACAAAACCTCCTCGACGGCCTTCAGGTGGCGTTCCTTGCCTTCTTCCAGCATCCGGAAGTATTTCGCGTGCTTCTTGACCGCCGCCTTCTCCAGTGCGCTCTCCGCCGTGTACCAGATGTCGACCAGGCCGCTTTCTTCCTTGCAGTGGACATCGCGAACGGCCGTCGCCCGCTCTTCCGCCCCGCCGATCTGAGCCGTCGCGTCCTGCCACCACTTCTTGGTGTTCATGGCGTCGTACGGGGTGGCGTAGTCCTTGCCGTCCGCTTTCATGCAGCGGGACCACTCGTTCATCGCCTTCTTCACCTCCGGCTCCCGCTGGGAGTCCTTGAGGTACTTCGGGCTCAGTTCGTTGAAGAGCGTGTAGTCGCCGCCCGCATCGTCGAGTTGTGCGGCGGCCTTGGCGTTGCAGGTGCCCTGATTCTGATTGTCTCCGTTCCCCTGCCCGCTCTCCTGCCCGCTCCCCTGTCCGTTTTCCTGCCCGAGGGCCGCTTTCTGCTGTGCGGCCGACAGCGTGCGGAGCCTTCTCTCGTCCGCCCTTTTCGTTCCGTCGGGGTCACGCAGCGCAATGGGGGCGTGATATCCGTAAGCCCGCGCCACCTTGCTCTCCACCACTCCGTAGCGCCGCCGGTTCGTCAGATCCGCGACGCGGGTCGGCCGTTCGATGACCTCCCAGTCCAGGCCCTTCCGCTTCATGCATTGCCGGATGAGGACGTCCGTCGCGTTCTGCGAAGCGTTGTACTGGCTCTGGGTCAGCTCATACCGGTCGAACGGGAGAGCCAGGGACTTCACCTGCTCGGTGGGGCTCGGCGGCGCCGGGACGGCAGGTGGGGCCTCCCGGGCGGACGGGGCCTCTTGGGTGGTGGTTCCGCAGCCCGCCAGCAGGGCCAGCGAGACGACCGCGGTCGCCCGGCGCTTTCTCATCGTTCTCCTCGGGCCGCGAAAGCGTGTGGATGCCGGATTGTCACCGGCACCCACACGCTGGTCACTCAGTCATTCAGGCGCGTCGCCATTCAGACATGTCGCCATTCAGGCGCGTCTCCATTTGGGCGTCCCGACGGTCGGTCACTCCTTCGGTAAGCCCTTCCGGCTCAGCGGAAGTCGACGGAGCTGGCCTTGTTGTCGAAGCTGTTGTTCGAGAAGTCGCCGTCGACGGAGTTCTTCTTCGCGAAGTAGTTGTCCCCGGCGTAGCCGCTCGTCTGGTACAGCACGACGTCGTGGCTGGTGCGGTTCTTCATCGAGCTGGCGCCGTCGTTGCAGGCCCCGGACGCATTGGTCCAGTAGTTGTTGGCAAGGCTGCTGTCGTCACCGGTGAAGTTGCACCAGCCGCCGCCGTAGTTGTCGTGCTGGTAGATGGTGAAGTAAGTGGCCTGGACGCCGGTGTCCGCGGCGCTCGCGGCCGGGGCGGCGAGAGCGGCCGCACCGAGCAGTGCGGCGGAGCCAAGGGCGGTCAGGAGCATGCGCTTCATGTCGTTCCCCTCCGTAATTCCCGAGCTGGAAGTCACCGCATGTGACTCCCGTTTGCTCGAGGGCGCCTTATTCGAACGAGCGGCGCCATGCCGTGTCAACGGCTTTCGGCAGGGCGAGCGCGACCGCCGGGGAATACGGAATGGTCCAGACCGATCCGGCCGACCGGGCCGTCGGAGTTGCCGGACGTGATCACTCGCCGAGAGGTGGTGCGATGGGTCAGTCATGGATCGACGCAAGTGGAATTCCGGCACCGGCGCCAGAATTTTCATACGGATTTAGATGCTCCGGTTACGCTACTCCGGACATGTCCGACTCGCGGTACGGATCTCCTCCGATGATCGCGCCCGGCGCGCACTCTGATGCGTCTCTCGATCACATCGCCTAGGGTCGGTGGATGGCGAAGTACTTCGACGTGCACCCCGACAACCCGCAACCGCGCACCATCACCACCGTGGCCGACAGCATCCGGTCCGGTGCGCTCGTCGCCTACCCGACGGACTCCTGTTTCGCCCTCGGCTGCCGGCTGGGCAGCCGTGACGGCATCGACCGGATCCGGTCGGTCCGGCACCTCGACGACCGCCACCACTTCACCCTCGTCTGCCAGAACTTCGCGCAGCTCGGACAGTTCGTCCACATCGACAACGACGTGTTCCGCGCGATCAGGGCCGCGACGCCCGGCAGCTACACCTTCATCCTCCCGGCGACGAAGGAGGTGCCGCGGCAGCTGCTCCACGCGAAGAAGAAGACGGTGGGCGTCCGCATCCCGGACCACACCGTCGTGCAGGCCCTGCTCGCCGAGCTGGGTGAGCCCCTGCTCTCCAGCACCCTCCTCCTGCCCGGCGAGGAGGAGCCGCTGACGCAGGGCTGGGAGATCAAGGAGCGGCTGGACCACGTGGTGGACGCGGTGGTCGACTCCGGCGACTGCGGCACCGAGCCGACCACGGTCATCGACTTCTCCGGCGACGAGCCCGAGATCGTACGCAGAGGAGCGGGCGACCCGTCGCGGTTCGAGTGATCCCGCGCGGTTCGAGCGATTTCTCGCTGTTCGGGCGCACCCGCGCGGTTCGAATGACCTCTCGCTGTTCGGGCGGTCCCTCGCGGTCCGAGCGGTCCGCGAGGGGGCGCGTGGTCGCTCAGGCGGCGGCCGGGACGCCGGCTTCCAGCAGCCGGCGTATCTCGCGTGCCGCCGCCCGGCCCGCCCGGTTGGCGCCGATGGTGCTGGCCGAGGGCCCGTAACCAACGAGGTGAATACGGGGGTCGTCCGCGACGCGGGTACCGGCCATCCGGATGCCGCCGCTCGGCCCCCGCAGGTGGAGCGGGGCGAGATGGTCGATGACGGGCCGGAAGCCGGTGGCGAGGAGGATGGCGTCGGCGTCGAAGGCGGTGACGCCGTCCTCCCGCGCGTCCTCGGGCCAGTGAATCCCGGTCTCGGTGATCCGGTCGAACATCGGGCGGCGTACGAGTACGCCCCGCTCCCGCGCCCGGCGCAGCTCCTCGGTCATCGGCAGGCCCGTTACCGAGACCACGCTGCGCGGCGGCAGGCCCTGGCGGACGCGGTCCTCGACCAGGGCCACCGCGGCGCGCCCGCGGCCCTCGTCGAACGGCCCTTCCCGGAAGGCGGGCGGCCGCCGGGTCACCCAGGCCGTGTCCGCAGCGACCTCGGCGATCTCCATCAGATGCTGTACGGCGGAGGTGCCGCCGCCGACCACGACGACCCGCTGCCCGGCGAACTCCTGCGGGCCCCGGTAGCCGGCGGTGTGCAGCAGCCGGCCGCGGAAGCGCGCCTGCCCGGGGAGGTGGGGCCAGAACGGGCGGTCCCAGGTGCCGGTCGCGTTCACCAGCGCCCGGGTCGCGTACACCCCCTCAGAGGACTCGACGAGCAGCCGGCCGCCGGGCTCCGGCCCCGGACGCACCGCGGTGACGTGCACGGGGCGGTGCACACGCAGCCCGTAGGTGTCCTCGTAGGCGGTGAAGTACTCGCCGATGACCTCGGAGGAGGGGCGGGCAGGATCGGCGCCGGTCAGCTCCATGCCGGGGAGCGCATGCATGCCGTGGACCCGGCCGTAGGTCAGCGTCGGCCAGCGGAACTGCCACGCGCCGCCCGGCCGCGGCGCGTGATCGAGGGCGACAAAGTCCTGGTCGGGGACGTAGCCGAGCCGCCGCAGGTGGAACGCGGCGGCGAGCCCGGCCTGACCTGCACCGATGACGACAACCTCGACGTCACGGGCCCCGCTGATGTAGTCCATTTTTCTACTAACCAGCGTGGGGGCCGTTGTCTTCCCGGGCGGGGGAGGGCGATGCTCGTCCTGGCGGGGCGATGCCCGCACCGGCTGGGGCGGGGCCCGTGTCGGAGCGGAGCGGACCCCGTGTCGGAATGGGTCGGGCCCCGTCTCAGTCCCCCTTCCCCTCGCGCGACTCCTTCACCTCCTTCCCCTCCTGCGACTCGTACGACCGCGGAGCCGTGCTCGACGGCGGCAGGTCGCCGTTGAAGCGGGTGTCGACGTACTCCTTGAAGTCGTACGAGCGGGGAATCAGCTTGACGTCCGCGAACGTATCGACGATGCGCTGCTCGGAGGCGACGGCGGCCTTGTCGACAGCGACCGGTACGGCCGTGCCGCGGGTGCGCCGGACCGCGTCCAGCGCCACCCTCTCCGGCAGCCCCGTCTCCTCCGCCCATACCTCGGCCCACCGTTGCGGGTGCTTGAACACCCAGGCCTGGGCGCGCCGCAACCGCTCGTTGTAGTCCTGGAGCGCCTTGGCCTTCTTCTTGTCCTCCAGCGCGGCGGGCGCGGCGACCTGGAAGGCCAGACCGTTGACGACGCCCTTCCCGGTGGTCAGCACCCGGGCGTCGGCCTGGTCCAGCGCCTGCGAGGTGTACGGGTCCCACACCGCCCAGGCATCCACCCGGCCCCGCGTGAACGCGGCCAGCGCATCGGCCGGCTGCAGATAGCTGAGCTTGACGTCCTTGGTCGTCAGCCCGGCCTTCTTGAGCGAGGCGACGAGCTGGTAGTTGGCCGAGCTGCCCTGGGCGACGGCGATGGTCTTCCCCTTGAGCTGGGCCGGCCGCTTCAGCGGCGAGTCCTTCTTCACGAGGATGCTCTCGCCCGCCGAGGAACTGTGCGTGGCGGCGATGACCTTGAGCTTCTGCTGTGCGGCCGCGGCGAAGACCGGCGGTGTGTTGCCGACCCCGCCGATGTCCACGGCACCCGCGTTGAGCGCCTCCAGCAGCGGCGGGCCGGAGGTGAAGGTCGACCACTCGATGCGGTACAGCAGGCCGTCCAGCTCACCGGCGGCACGCAGCACCGCCTCCGAACCGCCCTTCTGGTCACCGACGCGCAGCGTCAGCGAACCCTTGCCGTCGGAGCCACTTCCCTTGCCGCCCGCGGAGCCGCCGTCCGTCCGGGACGCGCCACCGCAGGCCGTCAGCAGCAGCGCGAGCGGGAGCAGCAGGGCGGCGGCAGGGGCCAGTGCGGGGACCGGTCGGCGGGATCTCATCACAGCGTTTCCGTTCGTCGTTCTGTTCGCCATCGGGCGATCGGGCGATCAGGTGGGCAGATGGGTAAATGGGCAGGTGTCGAGGCGATGGGGTGGTCAGGCGTCGGGATGGTCAGCCGTCAACGGGATCTGAATGTTGTTCGGTACTCTCGCCGCTGTCACGACTGTCGGGCGGCCCCTCATGGGTGGCCTCGGTGTCGTCCACGCCGAGCCGCTCCAGCAGCCGGCCGCGCAGCTCCGCGAACCGCGGATCGGTGATGTCCCGGGGACGCGGCAGACCGATGGCCGTCTCGTACGCGAGCACACCCTGGTCCATGACGACCGCGCGGTCCGCGAGCAGCAGCGCCTCCTCCACGTCATGGGTGACCAGCAGTACCGCGCACCCGCGCCGCTGCCACAACTCGGCCACCAGCCGCTGTGCCTTGATGCGGGTCAGCGCGTCGAGCGCGCCGAACGGCTCGTCCAGCAGGAGCAGATCGGGCTCGCGCACCAGCGCCCGGGCCAGCGAAGCACGCTGGGCCTCGCCGCCGGAGAGCGTCTTGGGCCACGCGTCCGTTCGGTGAGCGAGTCCCACCTCACCCAACGCCTGCTCGGCAACGGCGCGTTCGGGGTTGCCGGGCAGTCCGAGCAGGACGTTGCGCCACACCTTCTTCCACGGCATCAGCCGCGGCGCCTGGAAGGCGACGGCCGAGCGGCGCGGTACCGACACCTCGCCCTCGATCTCCCGGTCGAGCCCGGCCAGGACCCGCAGCAGGGTCGACTTGCCGCAGCCACTGCGACCGAGCAGGGCAACGAACTCGCCCGGCCGCACGGTCAGGTCAAGCCCATCAATGACCGCACGCCCATCGAACGACCGAGTGAGCCCGGCCACCCGCACAGCGGCGGAACCCCCTTCGACATCGACATCGACATCAACAGCAACATCGACATTGGGAGCGGCATCGGGAGCGAGCGCTCCCGCGGTCTTCGGGCTCACTGCCCCGTGAACGTCGGTCGCCATTGCAGCAGCAGCCTTTCGAGGGTACGGACGAGGAAATCGGCGAGCAGGCCGAGCAGCGCGTAGACGATCAGGCAGACCACGATCACATCGGTACGGAAGAACTCCCGCGCCTGGTTCATCAGGAAGCCGATGCCGTCGTCGGCATTGACCGACTCCCCGAAGACCAGCGCGAGCCAGGCGGTGGCCAGCGAGTACCGCAGTCCGGTCATCGCGCCCGGCAGCGCTCCCGGCAGTACGACGTGCCGGACCAGCCCCCAGCGCCCCAGCCCCAGCGAGGACCCCGCCTCGACCAGCTGGGCGTCCACGCCGCGGATCCCTGCGTACACGTTCAGGTACAGATGGAAGGCCACGCCCAGCGCGATCAGCGCGATCTTCGGCGCCTCGCCGATGCCCAGCCAGATGATGAAGAGCGGGATGACGCCGACCCACGGGATGGACCGCAGCATCTGCACGGTCGCGTCCACCAGGTCCTCACCCAGCCGCGACAGCCCGGACGCGAGTGCCAGCGCGACGCCGACGATCCCGCCGAGCACCAGCCCGACCAGTACGCGCTGAACCGACACCAGCATGGCCGAGGGGAGCGTGCCGTCGGAGACGAGGCCTCCGGCGGTACGGGCGATGGTGCCGGGCGAGGCGAGGATGTCGGGGTGCAGCACGCCCGTCCCGCTCAGCACCTGCCACAGCACGAGCAGCCCCACCGGCCCCACGGTGCGCCGCAGCCACCGCGGCACGGAGCGCCGCCGCGCCGAGACCGGGACGAGCGTAACGAGCTCAGGCGGGGCCCCGGAGACACCGCCGGCCACCGAGGCCGACTCGGCGCAAGCATCCGCCGACGAAGAAACCAACACAGGAGATGCACCGGGCGGCGAAGAAGATTGACCGGCCACAGCGGCCTGATCGAGCGACATGAAGGGCTCCACGAGCGAGAGGCAAGAAAGGGGGAGCGGCGACAGGGCAAGGCACCAGCCCGGCGCAACACAACGCACCGCACCGCAACAACGCCGCCCCCGCACTCAGCTACGTACGCATGCGCATCCAGATGCACAGCAGAGGAAGGAAACGGGTGCGACGAGCGCTATGGACGCGACGGCCGCGACAAGGGCGTGGGGGAGGGAACCGCGACAGTGAGTAGCGGCCAGACCCGAACCTGAAGGTGCGTCAGCAGCCGCGACAGGCGGCGGAAGCCACCCGCAGCAGGTCGATGTGACCGCGCGTGGTGAGCAAGGCTGACGTAGACATGTCGCAGAACGTAGCCGCGCGGACGAAGGCCGGTCAATCGCCGTCTCGGCCCGTGGACCTTTGTTGCGGCAGTGTGTCAGACCCGTGCTTTCCACGGGATCGCCGATCATGGGAAGTATGAGTAACGCATTCACGACCCACGTACTGAACATCAGCACCGGCTCCGGCGAGACCGTGTACGACCTCACCCGCGACTGCTCGGCGTTCCTCGCCGAGGCGGCGGCCGGCCGTGACGGCCTGCTCAACGTCTTCGTCCCACACGCCACGGCCGGCATCGCCATCATCGAAACGGGCGCGGGCAGCGACGACGACCTGCTCGCCGCCCTCCAGGACCTGCTCCCCGCCGACGACCGCTGGCGCCACCGCCACGGCAGCCCCGGCCACGGCCGCGACCACGTCCTCCCCGCCTTCGTACCGCCTCACGCCACCCTCCCCGTAACCAACGGCACCCTCGCCCTGGGCACGTGGCAGTCGGTCTGCCTGGTGGACACGAATGGGGATAATCCGCAGCGCCAGGTTCGGTTGAGCTTTCTGGGCTGAGGCGTGTGAGGGAACTGTGGCAGCGAGTTTCGGTCGACCCACCGCCGTCTGACCCGGGGCGATCGGTGCCGCCGACAGTCCGCAGTTCGCCCCCGGCTTGCGGGGCATCAAGGTCCGCGCTGCCCGGGGGAGCACGAAGAACAGCGGACGGCAGCGCCGTTCGGCCGTCAGGCGTACCTTGCTGGTCAACTCGCCCCGCGAACGCCTTGGGGCGGCGGCCTTCGGCCGGGCGCGCCGCCGACGGCGGACCCGGCGCCGCTAGGCACGGTCTGGCCCGCGTAGATGGCGCGATGGCCAGGAAGAGATGCCCGGTGGGCCGGCTGCGCACCCGGCCCGACGCCGTCGGCGCGTCGGTGCCGCGACGTACCGGCTCAAGCCCCCTGGACGAGGGGCACGGCGGTCGGCGGCTCACATGGGACACCGAGTGGCGCCGACCGCTGCGGGGCGGTGGCCGGCCAGAGGCACTGACAGGGAGCAGGACCGGGCGACGTCCGCACTGCCGGGCGTCGCCCGGTCCTGCATCAGGCCAGAGGCGCGCCGCTGCCCGCGACGACCTCGGGGCGCAGCAGGGCGGCGAGCTGCTCAGCCGGGAGCAATCCCCTCTCCAGGACGAGTTCGGCCACGCCGCGGCCGCTGGCCAGTGCCTCCTTGGCGATGTCGGTGGCGGCCGTGTACCCGATGTGCGGGTTGAGGGCGGTCACCAGGCCGATGGAGTTCTCGACGGTCGCGCGCAGCTGCTCCGTGTTGGCGGTGATGCCCGCCACGCAGCGTTCGGCGAGAGTGAGGCAGGCGGCGCGCAAGTGCGTGATGGACTCCGAGAGGGAGTGCAGGATGATCGGTTCAAAGGCGTTGAGCTGGAGCTGTCCGGCTTCGGCGGCCATGGTGATGGTGACGTCATTGCCGATCACCTCGAAGGCGACCTGGTTGACGACCTCGGGGACCACCGGGTTGACCTTGCCGGGCATGATGCTGGAACCGGCCTGGACCGGAGGCAGGTTGATCTCCGCGAGGCCTGCACGCGGGCCGGAGGAGAGCAGGCGAAGGTCGTTGCAGCTCTTGGAGAGCTTGACGGCGATGCGCTTGAGCACGCCGGACATCTGCACGAACGCACCGCAGTCCTGAGTCGCTTCGACCAGGTTGGCGGCGGTGACGAGAGGCAGGCCGGTGATGTCGGCGAGGTGGCGGCGGGCCGACTCCGCGTACCCGGCGTGGGCGTTGAGGCCCGTGCCGATCGCGGTGGCGCCGAGGTTGATCTCGTGGATCAGCTCGACGGCCTCGGCGAGCCGGCTGCGGTCCTCGTCGAGCATCACGGCGTACGCCGAGAACTCCTGCCCGAGGGTCATGGGGACCGCGTCCTGGAGCTGAGTACGGCCCATCTTCAGTACGTCGCGGAACTCGACGGCCTTGGCGGCGAAGGCGTCCTGGAGGACGGCCATCGCCTTGAGCAGACCACGCACCGCGAACACCGTCGCGATCTTGACGGCGGTCGGGTAGACGTCGTTGGTGGACTGGCCGAGGTTGACGTCCTCGTTGGGGTGCAGGTGCTGGTACTGCCCCTTGGCGAACCCCATCAGTTCCAGCGCACGGTTGGCGACGACTTCGTTGGCGTTCATGTTGGTCGAGGTGCCGGCGCCGCCCTGGATGACGTCGACGACGAACTGGTCGTGCAGCTTGCCGTCGCGGATCTCGCGGCAGGCGGCGACGATCACGGCCGCCTTCCGGGGATCCAGCAGGCCGAGTTCCTCGTTGGCGAGGGCGGCGGCCTCCTTGACGGTGGCCAGGGCGTCGATCAGGTGCGGGTAGGCGGAGATCGGGGTGCCGGTGATGGGGAAGTTCTCCGCGGCGCGCAGGGTGTGGACGCCCCAGTACGCGTCGGCGGGTATCTCCCGGTCTCCGAGCAGGTCGTGTTCGCTGCGGGTGGCGGCGGTCATGGGTGTGCGGTTCCTCTTCTTCGAGGTGGGTGAGTTCGGCTCGTGGGGTGGGGAGCCCGGCTCGTGGGGTGGGTGAGTCGGGCTCGCGGAGCTGTGCTGAGTCGGGCTCGTGAGGTGGGCTGAGCCAGGTGCTTGACCCGCGTCGGGTCAGGGTGACGCGGGGGTGGCGACGGCCTGGGGGAGCAGCTCGGGGACCGGTCGTACGCCGCCGACGGGCCGGCCGCCGCCGAGCATCGGCTCCCCGGCGAACGCGGTGAGGAGTTCCGGGTCGACGCCCACCCGTGCCAGGGCAGCCGCGGCGACGGGGGTGCGCGCCCGGTTCGCCCCGTCGGCGATCTTCACGGCGATGGCGCTGCCGTCCGGCAGCGCGGCGACCTGGACGCCCTCGAAACCGTCCTTGGCCAGCAGTCCGGGAACCGCGCGCATCAGAGCGGCGACGTCCCGTCCGGTGCCGGAGGCCATCTCGGGGTACTCGCGCACGGCGTCCGCCACGCGCGCCTCGGGGGTGCTGGGCGCGGCGGTGGTGATGCGGGCGGCGGCGCGGGCGAGGCCGTGCAGGGAGACGGCGAACAGCGGGGCGCCGCAGCCGTCGACGGTGACTTGCGCTATGCGCTGCTCCGTGAGGTCCTCGACGGTCTCGGCGATCACCGTCTGCAGCGGATGGTCGGGAGCGAGGTAGCTCTCCAGCGGCCAGCCGTTGAGCAGGCAGGTGTAGAGCATCGCGGCGTGCTTGCCGGAGCAGTTCTGGGCGAGCCGGGAGGCCGGGCGCTGCTCGCGGACCCAGCTGTCGCGGACGGCCGGGTCGTACGGCAGGTCCGGGACGTTGCGCAGGTCGTCCTCGGTGGCGCCGGCGAGATCGAGGATCCGCCGGGCTCCGGCGAGGTGGCGGTCCTCGCCGGAGTGGCTGGCCGCGGCGAGGGAGAGCAGTTCGCCGTCGAGCGGGAGTCCGGCCCGCACCATGGCGATGGCCTGAACGGGCTTGAGGGCCGAGCGTGGGTAGAAAGCGGTCTCGATGTCGCCGAGGTGGAAGCGGACCTCGCCGTCGGGGCCGAGTACGGCGACGGAACCGTAGTGGAGGCCCTCGATCACGCCGCCACGGAGGACGTGGGCGACGGGAGCGTGGTGGGGTTCGCAGATAGCGGGTGCCTCCGCGAGGGAACGGGAGTCCGCGAGGGAACGGTTCTGCAGGGTGTGCATCAGTGTCTCGATCATGGGTGGTCGATCATGGGTGTCGAATTGGGGCGGTTTGCCGTGACCGGTACGCGGGTCACGCGTCGGTCTCGGTGGAGGTACGCCCGATACGGCCACGGATGCCGTACCAGCCCGCGACCAGCGCTCCGATGATCAGCGGTAGGCACAGCACGGTGGTACGGCCGGCGCCGCCGTCGGCGTACATGAGGACCAGGACGGAGGCGAGGAAGGCCAGCGTCACGAGTTCGGTCCAGGGGGAACCGGGCAGCCGGAAGCCGGGGCGGGTCAGCTCGCCCTTCTGGGTCTTTTGCCAGAAGAGCAGATGACAGATCATGATCATGCCCCAGGTGGCGAGGATGCCGATCGCCGCGAAGTTGAGCACGATCTCGAACGCATCGGCGGGGACCACGTAGTTGAGGCCGACGCCGAGGACGCAGATGCCGCTGGTGAGCAGGATGCCGCCGTACGGCACCTGACTGCGGCTCATACGGGTGGTGAACCGCGGCGCCGAGCCGCTGACGGCCATGGAGCGCAGGATGCGCCCGGTGGAGTACAGGCCGGAGTTGAGCGAGGACATGGCCGCGGTGAGCACGACGAGGTTCATCACGCCGCCGGCCGCCGGGACGCCGATGCGGGACAGTACGGTCACGAAGGGGCTCTCGTCGGCGCTGTACGCGGTCCAGGGCAGCAGCATCGACAGCAGGACGACCGAGCCGACGTAGAAGAGGCCCACCCGCCACATGATCGAGTTGATCGCCTTCGGCATGATCTTCTCGGGGTTCTCGGTCTCCCCGGCCGCGACGCCGACCAGCTCGACGGAGGCGTACGCGAAGACGACGCCCTGGATGATCAGCAGCATGGGCAGCAGGCCGCCGGGGAAGATGCCGCCGTGGTCGGTGATCAGGGACGGGCCGGGTGTGGTGCCGTCGACCGGCTGCTGGGTGACCAGCAGGTAGATGCCGATACACATGAAGATCACCAGTGCGCCGACCTTGATGATGGCGAACCAGAACTCCAGTTCGCCGAAGATCCGCACCGAGATGAGGTTCACGGTGAGGACCACGGCCAGGGCGATGAGGGCGATCACCCACTGCGGGATGTCGGAGAACATGCCCCAGTAGTGGGTGTAGGTGGCCACGGCGGTGATGTCGGCGATGCCGGTGGTCGCCCAGTTGAGGAAGTACATCCAGCCCGCGGTGTACGCGCCCTTCTCGCCCATGAACTCCCGGGCGTAGGACACGAAGGCGCCGGAGGAGGGGCGGTACAGGACCAGTTCGCCGAGGGCCCGTACGACGAGGAAGGCGAACAGGCCGCAGACGGCGTACGCGATGAAGAGGGACGGTCCTGCGTCGGCGAGCCGGCCGCCGGCGCCGAGGAAGAGGCCGGTGCCGATGGCACCGCCGATGGCGATCATGTTGACGTGCCGGGACTTCAGGGACTTGCTGTAACCCGCGTCTCCGGCGTCGATGTGGCCGGACGAGGGGCGCGTCTCGTCTTTGAGATGCTGTTCGCTCACGCCTCGGGTCTGCCTTCCGTAGGTATGTCCGTACGTGTGGGGCGCACGATGTCGGTGAGGGTGGTGTCGACGCGGTCGAGATGGTGGGACATGGCCGCCACCGCGTCGCGCTCGGAACCGTCGATCAACGCCTCGACAATCGCCCGGTGCTCCTGGTTGGACCGCTCGCGCCGACCGCCCAGCTCGTTGAGGAACGCCGACTGACGCGCCAGCGCGTCGCGGATCTCCTCGATGACCCGGCGGAAGACCGGGTTCTGGGCCGCCTCGGCCACGGCGAGGTGGAAGAGGCTGTCCATCGCGACCCACGCGGTGGTGTCCGTCTCCCGCTCCATCCGGTCGAGGAGGTGGGACAGGTGATCCAGGTTTTCCGGGGTGCGGCGCAGTGCCGCGTACCCGGCGACCGGAATCTCGATGTGGCGGCGTACTTCCAGCAGGTCGCTGGCCGCGTAGTCGCCGAAGGTGGGGTCCTCGACGGTGGTCGCCACCACGAAGGTGCCCCTGCCGGTCCTGGAGACCGTCAGGCCCATGGTCTGCAGGGCCCGGAGGGCCTCGCGCAGTACGGGCCGGCTGACCTCCAGAGTGCGGCACAGCTCCGCTTCGGAGGGGAGCTTGTCGCCGATGGCGTAGTCGCCGCGTTCGATGGCGCCGCGGAGGTGGGCGAGCACCGCTTCCATCGCGCTGACGCGCCGCGGCACCCGGTCACCTGTCTGGCTGTCTGACAGGTTCATGGGGTGATCCTGCGGGCTGTGCGTCGGCGGTGTCAAGACGTGGATTCCCGGCAACGAAGAAGACGAGGAGCTACAGGTCACGCACCTCGGGCGAGGCCCGACCCGGTTCGGCCTGAATGACCACTCCGACGACCTTGGGCTCCGGCTGGGTCTGCGGCCGGTCCGCGATCTGTTTTGGTGGGGCGCTTCTGGGCTTGCGGGCGGCAGGCGCAGTGCTCACCGGATGCGCGCGAGCTTGGACAGCCCCAGAAACGGCTGGTCCGGGAGGTAGCCGATGTGCACGGGACCGGCAGACGGCCTCTTGGTCGGACGGACGCCGCGCGGAAAAGGTGGCCTCCCGCGCTCCACCGCGTCCTGGAGAAACTCGCGGACCGGTTCGAGCGCATTCTCGTCCCGCCCAAAGATCTCCACCGGCTGGCTGCAGTGGACTCGCGATGAGGCCAATCGGCAGGTTCGACCGTCGTTTCTCGCGTGACCAGGGTGCCGACTGAAGGCCGGTACTACAGCGCCCCTCGGGCGAGCCGGCGCCGGCACGGGCGGCGCTCGTAGTTGGGCTCGGGCGAGGCAGACGTTCGCGCGAGCGTGGAAGCCGGCAACGCAGCTGACCCGTACCGCGGCCACCGCTCAGTCCTTCAGCCGACGGCAGCGGGGGAGGGGCCGGGGACCGGTGCCGTCGTCGGAGGCTCACCCCATGTTGCCCACCGTGTCCCGCAGGCGCCGGGCCTCGTCGATCCGCTTTTCATAGGTGGCCCCGAGCAGCAGCAGGAGCAGCCCGGCCGCGGCCAGTGGCACCCAGCGGGGGAGGAGGCCGAGCACCTGGACCACGGTCGGGGCGAGTTCGTGGAGCCCGACCAGCACGAGTACACCGCCGCCGACGACCAGCGGTGCCTGCAGGCGCGTACGTACCCCGACAACAGTGCTGAGCAGGGCGGCCGCACCCAGGAGCAGCGGGCGCAGCCAGTTCTCGTCGGTCCACGTGGCGGCGAGGCCGGGAAGCAGGGTCGCGCTCAGCCCGGCGCCGTAGGCGGGCCAGGAGCCCGTTCCCGGGGTGCTCGTGCGGCGGCAGTAGCCGATGACCAGTGCGGCTGCCGTGACCGGCAGCGTGTACGCCTCGGGGGAGGCGATGCCCGCCAGTGCGAGGCGCACCCAAGAGAAGGCGATGAGCAGGGCCGTTCCGACGAGTGCGGCGCGGCGGCGGTCCGGGCGCAGTGCGGTGGCCAGGCCCGCGACCCCGGTTACGGCGAGGGCGAGACTCAGCGCGTCGGGGTGAGGGGCCGTCAAGACGATGGCCGTCGCCGCAAGGGCATACCCCGTACCTTCGACGGCCGTGGAGAGCTGATGGCGTCCGGGGGTCCGGTGCCAGAGGGCTGCGGCACAGGCGGAAGCGAGGGCGACCGCGAGTACCGCGAACGCGGTGACGTGCCAGGGCAGGCCGGCCGTGGTGCCGGACGCGACTGCCTCGACCCCCAGAGCGAGGACGGCGAAGCCGCCTGCGAGACGTGCCGTCGCGCGTTCGGCGGGCCGGGCGGCCGGAGCGGCCGGCGCCGAAAGGACGTGGGCGAGTACGACGGCCGACACGGCGAAGGTCCCCCACACTGCGAGCATGGCGGCCCGGTCGGCCCACGACCACAGCAGGGCGAGGGCGCCGGTGGCGGCCAGTACCAGGAGCCGCGGTACGAGCGCGGCCCCGGGCCGGCGCACGACGTCCACCCCTACGGCGACGGACGCCACGGCGGCGGCCGCCAGCACCCATCGGTACGGCAGTCCCAGCGCCACCGGCAGCAGGAGCAGCGCGGGGACGGCAATCAGCGCCAGGGCATTGTGCAGTGCGCTCGCCGGCCGGTCCGTGTGCCTGTCGCCGACGGCGCGGGCACGAAGTACGGCCATGGCGGCCGGCACGGAGACGAACAACCAGAGCACGACGAGCGGCGGAGCCGCGAGCTGCCAGCTCCACTGCGACGGGTGACCGACGAACCAGAGCGCCATACCGTGCGCGACGGGTTGGATGAGGGCGCGCGCGAGGTCCGGCAGCACCACAACACCGGTCAGCAGCAGGACGGCCGAGGCCGCGACCAGCTTTCCCACCGCAGCCCGAGCCTCGGTCACAGCTTCGGGTGGCGGCGCAAACGGCCCCGGTGGCCGGCCTTCGGGCCGCAGCGGACCGGGAGCGCCCGGCGTCCCCTCACCTCGCGCAGGCTTCGCCCACTGGCCGTTCCGTACCCAGGACACCGCAGCCCACACCGCGATGAGTGCCGCCGGTGCCGCGTACCCGGTCACGGCCCACCCCGAAGGCGTGATGCACCGCAAGCCGGCGCCGACGGCCACGATCAACGCCACGACGGCCACACCCTCGCCGCCGGAGCGCAGTGCGAACGGCAGTGCGCGGAAGCCGTAGCACAGCGCCGTACCCAGCAGCGTCAGCAGACCCAGCGGTACCCATGTCCGCACCACCTCGGCCGGCGACGCGGCGCTCACCGCGTGCGCCACCGCAAGCGTCCCGCCCAGCAGCGCCCATCCGCCGCCGACCGCCCGGGCCCCCGCGACCAGGATGGTGGCAGCCCGCTCGCTGCCCAGCCGATCGCGGAACTCGACGTGTCCGGCCGTGGCACGTGCCGTGAGCGCGTACAGGGCCGCGAAGTCCACCGCGGCCGTGGCGATCATCGCGGTCGCGTAGTCCTCGGCCGTTCCGCCCACGGCGGCGGTGGCCAGGAGGCCGGGCAACCGTGCCAACAGGAATCCCACGGGCAGTGGGAGCCGGAGCTGTTGCCACCAGCCGTAGGCCGCCGCTCCCACCGCCGTCAGAGCGGTGAGCGCTGCCCAGTACCCCTCCGTGCCGACGCGGTCCAGACCGCCGAGTCCCGCCTGCCGGGCCGCGTAGCCGTCCAGGAGTACCAGGGCGAGCCCCACCGCGGCCGACGCCTCGGCGGTGGCCGTCAGCTGCCGCCGCCGCAGCGGACGGGGCAGCGCGAGTGCGCAGCCGGTCAGCGCGAGCAGTACGGCGGCCCGCCCGCCGATGCCCAGCCGTCCCCAGCTCACCACGGTGAACACCAGCGCGGCCACGATTACCAGCACTCCGCCGACGAGCAACAGCGCGGTACGGGCGGACGGCGCGGAGATCTCCCGCCCCGAGGCGCCCGCCGCACCGCCGCCGCCCTCGCCCACGGGGACGGTCATCGGCATCCCCGCGGATGTGGCCACCGGCAGCTCCGTGGGCGCGTCCCGGCGTGCCCGCAGCGCGGCCAGCAACTCGCCGTGCCGCCGCGCCAGCCAATGCCTGCGTGCGTCCAGCGCACTCAACTCACCCGTGACCTGCCACAACGCGAAGGCATCCGGCCCGGTCAGGGGCAGTCGGCAACGGGCACACCGAACGGGCGGAGGCGGCCCCAGTGGCGTTCCGCAGTCCGGGCACCCCGGTGATTCCATGCGCATGGCGCGAGTATGCGGAGCCCTTTCGGCCAGGGGCATGAGTACCCATACTCAATGTCGCTGTCGCGCTGGTGCCCGAGGCAACGGCGAATCCTCCCGCCGTTGTGAATGCAGGGACGGTTCCGCCGCCTGGGTGGGGCCGCAGCGGGCGTCGCCTTCAGTCACGCACGAGCCCAATGGCGGGCGGCGTTCCACGGGACGGCTTCACCGGACTGCACCTGCGCCCCGAAACGCCCTGGTCCGAGGATGCAGACGGAACGGGCCCGGGCCGAGCGCGGTCGGCCCGGGCCCATTCCGTACGAGCCGCCTTCGGGATTTCGTCAGTGGAGTGCGGAGGGAGTGGGGGCGGCCGGTGACGGCTGTGCGGTCGTCGGTGCGCGTCCAGATCGTGCGCTGGGGGAAGGGGACCTCGATGGTGAAACGGGAGTTGCTCCAGACGATCGATGTACGTGCGGCTCGGCGCATGAGCAACCGTGCGATTGCCGAGACACTGGTGATCTCACCGCGCACGGTGGGCGGTCATGTCGAGCGCATCCTGGGCAAGCTCGGCTTCGCCTCCCGTGCCCAGGTCGCCTCGTGGGTCACCTCGCTCGACGAGGCCGGTGGCGACGCCGGTCCGTACCGTGCCCCGGCCTGCTGACACCTTGGCCCGGACACCGACGTCCGGACGGGCGCGGTGCGCCCGGACGGTCGCGCGGCGACGCCGAGCCGGCGCGTACTCGCGGACCCTGGAGCGCGGCTCAAGGCCACTGAACCCTTGGCCGCGAGGCCGTCGGTCTGGTCCTCCGCCCGCACCGCCGGTCCGTCGAGGCCGGTTCACCGAGGAGGACACACCAGCGGGAACGCCCTACGGCAGCGGCCGCTGTCCTAGCGCCCCCGCGCCGTCCGGTGCTGCGGCTGCGGGGGGCCGCCTGCTCGGCACCGTGCCCGCGGCCCGAATCCGGTCGCGGTCGTACGCCGTGCCGGAGATCCCGGCCGCGGTCGTCGCGCCGCGGTTCGCCGACATCTTCACCGGCAACGCGTACCAGAACGGCCTGCTGCCGGTCGTGGTCCCGGGGGCCGTCGTCGAGCGGCTGTGGGAGCCCCTGGAGCGGGAGCCGGCGACCACCGCCGAGGACCGGGCGGATCGCGCAGCACGCGTGACACAGCACGGGGACGGAGGGGAGCGGCGGTGCACCGGCAGCCGCTCGCGCCCGGCGCACCGGCTGGGCGCCAGTGGCGTCTCCCGAGGTGATGATGGTCAAGAGACGGGTGACCTGCGCTTTGACGAAAGCCGATTGCGCCGAGCCCTTCCCGGCGCCACACCTCGTGGACTTCCTTGCTTGCCAGCCTGCGGCTGCCTCAACGGAGCTTGGCGGACACGAACGCCGACAATCCTCGTCGGCAGGTACGGCTGAGCTTCCTCGGTCAGCGCAGCGAGCCGGGGCTTGACCCTTCACGACGGCCCCCACGCTGACACCATTGCCTTCTGCGGCAATGCACCGCTCGGCCCGTGGGCCTCTCCGAGCCGACGTGCCGGTCCGCCCAGTCCTACGCCGAGGGCGACTGCTGCGGGGAGCGGAGTACGAGCAGGGTGATCTCGCTGGGGGCGAAGATGCGGAAGGGTGGGCCCCAGAAGCCGGTGCCGCGGCTGGTGTAGAGGAGGGTGCGAGTGCCGTGGTGCGTGAGGCCGGCGAGGGCCGGCTGGTCGAGGCGGACCAAGTAGTGGAAGGGCCAGATCTGGCCGCCGTGGGTGTGGCCGGAGAGCTGGAGGTCGATGCCGTGGGCTGCCGCGCGGTCGATGAACTTGGGCTGGTGGGCGAGGAGGAGTACGGGGAGGTCGGGGTCGGCGCCGTGGAGGGCTCCGTCGAGGTGGGCGCGGTGGCCCGCCAGTCCTGAGGACTCGGCGGTGACGTCATCGACGCCGGCGACGACGAGGGTGTCACCGCCGCGTTCGAGCAGCAGATGGCGGTTGCGCAGCGGCTCCCAGCCCAGCTCGTCCATCAGGTCGACCCAGCCCTGGGCCTCGCTGTAGTACTCGTGATTGCCGGTGACGTAGACACGGGCCCGAGTCGCCTGCACGGTGCCCAGTGGGGCGGCCTGGGCGCGACGGCGTTCGGCCGTGCCGTCCGCGATGTCGCCGGTGTGGCAGACCAGGTCGGCTTCCAGGGTGTTCACCGTCTCGCAGACCCGTGCCGACCACCGGGTGCGGTCGAGCGGACCGTAGTGGGTGTCGGTGATCAGGACGACGCGGGTTCCGTCCAACCCTGCTCCCAGGCGCGGGAGTTGCACGTCGAGTCGGCGCACGCGTGGCACGCGCCGGGCCTCGGCGTACCCCCAGGCGAGCAGCACGGCGGTTACGCCGAGGACGGCCCAGGTGACGATGCGCGCCCGGTCCTGTCCGGCACCGACGCCGGCCACGGTCAGGGCGAGCCGCAGCAGGACGCCGAGTAGAACGGACCAGGTGAACAGGACCCACATGCTGCCCAGCAGCGTGTCACCGACGATCGCCGCCCGGTCCTGCTGGCGCCGCCCGTGGCCGCGCATCATCGCGAGCGGCATACCGATCAGGCCGAGGGCGAACAGCGTGGTGCCGATCAGTGTGACGGGGAGCGGCCAGTGCTGGCCGGTGTGCAGCAGAACCCAGCACGGCACGGCCCAGAGCAGAACGGGTGCGATCAGGGGGAGGTAGCGCATCAGGCGCCGCAGCCGACTCGGTGGTGCCTCTTGCGCTTCACTGGCGACGGATCCGGTGGTACTGGTCTCTGCCACGCTTCCCCTCCTGAGGTTCTGTCCGGCGGATCGTATCCGTAGCGGATGCGAGAGGTGGTGGCCACGGCACAGTCGTCGGACCAGCCACAGGCCCGTGGCCCCGACATGATCCGCCGCTCATGCCCTGACTCTGCTCCGGCCCCGAACCGCCGGAGACCTTTGGAGAGCCCATTGTCGGCTGCCGGGCAAGGGCCGCCCCGCCCCTCGTGCGTGGGACCGGTCCGCGAGTCTCGTGTTCCCGGGCGCGGTCGGTGCCTGGGCCACCTCGATTCCGTACTCCTCGACCAGGTCGACGTCCAGGTCGGCGTTGCGGTTCGCGGCCGCTTCGCGCCGGTCAGGGGTGCGGCCGAGGCGCCCGTTCAGGCCGTGGCGGCTCAGGAGGTCGACCAGTTCGGCGCCGGCGATGAGGGTCAGGGGTTTGCCGTTGGCGAAGGCGTGCGAGCCGGGCCCGAAAGCGGACGTGGTGATCAGTACGCCCTTGTTCGCGCCGGCGTCCTGGACCGTGCCGTAGAGATCACGCACGGCGCTCGGCGGCACGGTGTCGCGGTACCGCTTCACCTGCACGACGATCTTGCCGCCACGCATGGGGTCGGGGTCCAGCGCGTCCACGTCGACACCCCCGTCACCTGACGCTCGCTGCTGGCGCTCCTGCTCCCGCTGATGCTGCTCCCAGGCGTGGTGCTGGGCCTCCGCTTGACGCTGCTGGCGGCGCTGGACCTCCGCCCAGGTACCGATCAGCCCGGTGGAACGACGACTCATCCGCGCCCGGCCTCTCTGAGCCCCCCACAGGCTCCCCCTCGAACGTGGCGCCGAACGTCGTCATCACGTCCCGACCTGCCACAACCAACCCACTATGACCGGAAGTTGACGTGGCACGCATATGCCACGGTTCGCGAGAGATCTCTTGAGCGGGCGGCAACGCCTGTGGGTCGCCAGGTGGATCTTCGTGGCACACCCGTCACGTTCGTTACCACAGGTCACAGACATGGCCTCATCACCAACGTACCCGTGGGTGGTCACCGGTCCGTCACCGACCAGTTTCCCCGTCTCCAAATCTTGACCACAAATTCCACACATCTCTCTCTTCAGGCGGGTTCTGATGCTCTAGATTGACCGTGCTTCAGATGCTGTGACACGAAGCGACAAATGATGACTTGCAGGACGGTCGTTATGAGCGGCGGGCGACTGTGTCCCCGGCGCCGGATGTGAAGACGGCCGATTCTCGGGGGCTTGTGAGGGGGGCTTGGGGCGGGGGCCTCCCGAGGTGAGGAACGCGTTAGTCGATCACGTACCACTGGAAGCCGGGGGGTTTCTGTGCGGCAGGGGGGATTGGTCGGTCCTTTTCCGTGGGCGCGCGGGCGTCTGGCGGACGGAGCGGTCGGCGGACCGGTGAACGACTGGGAGCAGCGGTACCGGCGTACCGTGATCACCAGCGATACCGTGGCCACCGGCCTGGTCGTGGCAGCGATCGGCAACTTCTTCGGGGTCCGGGACGCGGCCAACTGGCATGAGAAGTGGGGGATTCTCGCCTTCGGCACCGAGCTGCTCGTGCTGGGCGCGCTTGCGGTGAGCCGGTCGTGGGCGCCGGCCGTGCTCGGCCAGGGTGCCGAGGAGTTCCGCCGGCTCGGACGCTCACTGTTCACGGCGACCGTCGTCCTCGCGCTCGGCGGGATCGCCCTCACCTCGCGCAACATCAAGCTCTGGATCTTCGTCGCGATCCCGGCGATCGCGCTCGTCACCATGACCGAGCGGTATCTGCTTCGCCTCCGGCTGCACAAGCAGCGGAACGGTGGACGGTGCCTGAGACCGGTGCTTGCTGCCGGGAGCCCGGACACCGTGCGCGACCTGATCAGCCGGACCCGCAAGTTCCCGCACCTCGGCTGGCGGGTGGAGGCGGTGTGCACGACGGACGGTCGCGGGCTCGACGGCGACCAGCTGGACGGAGTGCCGGTCGTGGGCCGGCTGACGGACGTCGCCAAGCACGTCCGCCACGACGGCTACCGGGTCGTCGCGGTCACACCGGACCCGCACTGGTCGCCGGACCGGCTGCAGCGGCTGGCCTGGAACCTCGAAGGCAGTGATGCCGAGATGGTCGTGGCGCCCGTGCTGATGGAGGTGGCGGGCCCGCGACTGCACGTCGACGCGGTGCTCGGGATACCGCTGCTGCGGGTCAGCATGCCGACCTTCACCGGGGGGCGCCGGGCGGTCAAAGAGGTCGTCGACCGGATGGGTGCGGCGCTCCTGTTGCTGCTTTTCGCGCCGCTGATGGTGCTCGTTGCGGTGCTCGTGCTCGCGGACAGCCGGGGTGGGGCGGTGTACCGCCAGCGCAGGGTCGGCAAGGACGGCCGCGAGTTCACCATTCTCAAGTTCCGCACCATGGTCACCGGGGCGCACGGGGCACGTGCCGAACTGGCCGACCGCAACGAGGGCGCAGGGCTGCTGTTCAAGGTCCGCCAGGATCCGCGGGTGACCCGGGTGGGAAAGGTGCTGCGCCGGTATTCACTCGATGAGCTGCCGCAGCTGTTCAACGTGCTCACCGGATCGATGTCGCTCGTCGGCCCGCGGCCCCCGCTACCGGAGGAGTGCGCCGCGTACGACCCGGACATCAGGCGGCGGCTGCTGGTCAAGCCCGGACTCACGGGGCTGTGGCAGATCAGCGGACGCAGCGACCTGCCGTGGGAAGAGGCGGTCCGCCTCGACCTGCGGTACGTGGAGGACTGGTCGCTCGCCCTGGACACGGTGATCTTGTGGAAGACGCTGCGTGCGGTGCTCCACGGACAGGGGGCCTACTGATGGCGCCTACGGACATGTGCGGGGGACGGCGACGTCGTACGGCCGGCGCGTGGAATGCAGGCCACCAGGGCCTGGCTTGGGGGACCGCAGGCCGCAAGGGCCTGAGTAGGGGGAGGGGCGAGGCATGAGAGTAAGCGTCTTCGGGCTCGGTTACGTGGGCTGTGTGTCGGCCGCGTGCCTGGCCAGCATGGGCCACGAGGTCATCGGGGTGGACGTGAACCAGGTGAAGGTCGACCTGGTCAACGACGGCAAGGCGCCGGTGGTCGAGGAGCGGATCGGCGAGCTGATCGCCGAGGTGGTGCGGACCGGAGCGTTACGCGCCACCGCGGACGTCCGCGAGGCGATCATGGGCAGTGAGGTGTCGCTGGTCTGCGTGGGCACGCCTTCGGAGCCCAACGGCAGCCTGTGCACCACGTATTTGGAGCGGGTCACCGAGCAGATCGGCGCCGCGCTGGCCGAGCGGGGCGGGCGGCAGACCGTTGTGTTCCGCAGCACGATGCTTCCCGGTACCTGCCTGAACCTGCTGGTACCGATCCTGGAGAAGTACGTCGGCGGCACGGCCGGGGCGGACTTCGGGGTCGCGGTCAACCCGGAGTTCCTGCGCGAGGGCACGAGCGTGCGGGACTTCTTCGCCCCGCCCAAGACCGTCATCGGCGAGCTCGACCCGGCGAGCGGCGACGCGGTGGCGGCGCTGTACGAGGGGCTGCCCGGCGAGGTGTTCCGGGTGCCGGTCCCGACGGCCGAGGCCATCAAGTACGCGGACAACGCGTTCCACGGTCTCAAGATCGGCTTCGCGAACGAGCTGGGCGCGGTGTGCCAGGCGCTCGGGGTGGACTCGCACCAGGTGATCGACGTGTTCCTCGCCGACCGCAAGCTGAACATCAGCCCCGCCTACCTGCGGCCCGGCTTCGCCTTCGGCGGCTCCTGCCTGCCCAAGGACCTGCGCAGCCTCGTTTACGCGGCGCGGCGGGCCGATGTCTCGGTTCCCATCCTTGCCCATGTGCTGCCCTCCAACGCCGATCATCTCCAGCGCGCGGTGGAGCTGGTCGAGCGCACCGGCAAGCGGCGGGTCGGTCTGTTCGGGCTGTCCTTCAAGCCCGGCACCGACGACCTGCGCGAGAGCCCGCTCGTCGAGCTGGCTGAGCGGCTCTTCGGCAAGGGCTACGACCTGAAGATCTACGACGCCAATGTGAGCCTCTCACGGCTGATCGGCGCGAACCGCGAGTACATCGAGACGCGGCTGCCGCACCTCGCGCAGCTGCTCGCGGACTCCGTCGAGGAGGTCGTCGACCACGCCGAGGTGTGCCTGGTCGGGACCAAGGATCCGGCCGTGCTGTCGGCGCTGCCCCACAGCGACGACGGTTCGGTGCTGATCGACCTCATCCGCCTTCCCGACGCCGAGGCGCGCCGGACCGAACCGGGGTACGTGGGCCTTGCTTGGTGATGTCAGTGACGAGCGACAGGGCCGGCGCGCGCTGATCCTGGTGGAGAACCTGTCGGTGCCGTTCGACCGGCGGGTGTGGCAGGAGTGCCTGACCCTGCGCGACGTGGGCTGGGACGTGCACGTCATCTGCCCGAAAGGCAGCAAGCGGGACACGGAGGCGGAGGCAGTGATCGACGGGGTGCGGATCCACCGCTACCCGTTGCGTGCCGCCACCGGAGGGCCGGCCGGATATCTGCGGGAGTACGGATCGGCGTTGTGGCACACGCTCCGGCTGGCCCGCAAGGTCGGCCCGGTCGATGTGGTCCACGCCTGCAACCCGCCCGACCTGCTGTTCCTGCCTGCGCTGTGGCTGAAGCGGCGCGGCGCGCGGTTCGTCTTCGACCAGCACGACCTGGTGCCCGAGCTGTACCTCTCCCGGTTCGGCCGGGGCAAGGACCTGCTCTACCGCGCCGTGTGCGCGCTGGAACGGCGGACCTACCGGGCCGCGGACATCGTGCTCGCCACGAACGAGAGCTACCGGGACGTCGCGCTGCGCCGCGGCGGCAAGCGGCCGGAGGACGTCTTCGTGGTGCGCAGTGCGCCCGCCGTCGACAGGTTCCAACCGGTGCCGCCCGAGCCGGAGTTGAAGCGCGGTAGGTCTCATCTGCTGTGCTACCTCGGCGTGATGGGGCCGCAGGACGGTGTCGACTACGCCTTGCGGGCCCTGGCGAAGCTCCGCGACGAGCTGGGGCGGACGGACTGGCATGCGGTGTTCGTCGGTGCCGGTGACGCCTTCGATGCGATGGTGGAGCTCTCCCGGCAGCTCGGGCTCTCCGAGCAGGTGCAGTTCACCGGGCGCATTCCGGACGCCGACCTGGTGCGCTACCTGTCCACCGCGGACGTGTGCCTCTCTCCCGACCCGCGCAATCCGCTGAACGACGTGTCGACCATGAACAAGGTCCTGGAGTACATGGCGATGGGCCGGCCGATCGTCTCGTTCGACCTGCGGGAGGCGCGCGTCTCCGCCGGTGACGCCGCCGTGTACGCGCCCGCCAACGACGAGGCCGCGTTCGCGAAGCTCATCGCGCTGCTGCTGGACGATCCGCAGCAGCGGGCCCGGATGGGCGAGATCGGCCAGGAGCGGATCAGCGGGCCGCTCTCCTGGCGGAACTCGCAGGCATCGCTGCTCGCCGCGTACGCCGCTGCGTGCCGCGACCACGCTTCGGCGTCGGCTGCGACCCGGTCCGGACGGGGCGGAGAGCACGGCGTTGAACGATGACACGATCCGCCTGGTCACGATCGGGCGCATACTCCGCCGGCGCTGGCGGCTGCTCGCCGTCCTCACCGTGGTGGGCGCGCTCGCCGGCTTCGGCACCTCGGTGGTGTTTCCGCCGCGCTACACGGCGTCGGCACCGGTACTGCTGCCCGGGCAGTGGGAAGAGCGCGAGCTGCTGACCCAGGTGGACATCGCGACCAGCTCGTCGGTGGTCGACCTCGCGGCCGCCAAGCTCGGCTGGCGGGACATCAGCCGCGACGAGCTGCGCGAGCGGGTGACCGCCAAGGCCGCCGACGGGAACATCATCACGATCTCGGGTACGGCCGACACCCCGGCACGCGCCCAGCAGCTCGCCGACGAGCTCGCCCGGCAGTTCGTCGGATTCGCCACGCGGATCGCCGGCGGCAGCACCGACCCCGACGCGGCTACGGGGACCGAGGCGCTGCGGCAGAAGGTGGTCGAGACCAACCGCCGCATCACCGACCTGGCCGATGCGGCCGACCCGGGGCGGACCGTGGAGAGCGTGCAGGCCCGTACCTCGCTCGAAAAGCTGCGTACCTCCCTGGAGGAGGCCATGACGAAGCTCGACGAGGCCGACCCGGCGAACGACAAGGCCGGCATGGTCGTCATGGGCCAGGCGGCCCGGCCGACCGGTGCGGCGCCGCCCACGAGGACGCACCTCATCGTCACCGGGGCGCTGCTGTTCTTCCTGCTCGCGGTCATCGGCCACCTCGTCGCCGTACGGATGAACCGCCGGCTGCGTACCGAAGCGGAGATCACCACTGCGCTGGGCTCGGCGCTCCTCGGCACCGTTGACGTACCTGTCGATGAGCTCGGCGACGTACGCGCGGAACGGCGTGCGCACCGGTCGGAAGGCCGTGTCCCGTGGGCCCGGGTTCGCCGCCTCCTCGGCATCGACGCCCGGTGGGACGTGTCGGCCCCGCAGCGCTCCGGTGACGAGGCCGGCAGGCGGATCCGCTACCGGCGGGTGTGCGCCCGCCTCCTGGACGAGCTGCCGGCGCCCCGGCGGCTTCTCGTGGTCGTACCGGACGGCGACGAGATCGCCCTCCGGGCCGCCGGACAGCTCGCCGCCGAGGCCGAGGGGGCCCCTTTCCCCACCTCTTCGAGCACGGGCTACCTCGCCTCTTCGAGCAGCGGATATCCCATGCTGCGGGTGGTGGAGGTGGCGGTGGACCGGCCGATCGTGCCGGACCGCGACACCGAGTCCGGTGCCCTGGTCGTCCTCAGTGCGGGCAGCTGGACCGCGGAGGAGCTCGCCGGCCTCGCCGAGGCGTGCGCGGACGCCAGGCACGAGGTCGTCGGCATCGTCGTCGCAGACCCGGTCCGGGCCCGTCCGACGCGGTCTGCCGGCGATCTGCCGGACAACGCCGCTCCGGCGCTCGCGGTGCGCGGTCACGCGGCGGGAGGTTCGGTGTGACGACGAGTACGAATGAGGAGTCGCCGGCCGCCGCTCCACTGATCGACCTGCAGGGGCTCGTGGCGGCGGTGCGCAGACGCCGCCGCTTCTGGTGGTCCCTGGCGCTGCTGGGACTGCTGGCCGGCGCGGCGGTGGCGGTCCTGCTGCCCCCGCCGCCGAGCGCGGTGACCAAGGTGCTGGTAGCGCACCGGGAGGACCAGCCGAACGACACCGGCACGCTGATCCGTACCGATGTCGCGGTGCTGGGGACCTCGCGGATCGCCGGCAAGGCCCTGCGGTCCCTCAAGTCCTCGGACAGGCCGGAGGACTTCATGGAGGACTACCGGGGTACCGGCGTGACCAACAATCTGCTGCAGATCGATGTGACGGGTGACAGTGACGCGGAAGCGGTGGCCCGGGCCGAGGCGCTGGCCGATGCGTTCATCGCTGACCATGTGAAGCGGATGCGGGAGTCCGCGAACGCCGAGGCCAAGGCCCTGGACGACCAGCGCGACCGCATGCGGGACGAGCTCGCCGAGGTCAACAAGGCGATCGGCGGCCGGTCGCCGGAGGGCGACCCGGAAGCACCGGCGAGCACCGAGTCGCTCTTCGCCCGCCGGGCCGAGCTCACATCGCGGATCGCCGATTACGGCCAGCGCGCCGAGGAGGCGCGCATCGGCACGCCCCGGGTCGTCGCCGGCACGCAGATCGTGGACGCCCCGCGCGCGGTGCGGCACTCCCTGCCCAAGGCCGCTGCCACCGACGGCGCGATCGGGCTCGTCCTCGGCCTCGTCCTCGGACTCGCGCTGGCCGCGGTCGGCGCGGTGGTGGCGGACCGCCCCGTGCTGCGCCGGGACATCGCGGCGAACCTGGGTGCCTCGGTCATCGCGGAGCTGCCCCGCCGGCCGGGCAGGCGGTGGCAGCGCCGACGGACCCGCGCGGCCCGCGAGCGCCTCACCACGACCCTGGCCCGCACCGTGCGCGGCTCCGCCGAACCGGTGTCGCTGCTGGAACTGGGCAGCGCGCGCAGCACGAGCGTGCTCGCCGCGGACCTCACCGGGGCACTGGGCGCTGAGGGGCCGGTGGTCGGCGTCGGCTCCGTGGCGCCCGGTACGGCGTGGACGGACCTCCCGTACCTCGGCGGCCGGACCGTACTGGTCGTGCGGGCCGGGCACGGCTGTGCCGCATGGCTGCACACCGTGGCGCGGCAGCTCGCGGACCAGCGCATTGCGGTGATCGGTGTGGTGCTGATCGACCCCGATCCGCGTGACCGGACCGACGGCACGCTGTGGGACGGGCTGCACATCGCGCTGCGGGGCCACGGCGAGCGGTCGGCCCGGTGGAGCGGTGGGGGGCGGCACCGGTCGGAACGGCTGCCGATGCCGGCCGCACGAGTCCCGGACAACGATCAGGAGGCGCGGTAGCCCATGTGTGGCATCGCAGGTACTTACCGATGGCCGGACGGCAAGATCGTGACCGATCGGCTCACCGACACCCTCGCCCACCGCGGCCCGGACGGCGCAGGCCGGTACAGCCACTCCGCCGGTGACGGCGAAGTGGACCTCGGGCACCGCCGGCTCGCCATCCTCGACCTGTCCGGGACCGGCGCCCAGCCGATGGTCTCGGGCGGCCTCGCCCTGACGTACAACGGCGAGCTGTACAACGCGCCCGAGCTGCGTGCCGAACTGGCGGCCGCCGGGGTGCGCTTCCGCGGCACCTCCGACACCGAGGTGCTGCTGGAGGCCTGGCGGCGCTGGGGCACGGACTGCCTGCCCCGGCTGCGCGGCATGTTCGCGTTCGGCATCTTCGACGAGCGAACCGGTGAACTGGTGCTTGTGCGCGACCAGTTGGGCATCAAGCCGCTGTTCCTGCTGCGGCGTGGTGAGGGGCTGGTGTTCGCCTCCGAGCTCAAGGCGCTGGCCACCGCCACCGGTGAGTCGCTGGAGGTGGACCACGCGGCGCTGGTGGCCTCGCTCCTCTACTACTGGGTGCCGGACTCGCGCTGCGCGTTCCGCGAGGCGGAGAAGCTGCCGCCGGGAAGCTGGATGAAATTCCGGCCCGACGGCCGGGTGGAGCGCGGCCGGTACTGGAACCTGAAGGACGTCGCCGCCGAGGGGCAGGAGCGGGCCCGCAGCGGCGAGCAGCCGGACCTGGCCGCCATCGTCGAGGAGTCGACGCGGCGCCACCTGCTCTCCGACGTACCCGTGGCGACCTTCCTCTCCGGCGGCCTCGACTCCAGCTGGCTGACCGCGCTGGCGGCCCGCCACCAGCCCGGCATCTCCGCCTACACGATCGGATTCCGCGCCGAGGACGCCAAGTTCGAGGCGATGCCCGACGACCTGCGCTATGCCCGGCAGGTGGCCGAGCGGTTCGGCGTCGACCTGCACGAGATCGAGATCGCCCCGAACGTGCTCGACCTGCTGCCGCGGATGACGTACCACCTGGACGAGCCGATCGGCGACCCCGCCGCGATCAATACCTTCCTGATCTGTTCGGCAGCGCGCGAGGCCGGGGTCAAGGTGATGCTCTCGGGGATGGGCGCCGACGAGCTGTTCGCCGGGTACCGCAAGCACGTGGCCAACCTGCTCGCGCTGCGTTACCAGCGTGTCCCGCGCCCACTGCGGCGCGGTGTGTCCGGGGTCGTGGACCGGCTGCCGGTCGCCTCGGCCCGCCGCGGGTACCGGTCGGTGCGCTTCGCGAAGCGGTTCCTCTCCTTCGCCGACCTGCCGGAGGAGACCGCGTTCCGGCGCAGCTACACCATGTACGACCAGGACGAGCTGCTCGCGCTGGTCGATCCGGACCTGGCCGGGACGGTCGACGACGTGCTGACCGAGCATGCGGACGTCTACCGGGACAACGGCCTCGACGACTTCGTCAACCGGATGTGCCTGGGCGACGCCCGGATGTTCCTGCCGGGGCTGAACCTCACGTACACGGACCGGTCGAGCATGGCAGCTTCGACCGAGGTGCGGGTGCCGTACGTGGACGTCGAGGTGGTCAGGGCGGCGTTCGCCGTGCCGGGGGACCGCAAGATCGTCGGACGGCAGGGCAAGGCCGTCCTCAAGGAGGCGGCCACCTCGATCCTGCCCCGGGAGATCGTGTACCGGCCCAAGGGCCTGTTCAGCGCCCCGCTGCGGGCCTGGATGAGCCGGGACCTGGCACCGCTGGTGCGCGAGGTGGTCAATGACGGAGAGCTCGTACGGTCCGGGTTCCTGCGCCGTGGCGCACTGGCGCGCATGGCCGCCGAGGACGCCGCCGGGCAGCGGGACTTCTCCAAGCATCTGTGGCACGTACTGACCCTCGAGTACTGGTATCGCGACGCGACCTCTGGGTCCGGCCAGAGCACTCGGTCAACGGCTTAGGCAATTCAGAGGAGTTCGGGTGAAGCAGGTTGTGCAGAACTACAAGAGCGGCGAGCTGACGGTGCTCGACGTGCCGGTGCCGGGGTGCAAGGCGGGCGGTGTGCTGGTCCGCAGCGCCTTCTCGCTGATATCCACCGGGACCGAGCTGATGAAGGTGTCCGAGGCCGGCATGTCGATGCTGGGCAAGGCCCGCTCCCGCCCCGACCAGGTGGCCAAGGTCATGCAGAGCGTGGCCACCAACGGGGTGCCCGCCACCTACCGCAAGGTGATGGGCAAGCTGGACTCCTACACGCCGCTGGGCTACTCGCTGTGCGGCGTGGTCGAGCAGGTCGGCGCCGGGATCGACGACGTGAAGGTCGGCGATCTCGTGGCCTGCGCCGGCAACGAGCACGCGTTGCACGCCGAGCTGAACTGGGTGCCGAAGAACCTCTACACCCCGGTGCCGGACGGCCTCGCGCCACGGCACGCGGCCTTCGGCACCGTCGGGTCGATCGCACTGCAGGGCGTCCGCCAGGGCGAGCCACAGCTCGGCGAAGTGGCCCTGGTCATCGGCCTCGGGCTGATCGGCCAGCTGGTGGTGCAGCTCCTCGCCGCCTCGGGAGTCCGTGTGGTCGGGGCCGACCCCGACCCGGTGCGCTGCGAGCTCGCCGAGCGGCTGGGCGCCGCGGCCTGCGGTGATCCCGCGTCCGCGACGGTGGAGACCGCCGTTGCCGAGCTCACCGGCGGGCACGGTGTGGACCAGGTGTATCTGGCCGCCGGCGGCGGCAGCAACCAGCCCGTCGAGCTGGCAGCGCGGCTCTGCCGGGACCGCGGCCGGGTCGTCGACATCGGCAAGTGCCGGCTGGACCTGCCGTGGAACGCGTACTACGAGAAGGAGCTGGACGTGCGGTTCTCCCGCTCGTACGGCCCCGGCCGCTACGACCCGGAGTACGAGCTCGAAGGGCGGGACTACCCGATCGGCTACGTGCGCTGGACCGAGCGGCGCAACCTGGCGTGCTTCCTCGATCTCGTCGCCCGCGGCCGCGTCGACGTCGAGCCCCTGATCTCCCACATCGCCGACTTCGACGACGCCGTCGAGACGTACCGGCGCCTGAAGGACGGCGAGTTGAAGGCCGTGGCCGTCCTGTTCCAGTACCCCGGACAGGAGAGGGAAACGGAGGCGGCGGGCGCTCCGACGGTGGCCGTGCCCGCGGTGGCTGTCTCCACTCGGAGCATGCGTCGGCGTCCGGCCCGCGCCGCCGACGCACCGCTGCGGCTGGCGTTCGTCGGCGCGGGCAACTACGCGACGTCGATGCTGCTGCCGCACCTCGCGCAGCGCGACGGCGTCGCGCTGTGGACCGTCGCCACCACGACGGCGCTCTCCGCGGCCAACGCGCAGCGGAAGTTCGGCTTCGCCCAGGCGACCACCGACCTCGACGCCGTGCTCGGCGACAAGACCATCGACGCGGTGTTCGTCGTCACCCGGCACAGCTCGCACGCCGAACTGACCCGTAAAGCGTTGCTGGCCGGCAAGGCGGTGTTCGTGGAGAAGCCGCTGGCCCTGACCGAGGACGAACTGTCCGGCGTCCTCGCGGCGGTGGAGGAGTCCGGCAACGACCGGCTGCAGGTGGGCTTCAACCGCCGGTTCGCACCGCTGCTGCAGGAGGCCAAGGAGCGCTTCGGTGCCCGGACCGGTCCGGCGAGCCTGCGCTACCTGGTCAACGCGGGCCGGCTGCAGCACGGCAGCTGGTACCTCCAGCAGGGCACCGAGGGCTCGCGGTTCGCCGGGGAGGGCGGGCACTTCATCGACACGGCGAGCTGGCTGCTCGACGCCGATCCGGTATCCGTGTACGCGGTCGCTCCGTCGGGCAACGAGGACCTCCAGGTCGTACTGCGCTACCCGGACGGGTCCACCGCCACCATCAGCTACGTCACCACCGGCGCGCCCGCCTTCCCCAAGGAGACGCTGGACCTGGTCGCGGACGGCAAGGTGCTGCGGCTCGACGACTTCGTCCGCGCCTCGGTGTACGGGCGCAAGCGGTGGGTCAGCTCCAGGCTGCCCAAGGCCCGGGACAAGGGCCAGAACGCCGAGCTGGCCGCGTTCATCAAGGCCGTGCGGACCGGTGGGCCGATGCCGGTGCCGCTGGAGTCGCTGGTCGCCACCACCGCGGCCACCCTCGCCGTGGAGACCGGTCTGGCCGCCGGTGCGCCGGTGACGTTGGAGCGGACGCGATGACCATGAGTGCGGGCTGGTACTTACGCCGCCTTTCCCGGATGGAACCGCGGGAGATCGGCGGCCGGGCGGTCGACGCGGTGCGCAGACGGCGGTGGAGGTCGTCGCTGCCGGACTGCCCGAGCGTGACCGGCGCCCGGTTCACCGCGGTCCTGCCCGCCGGGACGATGGCCGCGGTGCCACCGGACGCCGCGAAGCGTCTCCTCGCCGAGGCGGACCGGCTGCTGGCCGGGCACGCCGAATTCTTCGGTGTGGTCCGCGACGACCTGGTCGACCCGGACTGGTGGCGCGACCCGAAGACCGGCCGCCGGGCTCCGTGGGGCTACGCCTTCGACGTGCCGTACCGGAGCGAGGACGCGGTCGGGGACATCAAGCAGATCTGGGAGCCGTCCCGGCACCAGTACCTCACCGTGCTCGCCGCCGCCTACGCGCTCACCGGGGACGAGCGGTACGCCGAGCGCGTGGCCGGGCACCTGCGGTCGTGGTGGGCGGCCAACCCGCCGCTGCGCGGCGTGCACTGGATCAGCGGCATCGAGCTGGGCATCCGGCTGCTGTCCTGGGTGTGGATCCGCCGGCTGCTCGACGGCTGGCCGGGCGCGGCCGGGCTGTTCGAGGAGAACCCGGTGGCGCTGAACCAGATCTGGCACCACCAGCGCTGGCTGGCCGCCTTCCCCAGCCGGGGGTCCTCGGCGAACAATCACGTCATCGCCGAGGCCGCCGGGCAGTTCGCCGCGGCCTGCGCGTTCGATTGGTTCCCCGCCTCGGCGCGTTGGCGGGGCGGCGCGTTGCGGTCCCTGGAGCGGCACCTGCGCGGCAACACCTTCCTCTCCGGCCTCAACCGCGAGCTGGCCACCGAGTACCACGGCCTCGTGCTGGAACTCGGTCTGGCCGCGGTGGCCGAGGCGGATGCCGCCGGCGTGCCGGTCCCCGCGACGGTCCGACTGGTGCTGCTGCGGATGACCGACGCGCTCGCCGCCGTCGTGGACAGCCGGCTGCGGCCGCCGCGCCAGGGGGACGCGGACGACGGGCACGGTCTGGTCATGGACGGCGCGGGCACCGACCGCTGGGCCTCGCTGCTGGCCACCGGGGACGCCGTGTTCGGCCGTCTCGCCTGGTGGCCGGCGGTGACCGGCACTGATGTGCGTACGCCGCTGCTGGCCGCGCTCATCAAGCCCACTGCGTCGTCCGTGACCCGCCCGGCGAGCCGGCCGGCACACTTCGCCGACGCGGGGCTCACCGTCCTGCGCGGCCCGGGGGAGACGGGCGAGATCTGGTGCCGCTGCGACGGCGGTCCGCACGGCTTCCTGTCCATCGCCGCACATGCCCACGCCGACGCGCTGTCCGTGGAGGTCCGGCACGACGGGGTCGATGTGCTCGCCGACCCCGGGACGTACTGCTACCACGGGCAACCCGAGTGGCGGCAGTACTTCCGGTCGACCCTCGGCCACAACACGCTAGAGCTGGACGGCGCCGATCAGTCCGTGTCCGGCGGTCCGTTCCTGTGGACCCGGCATGCGCGCACTCGCGTCCTGGAGGCGGGCGCGGCCCGTTGGTCCGCCGAGCACGACGGCTACCAGGGCGCCGTGCACCGACGCCTGGTCGAACTCGCCGCATCGACGCGGGAGTTGAGTATCGTCGACGAGGTGCGCGGCCCGGGCCGCGACGTACGTCTGGCGTTCCACCTCGGCCCCGCGATCACCGCGCACCTGACGGGCGACCGAGCAGTGCTCACCTGGACCCTGGACGGCGAGGACCGCTCCGCGGAGCTGGAACTGCCCGGCGAGCTGAACTGGCGGGCGCACCGCGGCGAGACCGCGCCCTCCCCAAGCTCTCCGAGCAGGGGATACCCCATGCTGGGCTGGTACTCCGCCGGATTCGGGCGCAAGGAACCCACCACCACCCTGATCGGCACCGGCTTCACCGGCAGCGCTGTGCCGTCGGGGGAGTTCACCACCGTGCTCAGGTTTCACGGCTAGGGGCGCGCGTGAGGAGCAACAGACGGCACTGGGCGTGGGCGGCGGCGCCGTTGACGCTGGCCCTGCTGGCGACGGCCGGCTGTACGAGTACGCCGGAAGCGCCGGCGAAGGCGGTGGGAGCGCCGTCCCTGTCCGGGGCCTCGGCCACGCCCGTGGCACGGGTGTGCGCCAAGCCCGCGGCCGGGCCGGCGAAGGCACCGGCGGGCGCGGTGACGATCGACCCGGCAGTGGTCGGTGACCTGGCGGCGAAGGCCAAGAGCAGTCCGCCCGGCACCACGTTCTGGCTTCGACCCGGCAAGCACCGGCTCGACCCGGACCGCTACGCCCAGGTCATCCCCAAGGAGGGGGACCGCTACCTCGGTGCGCCGGGCGCGGTGCTCGACGGCCGGAAGACGAACCAGTACGCGTTCGGGGGCACCGCCCGCGACGTCACCCTCCGCTACCTGACCGTGCAGGGCTTCGTCGCGCCGCAGAACGAGGGCGTGGTCAACCACGACTCGGCCGACGGCTGGACGATCGAGCACGCCACGATCCAGCACAACTCCGGTGCCGGGCTGATGGCCGGTGACCGCCAGCGGGTCCGCGCCAGCTGCCTGCGCGACAACGGCCAGTACGGCATGAACGCGTACAAGTCCGGTGGTCGTCTCAGCGGCCTGGTGGTCGAGGGCAACGAGGTCGTGGGCAACAACACCGGCGACTGGGAGCGGCGGCGGAAGGGCTGCGGCTGTACCGGAGGCATCAAGTTCTGGGCCGTCAACGGCGCTGATGTGCGCGGCAACTGGGTGCACGACAACCGCGGCACCGGCTTGTGGGCGGACACCAACAACAACGACTTCCGCATCGAGAACAACGTGCTGGAGGCCAACGACGGTGCCGCGCTGATCTACGAGACCAGCTACAACGCGGTCATCCGGCACAACACGATCCGGCGGAACAACTGGGTCGAGGGCCGCAGGGCGGCCGACCGTGGCGACACCTTCCCGTTCGCCACCGTCTACCTCTCCGAGTCCGGCGGCGAACCACGGGTCCGGGCCCGCACCGACAGGATCGAGATCTACCGGAACGTACTGGAGAACAACTGGTCCGGAATAACCCTGTGGGAGAACGCCGACCGGTTCTGCAACAGCCCGGCCAACACCTCGTCCGGAGACTGCACACTGCTGGTGCGGGACACCGGCCGCTGCGCGAAGCCCGCGATCGACACCGCACCGCTCTACGCCGACTGCCGGTGGAAGACCCAGCGGGTGGACATCCACCACAACCGCTTCGTGCTCGACAAGTCCGTCGTCAAGTGCACGGTGAAGTGCGACCGCATGGCGGTGCTGGCCAACTACGGCACCTACCCGGACTGGTCGCCGTACCAGGGCGAGCGGGTGGCCGAGGCGATCACCGGCGAGCAGCGCAACCGCTGGCACGACAACGCCTACCTCGGACAGTGGCAGTTCGTCGCCCACGACCCGAGCCGCATACTCGATTCCGGGCAGTGGCAGAGCACGCCGTATCAGCAGGACGCGGGCAGCACCTTCGCCCCACGGGCCGGTGATTGAGATGGACCGGGACTCCGTGGGCACACCGAAGACCGTCGGGATCATCTGGGGGCTGCTGGTCCTCAACACACTCGGCTCCGCCGGGGCCGAGACCATCATCCCGATTCCCCGCTCCCTCATCCAGCTGGTCACCATGGGCGCGCTGGCCGTCGCGTTCTCGCTGGCGCTCGCGCTCAATCCCCGGCTGCGCATCCGAGCGAGCTCCTACTTGAGCCTGCTCACCCTGCTGCTGGTGACGAGCGTGCTCTCCAGTGCGCACCTGGAGTCCGGCTTCGGCGCGCTGTTCCGGTGCGCCCGGCTGGCTCTCTTCGTCGGCACACTGTGGCTGCTCAGCCGCTGGTGGGACGGCGGCCCGACGTTCGTCCGGCACCACATCCGGATGTACTTCGCGGTGCTCGGGTCGGTGGCCGCGGGGCTGGTCGTCTCACCGGGCACGGCCCTGCCCGAGCTCTACGGCGGACGCCTCGTCGGCGCGCTGTGGCCGCTCACGCCGCCGCAGATCGGCCAGTACGCCGCGGTGATCATCGGGCTTACGGTGCTCCTCCTGCTGGGCCGCCGGACCGACAAGGCCGGCGCTGCGGTGGTCATCGTGCCGTCACTCGTCCTGCTCGCGCTGACCCATACCCGGACGGCCACGGTCGGCCTGCTCATCGGGCTGGCGTTGGCGATCGGCTCGCTCCTCCTGACCAGCGCCGCGGCGCGCCGGTTCTTCAGCTGGGCGGTGCTGTGCGCCGTGGCGGCCGCGGTGGCGTTCAGCTCCGCGCTCCAGGCGTGGTTCCTGCGCGGCCAGAGCCAGGAGAACTTCTCCAACCTCACCGGCCGGGCCAAGGTCTGGGACGCCCTGCTGGCGGCGCCGCGGTCGACCGTGGAGCAGCTGTTCGGGGTGGGGCTGGGCGACAAGTCGTACGGCGGGCTGCCGATCGACAACAGCTGGCTGGCCGTTTACCAGGAACAGGGGCTGGCCGGTGTCGCCCTGGTGGCGGCGGTCATCATCGTGCTGGGCGGTGTCGCGCTGCTGCGGCCACCGTCGCTGTCGAGGGCCTGCGCGATCTTCCTGATCAGCTACTGCGCGATCGCGTCGTACACCGAGGCAGGCCTTGGCGACGCCTCGCCGTACCTGTTGCATCTGGCCGTCGCCGCCTCGCTGCTGGCGGCACCTGCCGCGGCCGGCCCCCTTTCCACGCCAGAAGGCCTTCGGCGACGCATGCCGCGACGGGCCCAGAGAGCGGAGGTGATCTGAGCATGCACGTCCTCGTGGTGCACAACCGCTACGCCTCGGCGCAGCCGAGCGGGGAGAACAAGGTCGTCGACCAGGAGGTGGCGCTGCTGCGCGCGGCCGGTCATCGGGTCGAGTTGTTCGAGCGGCGCAGTGACGACATCGCCGCCCGGTCCCTGGTGAGCAAGGCCGCCTTGCCGCTGCTCGTGCCGTGGAACCCGGCCGTACGCGCGGAACTCGCCACCCGGCTGCGCACCGAGCGCCCTGACATCGTCCACGTCCACAACGTCTTTCCGCTCCTGTCGCCCGCGGTCCTGGCCGCCTGCGCCGACGCCGGTGTGCCCGCCGTCGCCACGCTGCACAACTACACCCAGATCTGCCCGCCCGGCACGCTGCAACGGGACGGCCGGCCGTGCACCGAGTGCGTCGGGTCCACTCCGCTGCCCGCGGTCCGGCACGGCTGCTACCGCGGCTCCCGGCTGGCGACGGTGCCGCTCGCGGTCAGCCTCTCGGCCAACCGGCGGCGGTGGTGGTCCGGCGTGGCGCGGTTCCTCTGCATCTCCGCCGCGCAGCGCGAGGTCCTGGTGGGCGCCGGCATGCCGCCCGAGCGACTCGCGGTCAAGCACAACTTCGTGCCCGACCCGGAAGCCCGCCGAACGGGTCCCGGCGAGCACGTGCTCTACCTCGGCCGGCTCGCCGAGGCCAAGGGCGTACGGCAGCTCATGGCCGCGTGGGACGAGCTCGCCGCGGCCGGCGGCGTGGGCGTGCCGCTCGTGATCGCCGGTACCGGCCCGCTGGAGGGTGAGGTGACCGCCTGGGCCGCGGGCCGGGACGACGTGCGGTACGTCGGCCTGTACGACACGGCGGAGTGCCAGCAGGCCATCGCCCGGTCGGTCGCCGTGGTGGCTCCCTCGACGTGGCTGGAGGCGTTCGGCCTGGTGGTCGTGGAGGCGATGGCGGCCGGGGTCCCGGTCGTCGCCGCCGGTCACGGCGCCTTCGTCGAACTCGTCGACGACGGGGTGACCGGGCTGCTGCACCGGCCGGGCGAACCCGCCTCGCTCGCGTCCTGCATACGCCGGATCGCGGCCGAACCGGCCCGCAACCGGGAGCTGGGCCAGGCGGCCCGGCGCCGCTACGAACAGGGCTTCAGCCCGGCCGTCGGGCTGGAGCGCCTGGTGGATGAGTACCGCACCGCGATCGCGGGTCGGACGGAAACAATGGGGGGCAAGTAAATGACACGATGCCGACTCTGCGGCTCGGCGACACTGGCGAGCGTCGTCGATCTCGGTGCGACGCCACCATGTGAGAGCTTTCTCGCCGCGGACCAACTGGACACGGCGGAGCCGGCCTATCCGCTGCACCTGCGGGTCTGCACCGACTGCTGGCTTGCGCAGATCCCGCCGCTGATCAAGCCGGAGGAGACGTTCACGGAGTACGCGTATTTCTCCTCCTACTCGACCTCCTGGGTGGAGCACGCGCGTACGTTCGTCGACGACGCCGTACAGCGGGTGGGACTCGGACCCGACGCTTTCGTGGTGGAGGTCGCGAGCAACGACGGGTACCTGCTGAAGCACGTGGTGGACCGGGGGATCCGCTGCCTGGGCATCGAGCCGTCGGTGAACGTCGGCGCGGCGGCGCGGGACGCGGGCGTGCCCACGCGCACGGAGTTCCTGAGCCCGGACACCGGCTCGGCCGTCCGCGCCGAGCACGGCCCGGCGAATCTGGTCGTGGCCAACAACGTGTACGCGCACATCCCCGACGTCGTCGGGTTCACCCAGGGACTGCGCGCCCTGGTCGCCGACGACGGCTGGGTCTCCATCGAAGTGCAGCACCTGCTGACCCTGATCGAGGAGAACCAGTACGACACGATCTACCACGAACACTTCCAGTACTACACCGTCGCGTCCGCGATCCGGGCCCTCGCCAGCGGCGGACTCGCCGTCGTGGACGTCGAGCTGCTGCCCACGCACGGCGGTTCCATCCGGCTGTGGGCCCGCCCGGAGGCGGTGGCCGGGCAGCCGACACAGAGGGTGGTTGACGTGCTGGCCCGGGAGAAGGCCGCCGGGCTGCAGGAGCTGTCCGGGTACACCGAGTTCTCGGCACGGGTGGCCAAGGTGCGCCGCGACCTCCTCAAGTTCCTCATCGAGGCGGCCGAGCGCGGCGAGACGGTCGTCGGCTACGGCGCCCCGGGCAAGGGCAACACCCTGCTCAACCACTGCGGCATCCGGCCCGACCTGCTCGCGTACACGGTCGACCGCAACCCCTACAAGCACGGCAGGTTCACCCCGGGCACCCGCATCCCGATCCTGCCGCCCGAGCGGATCGCCGCCGACAAGCCGGACTACGTCCTCGTCCTGCCGTGGAACCTGCGGGACGAGCTGGTCGAGCAGCTCTCCTACGTGCACGAGTGGGGCGGCCGTCTTGTCTTTCCCATCCCTGAACTGAGCGTTGTCGAGCAGAGCGTTGCCGAGGCCGCGTCTCTGAAAGAGGTCACAGCATGAAGGTCGTACTGTTCTGCGGCGGCTACGGGATGCGGATGCGCGACGGCGCTTCCGACGACGTGCCCAAGCCGATGGCGATGGTCGGCCCGCGACCGCTGATCTGGCACGTCATGCGCTACTACGCGCACTTCGGGCACACCGAGTTCATCCTGTGCCTCGGGTACGGGGCCCACCACATCAAGGACTTCTTCCTCAACTACGAGGAGACGACGTCCAACGACTTCGTGCTGAGAGGCGGCCGGACCGAGCTGCTGTCCACCGACATCTCGGACTGGACGATCACGTTCGCGCAGACCGGCATCGAGTCACCGATCGGGGAGCGGCTGCGCCGGGTGCGGCACCACCTGGACGGCGACGAGATGTTCCTCGCCAACTACGCCGACGTGCTCACCGACGCGCCGCTGCCGGAGATGATCGACCGGTTCGCCCGGCGCGACGCCGGTGCGTCGATGATGGTCGTGCCACCGCAGTCCTCCTTCCACTGCGTGGACCTCGGCGAGGACGGCCTGGTGGGGGGCATCACCGCGGTGAGCGACATGCCCCTGTGGGAGAACGGCGGCTACTTCGTGCTCCGCCAGGAGGTCTTCGACCACATCCCGGAGAACGGGGACCTGGTCGCCGATGGATGCGCCCAACTGGCCAAGCGCGGAAGGCTGGTGGCACACCAGCACCGCGGCTTCTGGAAGCCGACCGACACCGTGAAGGAGAAGGCCGCGCTCGACGCCGCCTACGCCCGGGGCGACCGCCCGTGGGCCGTGTGGGAGCGGGACAACGCCGGGGTGAGCGCATGATCCGGCTCGGGGCCGGCCGCCCGGACCGCATCGTCGCGGTGGGCGCGCACTGCGACGACATCGCCATCGGCGCCGGCGGCACACTGCTGACGCTGTGTCTCGCGCGTCCGGGCATCCGCGTCGACGCACTGGTGCTCTCCGGTGGCGGCAGCGAACGGGAGCAGGAGGAGCGGGCCGCGCTCGCCGCCTTCTGCCCGGGCGCCGACCTGCGGCTGACCGTGCTCAAGCTGCCCGACGGCCGGCAGCGGGCGCACTGGGACGAGGCCAAGACCGCGGTCGAGGAACTGCGCGCGCAGACCGACCCGGATCTGATCCTGGCCCCGCGTACCGACGACGCGCACCAGGACCACCGCGACTTGGCGCAGCTGATACCCACCGCGTTCCGCGACCACCTCGTGCTCGGCTACGAGATCGTCAAGTGGGACGGCGATCTCGGCCGTATGGCGGCGTACCAACCGCTCTCGCCGGCGATCGCCGAACAGAAGGTGCGGCTGCTGGCGGAGCACTACCCCTCGCAGCGGCACCGGCCCTGGTACGACCGCGAGGCCTTCCTCGGTCTCGCGCGGATCCGCGGCATCGAATGCCACGAGCGGTACGCCGAGGCGTTCGCCGTCACCAAACTCACGCTCGATCTGGGCGCCCGCAACTCGGGCACCTTCAACCTGGGGGACTGAACCTTGCGCGTACTGCTCACCGGACACCAGGGCTACCTGGGCACCGTGATGGCCCCGGTCCTCACGGCCGCCGGACACGAGGTCGTCGGCCTGGACGCCGGCCTGTTCGCCGACTGCGTGCTGGGCGAGGCGCCCGCCGACCCCTCCGGGCACCAGATGGACCTGCGCGACGTCACGGCCGACCACGTGGCAGGGGTGGACGCCGTGATCCACCTGGCCGCGCTGTCCAACGACCCGCTGGGCTCGTTGGCGCCGGAGCTCACCTACGACATCAACCACCACGCGTCCGTACGCCTCGCCCGGCTGGCCCGCGAAGCCGGCGTGCGGCGCTTCCTGTACGCGTCCACCTGCTCGGTCTACGGCGCCGCCGGCGGCGACGACCTGGTGGGCGAGGACGCACCGCTGCGCCCCGTGACGCCGTACGCGGAGTCCAAGGTGCGGGTGGAGGACGACCTGCACGCACTGGCCGACGACGACTTCACCCCGGTCTCCATGCGCAACGCCACGGCCTTCGGCTACTCACCCCGGCTGCGCGCCGACATCGTGCTGAACAACCTGGTGGGCCACGCGCTCCTGTCCGGCGAGGTGCTGGTGCTCTCCGACGGCACCCCCTGGCGCCCGCTGGTGCACGCCGCCGACATCGCACGGGCCTTCACGGCCGCGCTGACCGCGCCGCGCGAAGCGGTGCACGGCCGGGCTTTCAACATCGGCAGCGAGGTCAACAACGTCACGGTCGCGGAGATCGCCGAGCAGGTCGCCGAGGCGGTGCCCGGCGCGAAGGTGCGGATCACCGGGGAGAACGGTGCCGATCCGCGCTCGTACCGGGTGGACTTCTCCCGGTTCCGCACCGCGATCCCCGGCTTCGACTGCGAGTGGACGGTGCAGCAGGGCGCGCTGGAACTGGCCGACGCCTATCGGAAACACGGGCTGACCCGGGAGGACTTCGAGCGACGCTTCACCCGCCTCGCCGTACTGCGCGCGGCCTCCGAGGCCGGTTCCGTCGACGACACCCTGCGGTGGCGGCGATGACCGCGGTCGGCGCGGAGATGCATGCTCTGGTGGAGCGGCTGTACCCGCTCTGCCGGAGCATCACCGGCGACGGTGTGCGTGCCACCCTGGACATCGTCAATGAGTACATCCCGTTGCAGGTGCACGAGGTGCCGACCGGGACGCAGGTGCTCGACTGGACGGTGCCGCAGGAGTGGAACATCCGGGACGCGTACATCGCCGACGCAGCCGGCAACCGGATCGTCGACTTCGCCGCGTCCAGCCTGCACGTGCTCGGCTACAGCGTGCCGGTGTCGCGGACCATGCCCCTTTCCGAGCTGCGCGACCATCTGCACACCCTTCCCGACCACCCGGCCTGGGTGCCGTACCGCACCAGCTACTACAAGCCGGAATGGGGGTTCTGCCTGGCCCAGGAGACCCTGGACGCGATGCCGGACGGCGAGTACGAGGTGCGCATCGACTCCACACTCGCGGACGGCCACCTCACCTACGCCGAGCACGTGGTCCCCGGCCAGGTCCCCGACGAGGTGATCGTCTCCTGCCACGTCTGCCACCCGTCGCTGGCCAACGACAACCTGGCGGGCATCGCGGTGGCGACGTTCCTGGCCCGCGCACTGGCGGAGACGACGCCGTACTACACCTACCGGTTCATCTACGCGCCCGGCACCATCGGAGCGATCACCTGGCTGGCCCGCAACGCGGAGCGGATCGGCCAGGTGAAGCACGGGCTCGTGCTGGCCTGCGCCGGAGACCCGGGGCAACTCACGTACAAGCAGAGCAGGCGCGGCGACGCGGAGATCGACCGGGTGCTGCGGCATGTGCTGACCGCGTCCGAACGCCCGCACCGGACAACCGAGTTCACTCCGTACGGCTACGACGAGCGGCAGTACTGCTCGCCCGGTTTCGACCTCGGCGTGGGCTCGCTCACCCGGACCCCGTACGCGAGCTACCCCGAGTACCACACCTCCGCGGACAACCCGGACTTCGTCTCCCCGGAGGCGATGGCGGACACGCTCGCCGTCTGCCGCGAGGCGTTCGCCGTCCTCGACCGCAACCGGCGGTACCTCAACCTCAGCCCCTACGGCGAACCGCAGCTGGGCCGGCGCGGGCTGTACGACGCGCTCGGCGGCCGCAGCGACACCAAGCAGGCCCAGATGGCCATGCTCTGGGTGCTCAACCTCTCCGACGGCGAACACAGTCTGCTGGACGTCGCCGAGCGGTCCGGGCTGCCCTTCGACACCGTCGCCGACGCCGCCGGCGCCCTGCACGGCGCAGGGCTGATCAAGGCATGAAGCCGATGACCACCGAGGGGGAGAATCCGCAGCCGGCGGCGACCGCGGCGCCGCCGGCCGGGGCCGCCAAACGGGCCCTCGTCGGCCGGCTGTCCTGGGGGCTGGCCGACCAGGCGGCCTCCAGCATGTCCAACTTCGTGGTGGGCATCTACGTGGCCCGCTCGCTGGGGGTGACCGCGTTCGGTGTGTTCAGCCTCGCCTGGGTGACCTACGGCGTGGTGCTCAACGTCTCCCGCGGGCTGGCCACCGACCCGCTCGTGGTGCGCTTCAGCGGCGTGCCGGAAGCGTCCTGGCGCCAGGCCGTGGCCCGGTCGTCGGGCACCGCGCTCGGCGTCGGTGCCGCCATCGGCGCGGCGTGCCTGGTGGCCGGCCTCGCTCTCGGCGGCAGCGTGGGGCCCGCGTTCGCCTGCCTCGGCGTCGTACTGCCGGGGCTGCTGCTCCAGGACGCCTGGCGGTTCGCGTTCTTCGCCGCAGGCACCGGGCGCAAGGCGTTCGTCAACGACCTAGTGTGGGGCGTCGCGCTCGTCCCGGCCATGGTCGTGGCGGCCCGCGTGGGCAGTGTGGCCGCCTTCGTGCTGGCCTGGGGCGCGTCCGCCGCGGTGGCCGCCGCGTACGGCTGCCTCCAGTCCGGCATCCGGCCCCGGCTGTCCGGAGCGCGCGGGTGGCTTCGCGAGCAGCGCGACCTCGGCTACCGGTACCTGGTCGAGAACGTCAGCCTCAGCGGCGCGAGCCAGCTGCGCGCTTACGGGCTCGGCGCGATCGTCGGAGTCGGCGCGGTGGGGGCGGTGCGGGGCGCCGAGCTGCTGCTCGGCCCCTTCCTCGCCGTGCTGATGGGGCTGTCGCTGGTCACCGTCCCGGAGGCGGCACGCGTGCTGCGGCAGGCCCCGCACCGCCTCGGCAGGTTCTGCCTCCTGCTGGGCGGCGGACAGGCCGCCGCCGCGCTGCTCTGGGGCGGGGCGCTGCTGCTGATGCCGGACCGGCTCGGCGCACTCGTGCTCGGCGACGTCTGGCACTCCGCGGCACAGCTCATCGTGCCGATCACTCTCGGCGTCGCGGGCGCGGGGCTCGGCACCGGAGCTGCGGCCGGGCTGCGCGCGCTCGGCGCGGCCCGGCGCAGCCTGCGCTGCCAGTTGTTCGCCTCCGCCTGTTACGTCGGCGGCGGGCTCGGCGGGGCGGTCGCGGCCGGCACGGTCGGCTCGGCCTGGGGCGTCGCCGCCGCGACCGTCGGCGGCTCGGCCGTGTGGTGGCTGCAACTGCGGTACGCGCTGCGCGAGCACCACCACAACCCCATCTCCGAAGTGAGGACCTCATGACCGCCCGCCCCAGGCTGAGCATCGGCCTGCCCGTGTACAACGGCGAGGAGTACCTCGCCGAGTCCCTCGACGCGCTGCTCGGCCAGACCTACGAGGACTTCGAACTCGTCATCTCCGACAACGCCTCGACCGACGGCACCCAGGACATCTGCCGCAAGTACGCCGCGCAGGACTCACGCATCCGGTACCTCCGGCTGCACCGCAACATCGGCGCCACGCCGAACCACAACCGGGTGTTCGCCGAGTCCCGCGGCGAGCTGTTCAAGTGGGCCTCGCACGACGATCTGTACGGCCGTGACCTGCTGCGGCGCTGCGTGGAGGCGCTGGACGAGCGGCCGGACGTGATCCTCGCACACACCGGCCAGGCAGTCATCGACGGCGACGGCCGGGTGAAGGTCCCCTACGAGTACGGGCTCGCCACCGACTCGCCGCACCCGCCCGAGCGGTTCCGCAGTCTGCTGTTCGAGCCGGGCGGTGACGACTTCTACGGGGTGATGCGGGCCGATGTGCTGCGCCGGGTGAAGCCGATGGACAGCTACCACCACGCGGACCGCACGTACGTCGCCGAGATCACCCTGCACGGGGCCTTCCACCAGGTGCCGGAGCTGTTGTACTTCCGCCGCGACCACCCCACCCGGGCCGAGCGGGCGAACCCGTCCAAGCGCTCCCGGTGCGTCAACCTGGACCCCCGCCGGGCCGGCCCGCTGCACCCGACACCCCGGCTGCTCGCCGAGTACATCTGGGGCTTCGCCTCGGCGATCCGGCGGGCGCCGCTGTCCGCGGCCGACCGGCGCGCGTGCCACCGCCACCTGGCCGCGTGGCTGACCAGCCGGGTCCGGCCGGGCGGCGCGGGCGAGCGGGTCGAGGACCGCGCGCCGGTCGATCCGGAGCTGCTCAGCGTGTCCGTGGACGCGATCGTGGCCGGACGCGAGGGGAGGCGGGGATGATGTCCCCGAGAAGACCCCCGGTACGCGTCGGGGTGTTCGGCCTGCTCGGCTCCGGCAACCTCGGCAACGACGGGTCGCTCGAAGCCGTACTCGGATACCTCCGCGCCCAGCACCCCAAGGCGGTCGTGGACGCGCTGTGCGGCGGACCCGAGGCCGTGAGGGCCCGGTACGGGATTCCCTCGACGCGGCTGCACTGGAACCGCGGCGAGTACCGGACCGCGTCGCGTGCGGCCGCGATCGCGGCGAAGGGCCTTGGCAAACTCGTCGATGTCTTCCGCACCGCCGCCTGGGTGCGCCGGCACGACGTCGTGATCGTGCCGGGCATGGGCGTCCTGGAGGCCACACTGCCGCTGCGGCCGTGGGGCTTCCCGTACTCGCTGTTCCTACTGTGTGCCAGTGGGCGGCTGCTCGGCACGCGGGTCGCACTGGTCGGTGTCGGCGCCGCCCCGATCGGCAACCGGGCGACCCGGACCCTGGTGCGCTGGTCTGCACGCCTTGCCGCGTACCGCTCGTACCGGGACGGCCTGTCCCGCGACGCGATGCGGGCAATGGGCGTGGACACCGCACGCGACGAGGTCCATCCGGACCTGGCATTCGCCCTGCCGACGCCGCAGGCGGGCACACCCGATGGCCCGCCGGGCGGTCCGGTCTGCGTCGGCGTCATGGACTTCCACGGTGGCGACGACGACCGCGCCCGCGCCGACGAGATACACCGGCGCTACCTCGACGGGACAACTCGGCTCGTCCGCGCACTGGTCGAGGAAGGCCGGCCGGTCCGGCTGCTCACCGGTGACGAGTGCGACGGGCCGGTGGTCGACGCGATCCTCGACGCGGTGGACTCGCCGCTGGTCACCGCGGCCGGGGCGGCCTCGCTGACCGACCTGATGAAGGAGACGGCGGCCGCCGACACCGTGGTCGCGACCCGGTACCACAACCTGATCTGCGCGCTGAAGGTCGGCACTCCCACGCTCGCGCTCAGCTATGCGGCGAAGAGCCACGCGCTCATGGACCGGATGGGCCTTGGCGCGTACTGCCACCCGGCGCGCGAGGTCGACGCCGACCGGCTGCTCGGACAGTTCCGTGCGCTGGAGAAGCGATCGGCGGAACTGCGGCGGATTCTCGTCGAACGCAACCAGCTCGCCGCCCGACAACTCGACGACCAGTTCAGCGCCTTGACCAGGGCCCTGTTCCAGGAGGCTCCATGAAAGCGAACGAAGTCCCGGCAATCGCCGGCGCGTACCTCTTCGAGCCGACGCCGTACGCCGACGAGCGCGGCTTCTTCTGCCGCACCTTCGACACCGATGTGATCCGCTCGGTGGGACTCGACCCGTACGCCTTCGTCCAGGACAGCGTCTCCCGCTCGGTCCGGGGCGTACTGCGCGGCCTGCACCTGCGCTCCGGCGCGGGCGAGGCCAAGCTCGTGCGGTGCTCGTACGGGCGGATCTTCGACGTCGTCGTCGACCTGAGGCCCGACTCGCCGACCTACCGCAACGTGGCCTCCTTCGACCTGTCCGGCGAGACGCAGGTGACCCTGTACATCCCGGCGGGCTGCGCGCACGGCTTCCAGGCGCTCACCGAAACCGCCGACACCTCGTACCGGATCGACCGTCCGCACGATCCGGCCGAGGACGTGACGATCGCCTACGACGACCCGGAACTCGCCATCCCCTGGCCGCTGCCGGTCACCTCGATGTCCCAGCGGGACCGGGAGGCGCCGAACCTCGCCGAGGCCCTGAAGCAGAAGGAGAGCTGAAGTCACCATGGACTCCGAAGAGTTCCCCCTGCCCCGGTCCCAGGCGGCCAACGAGCGGCTGCACGCCCTGATCCCCGGCGGCGCGCACACCTACGCCAAGGGCGACGACCAGTACCCCGAGAACCTCGCCCCGGTCATCAGCCACGGCCGCGGCGCCCACGTGTGGGACGTCGACGGGAACCGCTACATCGAGTACGGGTCCGGCCTGCGGTCGGTCAGCCTCGGCCACGCCCACCCGCGCGTGACCGAGGCGGTGCGCCGCGAACTCGACCGCGGCAGCAACTTCGTCCGCCCGTCCATCGTGGAGGCCGACGCAGCGGAACGCTTCCTTGCCACCGTCCCGACCGCCGAGATGGTGAAGTTCGCGAAGAACGGCTCCGACGCCACCACCGCCGCGGTGCGCCTCGCCCGCGCCGTCACCGGCCGCCCGCGGGTGGCGCTCTGCGGCGACCACCCCTTCTTCTCGACCGATGACTGGTTCATCGGCACCACACCGATGGCCGCCGGCATTCCGGCGCCGACCACCGACCTCACGGTGGCGTTCCCGTACGGGGACCTGGCCGCGACGGAGGAACTGCTCACCCGTTACGCCGGTGAGATCGCCTGCCTGATCCTCGAACCCGCCACCCACACCGAGCCCCCGCCCGGATACCTCGCGGGCCTGCGCGAGCTGGCCGACCGGCACGGCTGCGTGCTGGTCTTCGACGAGATGATCACCGGCTTCCGCTGGTCCGAGGCGGGCGCCCAGGGGCTGTACGGCGTCGTCCCCGACCTCTCCACCTTCGGCAAGGCGCTGGGCAACGGATTCGCCGTCGCCGCACTGGCCGGGCGCCGTGAACTGATGGAGCGGGGCGGGCTGCGTCACTCCGCCGACCGCGTGTTCCTTCTCTCCACCACGCACGGTGCGGAGACGCACTCCCTGGCCGCAGCGATGGCCGTGCAGACCACGTACGCCGAGGAAGGCGTCACCGCGCGGCTGCACGCCCTCGGGGAGCGGCTGGCCGCCGGTGTCCGCGACGCCGCGGCGAGCATGGGCGTCGGCGACCACGTCGTCGTCCGCGGCCGGGCCAGCAACCTCGTCTTCGCCACCCTCGACGAGAGCGGGCAGCCGTCGCAGCAGTACCGCACCCTGTTCCTGCGCCGACTGCTGACGGGCGGAGTCCTCGCCCCGTCGTTCGTGGTGAGCAGCGCGCTCGACGAAGCCGACATCGACCACACCGTCGACGTGGTGGCCCAGGCCTGCGCGGTGTACCGGAAGGCGCTGGACGCCGGGGACCCCACGCCCTGGCTGGCCGGGCGACCGGTGAAGCCGGTGTTCCGCCGCTCGGTGTGACGGGGCGGGGCGTCACCTGACAGGGCGTGCATGACGTGATGCGACGTGGCGTCAGCGACGCTCCCGCCGGCTGACGCCGGCCCTCCGGTCGACCAGCCACGCGGTCGCTGGGATCACCGTCAGCGCGGTGCACCAGCCGCCGAGGGCGTCGGTCGGGTAGTGGGCGCCCAGGGCGACCTGCGCCCACCCCATCGCGGTGCCGGCCACCAGCGCCGCGGCGAGCACGAGCGACGCACCGGCCGTCCTGCCGAGGCCGAGCCGACCGGCCGCGAGCAGCGCCACGGCAAGGGCGAACGCGGTGAAGAAGGCGGTGTGTCCGCTCGGGTAGGACAGGTTGTCCGCGCCGTGGATGGTGCGGCCCACCAGGGGCTTGAGCAGCGTCGTCGCCCCCACGGTGACCCCGGTCCCGGCAACGACGAACACCGCCGCGCGTGGCCGGCGAAGCAGCAGGCAGCCCGTCACTGCGGCCACCACCAGCGCCGCCGCCCCGGCAGGCTCCCCCAGAAAGTCCGTGGCCAGAGCGATGTACCGCCACGGCGGCCGCACACTGTCCGCCGTCGGCCGGACGATCCACCGGTCCACCCTGCCGGGCTCGCTGTGCCCGGCGTACAGGACCCCGAGCACCACGACCACCACCGCGGCGAGGGCCGCGATCGTCCCGAGCCGTGCGCGCAGCGACGGGGGCAGCACCGCGGGCGCCACGACAGCGGGCCGCCCGGCCTCCCGGTCCGCTCCTGCCGGACGATCCAATGCGAGCCCCCTTGTTCCGCAGCGTCCCCGAAGCCGGGTCCATCATCCACCCGGCCGGCCCCATCATTGGGCCGGCGGCGGTGCCGGCCGGGCAGGTGTGCCCAGGATTTTCGGGTGCAGGGCCTCCACTGCTGCTCCGGGCCCCTCGGCGTCCCGCTCGTCGACCTGCTGGACCGCGTACTGGCCACCGGCGTCGTCGTCAGCGGCGATGTGGTCATCGCCATTGCGGACGTACCCCGGGTACGTCTCTCTCCGCGCACTGCTGTCTTCGGTCAGCGAGCGGGTGCCCGCGCCGTGGCCGGACGGAGGCCCCCTGTGACGGAGCGCGCCGTACGGAGCGATACGGGGATCCACGACCAGATCGACGAATGGACGACCCATCGGTCCGACGACAGGTTCGACATCGACATCGACCGCGACATCGACCGCGACAAGTCGGCCGTGGCCTGGTCGCGTTGGTACTCACCGTGGTGGAACCGCTGCGGCAGTTGATGGAACGGCAGGCGATCCGCCTGTGGAGCACGGGGCCTCAGCGACGCACAGGTGGACCGGATCGGGAGACGCTCATGCTGCTCGACGAGCGGATTTCCGACCTGTGCGATCAGCACGGCCTGCGCCTCGAAGATCTCAACCTCGACCTCGGTCCACCGGGGTCCCTGCTGCCCCGCGACTGAAGACCGTCCACCGGTTCCACCGGTCTGCCATGCGCAGTCGACTCAGTGGGCGAAGCCCCAGTCGAGCATCTTGGTGGCGTCGTCGAAGCGGCCCTTGTCCGTGTCGGCCCCGAGGATCGCGCCCACCAGGGTGCGGTTGTCCTTCTTGGCGGCGAAGACGACGCAGTAGCCGTCCTCCGGGCCGCTCCCGGTCTTGATGCCCAGAGCGCCGTCGTAGCTGGTCAGCAGCTCGTTGGTGTTGGTCCAGGTGTAGTACCGGGTGCGTCCGTTGGCTGCCGGGGCCTCGGTCTTGAACTGCTTGTTCTGCACGACCTCGGCGAACGTCGGCTGCAGCATCGCGCGCTGGCCGAGCTTGGCCAGGTCGCGGGCGGTGCTGTGGTTGTTGCCGTGCGAGATGCCGTCGAACGTGTCGAAGTGCGTGCCGGTCAGGCCGAGCGCCTGCGCCTCGACGTTCATCTGGTTCACGAAGTCGGCGATCCGCGCGTCCACGGTGTCCCCGGCGCCGTAGGTGTCGGCCAGAGCCATCGCGGCGTCGCCGCCGGAGGGGAGCATCATGGCGTACAGCATCTGCTTGACGGTCAGCTTGTCGCCGGTCTGGAGGTCGGCGGTGCTGCTGCCGTTGGCCTGGACGTAGTCGCGGTACTCCTGCTTCACCGTGATTTGCCGGTTCAGCCACTCCGGGTGCTTCAGCACCACCAAGGCCGTCATGATCTTGGTCGTGCTGGCCATCGGCACGCTCTCGTCCGCCTTGGCCCCGGCCCACAGCTCCCGCTCCTGGCTGCCGTCACGGGCGTCCAGCAGGAAGGCGTGATCAGTGCTGATCTTGGGAGCGGTCTGGTCCTGCGCGTCCAGGCTCTGCTGATCGGCAGTGGTGGCCACACCGCCCTGCTGGCCGTTCTCGTCGGCGGAATGCGTGGCGTTGGGGGTTGCCGCCTGGGCGAGGCCGCCGGCGGTCAGTGGCAGGGCGGCCCCGAAAAGCGCCACCGTCGCGATCCTGACCCCGGTCCGGTGTATGCGGTTGGGGCGGGCGTGGGAACCCATGGACGTCCCTTCTTCCGGCGTGGGGGTGCCGGTTTTCAGTTAGAAATTCGTTCATGCTGAACCTACTTGCGTAATGGCGGTAACTGTCAAGATCGCTATGTCATGGTCGGGTAACGGAGTGCCGTGCCGTGGAGATGTTGTGCAGGCGACCGGTGGGACCCGTGGGGGCGGCACGCGGCAGTGTTCGGCCGAACTCGCGGGGTGCCGTGTCGCGCGCGTCATGCCACGCTGGGCGAAGCAGGTTGGAGGCTGTGATGACTGCTTGGTGCCGACGTCCTGTGCGATTACCGCTGCTCGTCGCGGTATGGGGCGGGTGACCCGTGCGATCCGGGGCCCTTCCGGCGGCGGGGGAGCGATGGCTGGCGCGCCTGTCGCTGCTGACGGCCGCCGGCGCGGTGGTGGTGCTGCTCCTCTTCGCGGGCCTGCGTACCGTCGTGCTGCTCGGGGTGGGAGCCGGTGGCCTGGTGGTGACGGCGGCTGCCGTGTGGTGGGCGCTCACGCACCACGGCGCTCGGCGGATGCTCGCCCTCGTGCTGACCGTCTCCGCTCCGGCCCTGGTGCTGACCCAGTACGTACGACACCACGTGACCTGGATCGTGGCGCTGTCCGGCGTGCTCTGGCTGTCGGCCGTCGTGACCGGGCGGTCCGCCCTGGTACGTGCCGACCGGCCGGTGGCGATGCCCGAGTCTCCGGTCCTTCCGCCCCGACAGCCCTTCATGATCATGAATCCACGCTCCGGCGGTGGCAAGGTGGAGCGGTTCGGGCTGCGCGAGAAGGCGGAGGCACTGGGCGCGGACGTAGCGCTGCTGGAAGGCCCGGGGACGGTCGATGTGGCCGGACTGGCGCGGGAAGCGGTGGCCAAGGGCGCTGATCTCCTGGGAGTGGCCGGTGGGGACGGCACGCAGGCCGTCGTCGCCGATGTCGCCGCCGCGTACGACGTACCGCTGCTGGTCATTCCGGCCGGGACCCGCAACCACTTCGCCCTCGACCTGGGACTGGACCGGGACGATCCATCGAAGGCCCTGGAAGCACTGCGGGACGGTGCGGAACTCCGCGTCGACCTCGGGCGGGCCGGAGGCCGTCCCTTCGTGAACAACGTGTCTTTCGGTGCCTACGCCGAAGTGGTGCAGAATCCGTCCTACCGCGGCGGGAAGACCCGCACCATCGCGGACATGCTCCCCGACTACCTCATGGGGCACCGCGGCGCCCACCTGACGGCCCGGACGGGCGCCGTCACCATGACCGGGCCCCAGGCCGTGCTGGTCAGCAACAACCCTTACGGCATGGGGGACATCGCAGGGCTGGGCCGTCGGCCGTATCTCAACGGCGGAGTGCTCGGAGTGATCGGTGTGAAGGTGTCGAGCGCGGGGCAGGCCGCCGGGCTGCTGCGGGGGCAGCGGTCCGCCGGGCTGACACGGTCGACAGGGAGAACAGTGACCGTCGACGCCGATCTGCCGTCGATACCGGTCGGCATCGACGGCGAGGCGCTGACCCTGCCCGTGCCGGTCCGTTGCGAGGTGCGGCCGTTGGCGCTGCGTGTGCTCGTGCCCCGGGTGCGCCCCGGTGTCCCCGAGCCCCGGCCACCCCTGGACTGGAGGCGCATCTGGCGGCTCGCGCTGCGGCCGGTCCGGCCGCGCCGCGGTGCGCCGTAGCGGTGCCGCCGCCCACGAGCGGCTCTACTTCGCGGATTTCACGGCTGCCTGCGCGTCCACGGTCCCGAGGCCCAGCTCGGGCAGTTGGCCGGGGTTGCGGGTGGTCTCCTTGATGGCGGCCATGATCTGGTCCGGGGTGCGCCCCTGCTGGTGCAGGAGCGCCGCTACGGCGGAGACGTAGGGGGTTGCCATGGACGTGCCGTCCAGCTTCCCGTATCCGGACGTGTTGTCGCGGGGCAAAGGTGTGGTGTACGTGGGCAGGGTGGACACGATGGCGACGCCGGGAGCGCTGACGGCCCCCTGGGCACCGAAGTTGGAGAATGCCGCGGGCCTGCCGTCCTGATCGCTGGCGCCGACCACGAGAACCGGCGTGGTCAGCCGGTACGGCTGGGTCTCGGCTCCTTCGTTGCCCGCCGCGGCCACCACGACCGCGCCCTTGTCGTGCGCGGTGGTGATGGCCCTGTTGAGGGTGCCGCCCCGCAGCAGCTTGGCCATGAGCCCGGTCTCACCGAGCGAGAGATTGATGACGTCGGCACCGTGCTCGGCCGCCCACACGATGCCGTGGGTGATGTCCTCCTTGGCACCGGAACCGGCGGCTGTGAGGACCCGTACCGGCATGATCTTGGCGCCGGGAGCTCCGCCTGCGATGCCCGCACCGTTGTCCGTCGCCGCGGCCGCGATACCGGCGACGTGGGTGCCATGGCCGTTCCTGTCGTTCGGCGTGTCGTCGCCGTCGACGATGTCGGTACCGCGTACCAGGCGGTTGCTCAGGTCCGGGTGGTCGAGGTCGACGCCGGTGTCGACCACGGCGATCACCGTGTCGTCCCCCCCCGTCGTCACCGACCACGCCGCCGGCAGCTTCAGCGCGTCCAGCCCCATTGCTGACCGCGCTTCGGGTCGGGCTCGTGGTCGTCGCCGCAGCCCGCAGTCAGAGCGGCGACGAGAGCGACGCATGCGAGTACGGCGGTGTGCCGGGACAACGGCTCGCTCATGGTTACCTCCGATCCGGGCGAGGCTCCGCCGGGCCGAGTCCATTCCGCAGCCGATCCCGCCGGCCCGCATCACCCGAAGCGGGTGAAGGGAAACGCGAGTGGACGGCAGGGCGAACAGGCCGCTTGCTGTCCGGAAGAGGCACAGATGTGTCGCGGCAGCGGCCGGCTCGCTAATCTCCGGCACTATGGAGCCCGACATGACGCCGACGGCCCTGCGGCGTCTGCTGTTGCTGCGGCACGCCAAAGCCGACCGCCCTCCCGGGACGGCCGACCACGAGCGGCCGCTCTCCGCGCGTGGCCGGCGGGACGCGCGGGCCGCTGGCCGGCTGCTGGCCGAGGCGGACTGGCTGCCCGACCTCGTGCTGTGCTCCACGTCCCGCCGCACCAGAGAGACTTGGGAGTTGGCGGCCTCGTCCCTGGGGAGCCTGTGCTCGGTGCGGTACGAGCCGCGCCTCTACCACCCGACCGTTCCGGAACTGCTGACGGTGGTGCGTGAAGTGCCGTCGCACATCGCGACGTTGTTGTTGGTCGGGCACAACCCGGTTCTGCGGGACACGATCCTGGCGACTGCCGGGGACGGAGTCGGCAGCAGGCTTCAAACGGTGCAGGAGAAGTTCCCCACTGCCGCGATCGCCCTGCTGACCTGGCGCGGTACGTGGAAGGAAATCGACTTGGGTACGGCTCTCCTGACGGAGACGGCCGTGGCTCGCGGGCCCCGTCGGGACAACGGTTGACAGTGGTGCGACGATGCTCCCCGCCGCACTCCTCGCCGCCACCCGGAGTCTGCCGTACGGTGTCCTCACGCGGACTCGTCGCCGTACGTTCGTCCCATGGTCGTCGCCCCGGACCTCGGCGGCACCTGCCACTCAGGAATGCCTGTCACGCACTTTCGCACCGTCGCGTCGAGGGCACAGGCATTCTCCGGCGCCCTTCCCCGCCGAGCAGCCGGCATCTCGATCCGTAGTCCTCCGAAAGGACTGACTGACGATGACCGACCTGCAAGCAGGACGCACCGAGTCGTTCATCGCACCGCTGAGAGTCGTGCCCGGGAAGAAAGTCGACCTGGCGGCAGACTTCGACCCGAAATATGAAGCGGGTGTCGCCAAGAAGGCGGACGGTGTCGAACTGCTGCGAGTGGGCATCGAGCTGCTCGCCGAATATCAGCGGCGGCTGGCCGCCGAACAGACGCGAGGGGTGCTGGTCTGCCTGCAGGCGTTGGACGCGGGCGGCAAGGACGGCACGATCCGGCATGTGATGAGCGGGATGAGCCCGCAGGGCGTGCGGGTGGCGAACTTCAAGGTGCCGTCCGTGGAAGAGCTGGACCACGACTACCTCTGGCGCTATGCGCGTCGGCTGCCCCGGCGCGGTCAGATCGTCATCTTCAACCGGTCCCACTACGAGGAAGTCCTGGTGGTGCGGGTGCACCCGGAAAACCTCGACCGGCAGCGGCTCCGCGCGTCGGCCAGGGGCGGCAACATCTGGAAACGGCGCTATCGGGAGATCAACGCCTGGGAGCGCTATCTGACCGACAACGGATTCCGCGTTGTCAAACTGTTCTTGAACCTCTCCAAGGAGGAACAGCGCATACGGTTCCTCAAGCGGATCGACGTACCGGAGCGCAACTGGAAGTTCTCGGCCGCAGATGTACGCGAACGGGCACACTGGGACGCATACCAGCAGGCCTTCACGCACATGCTCAACGCCACCAGTACCGAGTGGGCTCCCTGGTACGTCATCCCGGCCGACCGCAAGTGGCGCGCGCGGCTCTGTGCGGCAGCCGTGCTCGCACACACACTGATCGACATCGATCCGCAGTACCCGAAGATGAGCGCCCCGGCCCGCCGGGAGCTGGCCAACGCCAGGAAAGAGCTCGAAGAAGAGGCCAACCGTGGAAGCGGGTGACCGGAGCGGTGGACCCGCCTGTCGGCCTCTCCGCCGCACGCGCTGCCGAGTCGCTGAGCCGGGACGGCCCGAATGCGTTGCCCGAGGAGAAGCCCGAGCCCGGCCGGCGGCGGTTTCTGGCCCAGTACCGCAGCGACATGTCCCGGGGGCGGCGCGGCTGTGGCGGCAACGCAAGGTGGAATACCTGCTGTCGGTCGCAGCCTTCCTCGGCGTGGCCCTGCTCGGCGGCGCAAGATCGAACGCTACGGCCTCACCCGTACGATCGGCCCGGGCCACATGTTCCCCACCGTCGAAGCCGCCGTCGCGGCCTTCCGCGCCCGCACGGGCGCCCGGTGGACCAGCACGGACAGCGCGAATGGCGATGTCCGGCCGTCAGCCTACCGGCGTCGGCCTCGCTGCTTCCTGGCGGCGCGCCAGTGCTGCAGAAGCACCCCTAGAGCGGCGGGCTTTGATGCCCCTGCTTCCTCGTGCAACAGCTTGCCGCCCTTGCTGCGCACGTCCTCCAGTTGCAGTTCCTGCACGCGGATGAAGGCGCGGAGAAAGGGTTGGTTTTCCGGCGCCACCAGGTCGGGGAGGCCCCGGCAGGAGGCCAGGCCGGCGCTGATGGTGCGAGCCTGAGCCTGGACGAGGTGCTCCAGTGCGGGTGCCGATGCCGATGCCGGGGAGGGGTTCAGGAGGTCATCGAGTTCGAGCCCGAAGTGCGTCAACTCCTCGTGGGAGATGCCGACTCTGCCCTGCGGGACATCCTCGGAGAGGTCCGCCAGGAAGTCGGCGCGTTGCATGGCTTCGATCAGGGTGCGGCAGCCGCTTTCGAACGCATCGGCTTGCTCTGCCTGTGCCGTTGGTGCCACCAGCGACGCGGTGAGCATGAGTGCCGGATGCGAGTAGGCGTCCACGTATGCCTGGAAGTCGCTCTCGGTCTCGAAGCCCGTCCAGCCGGCTTCCACGTGCGCGCCGTCCAGGAATTCCCGGACGTACGTCGAGAGATGCGGGTGCCGCTCGGCGGTGTCGGCCAGCGCTCTGAGGACGGGCTGATCGGATGTGCCGTGCTCCATTGCCTCTGCGACCCGCCGGCTCCAGGCGTCGAGTGCGTCCTGCCGGGTGGCCACCTCACCTTCGTCGATGCGCCTGTCGGTTTCGTGCATGAACGCCACGGCGGCGATGACGGACGGTTGGAGACGCGCCGGCAGGAGCAGCCGAACGGCCAGGAACTCCTGGGGCTTGAAGCGCCGAACCAGCCGGCGCTGGGCTTCGTAATCCAGCCGCAGTGATGGATCGTTGATGCCGGCCTCGGTGAGCGCGGTGGGCCACCTGGTCAATGTTTTCCTCGTTCTCGTGGTGCGGTGCTCACCGGAGAGCCTATGGGCGTCGACGCACCGGCACCACGCGTGCCCTGCTTCGACGTCGGGCTGTCGAGCGGGACCTCATGACCGGGCGGCTTCCGACGCGGCCGCGCGGGGGCCGTGGGTGCGGAGCAGGTCGATGAATTCGCCGGTGCGGGTGGCGAAGGCGGGGTGTTCGGGGAGTGCGTTGCCGAGAAGACCGTCGTCCAGTACCGCGGCGGCGAAGGACGGGCCGTCGGTGGCGCGGGCGCGCAGGGCGGCGAGGCGTTCGCGGGCCGGGTCCGTCATGGCGGCCGCGTGCTCACCGGGGTCGAAGCCGGCCGGCGGGGCCAGGCAGCACAGGTAGGCGGCGACGGTGAGGGCGAGATGGTGCGGCAGCCGCCCGGCCCGCAGGTGGAGCAGGGCGGGGTCGGGGACCCGCTGCCGCAGCTTGACGGAGCCGTCCGAGCCGACCTGCCGGGTGCGGTGCCCGAGCGCGGAGTTCGCCCAGCGGGTGAAGAGCTGGTCCACGTACGCGTCCAGATCGACGTCGTCGGGGACGGTGAGGCTGGGGAGGTACTCGCCGAGCAGGACCGCGCGGGCCGCCTCCGTGACGAAGGGGTGCGCCGTGGACTGCGGAATGGTGTCGCACCCTGCCAGGGCGCCGAGGTAGGCGATGAGCGAGTGTGTGCCGTTGAGCAGCCGGACCTTGAGGAGTTCGTACGGCTCCACGTCCTCGGTGAACAGCGCTCCGCCCGCCTCCCAGGCGGGGCGCGACGCGGCGAAGCGGTCCTCAAGGACCCACATGGTGAACGGTTCGGCGGGGACGGGCACGTCGTCGCGCACGCCGAGCGCCTCGGCCACGGCGGTGCGTTCCGCGTCCGTCGTCGCCGGCACGATGCGGTCGACCATGGTGTTGGGGAAGGTGACGTTCCCGGCCGCGATCCAAGCACGGAGCGGCGCACCCTCACTCTCCGGCAGATGGGCGACGAACTCCTCGATGAGGCGGCGGGTGTGGTCGCCGTTGCCGACGAGGTTGTCGCAGCTGAGGACGGTCACGGGAGAGCCGTGGCCGTCGGCCCGCTCCTGGAGGGCACGCACGATGCGGCCCAGGGTGGTGCGCGGTGCGGTGCGGTTGCCGCGCAGGTCCGCACGGACGCCGGGGTGGTCCAGGTGGAGGCCGCCGGTGCGGGGCGAGTACGTGTAGCCGTGCTCGGTGACGGTCAGGGAGATCACGCGGGTTCCGGGGGCGGCCAGGGCGCGCTGCACCGACTCCGGTTCCCGCGCGGCGACCAGCGCCCCGGTGTGCACGGCGGGGATGGTGCAACGCAGTCCGGCCGGGGAGACCTCGGCGACGGTGTAGCGCAGGTCCTGGGCGCGCAGCGCGTCGGCGACGTCGGCGGAGCGCCCCGCCACGCCGAGGACACCCCACGGGCCGCCCTCGCGGGCGAGCGCGGCCGCGGTGTAGACGGCCTGGTGGGCGCGGTGGAAGTTGCCGAGGCCGAGGTGGACGATGCCGGTGCCGGCCGGGCCGAGAGTCCGGTGGTGCAGCAGCGCGCCGACCGGTGACGTGGCGGTGCTCAGGCGCGGCGTGGTGGTGGGGGCGGTGCTCATGTGCGGGTACGTCCTTGCTCCGGGAGGGGTCACCAGTCGGTCATCGAGCCGTCGCGGCGCCGGGCCACAGGCAGGTAGGCGGGCTCGTAGGGGTGGCGGGCGGTGAGCTCCTCGTCGACCTCGACGCCGAGGCCGGGTGCGTCTCCCGGGTGCAGGTGCCCGTCCTCGTACGACCAGGCGTGGCGGAACACCTCGTGCACCAGCGGGTCGTAGCCCATGTACTCCTGGATGGCGAAGTTGGGGGTGGCCAGGCCGAGATGGAGCGAGGCGGCCAGGGCGACGGGGGAGACGTCCGAGGGGCCGTGCGGGCCGAGCTTGATCTGCCAGACGTCGGCGAGGGCGGCGATGCGGCGCAGGTGGCTGATGCCGCCCGCGTGCGTGACGCAGCAGCGCACGTAGTCGATGAGCTGCTCGGTGATCAGGCTCTGGCATTCCCAGATCGTGTTGAAGACCTCGCCGATGGCTAGGGGGACGGTGGTCCTGCCGCGAAGGGTGCGCAGTACCTCCTGGTTCTCGGCGGGGGTGACGTCCTCCAGCCAGAACAGGCCCAGATCCTCGACGGAGCGGCCCAGCCGCGCCGCCTCGTTGGGGGTGAGGCGGTGGTGGGCGTCGTGCAGGAGTGCGACCTCGGGGCCGATGTGGGAGCGGGCCGCCTCCAGTGCCTTGGGTGCGTGCCGCAGGTACGCGTCGGTGTCCCAGGTCTCCTCGACGGGGGCGATGCCACGCCCGGCGGGCTCGTACGCGGCGTCCTCCCTGGTGACGCCGTAGACGATGTCCAGGCCGGGGACGCCGGTCTGGGCCCGTACGGCCTTGAATCCCTGGGCGAGCCGGGCGTCGAGGGAGTCCAGGAGCTGGGGTATGTCCCAGCCCTTGGCGTGGGTGTAGGACAGGATCCGGTCACGTACGGCACCGCCGAGGAGCTGGTAGACCGGCAGCCCCGCGGCCTTGCCCTTGATGTCCCACAGGGCGAGATCCACCGCGCCGATGGAGGTCATGGTGACCGGTCCGCGGCGCCAGTAGGCACCGCGGTAGAGGTACTGCCAGGTGTCCTCGATGCGGGCGGGGTCGCGGCCGATGAGCAGCGGGGCCAGATGGTCGCGGAGGTAGGCGGCGACGGCCAGCTCACGGCCGTTGAGGGTGGCGTCGCCCCAGCCGACCAGGCCCTGCTCGGTGGTGATTTTGAGGGTGACGAAGTTGCGGGTGGGGCCGGCGGCCAGGACGTCGACGGCTGCGATGCTGTCGGGCTTGCTCATCAGGGGCGCTCCACGGTGTCGGCGAGATCCTCACCAGCGGCCGGCCGCCGGCCGGCGGCGGTCTCGGCCGCACAGGCGATGAACGTACCCCGGTTCCCGGCCAGCTTCGACAACCTTGCGCAAGATTGTCAAATGTTTGCCGACGGAGGATGCGCCCGGACTTCTGCCGCTCGGGTCACCACTCCGTCAGCGAGCCGTCGGCGTTCCGCCACACCGGGTTGCGCCAGCGCTGCCCCGCCTCGGCGGCCTTGCGCACGGCTGCCTCGTCGACCTCGATGCCGAGCCCCGGCGCGGTCGGCAGGCCGATGTGGCTGTCGGCGAAGTCGAAGACGCTCTTGTCGACCAGGTAGTCCAGGAGATCGGAGCCGCCCTTGGTGTTGTAGTGGATGCCCAGGCTGGTCTCCTGGATCAGCGCGTTGGGGGTGGCGAAGTCGATCTGCAGCGAGGCGGCGAAGGCGATCGGGCCGAGCGGGCAGTGCGGGGCGAGCGCCACACCGTGCGCCTCCGCCATCGCAGCGATCCTGCGGACCTCGGAGATGCCGCCCGCGTGGGACAGGTCCGGCTGCGCGACCGCGATCCCCGAGCCGAGCAGATCGCGGAAGTCCCACCGCGAGTAGAGCCGCTCACCGGTGGCGATCGGTACGGTCGTGGACGAGCAGATCCGCCCGAAGTCCGCGGTGAGCTCCGGCACGATCGGCTCCTCGACGAACAGCGGATGCAGCGGCTCCAGCAGCCGCAGGGCCTCGCGGGCCACTGCGGGCGAGACGCGCCCGTGGAAGTCGATGGCGATGTCGGCCTCGTCACCGATGGCCTCGCGTACGGCTGCGACGCGGCCCACCAGCGCATCGAGTTCGGCCTTGGACTCCAGCGCGCGGGCCTTGCCGGTCCCGTTCATCTTGACCGCGTCGAAGCCCTGCTGCATACGCTCCAGCGCGTGCTCGGAGACCCCCGCCGGCTCGTCACCGGCGATCCACGAGTAGGTGCGCATCCGGTCGCGTACCGCGCCGCCGAGCAGTTCGTACACGGGCACGCCGAGGGCCTTGCCCTTGATGTCCCACAGCGCCTGGTCGATGCCGGCCACCGCGCTGGAGAGGATGGGCCCGCCCCGGTAGAAGCCGCCCTTCGTCATCACCTGCCAGTGGTCCTCGATACGGAACGGATCCTGGCCGATGAGGTAGTCGGAGAGCTCCTCGACGGCCGCGGCGACCGTGGCCGAGCGGCCCTCGACGACGGGCTCGCCCCAGCCGGTGATGCCCTCGTCGGTGCGAATGGCGAGGAACAGCCAGCGGGGTGCTACGGAGAAGGTCTCCAGCGCAACGATCTTCATCGGTCTTCCTTTCCGGTCTTTCCGGTACGGAGTCCGTCTCCGGTGCGGGTTCGGGTGGTCCTGATCGAGTCGACGAGCTCGGGGAGCCGTGCGTACTGTTCCGGGTCGGCCAGCACCGATCCGAGCGACACCGCGGCGGCTCCGGCGCCGAGGAATTCCTCGGCGTTCGCCAGGTTGATGCCGCCGGTCGCGACGAAGCGCGCCTCCGGGAACGGGCCCCGCATCGAGGTGATCCAGGACGGGCCGAGGTCGGTGGCCGGGAACGCCTTCAGCCAGGTGAGACCGAGCGCCTCGGCCTGCTGGATCTCGGACGCGGTCGCGACGCCCGGCAGATGGGGGAGGCCCGCGGCGAGCGATGCTTCGGCGACCTCGCGCGAGAAGCCGGGGGCCACGGTGAAACGCGCCCCCGCCCGCGCCGCCAGCGCGACGCGCTCGACCGTGGTCACGGTGCCGGCGCCCACCACGGCACCGCGCTCCCGGCCTGCCTCGGCCGCGGCGCGGAGCGCGGCCACCGCCGTGTCGTTCTGTACGGGCACTTCGACGAGCCTGATGCCGATGTCCCGGGCGCGGTGGCTCACCGCGACCGTGCGTTCGACGTCAAAACCGCGGAGGATCGCCATGAGGGGCAGTGCCTCGAACGCCTCCTGGAAGAGCTGACCGGAGGTGTCCGTGCCGGACGTGTTGCCCGCGGGGGTCACGCCTGACGTGTTGTTGGCGGATGTGGTCATTGGGTCCACCCGAGTGCTCGCGAAATGGTCTGTGCGGTGTGCCGGATGGCCGGCAGATGCCCCTGAAGGGCGGTGAGATCGGCCTGCGCCTTGAGCGCCGTCACCGACACGGCCGTACTCACGGTCCCGGTGCCGTCCCGGACGGGGACGGCCACGCAGTTGACGAACGATTCGTACTCTCCGTCGTCCTCGGCCCAGCCCCGCGCCCTGATGTCGCGCAGTCGGGCCGCGAACGCGTCGGCCGTGGTCACCGTGGTGTCGGTGAACCGCTCGTAGACATGGCCGTCCAGCAGTTCGGCGCGCTCCTGCTCCGGCATGAACGCGAGAATCGCCTTGCCGACGCCGGAGCTGTGCAGCACGACCGGCTTTCCGATCTGCGAGTACAGCCGTACGCCGCCCTGCGGCTCGATCTTGTCGACGTAGATGACGCGCCCGTCCTCGACGGTGGCGATGTGTACGGTCGCCCGGAGCTTGCGGCCGAGCTCGACGAGGAACGGGTGCGCGATCGCGCGCAGGTCGAACTGCTCCAGCGCCGCCTGCGCCAGTCCGGCGAGCCGGTACCCCACGGCGAAGGTGCCGTCTTCGCGCTTGCGCGCGAGGCCGCCCCGGCAGAGATCCTGAAGCAGGCGCAGCGCGGTGGTCCGGTGCACGCCGAACCGTTCGGCGATCGCGGTCGGATGCTGTGGGCCCTCGCTCAGCATCTCCATGATCTGGATGGCCCGCTCGACGGCCTGGCTCACCGGGCCGCCCCGTCCGGGCCGGCCGCGAGCGGCACATCGCGCAGGGAGGTCGCGTCGACGTGATCGTCCACCGAGCCGAGGGCGAAGGCGGCGACCCGGTGGCCCAGGCGCAGCCGTTCGGCGCGTTCGGCGCCCCGCAGCCAGGCGGACAGGTAGCCCGCCGCGAACGCGTCACCCGCGCCGACCGGCTCCACGACCTCGACCTGCTCGGCGGGTACGAACGTCCCCGCGTCGCCGGCACCCGATGCGAAGAGCACCGCGCCGACCTCGGCGTTCTTCACCACCACGCTCACCGACGGCCCGATCAGGTCGCGTACGTCCTCGGCGGTCGTGGTGCCCCAGACTTCCGCCGCCTCGTCGAGCCCGACGAACACGACGTCGGCATTGCGGGCGAGGGCGAGCAGCGGTGCGGCGGCGTCCTCCGTACGCCACAGCGCCGGGCGGTAGTTGACGTCGAACGAGCGGAGCACCCCCGCTTCGCGCGCCCGGCCGAACAGGTCCGTAGCGGTCGCCGCGCAGCTCGCCGACAGTGCGGCGGTGACTCCCGACAGGTGCACCAGACGTGCCGAGCCGATGGGGAGCCTGTCCAGGTACGCCGGAGTGATTCGGGACGCCGCGGACCCGGCCCGGTAGTATTGCACCCGGGTGCCGCCCTCGGGGGAGGGGTCCTTGAAGTAGACGGCCGTAGGGGCCGACGGGTCCCGCTCGACGTGACGCACGTCCACACCGGGCTGCGCGACCGCGGTGAGCACCCGGTCGCCGAGCGGGTCGGTGCCGACCCGGCTCGCCCAGGCCACGGAGTGGCCCAGATCGGCGAGGTACTGTGCCACGTTCGACTCGGCACCCGCGACGCCGAGGGTCGCGTCGCGGGCCGCGGCGAGCCGCTGTCCCCGCTGGGGTGCCACCAGGACCATGGCCTCCCCGAGGCACAGGACTTCGTGCTCCCCGGGCCGCGGGACTTTCTGATCTGACACTTCTGCTACACCTCTGCGTATTGGACGTCGATCGGAGTGCTGCCGTCACTGTCCCCGGACTTGATGGCCTTGCGGCGCAGCGCGCGGGGCGCGGTCTCCGGCAGCAGCAGCACCGAAACGGCGGTGATGACTCCCGAGAGTGCCATGTAACCGGCAAGCAGCCACGGGCTGCCCCCTCCGGCATGGACCAGAAGGGTGGCGATGAACGGCGCGGTGCCGGAGAACAGCACGGCCGTGCTCTCGCGTGCGAGCACCAGGCCGCTGAACCGCACCTCGGTCGGCAGCAGTTCGGAGAAGAAGGAGCCCGAGGGGCCGAAGATCAGCGAATTGAGCAGTACGGCGAACGCGAGACAGACCGCCATCGTGATCACCGGCAGCGACTTCGTCCCGACGAGCAGCCAGAACGGCGCGGCGAACAGGGCCGTCGCGAGCGCACCGGTGATGATCAGAGGGCGCCGCCCGAACCGGTCGGAGAGCCAGCCGCAGACCGGTACGCCGATGACGGACACGGACGCGGCGATGGTGATCGCGATGACCGCCGCATTCGCCGGCATCCCCAACTGCTGCGTGGTGTAAGCCGGGAGATATCCTTGGATGGAGTACGACGCCACGGCCGTGGCGGAGCCCGCACCGATCATCAGCAGAATGGTCCGGCCGTGACTGCGGACGGCCGCGGTCAGTGGCAGCTTCTCCTTCTTGCCCTCCGCGACCGCTTCCTTGAACGTCTCGCTCTCATCGGCCACGTGCCGGAGGAGGAAGCCGCCGATGACCACGATGACCGAGGCGAGGTAGGGGAGGCGCCAGCCCCAGCTCAGGAACGACTCCTCGTCCATCGACGACACGACCGCCATCGCACCGGACGCGCACACCACGCCCAGGAACTCGCCACCGCCGGGCAGCGCCGCGAAGAATCCGCGCTGGGTGGGCTTGGCGCTCTCGGTGGTCCACACATACGCGCCGCCGAGCTCCGCGCCGACGCCGAGTCCCTGGAGGATGCGGCAGAACACCAGCAGGACCGGCGCCCAGATGCCGATCTGCGCGTACGTCGGCATCAGCCCGATGGCGATCGTGCCCACGCCCATCAGCACCAGGGTGATCTGGAGGACCGGCTTACGGCCCCAGCGGTCGCCCAGGTGGGCAAGGACGAGCCCACCGAGCGGGCGGGCCGCGAACCCCACCGCGAACGTGGCGAACGACGCCAGCGTCGCCACGAACTCCGACTCGCCGGAGAAGAAGATCTTGTTGAAGACCAGTGCGGCTGACGTGCTGAAGAGGAAGAAGTCGTACCACTCCAGCACCGACCCCACCACCGCGGCCAGGGCATTTCGCTTGCGGGAGTGCTGCTGTGGATCGTCTGCCGGCGCCGCGGTCGGTTGAAGCTCTGCCATGCGTGCTCCTTTGCACAGGGCACACGCCGGCTCCCACGGCGTGATGACGCCGCGAGGCTCTGTGCCGCCCGAGGTGTTTCGCTCACGTTAACCACAGGCGAAGCAATGTGTGCACACACTGTGCACATGATGCACAAGCGGACTTCCGTATGCGTCCCGGCGGGCCCGGACCGGACTCAGGCCGTGGCGAATCGCGTGATCACGGCCTCCGGACGGATGTCCGGGAGTGCCCCGCGGAAGATGCGGTAGTAGCCCAGCTCTTCCTTGCTGCGCAGGTCAGGGGTGCCCTCGTCGGCGACTGCGGCTTCGAGCTCGGCGTCGGTGATGCGGGTGGCCCACCAGGGGGTGAGGACGCTCTGCGCACCGCTGCCGGTACCGAACTGCTCCTTGCGGCGCCACAGCAGATGTTCGGGCAGTCGGCCGGCGAAGGCCCGGCGCAGGTGGCCCTTCTCCATGCCGTCGTCCTCCAGTGCCTTGACCGTCGCCGGCAGCGACATGGCGTGCGCGATGACGTCGGCGTCGAGGAAGGGGACGCGTGCTTCGAGGCCGTGCGCCATGGTGACGCGGTCGCAGCGCTGGAGGTTCAGGCCGTGCAGTGTGTTCACGGTGCGGCGGAGTTCGGCGTCCAGGGCGTCGGGGGAGGAGTGCCGGTCGTGGTAGTAGCCGTAGCCGGCGAACAGCTCGTCCGCGCCCTCGCCGGTCAGCACCGCCTTGACGTGCCGGGAGGCCAGTTCGGAGAGGAACCAGTTGGGGACCGCGCTGCGGATCAGGCCGGCGTCGAAGGACTCCACGCACCGCACCACGTCGCCCAGTATCTTCTCCGCCGATTTGGCGTCGAACAGCGCCTCGTGGTGCTCGGTACCGAGATACGCGGCGGCGTCGCGGGCGGCGAGCAGGTCGGGGGAGTCCGCCGTGCCGACGGCGAATGTCTTCAGGCGTCGGCCCTGCCGCGCACAGGCCTCGGCGGCGACGGCGGCCACCAGGCTGGAGTCGAGACCGCCGGAGAGGAACACGCCGACCTCGACGTCGGCCATGAGGTGTCGCCGCACGGACGCCGTGACGGACTCGAACGTGGCCTTCTCGACGACCTGTTGCGGTATGCCGGCCCAGCCGTCGACCCGTGCGCGGGCGGGCACGGCGTCCGCGAAGCGGTGCATCCCGTCCTCCGGGGTCCACCAGCAGCCGGGCGGAAATGTGGTGACGTGCCGCTGCACCGCGGGCGCGAAAGCACGCAGCTCGGAGGCGAAGTGGACGGTTCCGTCGGCGTGCGCCCAGTACAGCGGCTTGATCCCGACGGCGTCGCGGGCGGCGACGAAGCGGCCGCCGGGCGTGGCCGCGCACAGTGCCCACATACCGCGCAGCCGGTGCAGTCCTGCGGGGCCTTCGGTACGCAGCACGGCCAGGGCGGCCGAGGAGTCGGAGCGGGAGTCGAAGGCGTGCGCGGGGAGCTGCTCACGCAGGGCCGCATGGTTGTAGATCTCGCCGTTGCACACGAGTGACCAGTCGTCTTCGCCCTGGCTGCCGCCGAGGGGCTGCTGTCCGCCGTCGAGGTCGACGATGGACAGCCTGCGGTGGCCGAGCCAGGTGTGGCCGCCGACCGTACGGGTTCCGCTGTCGTCGGGGCCGCGGTGGGCCAGCCGGTCCAGCACCCGATGGGCCGGGGTGCCGGCGCACACGGTGTCGATGTCTCCGTCAGGGCTGTGTAGAGCTGCGATTCCGCACATGACCCACGACCGTAGAGGGGGTGCATGCGGATGTGGCAATGCGAGTTGCTGTATACGCACGCGCACGACAGGGTTGGGGTATGGGAAGCGACGGCCTGAGCAGCGTGCGGCGCGCGCTGGATGTGCTCCGGATCCTGGGGCAGGGGCCGATGGGCGTGCAGGACGTGGCCCAGGCGCTCGGCAAGGAGAAGTCACAGATCTCCAGGACGCTGAAGGTCCTCGCCGAGGAGGGCTTCATCGAACGGGATCCCCGTAGCCTGCGGTACCACGTCGGCCGGCAGCTGCTCGCCCTGGCCGCCTCCGCGGGCGAGGACCGCCTGCAGCGCGAGGCACCGCCGGTACTGCGCGAGCTGGTGCACCAGGTCGGCGAGCCGGCGTATCTGACGGTGCTGTCCGGTCACAGCGTCGTCACGGTGCTCACCGAACGCACCTCCCGCGGGTTGCAGGCACACGAGTGGATCGGCCGCAGCTCGCCGCTGAACTGCACGTCCGCGGGGCGCGCCCTGATGTTCCACCTGCCGGACCAGGAGGTGGCGGCGCTGCTGGCGACGGAGGGCGGTGAGCCGCTGCCGGGTACGGACGCAGCGCCGCGCGATGTGCCGTCCGTGCTCGAACGGCTGCGGACGGAACGGTCGCGCGGCCATGCCGTGGCAGTGGAGGAGATGGAGCCGGGCCTGATCGCGGTCGCGGCCCCCGTGCACGACCACCGGGGCGACGTCATCGCCGCCGTGAACGTCTCCGCACCCGTCTTCCGGCTCCCGCCGGAGGCGGTGCCGCGGACGGTCGACGCGGTCGCTGCCGCCGCGCACCGGCTTTCGGCACGCCTGAACGGGGCCGAGCCGAGCGGGGCCTGAGGGTGGCGAGTGGGGTGTGCTGTTCAGGGGTATGGCGGGAGCGTCGAAGAGAAAGGCGCCGAACGCCATGAACAGATCCCCTTTACCACCCTCTCGCGGCTTCTTCCGTTCCGGCCTTGCGCTCTTGGGCGCCGTGGCGGTGTCGGCCACGCTGGGTACCGCGGCACGTGCGGCCATGCCCGCGGACGCGCCGCACGACGTTCCCGTCGGGGCGCGGACGGACGCCGCGCGTGGCTGCGCCGTCGTCTACTTCGACCTCGGCGAGACCTTGGTGCACACGGCCGAGGACGGCAGCACGGGCTATCTGCCGGGCGCCGCCGCGTACTTGCGCGAGTTGCGGGAGCGGCACATCAGCGTCGGGCTGATCACCAACGTGCCGTCCTCGTGGGGCGGGACGGACGCCGAGCGTGCCGCCGCGCTGAAGAAGGAGCTCGACGGGTCCTGGAAGGGCTCCGCCCCCTTCGCCTGGAAGGACTTCGGCGACCGGATCCGCACTCCGCGCACCGAGGCGGAACGCAAGCCGGCGCCCGTCCTCTGGGAGCGTGCCAAGGCGGAGGCGAACGACTGCCGTCTCGTCTACCAGGCCGAGACCGCCGAGGAGACCGGCGTCGCGGCCTCGCTCGGCTACGTGGCCTACCGGATCGGGCAGCCCCACCGCCCCGCCTACCTCCCGGCCCGGGTGATCGAGCTGCTGGCGCGCGGCCCCCGCTGACGCTCCGCCGCGCTGCCGGGACCGCGCCACGCCACTTTGCTGCGCAGGACCGGCAGTACCAGCTGAAAGGCGCCGAGCAGCACCGCGGTCGCCAGGGCGCTGTGCCAGAGCAGGGCGTCCAGGCGTCCGGCGGAGAGGTAGGCGCCCACGGCGACGGCCGCCAGCGCGCACACCGCGCGGTCCACGATCGATTCGACCGACAGCAGCGTCGCCCGCGGGGCGTGGGCGGGCACGGCGTCGTTGACCAGCTTGCGCTGGACGGGATACGCGAAACCGGTCGCGGCGGCGAACAGACAGAGCAGCGCGACGACGGCCCACGGCCCGCCGAGCGTCATGGCCGCCAAGGTGCCCGCGAGCGCGAGGCTGAGGACCGACACCCAGGCGACCGGAGGCAGCCGGCGGCTCAGCCACTGGGGGCGGGCCGAGGCCACCGCCTCCGACACCGTCATCGCCGCCATCACACCACCGTGTGACGCCTCCGCGATGCCATGGTCCAGCAGGATCGGCTGGAAGAGGTTGACCTGGCAGATCCGGGACAGCGTGAAGACGGCCACGCCCTGCACCATCACCAGGGCCAGCCACGGTGAAGAGGCGACGCAGCGGAGCGTGGCGCCCGCGTCCCGCAGGAACGCACCGCCGCTGCGCCCTCCGTCCGCCTGCTCGGCCGCCCCGACCGTTGCGCCGCCCGCCCCCGCCGGCCGCGGCAACGCGACGACACAGGCGAGGGAGCCCGCCGCGCCCACCGCGCTGAGCAGATACGGCGCCGGGTGGGCGAGCGCCATCAAGGGCCCGACCAGCGGCCAGCACACGACCTTGGCCGCGAGCCCCAGCGCCCGTGCGGTGCCCTCCGCCCTGAGGTAGTGCTCCTCGCACCGCTCGGCGCGCAGCCCGTCGTACAGATAGGCGCTGGCCGCCCCCGAGGTGAGGGAGCGTCCGGCGGCGATGGCGAGGAAGTGGACGAGGAACCCGGTGTACGAGGCGCTGAACACCGGGGCGAGGTTCGCCGCCGTCATCACGACGGCGCCGGCCCGCAGACAGTTGCGGGTGCCGATGCGGTCGGCGATCAGCCCGGTCGGGATCTCGAAGAGGCAGAAGGCCACGTAGTAGATGCTCTGGATACCGAAGATCTGCCCGTCGGACAGCCCGGCGTCCCGCTGGTAGGCGTAGAACACCGGCATCCACCACAGCAGGTTGAACAGCAGCTGGAAGCCGTAGTTCAGCCGGATGATGCGGCGGGCGGTGCCGGTCAGGGGCCTGACCGCGGGCCGCGCTGCGGCGCGCGGGAGGCGGGGGCTCACAGCGCGTAGGGGCGGATCTGGACCAGGCGGAAGTCGCCCCGGTCGGTCAGCAGCCACTCGATGTCCAGCGCGTCGTCCACCTCGGGCGCGCTGAAGTGGGACTGCAGCAGCCGCCCGGTCAGGGACAGGTCCGCGAGCCGGGCACGTGTGGCGGCGGACAGCCCCTCGCCCCAGGAGCCGAGGGCGACGGTGCGTCCGCCGCCCTCGACGGTGTTGTAGAGGTACTGCTGTGGCAGGACCTCTCCCTCCACGACCTGTTCGGGCGAGCCCGGAGAGCAGTTGAGGTAGACGTTGCGGAAGTCCTCGCGCCGGGTCGGGTTGCAGGTCACCAGGACACCGCCGAGCGCGGCGGGGAGGTACACCTGGATGATCACGCCCATGTACGTGTCGTCCAGGGAAATGCCCACCTGGTGGCGCAGCCGCACGCTGCGCGGCGAGAGCAGGGAGGCCCACACCTGCCGCACGGCGTCGAGAAGCTCGCCGGTGCCGCGGACCGTGGTGACGGAGTCGTAGACACCGGCCGCGGAGAAGCCCGGAAGGTCCTCGGCGTTGGAGGAGGAGCGCACCACGAGGCGGCCGCCCCCGGTGAGCGAGGCGGGGAGGGCCCGGGTGATCTCCCCGGCGACGGACTCGGGTAGCGGGGTGTGCCGGATGAGCTGCTGGATCTGCAGGCAGAGCGGGTCGAGCACATCGGTGGCGTCGAGTTCGAGCGCCATCTTCAGCTTGCCGATGCCCTGTTGCAGCGCCGGTGAGGAGGTGAGGAAGCGGTGCAGAAGGGAGAACGGCAGGGCGACGCCTTCGGGCGCCTCGACCGTACCGGCCACGAAGGCGGCGGCCGCCGAACGGAGTTCGGCCGCTGAGGGCGAGCGCAGGCCGAGCCGGGCCGCGAGATGCCCGTACAGGTCCTCCCGGGGCGGGCGGGGGCGACCGTAGTACGCGGTGAGGTCGGCCGTGCGGCTGTCGAGCACGTGGTGCAGCTCTCCGAGGTTGGCCGCCTTGGTGCCGTAGCGGTCCCGGTCGGCGCTGCGCAGCCGGTGCAGGGCGAGAACGGGCGCGTCTTCCAGGAGCGGCGGGTCCAGCTGGATGCGCTGTTGGTGCCAGGCCGGTGCCCGCAGCTCGGGGGCCTGCTCCAGCCGCTCCAGGGTGATCTCGTCCTCGCGTACCCGGTACCGGACCCAGGCGCCGTCCAGCCCGTCCTTCTCGACGAGCCGTTCCAGGTCGCGGACGATCGCGTTGGGGATGCCCCAGCCGGAGGCGAGGACGTTGGTGTGGGACAGCGGGGTGATGGGCGCGGTGTTGATGAATCCGGCCACCCGCTGCACGTCGTCCGGCAGGCAGGGCATGGCGACGATGTCCGGCCAGCCGAGCCCGCCGACCGCGGCCCTGTACTCCTCCACGGTCCGGAAGCAACGCAGCCGGCCGGTGGCTTCCCCGAGGTTGAGCGGGGTCCGGGTCCTGGTGCCGAAGAGCTCGTGGCTGAGGATGCGCGGCACCCGCTGCTCGCTGACCGCGGCCAGCTCCTCCTCCTGGCCGTGATTGGCGGGTTTGAGCAGCAGCGGCAGCCTGCCGTCGACGCGTTCCCTTACGAAGCCGTGGAAGAACTCCAGCAACTCCCCGTGCATGGTGTCGGCCTCGGTCGTCTCCAGCACGAGGAAGGTGCGCTCGCGGCCCTCCGCGTCCTCGTCGGTGTGCAGGGAGAGCACCCCGAGCAGGAAGCGGCGCTCGGGGTCCATGTAGACGGAGGCGTTGAACTCGTCGAGTACGGCGTCGAGTTCGGCGACGTCCATGCCGAGTACGCGGGTGGCGATGTAGTTGACGTGGAAGGGGTGTGCGGCCGTGTCGAGCAGGTGCCAGGTGTCCTCGGCACGGTCGACGACGATCTTGAGGTACGGGTGGCCGGCCAGGACCCCGGACAGGGTGCGGAACAGCGGCAGCGAGAGGTTCTCGCCGACGACCGTGCGGTCCGTCGCGGGTTCCGGAGCGCCGAGGGGGAGCGCGGTGCTGCTCATGCGGGGGCTCCCTCGGACTGTACTGCCGACCGGGCTCGCAGCCGGGCGGCGGGCGCGGGCTGCGACGGTGCGGACACGGGCTGCGCTGTGGCGGACACGGCGGGCGGCAGCACGACGGGCAGGACGTCCACCAGGGTGGTGAAGTCGCGGAGCACCGTGCGTGCGTCGGCGGCCGAGAGCAGACACAGCGCCGCCATGGTGTTGGCTCCGCCGACGGGGTCGTAGACCGGTACGGTGCTGCCGTCGGGCAGCGAACTCTCCGGTACCACCGAGAGGGTGCTGCTCCCGCTCAGTGCGACGGCCTCCCGCACCACGGGGAAGTCCCACACCCTCCGATCACGCCAGGCCTCGCCCTGGCCGTCCACCGCCAGGACGACGAGGGAACCCGCGGCGCCGCGCGCCTGCTCGGGGCCTAGGGCCCGCTCGGGCCAGTCGACCGGGCGGCCCAGCAGGTGGTCCACGAGCATGCCGACGAGGTCGAGCCGGAAGACCTCCTCGATCTGCGGGACGGTCATCGCGCCGCCGAACCGGGCGGCCGTCTCGATCAGCCACATACGCCCGCCGGCACCGAGCTTGATCTCGGTGTGCGTGCCGCAGTCGCGCAGGCCGAGCGCTTCGACGGCCTCCCGGGCGAGGGCCACGACGCGGTCCTGGAGGTCCGTGGGAAGCAGGGCGGGAGTGATGCCGGCCCGCTCGGTGAACGGCTGCACCGTCGGCATCCGGCCGCTGACACAGACCGGTCGGAAGACACCGCCGGTCACCACGCCCTCGACGCTGACGTAGTCGCCCCAGCCGGGCTCGTCGAACCACTGCGCGGCGTCGCCGGTCACGATCTCCTCGACCACGAAGTGCGCCTCCGCCTCGGCCACATGGAGCTCGGCGAAGCCCAGCCGGGCGGACCTGGCCATCGTCTCCCGCGAGCGCCGCCAGGCGGCCTCGGCCTCCTGCGGGGCGCCGATGATCTGATGGGCGGTGGAGCCCGCGCTCCAGGCCGCCTTCAGCAGCATGGGGGCGGACAGGGCCGCGACGGCCTCGTGGAGTTCCGCCTGCGTGGTGACGGGACGGAAAGCGGGCTGCGGCAGACCGCGCCGGTGCCAGGTGTGCCGCATCATCCGCTTGTCGCGGGCGAGCGCGGCGGCCCCTCCCGCTCCGTGGAGGCCGAGCGCCTCGCATGCCTCGGCGACGGCCACGACCGCGTACTCGGAGAAGGTGAGGACCGCGTCCGCGCCGACGGCTTCGGCTCGCGAGACGATCAGCGAGACCAGGTCGGACCGCTCCGCGTCGGTGGGCATCACGACCGAGGCACACAGGTTTGTCGCGGACTCCGCGACCGTCGGCGGAAGCGCGCTGAGCGCCAGCAGATGCACTTCCGCCCTCGCGGCTGCCCGGGACAGGACATGGCCGAGCGGCGGACCACCCTTGGCGTGCACCAACAGCACTGTGCTCACTGAAGTTCGTCTCCCATCGTTTGTCCTGTCCGAGGTGTCGAGCGACGGCCCGGCCGCGCAACCCGCGTAGAACACGACGGGTGACCGGCGGCGCACTCAAGGGAAGCAAACGGCGGAGCCCGGAAAAGCCGCAGAAGGCAGGGACCGGTCAGGCAAATGCCAAAGTCGCCGACATTTTCGATGGAAGGCAAGAGTTCCGGGTCACACAGGGCGAGCCGCGCGGGGTGCGCTCACGCCTCGCAGTCGGCCGAGAACCGAGCATGGGCGGGTTCCGCGCGGGATAGGCATCGCGATGTCACCTCCCGCCGACCGGTGGGAACATGGACGGAAAGGCCGTCGTGGACGATTCCGGTCTCAGAGCACTGCTGGAGCATCTCCCCGTGTCCTGGTGGGAGGCCGACGAGCAGTGGCGCGTCGTGGAGAGGGGCGGCGGCGCCTTCACCGACCTGCCCACCATGCAGCGCTTCCTCGACCGCGCGCGCCAGGAGATGTCCGCTCCGGGACACTCCCTCGAAGACGGCCAGGGTCTGGTCCGCTTCGACGGCCGGACATTCGACGTGCGCTGGCCCCCGGGCGAGAACCGGGGCGGGGCCTGTACGCGCGGGATCGCGGTGGAGGCCGGTACGCAGCCCGGGGACGATCGCCCGTACGCCGCCTTCGCGGAATTCGCCGACTTCGCCCCGGCCGCGGCCTTCATCCGCGACAACGACGGCTGCTACCTGTGGGCCAACCATTCCTACGCGCACCTCTACGGCACCACGCCGGAGCGGGTCGTCGGCAGCCGGATCGAGGACCTCGACACCCCCTCCGACGCCGCACAGTTCCGAGCCCTGGACCAGGAGATCCTCAGCCGTGGCAAGCCGGTGCGCCACCACTTGCGCTATCACCGCGCGGACGGCAGCACAGGACAGGCTGCCGGCCACCGCTTCCCCGTCCAGGAGAACGGCCGGACCTGTGTGGCCGGGATCTACGTCGACATCACCGAACACGCCCGCGCGATGAGCCAGCGCCGGGAAGCCGAGGAGAACCTGCGGGCGCTGCGTGACCACAGCGGTCTGCCCTGCGCGCTGCTCTCGGTCAACGGCCGTATCGAACAGGCGGGTACCGCCACCGCCGAACTGTTCCGGACGCGCCTGTCGGACCTGGTCGGCCGCCGCGCGCACACCCTGCTCGCCGCCACGTCCGACCTCCGCCCACTGCGTCTCGCATGGGAGGCACTGATCACCCGCCGCGTCAGACGGGTGGAAACCTTCGCCGTACTCCTCGATGCCGACGGGCGCCAGCGCCGCGCACAGCTCCACCTGACCACGGTGTGCGGGTCCGCCGGCCGCGTCGCGCACGTGTGGGCGGTCGTCACCCACCAGAGCATCGCCCACGAGCCCCGACCTCCGCTCACCGCCGCGCAGATCCGCATACTGTCCCTCCTCGCCAACGGCAGCACCAATGCCGAGATCGCCGCCTCGCTGAAGCTCTCCCGGCAGGCGGTCGACTACCACCTCAGCCGGCTCCGGGACCTCCTGGACGCCGCGACCAGGCCCGCCCTCGTGGCCCGCGCCTACGTCCTCGGCATCCTCGCCCCCCGCGCCTGGCCCCCGCACCCGGCCACGACCCCGCACTCCCTCAGCACCTCCTGAGGCGCGAGATCGGGGATCTGGACGCCGCACCCTCGTGCCGTGCAGGCTCGTGCCTGCGCGTGGGGGTCTCCTCGCCGCGGACAATCGCGGGCTGTCGGACGATCGGAGTGTGGACTGTGGCGACACGTCGTACGGTGATCAAGGCAGTGGGCGCCGGGGTGATGGCGAGTGGACTGTCCACGCCTGCCGCGGGTGCTTCCCGGGTGGCGGAGGCCGACGTCCTCATGGTGGTGGAGAAGGCCGGCCACGCGGTCAGCTTCTACGACACCGCATCGGGGGAGCGTCAGGGGACGGTACGGCTGCCCGACTACCCGCACGAGATGGTCGTCGACTCGCGCGGACGGTACGCCTATGTCGGGCATTACGGCGTGCGCATGTCCTCCACCGTCGGCGAGGGCGGCGCCGCGGTCTTCGTCGTCGACCTGGCCGAGCGGTCCCTGGCCCGGACGATCGACACCCGGCCGTTCAACCGTATTCACGGCATGGGCATCGACGCGCACGACCGGCTGTACGCACTGAGCGAGGAGAAGGCGGTACTGCTCGGCTTCGACGCCCCTGCCACCGACCAGGCACCGACCAGGGCGGTGCCCACGCACGGCGTGAAGACGCACTTGTTCAGCCTCAGCCGGGACGGCGAACGCGCCTATGTCACCGGGCTGTTGTCGCACACGGTGAGCCTCGTGCGCCCGCACGACGCAGCCTTCTCGCCCGTTCTGGCCACCCCGGGCCAACTGCCCGAGAGCAGCTGTCTGAGCCGGGACGAGAAGACACTGTTCGTCGGGGCCCGCCAGAGCTCCTCGCTGGTGGCCCTGGACGCCCGCACGATGAAGGTACGACGGAGCCGGAAGACGGGCGGAGACCCGTTGCGGGTCTATCCGCTCGATGACGACCGGCTGCTGGTGACGGACATCGTCGCCAAGAGCCTCACCACCTGGAGCACCGACCTGCGGCCGCTCCGCTCCCTCCGCCTCGACGGCACCCCGTCCGCGGTGTCATTCCACCCTGTCAGGCCGCTGGCCTACGTGTCCCTGTTGGACACCAACCGGGTCGCCGTCGTCGACCTGGACCGGTTCGCCGTCGTCGGCGGCTTCGCCACGCAGCTGGAGCCGGACGCTTCGGTGCTGCTGCCGGGGCAGTCCTGAAGCACACGGCCCGGGAGGGTGAGTGACACAACTCCTTTGTACGTGGCGTTCGTAGCGCCAACGCTTCGATCATGGAAGGGGGGCTCTGTGCGACTACCCCCGACTCGTCAAGGAGCTGCTAGGAGCGTTATGGATATCGGCGTCTTCATCCCCATCGGCAACAACGGCTGGCTCATATCGAAGAGTTCTCCGCAGTACATGCCGACCTTCGAGCTGAACAAGGCGGTGGTGCAGAAGGCCGAGGAGCACGGGCTCGACTTCGCCCTGTCGATGATCAAGCTCAAGGGCTTCGGTGGCGACACGGAGTTCTGGGATCACTGTCTTGAGTCGTTCACGCTGATGGCGGGCCTGGCGGCCGTGACCGAGCGGATCAAGCTGTACGCCTCGACGCCGATCCTCGCGCTGCCACCGGCGATCGTCGCGCGGATGGCGGCCACCGTCGACTCCATCGCCCCCGGGCGGTTCGGCGTCAACATCGTCACCGGCTGGGCGCCCGGTGAGTACGCGCAGATGGGCCTGTGGCCCGGGGACGGGCATTTCGGCAACCGCTACGACCGGGCCGTCGAATACGTCACCGTGCTGAAGGAGCTGTGGAGCGAGGGCGTCAGCGACTTCAAGGGTGAGTTCTACGAGATGGACGGCTGCGTACTGTCCCCGCGGCCGGCCAACGGCCGCATGGACATCGTCGCGGCCGGCCAGAGCAGCACCGGCATGCGGTTCGCCGCCGAGCACGCCGACTACAACTTCCTCCTGGGCAGCGGTGTCAACACCCCGCTCGCGCTCTCGGACACCACTGCCGCGCTCATGGACGAGGTACGGGCGACCGGCCGCGACGTCGGCGCGCTGTCGCTGTTCATGGTCATCGCGGCCGAGACCGACGAGGCGGCCCACGCGAAGTGGCAGGACTACCACGACAACGCCGACCTCGCGGCGCTGGCGTACATGGCGGGCGAGTCGGCAGCGGACGCGACGGACGACGAGTCGGCCACGGCCCGGACCATCTCGCTGCCCGAGGGCGCCGTGAACTTCAACATGGGCACGCTCGTCGGCTCGTACGAGACCGTCGCCGGGATGCTGGACGAGGTCGCCGAGGTGTCCGGCACCAAGGGGATCATGCTGGTCTTCGACGACTTCCTCGAAGGGATCGAGAATTTCGGGACGCGCATCCAGCCGCTGATGAGGTCCCGGTCGGGGCGTGCGGTGGAGACACCTTCCCGGTAGTGCGGAGTGGCCCGGTCAGCCCTGGCCGCCCGCGAACCAGTCGGCCAGGTCGGGGGCGACACGAGGCACCGTGACGGGGCGGCCGTCGGCGCGCAGTGACTCCGTCGCGGCGACGCCGGCGGCGACCGCCTCGCGGGCGGCGACCGGGCTGGTGTCCGTCGGGCCCCCGGAGCGGACGAAACGCAGGAACTCGGCGACCAGCAGCGGGTCGGAGCCGCCGTGCCCGCCCTCGCCGGGCGAGGGCATCGGGACGACGAGGTCGGCGTCGGCGCGGTAGCCGCTCCGGTGCTTCCACACGCGGACCTCGGCGGTCTCCCCGTGGTCGCCGAAGTTCTCCAGCCGGCCCTCGGTGCCGATGACGGTGTAGTTGCGCCAGTAGTCCGGCGTGTAGTGACACTGCTGGTAGCTGGCGTGGATGCCGCCCTCCAGCCGCATGACCATCATCGAGAGGTCCTCGACATCGACGACGGGGTTGAGGCCGGTGAGGGAGAGCGGGGGCCAGTTGTGCTCCGGGTCGTACCAGTCGGGCATGACGGCACCGGGGGCCTGTCCCGAGCGGTCGGCGATGTCGCCGTAGACGGTCAGGCCGCCGAGCGCGGTGACGCGCTCGGTGTAGGCGCCGGCCAGCCAGTGGATGACGTCCAGGTCATGGGCGCCCTTCTGGAGGAGCAGGCCGGTGGTGTTGCGGCGGTCGGCGTGCCAGTCCTTGAAGTAGAAGTCACCGCCGTGGCCGACGAAGTGCCGGCACCACACGGCCTTGACCTCGCCGATCTCGCCGCGCCGGATGAGGTCGCGCATGACGCGCACCACCGGCATGTGCCGCATGTTGTGGCCCACGTACAGCCGGGTGCCGCCGGTGCGCGCGGCCTCCAGTACCCGGTCGCAGCCCTCGGTGGTGATGGCGAGCGGCTTCTCCACGAAGACGGCGACCCCGGCCTCCAGCAGGTCCACCGCGAGGGCCTCGTGGGTGTGGTCGGGGGTGATGACGAAGACCGCGTCCAGGTCTTCGGCCGCCAGCATCTGATGGTGGTCGGGGTAGACGTGGACGTCGTCGCCGAACCACTCGCGGGCCCGGCCGAACATGCCGGGCGCGGTGTCGGCGGCGGCCACCACCACCGAACCCTGACCGGGGTGGTGGGCCTCCTTGGCGAGGGTGGCGCGCAGGCCGAGCCCGATGACGCCCAGCCGCAAGTCGCGGGTGTGCGGGGGGTTGTCCGCCGGGGCGACGGAGGTGTCGGTCATGTGTGCTCAGCCCTTCATTCCGGAGAACGCGATGCCCTGGATGAACTGGCGTTGCATCGCGACGAACACCACGATCACCGGGAGCGTGGCGAGGAGGGACCCGGCCATCAGCACCGGGTACTCGGTCAGGTGGGCGCCCTGGAGGGAGGCCAGCCCGGCGGACAGCGGCATCCTGGCCGGGTCGGTGTTGACGATCAGCGGCCACATCAGGTCGTTCCAGGACCACAGGAACGTGAGGATGCCGAGCGCGAGGAGTCCCGGGCGGGCCAGCGGCAGGGCGATGCGCCAGAAGACGGTGAAGGGGTTGGCGCCGTCCAGCCGCGCCGCCTCCTCCAGCTCCTCGGGCAGCCCCATGAAGAACTGCCGCAGCAGGAAGGTGCCGAAGGCGGAGAACATCCCGGGGACCACCAGCGCCTGCATGGAGTCCAGCCAGCCCAGGCTCTGCATGATCTGGTACTGCGGCAGCAGGAAGAGCTGGCCGGGCACCATCAGTACGGCGAGGAACCCGAGGAAGACGACCCCGCGGCCCGGGAAGCGGATGCGGGCGAAGGCGTACGCCGCCATCGCGCACAGCAGCAGCTGGGCCGCGGTACGCAGCAGCGCCATCACCACCGTGTTCACGAACTGCTGCCCGAAGGGAATCGCCTCGAAGACCTTCGAGTAGTTCGACCAGTCCCACTGTGCGGGCAGGATCGTCGGCGGTACTCGTACGGATTCGCCGAAGGTCTTGAAGGATGTCAGCACCTCCCACACCAGGGGGAAGACGGTGATGACCGCGCCCAGTGCGAGCAGGACGTGGGCGGGCCAGATCCGCCCCGTGCGCGTAGGTGCCTTACGCATAGTGGACCCACCTCTTCTGCAGCCGGAACTGGACGGTGGTCAGTGCCATGATCAGGACGAACAGCACGCAGACGATGGCCGCGCCGTAGCCGCGCTGGTTGTCGAAGAACGCCTTCTGGAAGAAGAGCATCACCACGGTCTGGCCCTCGCCGTAGGCCGGGTTCTGCAGTGAGTTCTGCGTATTGGCGCCGATGATCAGGTACACCAGGTCGAAGACCTGCAGGGACTGGATGACCGACAGCACGGTGGTGAAGAACAGCGTGGGACTCAGCAGCGGCAGGGTGACCGAGAAGAACTGCCGGATGCGCCCCGCACCGTCGAGCGCGGCGGCCTCGTAGTAGTCGCCGGGGATGCTCTGGAGGCCCGCCAGCAGCAGGATCATGTTGTAGCCGACGGTCATCCACACGCCGACGACCGCCACCGCGAAGCGGATGGTGTCCGGGTCGGACACCCAGTACGTTCCGTCGATGCCGATGGCGGACAGTGCGTGGTTGAGGATGCCCACGTCGCCGTTGTAGAGCCAGCGCCAGACCACCGCGACCGCGGCGGGCATCGTGACCACCGGCAGGAAGTAGAACGTGCGGTAGACGCCGGTGCCGCGCAGGCCCTTGAGGTTGAGCAGCACCGCCAGCACCATCGACAGCGGGATGCCCAGGAGTACGAGTCCGGTGTAGATGCCGGTGTTGGCGAGCGACTGCCAGAACTCGGGGTCGGCCACGAGGGTGCGGTAGTTGGACAGGCCGATCCAGGTCGTCCCGCCGAAGGCGCCCCACTGGGTGAAGCTGTAGAACACCGTCTGTACGACGGGCCACAGGTAGAAGACGGCGAGGCCCAGCCCGGCCGGGGCGATGAGCGCGTAGCCCCACCACTTGTCCCGGTGCTGGAAGCGGCGCTCGCGGCGGCGCATTTCCCGCGGGCCCACGGCGTCCGGGCGGGTGCGTCGTCCTGGTACGGCGGGTCCCGTACGTACGTCGAGGCTCATCAGGAGCGGCCCTTTCTCTCCTGCGCGAGAAGCTGATTCATCGCTTTGGTCAGGGAGCCGGTGGAGTCCTTGAGACTCAGGTCGCCGCTCCACGCCTTGGCGAGCCACATCTGCTCCTTGTGCGACCAGGCGGCGCTGTTGGCGGAGCTGGGGAAGGGCACCGCGTAGTCGAGCGCGTCCAGGTGCACCTGGAGGTCGAAGTCCGGCATGCCGGCGGCCCACGGTTCGGCGGTGCCGTTGCGTGCCGGGATGGCGGTGCCGTACTCGCCCTGGAGCAGCGAGGCGCGCTTCCCACCGAGGAACCGGACGAAATCCCGGGCCAGCTCGGGCCGCGGCGTGCGGGCGTAGACGACATTGGCCAGGCCGTGCAGGACGGTGGCGCGCCGCCGGCCCTTGGGCATGGGCGCGACGTCCACCTTGGCCCGCAGCTCGCGGTCGGCGTAGAACGTCGCCGCGTTGTACGACGCCTCGTAGGTCATGGCCAGCGTCCCGGACTGGAACATCTGGGTCGGATCGGTGTCGGTCATCTGCTGCAGCGTCGGCGAGGCGCGGTAGCGGTGAATCAGGTCGACCCACAGCTGCAGCCCTTCGAGGGTGTGCTCGTCGGAGTATCCGGAGTGTGTCTTGTCCTGGGAGATGACGAAGCCGCCGGCCTGCGGTATCGAGTTGTAGTAGTTCTCCTGCGCGCGGACCGGCGCCCCGACGCCGTAGATCCCGCGCTTGCGGTCGGTGAGCCGCTGCGCGGTGGATATCAGGTCCTGCCAGGTCCAGGTGGAATCCGGGTAGCCGACCTTGGCCCGGTCGAAGAGCTCCTTGTTGAACCACAGCGCGACCGTGTCGAAGTCCTTGGGAGCCCCGTACTGGGTGCCCTTCCAGCGGTAGAGGGACATGAGGTCGGGCGGGAAGTCGGCGGGCCGCAGCACCGGGTCGGGGCCGTCGGTCTCCAGCGGGAGGAGCTGCCCGGCAGCCGCGTACATACCGAAGTTGGGGCCGTTCATCCAGAAGACGTCGGGAGCGGCGCCGCCGGTGCACGCGGTACGGAGTTTGGTCCAGTAGGTCCCGTTGGGGGTGAGCTGAACGTCGACGGTCACCCCCGGCCGGGTGCGCTCGAACTCCCGCGCCACCCGCTGCATGGCGGGCAGCTGGTAGACGTCCCAGACGCCGTAGGTGAGATGGCCGCGCCGCGAGCTGCCGCCGGAGGCCGAGGACGACGAGGTGGGGCCGCAGCCCGCCGCGAGCGGGACCGCCGCAAGCGTCGAGGCGGCGGCCGCCGAGAGGAGGGAACGTCTACGCACGCGGAGCCTTCCTGGGGGCGGTGCCGTCGGCCCCGCCGCGGGGGAGAGGCCGTGAAGTCGGCGGAGGCCGTCCGTCGGAACGCTGTCCTCCTGCCGAGTGATCCGGACGCTATTTGCTCAAAGTTGACGCGGTCAAGGCTCTTTCAATCATCTTTACGCATCCCGGGGCGTCTGGACGTCGCTTTCCGCCGCTCGGTGCAGTGTGTCCGGGGTACGGGCGTTCGGTTAACCTGGCTGTGCCGGGTGGTTCTGGTGGGAGGCCGCGCCCGGCGGGACCGGAGAGGGTGAGACATGGAGACGAGGCGCCGTGGATAAGGTCGCGCTCACGGCTGCCGGTCTCTACGTCATCGTGCTGCTGCGGGCCGGCGGAACGTTCGCCGTCGGGTGGCTCGCCGGCGCCGGCGCCAGGCGCAGCAGGTTCGCCGGGCGGATCTCCTCCGGCAAGTTCCAGCGCGTCGAGCGGGCGATCCAGCGGTGGGGCGCGCCGGTGGTCGCCGTCTCGTTCCTGACCGTCGGCTTCCAGACCGCCGCCAACTTCCTCGCCGGCAGTATGCGCATGCCCCTGCCGCGCTACCTTCCCGCACTGTTCCTCGGGGGAGCGGCCTGGGCGCTGCTCTACGCGACCGTGGGGCTCGGTGCGCTCGAAGTGCTGGCACGGCTCTTCGCCGAGCGGACGGCACTCGGCGTGACCGCGGTCGCCGTCCTGCTCCTCGCGGTGTGCGGCGTGGTGGTGTACCGGCGGCGGAGGAGTGCCGCTCCGGCTCCGCACGAGGCCGCGGCCGAAAAGTCCTGAAAGACCTGGCGAGGGGGCCTGAAGAACCTGCCGGGGGGCCATCGCCGCCTGGCCCGGTGGTGTTGCGGTGTGGGGTCAGGGCATGTCGCTCGCGCAGCGGAAGCCCACGTTTCCGGTGGTGGAGTCCGGGGTGAGGGCCTGTCGGGCGGCGACCCGGTAGCGGCGGCAGTAGGACTCGTGGCACAGGTACGAGCCGCCCTTCGTGACGCGCTCGGGCCGGTGCGGCGCGGGCGAGAAGCGGTCGGCGCACCATTCCCAGACGTTGCCCGTGGTGTTGTACAGGCCGAAGCCGTTGGGTTCGAAGGCGGTCACCGGGCAGGTGCCGTACCAGCCGTCGGCCGCGGTGTTGTGGCGGGGGAAGTCGCCCTGCCACACATTCATCCGGTGCTGTCCGCCCGGCGCGAGCTCGTCACCCCACGGGAAGACCTTGCCGTGCAGGCCGCCCCGGGCAGCGCGTTCCCACTCCGCCTCGGTGGGGAGGCGCTTGCCCGCCCAGGCGGCATAGGCGCGGGCGTCGTGCCAGTCGACGTGGAGGACGGGGTGGTCCGCCCGGTCGTCGACGCCGGAGTGCGGTCCCTCCGGGTGACACCAGTCCGCGCCCTCGACCTGGCGCCACCACGGCGCGTGCACGACGCCCCGGGTAGGTGGGAAGTCGTCCGGAAGCAGCCCGGCGAAGACGAACGACCATCCGGTCCGCTCGGCCGAGGTGCGGTATCCGGTGTCTTCGGTGAACCGCCGGAAGTCCGCGTTCGACACCGCGCAGGCATCGATCAGAAAGGCGTCGACGGACACGTTCCGTACCGGGCCCTCGCCGTCGGCCGGGTAGGCGAAAGCGTCCTGGCTGCCCATCAGAAAGTCGCCGGAGGGCACGGCCACCATGCCCTCGTCCGACGCCGGGCGGGAGACGGGCCGCGGGGCCGGCGGCCGGGCCGGTGTCCGGCCGCCGGACGGTGCGCAGCAGCTCACTGGGCCCCCATGACGCGTCGGTGCAGTCCGCCGTCGAACGCGTCCGAGGGAGCGGCAGCGGCCGCCAGGTCGATACGGACCGTGTGGACCGTGCCGGTGAACTCGTTGTCGATCACCGGGTAGTCGTCGGTCACCGGTGTGCTCAGGTCCACGCCGACGTTCAGTGTCTCGTCGAAGGAGAAGTAGTACGGGATGGTCTGTTCGACCCGGCCCGATGCCTGCTTCCGGCCGTCCACCGTGAGCACCGCCGTGCCGCCCTTGCCGAGTCCGCCGCCGTCGTAGTCGAAGTCGACCCGGACTTCGTGCCGCCCCGGGGACAGCGGAGCATCGCTGCGCACCGTATAGAGGTGCATGCCGAAGTAGTTGTAGACGTAGGCGGGCCGGCCGTCCGTGACGTACAGGGACCAGCCGCCGAACCGGCCGCCCTGCGCGATGAGTACGCCCTGAGCGGCCCCCGCCTCCAACACGTCGATGTCCGCTGTGATGCTGTGCGAGCGGTTCTTGACGTTGGGGGTGGTCTCCTCGGTGAACCGCCGCATCCCGCCGCGGTACGTCACCGACGTCCGGTCGCCGAGCAGGTCGAGGCGGCCGGCCACGGCGGGGTTCTCGCGCTCGGTGACCCGGTCGTCCAGCGGGAAGACCTGGTACTTCGCGGCCTCGATCAGGAACAGGTCCTGCAGCTCACGGAGTTTGCCGGGGTGCTCGGCGGCGAGGTCGTGCGCCTGGCTCCAGTCGTGGGTGAGGTCGTACAGCTCCCAGGTGTCGTCCGCGAACCGGCGGCCCTGCGTGGGCACCATCTCCCACGGGATGCCGTGCCGGGTGACCGCCATCCAGCCCTCGTGGTAGATACCCCGGTTGCCGCACATCTCGAAGTACTGCGTGCGGTGGCGTTCGGGTGCGTGCGGATCGGCGAGCGTCTCCCACATGCTCGTGCCCTCGATGGGCTGTTGCGGCACCCCGTCGACACTGAACGGTGCGGGGATGCCCACGCTGTCCAGGATCGTCGGCAGGACGTCGATGACATGGCTGAACTGGTGGCGGAGGCCGCCCCGCTCGGGCACTCCCCGCGGCCAGTGCAGGATCATGCCGTCGCGGGTGCCGCCGAAGTGCGAGGCGATCTGCTTGGTCCACTGGTACGGCGTGTTCAGTGCCAGCGCCCAGCCGGCCGGGGCGATGGGGTAGCTGCGGGGGCCGCCGATCTCGTCGAGGTGCTCGGCCATCTCGTCCGGGTCGTCGACCACACCGTGCCCGAGCCGGTGCTCCACGATGGTCCCCTCGATCCCGCCCTCACCGGAGGCACCGTTGTCGCCGAGGATGTAGAGGAACAGTGTGTCGTCCAGCTCGCCGAGCTCGTCGAGGGCGGTGACGAACCGGCCGACCTGCGTGTCGGCGTGCTCGGTGAACCCGGCGAAGGTCTCCATGAAGCGGGCGGTGACGCGGCGCTGACTGTCGGTGAGTTCGTCCCAGTGGGGGACGCCGTCGGCCCAGGGCGCGAGTTCCGTGTCCTCGGGTACGACGCCCAGTTCCTTCTGCCGCCGCAGTGTGATGTCCCGTTGCCGGTCCCAGCCGTGGTCGAACCGGCCGCGGTACTTCTCCTGCCACTCGCGGCCGACGTGCAGCGGAGCGTGCGCGGCACCGAGCGCCAGGTAGGTGAAGAACGGCCGGTCCGGGGTGAGGGTGCGCTGCGTACGTACCCAGTCGATGGCGTGGTCGACGAGGTCCTCGGAGAGGTGGTAGCCGTCCTCGGGCCGGCGGTCCGGCTCGACGGGCGTGGTGCCCTGGTACAGCAGCGGATACCAGTGGTTCATCTCGGCGCCCATGAACCCGTAGAAGGTGTCGAAGCCCTCGCCGGTCGGCCAGCGGTCGAACGGCCCGACCGCGCTGATCTCCCGCGGCGGCGTCTGGTGCCACTTGCCGAAGGCCGCCGTGCTGTACCCGTTGCCCTGGAGGATCTGGGCCAGCGTCGCAGCGCTCCGGGGCCGGAACCCGTTGTACCCGGGCGCCGCTGTGGCCATCTCGGTGGTGCCGCCCATCCCGACCGAGTGATGGTTGCGGCCGGTCAGCAGGGCCTGCCGGGTCGGCGAACACAACGCCGTCACGTGGAAGCGGGTGTAGCGCAGGCCGTTCTCGGCGAGCCGTTCGGCGGCCGGCATCTCGCACGGCCCGCCGAACGAGCTGGAGGTGCCGAACCCGAGGTCGTCGACCAGCACGATCACCACGTTCGGCGCGTTCTCCGGGGGCGGCACCGGACCGACGGGCGTGAAGGGGGTCTCCTGGTCGTGAACGTCCAGCACGGTGGTCACCGGACGGCGCGCGTCCGGGCGGGGCAGGACATGTCGTCCGGCGTCGAACTCGGGCATGTGCTCCTCCTCCATGGGCGACCGCTCCGCCGGTCCGGATGGCTGCGGTCAGCCTCGGGCGGCGTCGCGTAGCTGGTCAACGGGTGTCCCATAGCGCGCGCAGACCAAATATCCATGTGGCCGGTAGACAGCTTCTATGGCCGCAGGCCGGCGTGGTCTCCGCACGGAGGCGGTGCCCGGGGCGGTACGGCTCACGAACCCTTCACCGACGTACCCGCTGCACGGCGGTCGGCTCCGGGGTAGCAACAAGCCCGGAGCAAGCAGCTCAGCGATCATCAGCGGTCCGCCACGATGGAGGCACGATGGAAAGACGTCAGCTGGAGTACTTCATCGCCGTCGTCGACCACGGTGGATTCACCGCTGCCGCGCATGCGCTGCACGTCGCCCAGCCCTCGCTCTCGCACTCCATACGGACGCTCGAACGCGAGCTGGGCGGCAGCCTCTTCCACCGTCTGCCGCAGGGAGTCACCCTCACCTCGGCGGGCGAAGCCATGGTGGGGTCGGCGCGCCAGGTGCTGCGGGACTTCGCCACGGCGAAGTCGTCGGTCCGCGAGATCCTCGGCCTCAACGGCGGGCGGCTGGACATCGTGTCGCAGACGACCCTGGCGGTCGATCCGCTGGCCGGGCTGCTGGGCCGCTTCCACACGCTGTACCCCAAGGTCGGAGTGCGGGTGAGCGACGGGGAGCACGGCTCGGAGATCGTGCAGTCGGTGCGCACCGGGCAGTGTGAACTGGGGCTGGTGGACGCGTCGGCGAGGCCGTCGGGGAGCGGGACGGCCGGCGGTACCGTCGACGGGGCGGTGACCGAGTCGGACCTGTCCGGGATCGAACTGCCGGAGCAGGAAATGCATGTCGTCCTGCCGCCGAACGACCCCCACCGGCACACGAGCACGATCGGCCTGCGGGAGCTGGCGGAGCGGGAGCTGATCGTGACGCCGCCCGGTACCGCCACCCGGGACACGGTCGACGAGGTGTGTGCCCGGGTCGGCGTCGCGCCGCGGATCGTGGTGGAGACCACGCACCGCGCGATGATCGTGCCGCTGGTCCTCGCCGGGACCGGCGCGTGTCTGCTGCCCACCTCGATGGCCGCGGAAGCCACGCTGCACGGAGCCCGCATGCTGTCCACACGCCCGCGGCTGCTGCGGCGCGGCCGGCTGGTCTGGCGCTCCGGCCCCCTGTCGCCCGCCGCCCGCGCGTTCGTGGAACTGGCGGAACAGGAAGCGGGCGGTAAGTGAGCGTCGGCGCGGCGTCGACGCGAGGGGTCCTGCGGGGCCCGCAGGGGCCCAACTGGCGGGATAGAGCGCGTCTACCGCGCACATTCACATTGCGTCTCGGGGGGTTCGCACGCACCTCGTTGACGGGCCCATGCCCGGATGCGACCTTTACCGGCCATGGCAGCCGGCTGATCACACGGCGTGGTGCATGGACGCACCCGGCCCGGCGCCACCGGCCGCGTCGAAGCGACGCCATGACCCGGGAGACACCGTGAGGATCGATGCGATCGAAGAGGCGCCGCCCGGTGCCTTCCACCGGAAGCTGCTCATCGCCTGCTGCGGCGGCCCGCTGCTCGACGGCTATCTGCTCAGCATCGTCGGCGTCGCGCTCACCGACATGACCCGAGACCTGGCACTGAGCGGTTCCACCGCCGCACTGATCGGCGTCGCCGCCATCGTCGGGATGTTCTTCGGCGGGCTGCTGATCGGCCCGCTGACCGACGTCGTCGGCCGGCGGGCGATGTACACCATCGACCTGGCCGTGCTGCTCGTCGCGTCGGTGGCGTCCGTCGTCACCACCGAGCCGTGGCAGATCATCGCCCTCCGCTTCGTGATCGGGTTCGCCATCGGCGCGGACTACCCCATCGCGACGGCGCTGCTCACCGAGTGGTCGCCCCGACGGCAGCGCGGGCGCGCGCTCGGCTGGGTGATCATGGCCTGGTACCTCGGCGCGCTGGCCGCGTACTTGGTCGGCTATCTCATCGCGGTCGCCTTCCCGGAGGGTGGCTGGCGCTGGATGCTCGCGAGCTCGGCGGTGCTCAGCGTGATCGTCCTCGCGCTGCGGCACGGTACGCCGGAGTCGCCGCGGTGGCTGATCGAGCGGGGCCGCATCGACGACGCGCGCGAGCTGATCCGGTCCGTACTGGGCAAGGACGTCGGCCGGGAGCAGCTGCTGGCGGCCCGTACCACCGGCATCCGGCACGGCAGCGTCCGCGCGCTCTTCCGCGGGATCTACCTGCGGCGCCTGCTGTTCGTCTCGCTGTTCTACACCTGCCAGGTGATCCCGATGTGGGCCATCTACATCTTCGGCCCGAAGCTGCTCGGTGCTTTCGGCTTCGACGAGGTGACGGTGGGCACGGTCGGCTCGGCGCTGGTGAGCCTGCTGTTCCTGGCGGGCTGTGGGCCGGCGATGCGCCTGCTGGAGACGGTGGGCCGCCGCCCGATGATCACCTGGTCGTTCGCGCTGATGGCGGTGCCGCTGCTGGTCCTGGGACTGTGGCAGGACGCGCCGGTCGCCGTGGTGCTCGGATGCTTCTCGGCGTACGCCTTCTTCGCGGGGGCGCCGGGCATCCTGGAGTGGCTCTACCCCAACGAGTTGTTCCCCACAGCCATCCGGGCCACGGCGGTCGGTCTGGTGGTGGCGCTCAGCAAGATCGGGGCCGCCGTCGGGACCTATCTGGTGCCGACATCGCTGGAGCACTTCGGGGTGTCGGGCACGATGTGCGCGGGCGCGGCCATCACCGTGGTCGGGCTCGTGGCGTGCCTCGCATGGGCCGAGGAGACACGCGGACGCACCTTGGAGGACGCCGGCCGCGGGGACGCCCGCTCCCGCTCCGACGTCGGCCGCGGCTCCCCTGATCCCGTGCAGTGACCAGCGCGGTGACGGATCCTGGGGGAAGTGGTGAGCGTTGCCCAGGAAGTGGTGAAACGTGAATTTCGCGGGCGACGGCGGCGCCGACGAAGGAGAATCAGGCGACCCGCTCGACGCCGGTGCGCCGAGCAGGGCGACGCCGACGGAGGCCGCGCAGGCGGTCCCGCCCGACACATGGAGACACGATGAGCATGGCCCCGAGAGCGGACTCGCAGTCGTCCGCGCCGCACGCCGCCGACAGCCACGACGTGATCCGCGTGCACGGCGCGCGGGTGAACAACCTCAAGGACGTCAGCGTCGAGATCCCCAAGCGCCGGCTGACGGTGTTCACCGGCGTCTCCGGATCGGGCAAGAGCTCGCTGGTGTTCGGCACGGTCGCCGCGGAGTCGCAGCGGTTGATCAACGAGACGTACAGCGCCTTCGTCCAGGGCTTCATGCCGACGCTGGCGCGGCCCGAGGTGGACGTGCTCGACGGGCTGACGACCGCGATCATCGTGGACCAGCAGAGGTTGGGTGCCGACCCGCGCTCCACGGTCGGTACCGCCACCGATGCCAACGCGATGCTGCGCATCCTCTTCAGCCGCCTCGGCAAGCCGTACGTCGGCCCGCCCGGCGCGTTCGCGTTCAATGTGCCGTCGGTCTCGGCGTCCGGTGCGATCAAGGTGGAGCGCGGCGCCAAGAAGGCGGAGAAGGTCACCTTCAACAAGGTCGGCGGCATGTGTCCGCGCTGCGAGGGCCGGGGCTCGGTCTCCGACCTCGACCTGTCCCAGCTGTACGACGACAGCAAGTCGATCAACGAGGGCGCGTTCACCATCCCCGGCTTCACCGGCGGCGGCTGGAACTCACGGCTCTACGCGGAGTCGGGCTTCTTCGACCCGGACAAGCCGATCCGTACCTTCACCGAGCGGCAGCTGCACGACCTCCTGCACCGCGAGCCGACCCGGATGAAGATCGCGGGCATCAACATGACCTACGAGGGGCTGATCCCCCGGATCCAGAAGTCGATGCTCGCCAAGGACAAGGAGGCGATGCAGCCGCACATCCGGGCGTTCGTGGAGCGCGCGGTCACCTTCGCCACCTGTCCCGACTGCGACGGCACCCGGCTCGCCGCGCACGCCCGCTCCTCGAAGATCAAGAAGCTCTCCATCGCCGACGCCTGCCAAATGGAGATCAGGGACCTGGCCGAGTGGGTGCGCGGCATCGAGGAGCGGTCGGTGGCGCCGCTGCTCACCGCGTTGCAGCGGACCCTCGACTCCTTCGTCGAGATCGGCCTCGGCTATCTCTCGCTCGACCGGCCCGCGGGCACGCTCTCCGGCGGTGAGGCGCAGCGCGTCAAGATGATCCGTCACCTCGGCTCCTCGCTCACCGACGTCACGTACGTCTTCGACGAGCCGACCGCCGGCCTGCACCCGCACGACATCCAGCGGATGAACGACCTGCTGCGCAGGCTGCGGGACAAGGGCAACACGGTGCTCGTCGTGGAGCACAAGCCCGAGGTCATCGAGATCGCCGACCATGTCGTCGACCTCGGCCCCGGCGCCGGCACCGGGGGCGGTACCGTCTGCTTCGAGGGCACCGTCGACGGGCTGCGCGGCAGCGACACCGTCACGGGGCGCCACCTCGACGACCGCTCCTCGCTCAAGGACGCGGTGCGCGAGCCCACCGGCGTCCTGGAGATCCGCGGCGCCGCGGTGAACAACCTCCAGGACGTCGACGTGGACATCCCGCTCGGCGTCCTCACCGTGATCACAGGTGTCGCCGGCTCCGGCAAGAGCTCGCTCGTGCACGGGTCGGTCCCCGCCGACCTCGGGGCCGTCTCCGTCGACCAGAGCCCGATCCGCGGTTCGCGGCGCAGCAATCCGGCGACGTACACCGGGCTGCTCGACCCGATCCGCAAGGCGTTCGCCAAGGTCAACGGCGTCAAGCCGGCGCTCTTCAGTGCCAACTCCGAGGGCGCCTGCCCCACCTGCAACGGCGCCGGCGTCATCTACACCGACCTGGCGATGATGGCCGGGGTCGCCAGCACCTGTGAGGACTGCGAGGGCAAGCGGTTCGACGCCTCGGTACTGGAGTACCGCCTCGGCGGCCGTGACATCTCCGAGGTCCTCGCGATGTCCGTGGCGGGTGCCCTGGAGTTCTTCGCCGAGGGCGAGGCGCGCACCCCGGCCGCGCACAAGGTCCTCCAGCGGCTCGCCGACGTCGGGCTCGGCTATCTCACCCTCGGCCAGCCGCTCACCACGCTGTCCGGCGGTGAGCGGCAGCGCCTGAAGCTGGCGACGCACATGGGAGAGAAGGGCGGTGTGTACGTCCTCGACGAGCCGACGGCCGGCCTCCACCTCGCCGATGTCGAGCAGCTGCTCGGCCTGCTCGACGGGCTCGTCGACGCCGGCAAGTCGGTGATCGTCGTGGAGCACCACCAGGCGGTCATGGCGCATGCCGACTGGATCATCGACCTCGGCCCCGGCGCCGGCCACGACGGCGGCCGGATCGTCTTCGAGGGCACCCCCGCCGACCTGGTCGCCGACCGCGCCACCCTCACCGGCCGGCACCTCGCGTCCTACGTCGGCGCCTGACCGGACCACCGCGCTCCGGCCGCCGGCCGCCAACGTGGATGCGTACGGCGGGACCGGCCGCCACCGTCGTTGCGTACGGCGGGACCGGCCGGTGGCCGGAGCGGTCGGGCGGCGAGGTGATGAGGGGGTGAGGCGGCCAGACAGCGAAGTGGTCAGGCGGTCAGGCGGTCAGGCCAGGAATTTGTCCGCCAGCAGGCGGGCGATGGCCCAGTCCTGCATGGCGACGCCGACGGACTTGAACACGGTCTGCTCGCCCCGCGGGGCTTCGGGCGCGGACAGCGCCGTGCCGAGTTCGGTGAGGTCGTTCCGGGTGAGGCCGCCCGCCTCGATCGCGTGGCGGATCTCCCCGGACTCTTCGAGGACGGCGCCGAGTTCGTCGATCACCACGGTGCTGTGCGCGAGCAGCTCGTCGGGCAGTTCGCGCATGGTGGGGCGGAACGAGCCGATGGCATTGACGTGGACCCGGGCGGGCAGGGCCGACGCGGCGAAGAGCGGTTCGGTCGTATTGGTGGCGCAGCAGACGATCTCGGCCTCGCCCACCGCGGCCGTCACGTCGGCGGAGGTACGGATGTGCGTACCGGGCAGCTCCGGGGCCATCGACTCGGCGAGCTTCTCCGCGCGGCGCGGATCGGTGGCCACCACGGTGAGTTCGCGCAGCGGCCGTACGGTGTGGACGGCGCGGACCTGGTCGGGGGCCTGGGCGCCCGCCCCGACGAGGGTCAGGCGGCCGGCGTCGGCGGGGGCGAGCAGGTCGGTGGCGACCCCCACGGCGGCGCCGGTGCGCAGGGTGGTCACCGCTCCGGCATCGGCGACCAGACTGTCGACGCGGCCGGTCTCCGTCCACACCACCGTGCCGGTGATGGCGGGGGCGCGGTCGAAGTTCAGGCTCAGTGTCTTGATCATGGCCGAGGCCGTGGCACGGTGATGTGCTGACATCACCAGGAACTGCCCGTCCCGCAACGCGGTGCGGGTGGGCATCTCGAACTCTCCCGCCGCCAGGTCGAGGAAGCCGGCGCGCACCGCGTCGATGGCCTCGCGCATCGTGACGGCCTCGCGGATCCGGGAGGGGCCGACGGTGATGGTCTGCATGGGGGCTCCGCATCGTCGTGAGGTCTCTCCACCGGGCCGGCGGCGGGGAAGCCGGGCCTCCCCGCCGGGGCGGAGAGCGAGCAGGCAGCGAGCGTAAGGCACGACCCGGCCGCGGCGGAGTTGCCCCGGTCCGGCGGCGAAATCATTTCGACCGCCTCGACCGCCTCGCCCACCTCGCGCGAGCGGACACCCACGCGGGCCGCCCCCACCCATCCGTGCGGCGTCCGTGCGGCGTCCGTGCGGCGTTCGTGCGGCGTTCGTCGGCGTCCGTGCGGCATTTGTACGGGGCGGGGCGGCCCGTGTTCACTGGCCGATGCGGGAGATGCCCTGCGAGATCTGGGCCATGCCATTCACGATTGCCTGCCCCAGCCCCGTCGGGGCGATCAGTACGCCCAGCACCAGCGCGAGCAGAATGACCATCGTCTGGTCGATCCGGCTTCTGGCCTGGACACGGCGGAACAACAGCAGGACGAGGATGATGGCGAGCACTAGCGCCACACTGACCGTCAGCATCCAGCAGGCCCTCCCGTCAGGAAAGAGCGTCCTTCGCTTGAAGGTGTAGCTCGTGACGGGCGGCGTGTCGGCTCCCGTGCCGACGGTTGGCGACAATGCGCTTACCTGGCCGGATTCCTCGGGTGGGCCGGCGGTGCGTACGGAACGCGTACGGACAGGGCTCCGCATCTGGTGCGCGTCGCCCGGACGGATCGAGGGGGCGAGCGGCGGGGCGGCCGGTCAAGAGGCGGAGGGCGACATCTTCCGACCGGCGCGAGGGGCCGCCGTGCAGTAGGCCGGAGGATGCGGCGGTACGGCGCGGACGCGGACGTCCGCGCGACCCGGCGGGCGGACAGATGTACCGGTCCGCCCGCTCAGGCGCTTCCCGCCCCGGCGGTGGGGCGGGGGTGGCTCAGCTGTCCTGCTCGTTGCGCTGGGCGTTCTTTTCCTTGATCCGGATGGCTTCCTTGCGGACCTCGGCCTGGGTGGCGCGCTCCTTCTGCAGCCACTCCGGGTTCTCCGCCTTCAGCGCGTCGATCTGCTCCGTGGTGAGGGCCTCGGTGACGCCGCCACGGGCCAGACCCGAGATGGAGACGCCCAGCTTCGACGCGACCACGGGGCGGGGGTGCGGGCCGTTGCGCCGCAGCTCGCGCAGCCACTCGGGCGGCTCGGCCTGGAGTGCGTTCAGCTCGGTGCGCGAGACGACACCCTCCTGGAATTCGGCGGGGGTGGCCTCGAGGTACACACCCAGCTTCTTCGCCGCGGTGGCGGGCTTCATGGTCTGGGTGCTCTGATGGTGCGACGTCATGGTGACAAGGGTATCGAGCGTGTGCGCCACCTCTGACCACGACCGGTAGCCTGGCGTAGTGACAGGCTCGGAAGATCTTCCCTCGGTACCCGCCCCGGCCCCCTCGGCGCCGCCCGCGGCGTCCCCCTCGTTCCGGCTCGCGTACGTGCCGGGCGTCACGCCGGGCAAGTGGGCGAAGACGTGGAACGAGCGGCTGCCCGACGTACCGCTGGAGCTCCTCCAGGTGTCCGCCGCCGAGGCGCCGGACATGCTGCGCGGCGGTGGCGCCGACGCCGGCTTCCTGCGGCTGCCGGTCGACCGTACCGACCTCAGCGCGATCCCCCTGTACACCGAGCAGACCGTGGTCGTGATCCCGAAGGACCACCTCGCGGCGGCGTTCGACGAGGTGTCCGCCGAGGACCTCGCCGACGAGATCCTGCTGCACCCGCTCGACGACACGCTCGACTGGGAGCAGCCGCCGGGGCGCCCCGCATTCGAGCGCCCCGCCACCACGGCCGACGCCATCGTCCTCGTGGCGGCCGGGATCGGCCTGCTCGTCGTCCCGCAGTCGATCGCCCGCCTGCACCACCGCAAGGACCTCACGTACCGGCCGGTCACGGGCGTCCCGGAGTCGCAGGTCGCGCTCTCCTGGCGGGAGGACGCGACGACCGACATGGTGGACGACTTCATCGGGATCGTCCGCGGCCGCACGGTGAACAGCACGCGGGGCCGCCGTGCCGCGGAGGAGCAGAGCAAGCGTGCCGAGAAGGGCGGCGCCCGGCAGAAGTCCACGGCGGCCAAGCCGGCCGGCAAGGGCGGCCCCCGCCGCGCCGCAGGCAACACCAAGGGCGGCAACACCAAGGGCGGCGCCCCCAAGTCCGGCAAGCACGGCGGAAAGCCGGGCAGCAGGCAGGGCGCCAAGGGAAGCAAGCCCCGCCGCCGGTCATAACGACGCGGGACCCCACACGCCCCTGGCTCGTGTGCCCTCGACCCGCCTGTCCTTTCCGTGTCTCCCCTGTGACGGCTTGAGCATTGTGAGTCGGCCCATGCCTCGGAAGCATGGGTACATGGCAGATGAACGTTGCGTCCATGAACTTGTGGTCGGGCAGTGCACGGACTGCGCACCGGTACCCCGGGGGCTCAGCGCCCGGGTCTTCATCACCGGCGGAGGATCGGTCTTCCACCGCTCCACGGCATGCGAAGGGCTGCTGGACGGCCAGCGCAAGGCCCGCCGCTTCGGCCGGGAGAACCACACACCCGAGAACGTCGCCCTCGCCGTAGCCCTGGAGAAGGGCAAGGGGGCCTGCATCTTATGCTTCCCCGACTACCGCCCCTCCCCGACCGCCAAACGCTGCCAGGTACGGGTGAACGGCACCTGGGTCCCGGGCCTCCTGACCCAGTGGCGCCAGGGCCCCGACCGCCGCTGGTCCGGCGTAGTGCGGTACGTCGTGAACGGCGAACAGGTGACCACAACAAAGGACCAGGACGAACTCAGGCCTGCGTAGCGTGCGGTGGCATCCTGCGTGCAAGACCGCCAGTCCTGCGGGCGGGTGCCCTCTGTCGGGAGCAGCGTTGATCGCCCTATGATCATCATGCCGGTACTGAGGGGGCGTGATATGGGGGCAGGCGGTTCGGCGTCGCGTCGGGCGCAGGAGGCACGGCGCCAGGAGCGGCTGTTACGCGAACAGTGGCAAGCCGCTCGGTTGGCGGCTCGCAGGTGGGAAGCGGCGAGCGAGGCGGAACGCAGCGTGGCTGCCCAGTTATTGGTGCTCACCGAGCGGGGCTGGCGCTTGCTCGTCGACCGTCGGTGGCCCGGCACACGCGCGGCCAACGTGGACATGCTGTTGGTGGGCCCGGGCGGTGTCTTCGTCGTAGACGTCAAGAACTGGCGGGCGGCACCGGAGGTCTCGGGCGGCGAGCTTTGGGCCGGCGGCGAGCTTCGCGACGACCATGCGCGCAAGCTGATGGCGGTGACGAAGGCCGCTGAGGGAGCGGTGGCCTCACTGGGCCTGTCCCCGGTGGCCGTCCAGCCGCTCATGGTCTTTGCCGGCCGGCGGGTCAACAGCGAACTGGGCCGGATCGGCCTGCTGGGTGAACAGGACGTTGGTCCCGCGCTGCTTCGGCAGCACCGAAGGCTCCGTGCGGAGCAGGTCCGGGCCATTGCCGATCACCTCGAACGGGTCTTCCCCGAGTACGAGAGTTCTGGCGTTGCGACGGCGGCGCGGGAACGTGTCGAGTCCCCGGAGACGGAGAGCGTCGGGCTGTTCGACCTCGAAGGCTTGCGGGACGCGGCTCTAGAAGAAGCGATGCGCGCACCGATCGAACAGTGGATGACATTCTTGGATCCCGACCAGGTCGCGCTCGTACGGCGCAATTGGTCGGGGCCCGCGCGGATCAGCGGTCCGGCAGGTACCGGCAAGACCGTCGTCGGACTGCACCGTGCCGCCCATCTCGCCAGGCGCACGGAGCGCCGGATCCTGTACGTGACGTTCGCCAACAACCTGCCTCGTGTGCAGAAGACCTTTCTCGAAGCGATGTCACCCGCGGTGGCCGACAAGGTCGACTTCTACAGCTTGCATTCCTGGGCCCAGGAATTCCTCCACGAACGTGGAGTGCAGGTCAGACTGCACGGTGACAAGGCGGAGACGGCCTTCAGCCTCGCCTGGAAGCATGTCGGTCGCGACAGCTGTCTGTCGGAGATCGACCCCAGACACGGCTACTGGCGGGAAGAGATCGACTACGTCATCAAGGGCCGCGGGATCACCTCCTTCGAGGAGTACGCTGCGGTGCCCCGTCGCCGTCGCCGGGCGAGCCTGCGGCGTCCCCACCGAGAAGCCGTATGGGCGCTCTACGAAGCGTACGAATCCATTCGTGCCGAGCGCGGCGTGCACGACTTCAATGACGTGCTTTCGATGGCATTGGCAGAGGCCGCAAGGGGGACCGGCGGGTCTCGCTACAGCTCCGTTGTCGTGGACGAGGTCCAGGACCTGACGCTCGTCGGGGTGCGCCTGCTGCACTCCCTGGTGGGGGACGCCCCCAACGGATTGCTCCTGGTGGGGGACGGCCAGCAGGCGGTCTACCCAGGAGGGTTCCGGCTGTCCGATGCAGGCATTGATATCCGGGGTGGCCGGGGACAGGTATTGCGGGTCAATTACCGGAACAGGAAGGAGATCCTGGACGCGGCACTCGCGATCGTCGCCGAGGACGCTTTCGAGGACATCGACGGAGTCCGTACGCCAGGGCGTCGGGATGTCGATCTGACCTGTCACGATGGCCGGGTACAGCACGTCGTGAAGCCGAGTGAGGCCGAGCATGACGAGGCCCTGCTGGAAGCCCTCCGCGAATTGTCGCCGCAGGAGCAGGCCGATGCGGCGGTGCTGTGCCCGTCGAAGCGGAGCATCAGCCACTATCACCGTCTCCTTACCCGAGCAGGTATCCGCGTGTGCCTGCTGGAGCAGTACGACGGCCACCCCGTGGAGGCGGTGAAGCTCGGCAGCTACCTCCGGGCGAAAGGCCTGGAGTTCAAGCACGTCCACCTTCCGTGCCACGACGCCGTTCTCTCCAAGGAGCACGAGGCGTCCGAGACCGCGCGCGAGCGCGAGGAGCTGGCCCGCAGTCAGCTCTTCGTCGCGATGACCCGCGCTCGCGACGTCCTGTGGTTGGGCAGCGTCCGGACAACGTGACCGCGAGGCGCCGCTCAGGCGCCCGGTGCCCCCGCGCGAAGGCCGGACATGATGAGGTCCAGGAGGCGGGCGGAGCGGGTGTGCCAGTCGCTGTGGGGGTCGATCTGCCAGAGGCCGGCGATGGCGAGGAGGAAGTCGTCGGGGGTGATGCCGGGGCGGATGGTGCCGGCTTCCTCGTTCGCCGTCAGGAGGAGGGTGATGGCCGAGGTCAGCGGGGCGTGGCCCAGTCCCGCCAGGCTGCCGCGCGAGCAGGTGGCCCTGCGCATCGCGTCGGCGAGGCCGGCCTTGGCCATCGCGTACTGGGCGAGGCGGTCCATCCACTCCCGCAGGGCCCGGTCGGGTGCGCGGGTGGCCAGCAGCTGGGCCGCGGTGTCGGCGACCTGCTGCACCTCGTAGCGGTAGACCTCCAGGACGAGGGCCTCGCGGTTGGGGAAGTTGCGGTAGAAGGTGCCCTGGCCGACGCCCGCCTTCTTGGCGATCGCGCTGAGCGGGGCGTCCGCCGAGTGCGTCAGCTCCGCGAGGGCCACTTCCAGGATGCGCTCGCGGTTCCGCTGGGCGTCCGAGCGCAGCGGCGCGTCCTTCCGGGCCCCGGGTTCCGCGGCCCCGCAGGCCTCCGCCGCCGCGTCCGCTTCCGGCAGTGCCGTCGCCTCCGCGCAGGTCGGCGGCGCGTCCTCCGCGTCCCTCCTCCGCTGCACTCGTCCTCCTTCCCGAATCGCCGTCGGTTGTAGGGAATTACCCCGGAACGGCCTTGCTAAGCGGACACCTGTCCGCTAAGTTCAACGGTTACGGACAGTTGTCCGCTTAGGTTCACCATAGCGGCAGACGCGGTCGGCGGGGGACGACCGGCGGCCGGCGCTCCCGGCCCTCGTCCGTCGCGTGGGCCCCGGCCGCGGACCTGATGCGGCTCCATGCACTGCCACTCCGTACTGCCACCCCCGTTCCGGACCGTCCGAGGACCGCCCACCATCACCCCCACCTCACACCGCGAAGCCCGAGCCACCCCGCCCGAGCCACCTCGACATCGCCGCCTCGACATCGTTTCCCGGGCCAGTACGTACGTATCCACATGCGAAAGAAGGCTGCCCATGCCCTCATCGACGTCCAGCGCCATCACCTTGAACATCAACGGAGAGAAGCACACGCTGCCCGTCGATCACCGCACCACCCTGCTCGACGCACTGCGTGAGCGGCTCGACCTGACGGGCACCAAGAAGGGCTGTGACCAGGGCCAGTGCGGTGCCTGTACGGTCCTGCTCGACGGCCGCCGGGCCGTCTCCTGCCTGCAGCTCGCGGTGGCCGCCGAGGGGCGTGAGATCACCACCATCGAGGGCGTGGCCGACGGGGACGAACTGCACCCGGTGCAGCAGGCGTTCCTCGACCTCGACGGTTACCAGTGCGGTTATTGCACCCCGGGCCAGATCTGTTCCGCGCTCGGCGTGATCAAGGAGCACGCGGCGGGCTGGCCCAGCGCCGCGACCGACGACGTGCGGCCCGAAGCGGGACCGCCGCCCCTCACGGCCGACGAGATCCGGGAGCGGATGAGCGGCAACCTGTGCCGCTGCGGTGCGTACGTGTCCATTGTCCAGGCGGTCGCGCGGGCGGCCGAGGCCGAGGCCGAGGGCGCTCGGGCCGGTACGGAGGCTGCGGTATGAGGGAATTCGGTTACCAGCGGGCCTTCGACGTCCCCGGCGCGGTCGCGCTGCTCGGCGCCGAGCCCGAGGCGCGTTACCTCGGCGGCGGGACCAACCTCGTCGACCTGATGAAGACCGGCGTGGAGCGGCCGGCGGGGCTGGTCGATGTACGTGAACTGCCCCTTAATGAGGTCGAGTTGACGGATGATGGCGGGCTCCGTATCGGCGCCACCGTCACCAACAGCGACCTCGCCGCCCACCCCGAAGTACGGCGTCGGTACCCGGCGCTCGCGCAGGCCGTGCTCGCCGGGGCCTCCGGTCAGCTGCGCAACATGGCGACCGTCGGCGGGAACCTCCTCCAGCGCACCCGCTGCGGTTACTTCGCCGATGTGACCAAGCCCTGCAACAAGCGGAACCCGGGCAGTGGCTGCCCCGCCATCACGGGCGAGCACCACAACCACGCGATCCTCGGTGCCAGTGAGCACTGCGTGGCCACTCACCCCTCCGACATGGGGGTGGCGCTCAGTGCGTTCGACGCGGTCGTCTCGTACGAAACCGCCGATGGGCCGGGCGAGTTGCCGCTCGCGGAGTTCTATCTCCCGGTGGGGGACACGCCGCACCTGGAGACCGCACTGCCGTCCGGCGCGCTGATCACCGGTGTCACGATCCCGCCGGCCCCGGTCGCCGCCCTCTCGCGGTACCGCAAGGTGCGCGAGCGGGCCTCGTACGCCTTCGCGATAGGCTCCCTCGCCGCCGCACTCGACGTGCGGGAGGGCCGCGTGCGCGAAGTGCGGCTCGCCTTCGGCGCGGTGGCGTCCCGCCCCTGGCGGGCGCGCGAGGCCGAGGCGGCGCTCTGCGGCGGCCCCGCGACCGCCGAGGCGTTCGCCGCCGCGGCGGACGCCGAGCTGGCGGCCGCCGAACCGCTGGCCGACAACGCGTACAAGGTGACGCTCATGCGCAACCTCGTCGTGTCCGTCCTGACCGAGCTCACCGAGGAGGCCACCCGATGACCACTGCGACCGGAACACCCGCGGTGACGGGGGCCGTAGGCACCGCGCACACTCGCGTGGAGGGCCTGGCCAAGGTCACCGGAGCTGCCCGCTACGCGGGCGAGATCCCCTTCGCCGAGATGGCGCACGGCTGGCTGGTCCTGTCCACCATCGCCCGCGGCCGCATCACCGCCGTCGAGACGGACCCCGTACTGGCCATGCCCGGCGTGCTCAAGGTCCTGCACCACGGCAACGCCCCCCGCCTCGACACCGACTACGTGGGCCTGCTCGGCAAGCCCGACCCCACCATCGCGGTCTTCCAGAACGACCGGGTGCCGCACATGGGATGGCCGGTGGCACTGGTCGTCGCCGAGACGTCCGAGCAGGCCAGGGAGGCCGCCGAGGCGCTGGTGGTCCGGTACGACGAGGAACCGCACGACGTGGTGTTCGCCGCCGGCCGGCCCGGCACGTACACGCCGGACGGCTCCGCCGAGGAGAAGGGTGACGTCGAGGCCGAGCTGGCCGCGTCGGAGTTCGTCGTGGACGCGGAGTACACCACGCCGGAAGAGCACCACACCATGCTGGAGCCGCACGCGGCGATGGCCCGGTGGGAGGACGGGCGGCTTGAAGTCGTCGACTCCAACCAGAGCACCATGTGGGTGGCGGGCGAGCTCGCCAACCTCTTCTCCCTCGACCCGGCCTCCGTACGCGTGCGCTCCGAGCACGTCGGCGGCGGCTTCGGGTCCAAGGGCGTCCGCGTCCACCAGGTGTGCGCCGTGATGGCCACCACCGCCATTCACCGGCCCGTACGCGTCGTACTGACCCGCCGTCAGATGTTCTCGCTCACCGGCTACCGCAGCCCCACGGCACAGCGGGTCCGGCTCGGCGCGGACACCGACGGACGGCTGCGCGCCTTCGCGCACGAATCCCAGAACCTCACCTCGACCGTGCACGAGTTCGTCGAGCCGAGCGCCACGGTGGGGCGGGTGATGTACGACGCGGACGCGCACCACACCGTCAACCGCGTCGTACGGCTCGACGTGCCGACGCCGACGTTCATGCGCGCGCCGGGCGAGGCGCCGGGTTCGTTCGCGATGGAGTGCGCGCTCGACGAACTCGCGGAGCGGGCCGGCATCGACCCGATCGCACTGCGGGTACGCAACGAGCCGGACGCCGGGCCCCTCTCCGGCCTGCCGTTCAGCAGCCGCAACGTGCTCTCCTGCTTCGAGGAGGGCGCCCGCAGGTTCGGCTGGGCGGACCGCGACCCGAGGCCCGGCGTGCGGCGTGACGGGCGCTGGCTGCTCGGTACGGGCATGGCGGCGGCCGCGTTCCCGTCCAACGCCCTGCCGTCCACGGCGTCCGTGACGGCCGAGGCGGACGGCACCTTCACCGTACGCATCAACGCGGCGGACATCGGCACCGGTGCGCGGACCGCGATCACCCAGATCGCCGCCGACGCACTGGAGACGAAGCCGGACCGGGTCCGGGTCCGGATCGCGGACAGCGACTTCGGCCCGGCGGGCATCGCCGGCGGCTCCATGGGCACCCGCACCTGGGGCTGGGCCGTCATCGCCGCCGCCGGTGAGCTGCGCGAACGGCTGTCCCTGGGCGGCACCGTCCCGCCGGAGGGCATCACGGTACGGTCCGACACCACTGAGGCCGTCGGTGCGCTGGCCAAGAAGGAGCGGCACTCCTTCGGAGCGCAGTTCGCCGAGGTCGCGGTGGACGTCACCACCGGCGAGGTGCGCGTACGGCGGATGCTCGGCGTCTTCGCCGCGGGCCGCATCATCAACCCGCTGACCGCCCGCAGCCAGTTGGTCGGCGGCATGATCTGGGGTCTGTCCATGGCGTTGCACGAGGAAGCGGTGCGCGACGCGGCCACGGGCGGCCACGTCAGTCCCGACCTCGCGGGCTACCACTTCGCCGCCAACGCCGACGTACCGGTCATCGAGGCGGACTGGGTCGAGGACGCGGACCCGGACGACCCGGTCGGCATCAAGGGCGTCGGCGAGATCGGCATCGTGGGCGCCGCGGCGGCCATCGCCAACGCGGTCTGGCACGCGACCGGCGTACGCCACCGCCACCTCCCGATCCGCCCGGACCGGGTGATCGTGGCGGGCACGGGGGCAGCGGCGGCGGGCGCGGCGGTCTGAGCCGCGCTGCCGACGGGAGGGGCGGGCCGGCCTCGGCCCGCCCCTCCGCACCACCCGCCCACCGCACCCCCACCCCAGGCAGCAGCAGGAGGAGGACACCCACATGCTGGACATCGCCGATGAACTGCACCGATGGGTCGAGCAGGGCCGGGGCTTCGCCGTCGCCACCGTCGTGGCCGTCGGCGGCAGCGCACCGCGCAGCCCCGGTGCCGCCCTCGCCGTCGACAGCGAGGGCACGGTCATCGGATCGGTCTCCGGTGGCTGCGTGGAGGGTGCGGTGTACGACCTGTGCACCCAGGCCCTGCAGGACGGCACGACGGTGCGCGAACGCTTCGGCTACAGCGACGAGGACGCCTTCGCCGTCGGCCTGACCTGCGGGGGAGTCATCGAGGTACTGGTCACTCCGGTACGCACGGACGCCCCGGCCAGGCCGGTCCTCGAAGCGGCACTGTCAACCGCGGCCCGCGGCGAGACAGCCGCGGTGGTCCGAGTCGCCGAAGGCCCCGCCGACCTCCTCGGCACGGCACTCCTCGTCCACCCCGACGGCTCGTACGAAGGCAGCCTCGGCGGCCCCCGGCAACTGGACCAAGTAGCGGCGGCGGAAACCCGAGCCCTGCTCGCCACCGGCCGGACAGCCGCCTTCACCGCATCGGCGGACGGCACCCACTGCGAGTCCGATCTCACCCTCTTCGCCGAGTCGAGCGTGCCCCCGGCCCGCATGATCGTCTTCGGCGCCATAGACTTCGCCGCGGCACTGGTCCGCATGGGCAAGTTCCTCGGCTACCACGTCACCGTGTGCGACGCCCGCCCCGTCTTCGCCACCCGCGCCCGCTTCCCCGAGGCCGACGACGTCGTGGTCGACTGGCCGCACCGCTACCTCCGGCGCACCGGAACCGACGACCGTACGGTCCTCTGCGTCCTCACCCACGACGCCAAGTTCGACGTCCCCCTCCTCGCGGAGGCCCTCACCATGCCCGCCGCCTTCATCGGCGCCATGGGCTCCCGCCGCACCCACGAGGACCGCAACCACCGCCTGCGCGAAGCAGGCGTCACCGCGCCCCAACTGGCCCGCCTCCATTCCCCCATAGGCCTGGACCTCGGCGCCCGCACCCCCGAAGAAACCGCCCTCTCCATAGCCGCCGAAATAGTCGCCACGCGCCACGGTGGGACGGGGGCACCCCTTACGGGGGCGCGCATGCCGATCCACCGCTCACCGTCGGGGGAGGGGGACAGGGGGGCGGCGGTGGCGTGACCCCCTTCGCGTCGAACGGCATCGGCGGCGACTCGGTGACTCGCCAGCTTGACGTCTCGCGGGGTCAGTCCGAGGGGGGAGCGGGGGACTGCCCGACGTGGAACGTCAGCCCGGAGATCCGGCCCGTCTGGATCACCGGGCCGTGCTGCACCCCACCACTGATGTCATTGCGTACGCCGACCGGCCGTGCGTCGGCTTCCCGCTCCAGGCGCTGCAACGAGGCGAGCAGCTCGCGCAGCTCCCCGCCGGAGGCGGCACCGGACGACAGCAGGTGCCGCAGGTACGGCTGCCACTGCTCGGCGGTGTCCCGGGCGCCGTCCGGATCACCCGCCGCCTCGGCCGCGAGAAGCCGGGCCCGGGCGGCGTCCAAGTCGGCGACCGCGGCACTGCCGCTGTCACCGCGCGACAGGAACCGTCCCAGCAACTCGCGGGCGTGCGTCCAGGAATCGGTGACCATGAGCGACACCAGCGTGGTCGCTCCGGACGTGGCCAGGGCGGCCAGCTCGCTGTCCATTGTGCTTCTCCTTCACGTAGGGGACCGGATGGTCAGGCGCGGGGCGTGCCGCCGGCCGCCTCATCGGGGTCTTCCGGGGACGCCGCCGACGACTCGTCCTCGTCGTCGCCGGTGAAATCGGCCGGCGGGTCGTACCGCCGCAGCATTTCCTCGGCCGTCGCATGCGGCATCTGAGTCCTGATGACATCGGCGATCTGCTTGGCCATGAAGCGGCGTACGTCGTCGTCGGTGAAACCCATGCCGTTGAGAAAGGCTTCGAAGTGGTCGGCTGCGGTGGGTTCCCGCTCGAAGGGCACCGCCTGCTCGCCGCTCCGCTGCGCCAGCATGTCCCGCAACCGCTCCGGGATGTCCGTGTCGTTGGCGGCGGAGGTGAGCTGGGCGAGGAGGTCGAGGTCCGCCACGGTCTTCCCCACGTGGTCGTCGTTCTTGGCGAGCCACCAGACCACCGCGCTCCCGGTGTCCTTGAGTACGTCCTCACCCAGGTATTCGCGCTTGCTCTGCTCGTACTTCCGCTGGTGCTCCCAGACCGCCTTGTCCTTGCGTACCTCGGCGAGCTTGTCCAGCCTCTCCTGATCGTGCTCGCGCAGAACGAGGGTGACGTCCTCTGCCATGACCTGCAGGTGCCCCGTGCTCTCCGGACGCATCCTGCTGAGGGCACCGCTCAGCTCGTGCTGCACGAGAGAGGCGCGGCCGGGCTCCCGCTGTTCGGTGATGGCCCGGGCGCGGTCCAGCACCGCGTCGACGGCGAGCCCGGCCGGGTTGACGATGGGGTCGTCGCCACCGGCGTCGAGCGGATACCACCGTACGGTCGCGGAGAACTGGAAGTCGTAGTCGGCCCACTGACTCGGCAATGCCACACACGTGACGCGCTCCTCCCTCCGTTCGAAGGGCGCGGCGGTGATCTGCTCTTCGTATTCGACCGGCACCGGACCACGACGCGCCGACGCGATCTTGAAGACTGCGGCAGGTACTGCGATGAGCAGTACGGCGAGCGCTGGCCACACCCACGTCGGCCACTCCTGCACCAGCCCGAGGATCGTCAGCAACAGAGCGCACAGCACGGTGAGAAAGACGGTCGTCGTCTTGCACCCGGTCGTCATGGCGTGTTCCCCCTGGATGATGCCGGTCGGCCGAGGCCCTGAGCCTCGGAGATCTTTTGGAGCAGTAGGTCGGTGGTGGCGATGCCCCGGGCTCGTCCGCCCGGGGTAGTGGGCTCCGCGGCGCGGGCAACGGAATACAAGGCGGCTAGGTGCTTGCCGTTCCGGCTGGCGGATTCGACCAGGAGGTCGAGAAGCAGGCCGTGGCGGTCGCCGACGGTTGCGGCGGTGTGCAGCCAGTGCTTGGCGTACGGGTGCCAGTGTGATCTCGGTAGGCTGTCGAAGACGGCACGCCAGCCGAGGACCACGCAGCTCTGTACGTTCTCCTCGTCCACCAGCGCGCGTGGTGCATCACCCACGTCGGCCAGCGGCACCGGGTCGCAGATCCGCAGGAAGATACGGGCGTCAGCGTCCGGTGCGGATGAGTGCCAAGTGAGACGATCGAGCAGACGCCGCCTGAGCCGGCTGCTCGTCGCCACCAGATCGCAGAGAGCGTCCAGCGCCAGGGTGGAGCCACGCTCACGGCGGGCCAGGTAGCGCAGTCGGGTCATTGCCTGATCGGGGTGGGCCGGCGCGATCACATCGGTGCATACGCGGAGCAGCACGTAGGCCAGCATCCCTGTGAGCTGTTTGTCCCTGCACCACCTGTAGACCAGCTGCCGAAAGCTTGCTTCGTATCTTTCGTTCTCGAGCCCATGGGTGAGGGCGTGGACTGCCGCCTCCAGGCGAACCAGATTTGTGGCACTGCTGCCCCACTCGCCCGCCAGTGCGAACAGTTCTTCCCCCTGCCCGGTGCGCAGGTACTCCTCGGCGAGCCGCTGCACCAGGGCCTGGCGGAGGTCTCCGTCGAGGTGCGGGTCGTCCAGTTCCGTACTCTCAAGGGTCCAGGCGCTGAGGAGCTTTCGGAGATCGGGCATGTGGTCCCAGAAGTGCGCGCGGACGGCGATGTCGAAGTCCAGGCTGTCGAACCGCACGTGACCGTCCGGGCCGGCCGAGGCGCGTATCTCGCCCAATCGCTGGGCCAAGTCCTTGCGCTCCAGCGGAGGCCCCTCGCCCTCAGGCGTGCCGGCGAGACGGAGCAGCAGCGCTGTGGCGTGGTGGATCACGTCGGCGTGCGCGCCGTGGAGCATGGCCGTGCTGAACAGCAATGCACGCTGCGGTGCTGCACACTGGTCGGCGACGAGGCCCGCGACCTCCGTCCGCCAGTTCTTCCGTGCAGCGAGAGCTTTCTCGCACCAGGCGGCGAAACCGTCTGACGGCTGTGCCGAGCGGGCCCGCCGCACACGGTCGGCGAGGTCCGCGACCGCTCCCATGGAGCGTTGCGCTGCCAGGAATTCCACCAGCGCGGGAGCTGGTTGCAGATACTCCTCGTGCGGTATCCGATGCAGCCGTAGATGACGCCGGAACACTTCCTCGGCCGGTGGGCGTTCAATCTCGGCCCGGTAGAACTGGAGGTCGGCTTCCAGCAGCCCCTCGTACGGAACCACGACGACCAAGTGCGCTTGCTGATCCTGCACGGCATTGCGGAGCGCAGGAAGATCCTTGCGGTACTTCTTCCATTGCGAGCCAGGGACTTCGGCGAAGTCCAGAAGCACCCTGTCACCGGTACCGACCAGCCCGGGGTCGGTGAGGTCGACCTCCGCCGTGTCCTCGGGCAGCAGCTCGCGGAAGATGCCGGTATCCCGGTGATACTCGTACAGGAGGACTTTCGCGGCGGCAGTTCTGCCGCTGCCGGGACTACCGTGCAAAAGTACGGTGCTGTGGTCGGCCAGCAGGCTGCGTGCCTCGCCCATCCCGCCAGGGTCGACGAACCGCTGCTTGAGCAGGCGAAAGTCATCATCCGCGAACCTGCGGGTACGTGCGCGGTTCTTTGTCTCTCCCGACGGGCCGACTGTGACGTTGTAGTAAAGGTTGCCGAAGCCGGCATGCACCGGGCCACCGGGTTGCTCAAATCGCGAGGTGATGTGATCGTTCACCGTTCGTCGTCCTCGTGCCGCTCCGAGCCGCCGAACCGGTGCCGGTTGTCACCGTGATGGTCGCCCTCGTAGTTGGTCATGCCGTCACCCGAGTAGTGCCGGCCGCCCGACACGTGGCGTGAGTTCTGGTAGATGTTGCCGTTGCCGGCATGTACGGGGCCGGTCGAGTCCTTGATGATCGTGCCGCCGACATCGCCGGTGAAGTCGCGGCTCTGTACGGCGGTGCCGTGGACGTCGCCGATTGTGTTGGACACGGGACCGGGTTCGGGGGCAGGAGTGTCGGCCCGCTCCAGGTCGTGGAGGTCGGGGATCATGTCGGCGACCAGGTCGCCGAGGCGCTTGAGGTCGGCTTCGGCGTTCTGTGTGTCCAGCCGTACGGACTGGAGGTCTGCCAGTCGTGCCAGCTCACCCGGCAGGACGTCTTTCTTCAGGCGCTCCGTGAGCCGGCCCGACAGCACGGGAATCACCGGCAGTCCACAAGTGAACGCCTCCTCGATCTCCTTCCGGACCCAGTCCTCCGGGTCGTTCAGCCTGGATCGGAAGTTGAGCCAGTCGGGCCCGATGACCGCCAGCAGCAGCGCGCTGCGGCGCACATTCGTCAGCAGCGCGTCGGCATACGGGGTGCCGGGAGCGATGGACTTCGAGGCGCGGAAGGCGCGGTGCTTGCCGAAGCGGTTGGACAGCTCATTGTCGATCAGGGCGGCGATGTCGTTTCCATCGCCCGTCCGGTAGTTGATGAACACATCAGCCATAGCGGGTTCCTCCTCAGGGAGTGGGGAAGCGGGATAACGTGCCGAGGCGCGGTGCCAGGCGGCGTACTGCGGTGCGGTCGGAGTAGCGGGCCAGGACGCGGGCGAGGCGGCGGAGGTCGATCGTGACGGTCGCGGACCGTACGGCCGTCACCCCGTCGAGCAGCGGCTCCGTCAGCTCGCAGGCGTGGTCGATCTCGCCGTCCGCCGCGTAGGCGAGGGCCCGGCGGACGCCGTAGCGCACCTGCGTCCGTACCGCGTCGGGGGAGACCCGCGCGAGCTGCCGGTCCAGTTCCACCGCCGACTCCTGCGGGCGTCCCAGGTCGAAGAGGCACCAGCCGGTGACCATGCCGACCGAGTCGGGCAGGTGCATGCTGCCTATCACCGGTGCGTTCGCATCGCCCTCCTGGCGGGCCAGCAGCGAGCGGGCCTTGTCCAGGGCGCGCAGGCACGCGTCGCGGTCGCCGGCGAGGGCGTGGCCCTGCGCCTCGCGCTGGGCGGCCAGGCCCCGGATCCGCGGTGGAAGGGAGTCGTTCTGCGCCCGCTGCGCCAGGGCTACGGTCTGCTCGGCGTCCTCCTGGTACATGGTGACCAGCGCCCGGCGGACCAGCGCGTACCCGGCCAGCGCCCGGTCGCCGCCCGCGGCCGCGAGGTCCACCGCGCGCTGCGTCCACCACAGTGCCGCCTGCTCGTCTCCCGTCTCCTGCACCAGCCAGCCGACGTACTCCGCGTACCGGGACCCCAGCGCCAGCAGCTCCTGGCGGGTACGGGCGTCGGCATGCGCGGACAGCTCCCGCAGGGTGTGGGTCTGCGCGATCAGGCCGGGGAGCAGGAAGCCGGGTTCGACGTTCTGGCCGAGCCGCCGGTAGTGGGTGAACAGAGAGCGGGATGCCGCCAGCATTCCGGCGCCGGTGGCGGCGGAGACCGGGCCCTGGCCGCCCGTGCGCCAGCTCATCAAGGAGGCGGCGCCCGCACTCATGACCTGGCGCCGGCCCACAGGCTGGAACCAGCTCGGGCCGTCCGGTGACAGCTGCATCGTCCACTCCTCCTCGTCGATTCCGTGCGCTGCCGGCTCGGCGGGCGAGTCGGCAGCGGGCGCAGCGACCAGGGCGATCAGTGCTCCGCCTGCCTGCAGAGCGGAGTCGCAGAGGCGGGCGAGGTCGCGGCTGGGTGCCTTGATGCCCCGTTCGACCTTGCTCAGCTGCGCCTTGCTGTAGTGCACGGCGGAGGACAGCGCGGTGAGGCTGAGGCCGGCGTCCAGACGCCTTCTCCTCAGCTCCTCACCGAATTCGGTGGACGGCTGCGGCACGGGAACCTCCATAACCATCCATCCAGGCGAACGGGGTTGCCGCACGAAAGAGTGCGGCAACCCCGGCCGGACGGACAAGGCGAAAGGTGCTGTTTCCCGTTTCCTTCTCCGCAGGTGGGACGCGGTATTCCCGAATGGTTGAGTTGTGGTCGGCTACGAGCGGGTGGGCTGTGTGCCGGGTGGGCCTTGACGGGTGGGGTGGCCTACTGGGCGAGGCCCCTCACCACGTATCCACGAACCCCCGTCCCCGCTCCGGCAGATTCTCCGTCCGGTAGTCCGCCAGGGCTGAGGTGATCCAGTCGCGGGAGGTTGCCGGGTCGATTACTGCGTCGAGCTCCAGGGCGGCCGCGGCGTTCACTGCCTTGCCGTGGTCGTAGAGTTCCGCCACGCGGGATTCGAAGGCGCGTTGGCGGGCGGCCGGGTCGGGGATGGCTTCCAGTTCTTTGCGGTAGCCGAGGCGGACCGCGCCCTCCAGGCCCATGCCGCCGAGTTCGCCGGTCGGCCAGGCGGCGGTGGCGAGGGGTGCGCGGGTCGAGCCGCCCATCATGGCCATCGCGCCGAGGCCGTACGCCTTGCGGAGGATGAGGGAGACGACGGGGACGCGGAGGTTGGCGCCGGTGACGAAGAGGCGGGCGAAGTGTCGTACCGTCGCGTCGCGTTCGGCGTCGGGGCCGACCATGAAGCCGGGCGTGTCGCAGAGGGCGAGGACCGGCAGGCCGAAGGCGTCGCAGAGCTGGAGGAAGCGGGCGGCCTTGTCGGCGGCGTCGCGGTCGATGGCGCCGCCGAGGTGTTGGGGGTTGTTGGCGAGGAGGCCGAGGGGGCGGCCGGCCACCCGTACGAGCGCGGTGACCACGCCCGTGCCGAAGCCGGAGCGTAGTTCCAGGACCGAGTCGGTGTCGGCCAGGGCGTCGATGACCTGGCGGATGGGGTAGGCCCGGCGGCGGTTCTCGGGGATGGTGTGGCGCAGCAGGCGGGGGTCCGGTGCCTGCCAGTCCTCGGTGGGGCCGCGGAAGTAGGAGAGGTAGCGTTTGGCGGTTCGGACCGCTTCGGCCTCGTCCGCGACGGGGATGTCCACGACGCCGTTGGGCACCTGGACGGAGAGCGGGCCGACCTCCTCGGGGGCGTACGAGCCGAGGCCGCCGCCCTCGATCATCGCCGGGCCGCCCATGCCGATCGACGCCTCGGGGGTGGCGATCACCACGTCGCAGCAGCCCAGCAGTGCCGCGTTGCCCGCGAAGCAGCGGCCGGAGGCGATGCCGATCAGGGGGACCAGGCCGCTCAGCCTGCCCATCTGGTGGAACGTCATGATGTCGAGGCCGGCGATGGAGGAGGTGTCGGTGTCGCCGGGGCGGCCGCCGCCGCCTTCGGCGAACAGGACTACGGGCAGGCGGCGTTGTTCGGCCACGCTCAGCAGGCGGTCGGTCTTGCGGTGGTTGTTGTGGCCCTGCGTGCCGGCCAGCACGGTGTAGTCGTACGACATCGCTACGCACGGCGCGCCGTCGACCGTTCCGGTGCCGGTGACCATGCCGTCGGCCGGGGTCGAGGCGATCAGGTCGTCGAGGGAGCGGCGCCGGCGTTGTGCCGCTATCGCCAGTGCGCCGAACTCCGTGAAGCTGCCCTCGTCGCAGAGGTCGGCGATGTTCTCGCGTGCGGTGCGGCGGCCGAGTGCGTGTCGTTTGGCGACTGCCTCGGGGCGTTGGGCGTCCAGTCCGACTGCGTGCCGGGCCAGGGTCTCGGCCAGGTCGGGGCGGATGGCGTCCGGGTCGGCCTCGGTGGTTGCGGTCTCGTCGGCGGTGCCGAACGCGGCCGGTTCCAGGATCACCAGGGGCTGTCCTTCGGAGGCCGTGTCGCCGACCGTGACCCGTACGGTGCGTACCGTGCCGGCAATCGGCGCGGTCAGGACATGCTCCATCTTCATCGCTTCGAGGACGAGCAGTTGCTGTCCTGCCCGTACGGTGTCGCCCGGTGCCACGTCGAGAGTGACTACGGTGCCCGCCATGGGCGCGGCGACCGCTCCGTCGTTGTTGCCCTCCACGGCCGGCGGGGCGTCGTCCTCGGTGATCAGGCCGGGCAGGTGGTCGGTCACCCAGGACGTGTGCGTGCCGCCCGCCGCGAACTCCGGGCGGCCCAGCACCGCCCTGAGCAGGGGGATTCCGGTGCGTACGCCCTCCACGGTGAATTCGGCGAGGGCCTGCCGGGTTCGTTCGCAGGCCGCGGTGAAGTCCGGTGTGGGGACGCGGGTGATGACTTTTGCCAGCAGTGGGTCGTAGCGCGCGCCGACGGTCAGGCCGCCGCATGCCCCCGTGTCGACGCGGACGCCGGGGCCGGTGGGGACCTCGAAGCGGGTGAGGGTGCCCGCGGAGCCGCGTACGGTGCCGTCCCGCGTCGTGACCTCGGCGTTCACTCGTGCCTGTACGGCGAAGCCGCGGGGCGGGGGCGGGCCGTCGGCCAGGCCCAGGTCCGTGAGCGTGGCGCCGGCCGCCAGCCGCAGCTGCGCGTCGACCAGGTCGATGCCGGTCACTTCTTCGGTGACGGTGTGCTCGACCTGGAGGCGGGGGTTGGCCTCCATGAAGTGGAACTCGTCGTCGCGGACGAGGAATTCGAAGGTGCCGACCCCGACATAACCCACCTCGCGGGCCATGCTGGTCGCGCACTGCAGGAGTTGGTCGCGGATGCTCGTGGACAGGGCGGGCGCGGGGGCTATTTCGATGAGTTTCTGGTGGCGGCGTTGGGCCGAGCAGTCCCGTTCCCAGACGTGGGTGACCGCGCCTGTGGTGTCGCCGATGATCTGCACTTCGATGTGGCGGGCGCCCGTGAGCAGACGCTCGACATACAGGTCGCCGCGGCCGAAGCCCTGTTCGGCCTCCGAGCGGCAGCGTTCCCAGGCCTCGGTCAGCTCTGCGGCGTCCCGCGCCACGCGCATGCCCCGGCCGCCGCCTCCGCCCAGTGCCTTGACCATCACCGGGCCGCCCGCGCCCGGGCCGTCGGTCAGGAACGCGCGGGCCTCGTCGAGGGTGGTCGGACCGCTGGTGCCCGGCAGTACCGGTACGTCGAGGGAGCGTGCGAGGTCCCGGGCGCGTGCCTTGTCGCCGAAGAGGCCGAGCACGTCGGGGGAGGGACCGATGAAGACGGTGCCCGCCTCGGCGCAGGCCCGCGCGAAGTCGGCGTCCTCGCTGAGGAATCCGTAACCGGGGTGAACGTAGGCACAGTTGGCCTTCTGTGCTACGGCGAGCAGGGCTGTCGCGTCCAGGTGGGCGGCGGGGCCGGAGCCGGGCAGGGGATGCGCCTCGTCGGCCAGGCGGACGTGCGGGGATGCCGTGTCGTCCGCGGCGTACACCGCGACGCTGCGCAGTCCGGCCGCGGCGGCGGCGCGCGCCACCCGGACGGCGATCTCCCCGCGATTGGCGATGAGCACGGCTGACCCCATTGAGCGAGCACCTCCACGCTGAGACGGCGGCTGTCATGGTCATTGACATTGGCGTCAACGTCAATATGGTCGAGGCGTGGCAGGCAGAGAGCAGTCCGCATCCGCACCCCGGCAGGCTTCGGAGCGCGACCGGCCAAAGGAGCCCGACCGGCCGAGCGAGTCCGACCGGCCGGCAGCCAAGGAGTCGGACCGGCCGGGGGAGTCCGGCCGGCCGTCCGTGCGTGGGCACCGGCCCTGGGCGACCCGTACGGCCCGCGACCGCAGTGACACGCCCGTGCGGCACCGGCTGCTGGACGCCGCGGAGGCGGTCTTCGCGCGCCGTGGTTACGGTCCTGCCACCATCGCCGACATCGCCGCCGAGGCCGAACTGTCCCGGGCCGGCTTCTACGTCTACTTCGCGTCCAAGGAAGAGATCTTCCGGGTGCTCGCCGTGCGGGTGCGGGACGCCTTCCTCGCCGCCCAGGAGGTGCCGGACACCGATCCGGACGACGTGCGCGCGGTCGCGTACGACTCCACCGCCGCCTTCATCGAGGCGTACGCGGGGCACCTCCCGCTGCTGCGGCTGATCGAGCAGCAGGCGCAGGGTGACGCGGAACTGGCCGAGCTGTGGCAGGAGATCAGTGAGCGGCCCACGCGTCGCACCGCCCGCTACATCCGCCGTCTGACCGAGGCGGGTGAGCTGACGCCCGTGACCGGCCCGTCGGCGGTGGCCCGCGCGGTGGGCGGGATGAGTGTGCAGTTCGCCCGGCTGGTCGCCGAGGACCCGGCCGCGTACGAGTCCGCGGTACGCGAGGTCACCGCCATGTACCTGCATCTGCTGGGCGTCCGGGCACCGGCGCCGCGGCAGCGCAGCGCACCGCCGCACGACGAGGGACACCAGGCGATACCGGAGGAGTAGCAGTGAGCCGCGCGACGCGTATCGAGCACTACCTGACCGATCTCCGTACCCGGCAGGACCGGGCCCGTAGCGGCCGGCAGTCCGGTGGCATCCGGCCGCGGGCCGGCGAGCGGACCGTGCCCGGCCATGTGCACCACTGGGCGACCGTTGCCCCCGACCGCACGGCACTCGTCTTCGAGGGCCGGGAGACGACCTACCGGGAGCTGGACGAGGCCGCGGACCGGCTGGCCGGATGGCTGGCCGCGCGCGGGGTGCGGAACGGCGACCGCGTCGGCGTCCACCTCCCCAACTGCCCCCAGTTCCTGATCGCGATGCTGGCAGTGCTCCGCCTGGGCGCGGTCCACGTACCGGTCAACCCCATGTTCAAGGCCGCCGAACTCCGCCACGAACTGGCCGACTCCGGCGCCTGCCTGGTCATCTCCCGTACCGAACTGGCCGCGGCCGTCGAGGAGATACGCGCCGACACTCCGGTGCGCGAGGTGCTGCTCGCGGACACCGACGACTGGCACGACGCCCTCGGGCACGCCCCGCACGGCAGCATCGCCGACGACTCGGACGCGCTCGCCGCCCTCAACTACACCGGCGGCACCACCGGCATGCCCAAGGGCTGCGAACACACCCAGCGGCACATGGTCTACACGGCGACCGCCATCGATTCGGGGCGTGCCCTCGAACCGGCCCCCGAGGGCATCGTCTCCCTCTGCTACCTGCCGGTTTTCTGGATCGCGGGGGAGAACCTGGGCATCCTCGCGCCGCTCGTCTCCGGCGGTACGAGCGTGCTGCTCGCGCGCTGGGACCCGGCCGCCGTCCTGGACGGGCTGGAGCGGTACCGGGTCGCCACCATGGCCGGCACGGTCGAGAACTACCTCGAACTCCTGGACCGCCCGGACCTCGCCACGCGCGACCTCTCCGCCTTCACCGCGCCGCTCACCGTCTCCTTCATCCGCAAGCTCACCCCCGAGGTGCGCGACCGGTGGCGCCGCGCTGTGGGCGGCCACAGCGTGCTGCGCGAGGCGTCGTACGGCATGACCGAGACGCACACCAGCGACACCTCCACCCTCGGCTTCCAGGACGGCGACCGCGATCTGCTCGGCGAGCCCACTTTCTGCGGGCTGCCGGTGCCCGGCACGGACATCATGGTCGTGGACTTCGCGACCGGTGAGCCGCTGCCGCTCGGCGAGCGCGGCGAGATCGTGGTCCGCGGCCCGTCCGTGCTCACCCGCTACTGGCGCGCGCCCGAGGCCACCGCGGCGGCGCTGCGCGGGGGCTGGCTGCACACCGGAGACATCGGCTCCCTCGACGAGGACGGCTGTCTGATCTATCTGGGGCGCGACAAGGACATGATCAAGGTGAACGGCATGAGCGTCTTTCCGACGGAGGTGGAAACCTTGCTCGGGCGCCATCCGGACGTGCTGGCCGCGGCCGTCGTGGCAGTACCGGACGAGCGGCGCGGCCAGCGCCCGTACGCGTACGTGCGTACCGTCCCCGGCAGCACGCTCACCGCCGAGGTGCTGGGGGAGTGGGCGGGCGCGTCGATGGCCGCCTACAAGCTGCCCGCCATCGAGCTGACGGACGATCTGCCGCTCACCGCCACCGGCAAGATCAGGAAGACGGAGCTCGCCGCGCGAGCCAGGCGTACGCGGCCTGCGCCGTGAACTCCCGCTGACCGCCGCTGAAGAGGAGCCCGGCGCCCTCGAACGCCGGGTCTCCCGCGGTCTCCGGCACGTAGGGGATCGCGATGCAGCCCATGCCGGCGCGGTGCGCGGCCTCGGCGCCGGGCGGTGCGTCCTCCAGCACCACGCAGCTCTCCGGCTCCACCGCCAGCCGCCGGGCCGCCTCCAGGAAGACGTCGGGCGCGGGCTTGCCGCGCTCCACCTCCTCGGCCGACACCCGCGTGGAGAGCCATGTGTCCAGGTCCGTGCCCTTCAGCACGGCGTCGATCGCGGCCCGCGACGAACCGGACGCCACCGCGAGCGGGTGCCCGGCCGCGTGCAGCTGCTCCACGAAAGCCCGCATCTCGGGGAAGACCTCGGTGTTCGCCCCCGCCAGCTCCAGGTAGATCTCGTTCTTCCCGGCCAGCAGCTCCGACACCGGCGCCTCGATCCCGTACTCCTTCTTGAGGATCTCCAGCGTCTCGCGCGTCCCGATGCCGATGAACCGGGCGTGGTGCTCCCAGGTGAAGTCGGTGACCCCGTACCGGGCGAGCAGCCGCCGCCCGGCTTCGTAGTAGTTGGGTTCACTGTCGACGAGGGTGCCGTCGAGGTCGAAGACGACGGGGGTGCGGGTGGGGTCGGTGCTCATGCCCCCAGCATGCCAAGCCCGCGGTCAGCGCGCCGCCGCAGCCCCGCCCACGTCCTCCACGAGCGGCAGCAGCCGGTGCGGCACGCGCTCGCGGAGCGCCACCTCCGTGCGGGTCCGCACCACCCCCGGCATGTTGATCAGCCGCTGGATCACGTCCTCCAGGTGGGCCGCGTCGCGCGCCACCACCTTGGCCAGCAGGTCGCCGCCGCCCGTGGTGGAGAACGCCTCGATGATCTGCGGGACCTCGGCCAGCAGCGCCGCGACCTCTTCCAGGTGGCCCTGGGTGACCTCGATGTGCGCGAAGGCGGTGACGGGGTGGCCGAGCGCCGCGGGGGACAGCCGCGGTCCGTACGCGGTGATCACCTCGTCCCGCTCCAGCCGGTCCAGGCGCGCCTGCACCGTGCCGCGGGCGACGCCGAGGATGCGTGCGTACTCGCGCACGCTCGTCCGCGGCTGTTCGAGCAGCAGCCGGAGGATCCGGGCGTCGAGTGCGTCCACGGCCATGGGGGACGGGCTCCTTACGGGCGGTGCGGGTGCGGGCCGGTCGGCCGCCGGCCTCCAGTCTGCGGTGTGCCGCGCCGGCATGCGACGGCGGGGGCCGCGAGAGCGCTGATCGCCCGAACATCAGTTCACCTGAGTGTCACTGTGTGTTCGCCGAAAGTCACCCTTCCGTCACCTCGGCAGGGCAGGGAAGGGGGAGCGGCCGACGCGACCCCGTCCGAGGAGTCGCGCGGACAGAATCGAACAGGAGTGTGATCTCGGTGGGAGAGTTGCTCTGCGCGGTGCTGGCGAAGGCCGGCCTCGCCATCGCCGAGGTGATCATCACCAAGGTCGTCATGGAACTCTGCACCGCCTACGTACGGAAGTACCGCGCGGACGCGGCAATGGCAGCGGCCTGAGGCGACCGGCAGCGCAGGTCGCGTCCCCGACCTGTGCGTGCCGGCCGTCCCGGTACCGCCCGCGGCTAACCGGCGGCGAGCGACCGCCCGGTCGGGATGTGCAGCTCCGGCTCCCGCAGCCGGCTGGTCGCCCACATGCTCACCAGCCCCGTCAACGCCAGATAGCCGCAGGCGAGCCAGGGCGTGCCCGAGCCCAGGGCCAGCAGCGCCGTCATGATCAGGGGGGTGATGCCGGACGCGAAGATGCCGGACATCTGGTAGACGAACGACATGCCCGTGTACCGCACCGGAGTGGCGAACAGGGCCGCGAACAGCGTGCCTTGGGCCCCGTAGAAGGAGGCGTGCACGAGGCCGAGGGTGACCAGGAGCGCCACCGCGAAGGCCCATGTCCCGCCCGTGCCGAAGAGCCAGAACGCCGGGAACACCGAGACGGCGAAGGCACCCATGCCGACGAGGTAGACGCGGCGCGCGCCCAGCCGGTCGACCGCCACTCCGGACACCGGAATCAGTACGGCCATCAGCAGAGCCGCGGCCGTCACCGCGAGCAGCACCGCCGTACGGTCCAACGCCAGCGTCCCCGTCGCGTAGGTGAGGGCGAAGACGCCCCAGGTGTTGAAGGCGGCGCCCTCGCCCCACCGCGCCAGCATGCCGAGCAGCACGTGCCGCCGGGCGGCCTTCTCGCGCACCACCTCCACCAGCGGTGCCGAGCGCGGCAGTTCCTGGAGCCGGCGCACCGCGCGGAACGCCGGCGTCTCGTCGATCTTCAGCCGGACGGCCAGGCCGACGCCGACCAGCACCAGGCTGATCAGGAAGGCGACCCGCCAGCCGTATCCGAGGAACGCCGCGTCGCTGAGTACGTTGTTGAGGAGTGCGAACACCCCGGTGCCCAGCGCCAGGCCGAGCGCCAGCCCGATCTGCGGATAGCTGCCGAACCGTCCCTTGCGGCCCTCGGGCCCGTACTCGACGGCCAGCAGCACGGCGCCCGCCCACTCGCCGCCCAGCGCCACGCCCTGCGCGACCCGGAGGACCAGGAGCAGTGCGGGGGCGAGGATGCCGACCTGCTGATAGGTGGGCAGCAGGCCGATGAGTGAGGTGGAGACGCCCATCAGGCCCATGGTGAAGGCGAGGGTCCGCTTGCGGCCGATCCGGTCGCCGATGTGCCCGAAGAGCAGGCCGCCCACGGGACGGGCGACGAAGCCGACGGCGAACGTCGCGAACGACAGCATCGTGCCGACCGTGCCGTTCGCCACCGGGAAGAACAGCTTGTCGAAGACCAGCCCGGCAGCCGTGGCGTAGAGGAAGAAGTCGTACCACTCGACGGTGGTGCCCAGCAGGCTGGCGAGCACCACCGTCCGCAGCCGTGAGGCCGGGGCCCCCTCCTGCCCTTCGGGGGCGTGCGGTGGCGCCTGCGCGGGCGCGGACGCGGGGCTCATCGGCCGGCGAACGGGACGATGCCCGCCTCGGCCGTACGCGGGCCGGCCGGGTGCTGCCACAGACCGCGCTTCTCCAGCAGCGGCAGCACGCCCTCGCCGAACCAGTACGCCTCCTCCAGGTGCGGCACACCGGAGAGCACGAACTCCTCGATGCCGAGCCGGGCGTACTCCTCGATCAGGTTGGCGACCTCGGAGTGGCTGCCCACCAGCGCCGTGCCGGCGCCGCCGCGGACCAGCCCGACGCCCGCCCACAGGTTGGGGTAGATCTCCAGCTTGTCGGTGGACCCGCTGCCGTGCAGTTCACGCATCCGGCGCTGGCCTTCGGACTCGCTGGTCGCCAGACCTTGCTGCACCGCCTTGATGCGCTCCGGGTCCATGCCCTTCAGCAGCCGCTCGGCCTCGGCCCACGCCTGCTCCGAGGTGTCCCGGCTGATGGTGTGCAGCCGGATGCCGAACCGCACCTCGCGGCCCTGCGCGGCGGCCAGCGAACGCACCCAGTCGATCTTCTGCTTCACCTGCTGCGGCGGCTCGCCCCAGGTCAAATACACATCGGTGTACCGCGCCGCCACCTCACCGGCCGCGGGCGAGGAGCCGCCGAAGTAGACGCGCGGCACCGGGTCGGGCAGCCGGTTCAGCTTCGCGCCCTCCACCCGCAGGTGCTCCCCGTGGTGGTCGACCGTCTCCCCGTCCCACAGCCGCCGCACGATGTCCAGGAACTCGCCGGTGCGTGCGTACCGCTGGTCCTTGTCGAGGAAGTCGCCGTAGGCGCGCTGCTCTGCCGACTCGCCGCCGGTCACGACGTTGAGCAGCAGCCGGCCGTGCGACTGCCGCTGGTACGTCGCGGCCATCTGCGCCGACAGCGTCGGGGTGATCTGGCCGGGCCGGAAGGCGACCAGGAATTTCAGCCGCTCGGTGACCTGGGTGAGCATCGCCGTCGTCAGCCAGGCGTCCTCGCACCATGCGCCGGTCGGCGTCAGCGCCCCCACGAAGCCGAGCTGCTCGGCGGTCCGGGCGATCTGGCCCAGGTACTCGACCGAGGCGGGGCGGTCGCCGCCGGCGGTGCCGGGCTGGGAACCGTGGCCGCCGCCGACGATGTGCCGGCTGTCACCGGTCGTGGGCAGGAACCAATGGAATGTCAGAGCAGACATGAGGACTCCGGGGAAGGGCGGCGGGTCACGCCCCGAACAGGGCACGGTGGCCCGGCGAGGTACGTGACGAGGTGCCGCGGAAGGCATGACGAGGCGCCGCGGGGGAGCGGCGACAGCGCGCCGCCGGGTGCGGGAAACGAGGGAGAAACGCGGCAGCACGGCCCCGGTGAGCCAGGGGGCCGCGGCCGGAAAGCGCGTCAGACGCGACAGTTGGCGCTGGACTGGCGACACAGATCGACGTGGAGGCGTCCCACGAGGAGGTCGGCAGCAGCAGTCATGCCTGGCATTGTGCGTCGGGCACCCCGCCCGGTTCAAGCCGTTGAGACAAGCGTTTCAGCAGGTGAGACGGCCGTACGGGCCGCAGGCCACTGCCCAGCGTCGAGCGCCCGTACGACAGCAGTCACCGCGAAGCGCCGAGCGCCCGGGCCACCGCGTCCCGTACCTCGTCCTCGCCCGGTGCCGTCCGGCCCTGCGCCACGGCCATCTCCGCCAGCGAGGTCATCGCCACCTCGGGCAGCCCGCACGCCGTGAACCGGGTGAACTCGTCCAGGTCGGAGGCGATGTTGAGAGCGAAGCCATGGCTCGTCACGCCGCCCCGGATGCGCATCCCGATGGACACCAGCTTGTCGTGATCGGGCGTCCACACACCGACCAGGCTCTGCGCGCCGGGCGGTGTGTCACGGCGCACCGTCTCGAAGCCCAGCGAGTCCAGGGCGCGGATCAGCCCGTTCTCCAGCCAGCGGACGATGTCGCCGGGGCCGCGCTCGCGCAGGTTCAGCACCAGGTAGCCGATCAGCTGGCCGGGGCCGTGGTACGTCGCCTGCCCGCCCCGGTCGACCTCGACCAGTGGGATCGGGGAGTCGGCGCGCGGCAGCTCCGCCGCCGGGGTCCGGGAGCCGTAGGTGATGACAGGCGGGTGCGTCAGCAGGAAGAGCCGGTCGCGGGCCCGGCCGGCCCGCCGCTCCGCGACCCAGCCCCGCATGGCTTCCATGGCCTCGGCGTACGGGACCTCTCCCAGGTCGACGCGGTCCAGCCGCTGCTCGTACGACACGTTGGAGGGCTCCTGTCAGGGGGAGAGGGGTGGGACGCGGTGAGGCGGACCGCGACGAGCGGTCCGCCTCACCGGGTACGTCAGCCTTCGGCGGCCGCGGGTTCCGCCGCGGACAGCTCCCGGACGCACAGGGCGTCGGAGGTCGGGCCGGTGATCGCCTCGCCCGTCTCCAGGGAGTAGCTGGAGTGGTGCAGCGGGCAGGTGATCCGCAGGCGGGCGGCGTTCACATAGCCGTGGGCGAGGAGACCGCGGCGGTGCGGGCAGAAGGCGCCCACCTCGAATGCGCGGTCGCCGACCGTCACGCGCAGGCGGTCCTCGGAGATCTGCTCGACCGAGGTCGGCGGTGTCGGTCCGGGCATTCAGGCCACCTTCACTGCGGAGGCGACGGCCGCCTCGGTGGCGCCGCCGATGACCTCGCTGGCGAGCTTGAAGCCGGTCCACACCTTGACCGGGTGCAGCTCCGCCTCGGCGTCCAGCTCGCGGATCGCGACCTGGAGCTCCTTGGCGTGGAAATGGTCGATGTGCAGGTGCTCGGTGTAGTACCGGGCGCCGGTGAGCCCCAGCCGCTCGGCCGCCGCGGCGAACGGCTTGAAGGCGTACAGGATGCTGCACTCCAGGTAGCACAGCGTGCCGAGGAAGTACTCGGGGTGCGGGGCGCGCGCCGCGGCCCAGAAGAAGGCGTTGACGAAGGCGAACGTCTCCTCGTTCGTGGTGTCGAGGTAGTCGTCGACCTCCACCGACATGCCGAGTTCGAGCATCAGCTCGCGGTAGATGTTGAAGTGCGCCTGGTCCAGGTTGCCGCAGCCGAACTCGTCCACCAGCACCCGGAAGATCGCCATCTTGGCCTTCTTCGGCAGCCGCCACACGATGGGCAGGAAGGACTCGGACTCGGTCAGCCCGTCCACGGCGAACTGGGCGACGACCTCCTTGAACTGCTCCCGGGTCAGGTCCTCGGCCAGTACCCGCTCGAAGGGCGGCGGGTCCGCCTCCTCGGCGGCCAGCAGTTCTTTCATGTGCCGGCTCAGGGTGGCCCGGTCGGGCATGTCCGGTGCCGTCGCCTCGATCTCGTCGGCGCGGGCGACGATCAGCCGCTGCTCCAGCTCATGGAGTTCGCGCAGCTCGTCGGGGGTGTGGATGGTGCGGTTCAGCTCGAACAGCCGGCTGCCGGCCGTACGTGTCGTGGTCGTGGTCACTCGTGACTCCTGTGGTGGTGGCGCGGCCGGGCCGCCCGTCGGGGGCCGGCCCGGCCGCGCCGGTCGGCTCCGGTCAGCCGGCCGCGAGCGCGGTGCCGATGACACCGCGCCGGACCAGTTCGGTCTTCACGTGCAGGTACCAGTCGTCCGCCAGCAGCTCGTACTCCTTGGAGAGCACGTCGACCCGTGCCTGGGCCTCCCGCGAGAAGCCGTCCAGCGCGGCATTGCACGCGGCCGGTTCGAGGTTGGCCAGCGGTCCGACGAAGCCGTGCACGCCGGGCGCTTCGGCGATCAGGTGCTCCCAGCCCTGGAAGACCGGTACGTCCGTGCCCTTGGCCAGCAGCTCGCGGGTGAACTCCGCCGAGCCGCTGGACTCCTTCACGCCCACGACGCCCGGCAGCGCGCACACCTCGCGCAGCGCGTCCACGTCCAGCGGCGCCTTGGAGATGGCGTTCTCGTGGTAGACGAAGACCGGCAGCGGGCTCTTCTCGACGATGACCCGGAAGTGCTCCAGGAGGGAAACGGGCGGCACGTCGGCGGCGGGGAAGGGCGGCGGCACGACAATCGCGTCGGCCCCCAGTTCCGCGGCGAGCCCGGCGCGGGCGAGGATCCCGGCGGTACGGCCGATCTCCACGCCCGCCAGCACCGGGGCACCGGCCGCGTGGGTCACGGTGAGGTGCACGATGTCGATCCACTGCTTGAGCGACAGGCGCCAGCCCTCGCCGGTGCTGAGCGCCGGCATGAAGCCGGTGACACCGTCCCGCAGGGACTCGATCAGCCGGACGGTGCTCTCCTCGCACACCTGCCGGCGCTCGTTGACCGGGGTCACCAGCGGGACGACGGTCCCGCGCAGCTGCTTGAGCCGGTCGACCTGCGCCGAACGGCCGGGCTGCGGTTCAGACTGCGGCATGGTCCACCACCAGTTCCAGGGAGATGTCGTAGAGCTTGTCGAGGGTGCCCGTCCCGTCGGCGAAGCGCACCGGTCCGCCGGCCGGGTCGGGCCGGCGGACCGGCAGGCCGAGGGACGTCAGGGAGAGCAGCCGCGGATTGACCGTGACCAGCTCCCCGCAGGTGGCCGAGACCGAGGCCAGCAGCATCCGCTCCCGCAGCGACAACGCGGCGGCGGGGGAGGGTAATTGGTCGAAGGCCAGCCAGTCGTCGGCGGTGTAGGCGCGGCGGCGGACCGGCATCACCGAGTGCAGCAGGTCCATGAACGGGTAGTACGCGTCCTGCGCGGCACGCGGGTATCCCCACACGACGTCGTCGCAGCGGCCCACTTCCTCGTACGTCATCACCAGCGGCCGCTCCAGATGTGCCGCGAAGAAGGCCGCGCACGAGGCCCGCACCGCCGGGTCGGTGCTGTGCATCCCCATGAACAGGGAGGCGTCGATGTAGAGGTCACCCGCCATAGGAGTCCACCCCTTCGCGCAGCCGGGTCACCGACGCCTTGAACTCCTGCGGGTCGCGGGCCAGCGCGAGGCGGACGTACCGCTCGCCGCGCTCCGGCTCGTTCCAGAAGAAGTAGGTGCCGGGGAGGACGTACACCTCGTACGCGGCGAGGTGTTCCTGGAGTTCGGTGGCCTTGACCTGCTCGTCGCGGATGCGGAACCAGGCGACGCTGACGTTGACGGCCGGCTCGATGTGTTCGAGGAGGCTGCCGTCGAGGGTCTTGAGCGCGGTCTCCCGGTTGCGGGTGATCACATCGCGGACCGAGGCCATGCCGTCCTCGATGGAGTCCTCGACGTAGCGGGCGAGGAAGTTGAGGACGAAGGGGGAGACGTCCAGCAGCACGCTGGTGTGGATGTTGTAGACGTCCTCGTACAGGTCGCGGCTGCAGGTGAGCAGCGCGCACTTGGCGTCCTGGAGCGGCCAGGTCTTGCCGGTGTCCTCCAGCGCGATGTACCGCACGCCGGAGGAGTCCAGCAGCTCGTAGAGGTCGAAGCGGCCGAAGCGCGGGTCGGCGAGGGCGAACGCGGCGAAGCACAGGTCGACGACGAAGAGTTTGTCGTGGTCGACGCAGTAGCGGATGACCTCTTCGAAGCCCTTGCGGCCGTGCGAGAGCAGCGAGAAGCCGGTCGGGTTGTTGGGGTCGACGAGGAAGAGCGCGTCGGTGGTGACGGACTCGGCGAGCCGCTCGTAGATGCGGTCGGCGTCGTGCAGTGCGTCCTCGGGGACGGGCACCGGCTGGACGCCGACGTTGCGGAGGACGTCGGGGAGGTTGTCGAAGCACGGCTCGACGAGGCTGACGCTGATGTCGTGCCGGCGCAGGTACATGCCCGCGACGAGGGTGGAGATGGACGCCGCGTACGACAGCATCGTCGTATCGGCGCGCACGCTGTTCTGGCCGTGCAGGCGGAAGAAGACCTCCTTGAAGCGGTCCTCCAGATCGGCCTGCCGGGTCTCCTCCGCTTCGTACCACAGGGCCGGGAGCGCGGCGACGATCTCCCGCTGGCCGGGCGACTGCTGCTGGTGGGTGTGGGCGTCGGCGAGGTTGAACCGGGTCTTGAGTGCCTGGATCTCGTGCTGGGTGAGGTCGAGAAGCTGCTCGGGCACAGGGCTCCTTGAAGGAAGCAGCGCGTGCGGACAGGGCGGATCTGATCGATCGATCGGGCCGGCCCGCAGGCGAAGGGAAATATCGGGAAAAGGCGATCGAACGACGCGGAGAGCGCGCGTCGTGTGGCGCTGCCGGGCCCGCACCCGGCGTGAGACGCATCGGCTTCCCTTGGAAGCACACAGAACTGATGCGGTGTGACCGCCTGATGCCGTACGTTAATCGATGATCGATCAACGCTCAAGAGCTCCCGGAGATTCGTCCATGGTCGGTACCAGCACCCCCGAACCACCGCACAGCGTCATCCCGGTGGCCCGCGTGCCCCTCAGCGAACAGGTGCGGCGCCACCTGCTGCAGCAGCTCCTGGACGGGCGGTGGGAACCGGGGGACCGCATCATCGAGCGGCGGGTGGCACAGGAACTCGGCGTCAGCCAGGCGCCGGTCCGTGAAGCGCTGCGCGACCTCCAGGCGATGCAGTTGATCGAGTCCACGCCAGGAAAGGGCGTGCGCGTACGGGAGTTGACCCCCGACCAGCTCAGCGAGGTCTATCCCGTACGCGCCGCACTGGAACGGCTGGCCGCCGAGCTGGCGGTGCCGCGGCTCGCCGGCGATGTGTCGACGCTGGAACCGCACTTGGAACGGATGCATCAAGCGGCCCGGGAGGGCGACACCGACGCCCAGATCACGCACGGCGTCGAGTTCCACCGGGAGATCGTCCGGGCCGCCGGGAACCACGTACTGTTCCGCAACTGGGAGTCGCTGGCCATCGAGCTGTGGACGCGACTGTCCCTGAAGTGGCTGCGCACCGGACTGCACGAGAACGCGGCCGATCACGAGGCCATCGTGCAGGCCTTCCGCCGGCAGGACCCCTACGCAGGGCGCCTGGTGCAGCTGCACGTCCTGGATTACGCCAACAAACCGATCGGAGCCCCATGACCGGCACGCCCCACCCCCGTACGCAGACCGAACCCGGTGTCGTCACCGTCTTCTCCGACATCTGGTGTTCGTTCGCGCACGTGGGGATCCACCGCCTGCACGCCACCCGCCGGCGCCTCGGCCTGGAGGACCGCGTGCGCTTCAACCACCGGGCCTTCCCGCTGGAGTTGTTCAACAACGGGCCCAGCCCGCGCCCCGGAACCGACTCCGAGGTCGGGGGCATCGCGCACATCGAGCCGGACGCCGGCTGGCAGCTCTGGCGCGCCCCCGACTGGAAGTTCCCCTCGACCTCGATGCCCGCGCTGGAGGCCGTCCAGGTCGCCAAGGAGCAGGGCCTGGAGGCGTCCGAACGCCTCGACCTGGCGCTGCGCCGGGCGTTCTGGGCGGAGAGCCGATCGATCGGCGCGCGGGCCGTGGTCGTCGCCGTCGCCGAGGAGACCGAAGGCGTCGACGCCGAGGCCATCGCCGCAGGTCTGGACGACGGCCGGGCCCGGCGGACGGTGACCGAGGACTTCCGCTGCGCCAAGGAGCACGAGGTGAAGTGCAGTCCGCACCTGTACCTGCCGGACGGTTCCGACCACCCCAACCCGGGGGTCACCGCACGCTGGCACGGCGCGTACGGCACCGGGTTTCCGCAGGTCACGAGCGATGACCCGAGCGCGTACGAGGAGTTGCTCAAGCGCGCCGCCGGCTGACCCCCGCGCCCCGGGGCGCGGCCGGGGGAGGAGGCTCCGTACAGGTAAAAATGATCGATCATCAATCATTACTGCTCGGTAATGGTTGACCCTGGCGCCCGCGAGTCTCTACTTTTTGTTGAGCGGAATCATGGTTCCGCAGTCCGGAAGTTGCCGCAAGGTGACGTCAGTTGAGGCCGTTTCGACCGGTCCACCCGCATTGCCGGTCGTCCGCCCGACCACCGGAGGTGCCGCAGAAGCGCGCGGCACCTCCGGTTCCTCACCCAGGAACGTGAAAGGGGATCACCGTGTCCCAGCTCGACCAACTGCCCGACAGCGACCCGTCCGAGGTCGCCGAATGGCGCGAATCGCTGGACGGCGCCGCCCGCGCCGGTGGGCCGCACCGGGCCGCCTACCTGCTGCGCCGCGTCGCGGAGCACGCCGAACGCACCGGGGTCGGCCTCCCCCCGCTCCTGGAGACGCCGTACATCAACACCATTCCGACCGCCGCCGAGCCGGAGTTCCCGGGCGACGAGGCGATGGAGGCGCGGATCACCGCCTGGAACCGCTGGAACGCGGCGGCGATGGTGACCCGCGGCAACCAGCGCGGCGGCCTCGGCGGCCACATGGCCACCTTCGCCTCGGCGGCCTGGCTCTACGAGGTCGGCTACCAGCACTTCTTCCGCGGCAAGGAGGCGGACGGCAGCGGTGACCAGCTGTACGTCCAGGGGCACGCGTCACCCGGTGTCTACGCCCGGGCCTTCCTCGAAGGCCGCCTGACCGAGGAGCAGTTGGACCGCTTCCGTCAGGAGGCCGGCGGCGAGGGCCTGCCCTCCTACCCGCACCCGCGGCGGCTGCCCTGGCTGTGGGAGTTCCCCACCGTCTCGATGGGCCTGGGCCCGCTCTCGGCGATCTACCAGGCGCGCTTCAACCGCTACCTGGAGCACCGCGGGATCAAGGACACCTCGCACTCCCACGTCTGGGCCTTCCTCGGTGACGGCGAGATGGACGAGCCGGAGTCCACCGCCGCGCTCGCCCTGGCGGCACGCGAGGGCCTGGACAACCTGACCTTCGTCATCAACTGCAACCTGCAGCGTCTGGACGGCCCCGTCCGCGGCAACTTCAAGATCGTGCAGGAGCTGGAGCGGCAGTTCCGCGCCGCCGGCTGGAACGTCGTCAAATCGCTGTGGGGCCAGGCCTGGGACGACCTGCTCGGACAGGACGTGGACGGCGCCCTCGTACGCCACCTCGGCAGCATCCCCGACGGACAGTTCCAGACCTTCGCGGCCCGTGACGGCGCGTACATCCGCGAGCACTTCCTCGGCGACCGGCCGGAGCTGGCCCGCCTGGGACAGCAGCTCACCGATGCCCGGCTGGAGGAGATCGTCGGCACCTCGCGCGCCGGCCACGAGCCCCGCAAGGTCTACGCCGCGTACCAGGCCGCACTCGAACACAAGGGCGCGCCGACCGTCATCCTGGCGCAGACCGTCAAGGGCTGGACGCTCGGCCCCGGCTTCGAATCGCGCAACGCCAACCACCAGATGAAGAAGCTGTCGGGCAAGGAGTTCCGCGCCATGCGCGACCTGCTCGAACTCCCCATCCCCGACAGCAGGCTGAACGACGAGCTGGTGCCGTACGTGCACCCGGGCGCGGACTCACCCGAGGTCGCGTACCTGAAGGAACGGCGCGCCGCGCTGGGCGGCCCGGCCCCGGCCCGCAAGGTCACCGCGAAACCGCTCCCGATGCCCGCCGACAAGCCGTTCGACGCGCTGAAGAAGGGCTCGGGGACCCAGGAGATCGCCACGACGATGGCGTTCGTCCGCCTGGTGAAGGAGCTGATGCGGGACAAGGAGACCGGCAAGCGCTGGGTGCCCGTCGTCCCCGACGAGGCCCGCACTTTCGGCATGGAGTCCCTCTTCCCGTCCGCCGGGATCTACTCGCCGCTCGGCCAGACGTACGACCCGGTCGACCGTGATCAGCTCCTGTACTACAAGGAGGCCAAGAACGGTCAGATCCTCAACGAGGGCATCACCGAAGCCGGTTCGCTCGCCTCGCTGACCGCCGCCGCGACCTCGTACGCGACGCACGGCGAGCCGATGATCCCGTTCTACATCTTCTACTCGATGTTCGGATGGCAGCGGACCGCCGACCAGTTCTGGGCCCTGGGCGACCAGCTCGGGCGCGGTTTCGTCATCGGCGCGACCGCCGGCCGTACGACGATGACCGGTGAGGGCCTCCAGCACGCCGACGGCCACTCCCACCTCATCGCCTCCACCAACCCGGCCGCCGTCTCCTACGACCCCGCCTTCGCCTACGAGGTCGCGGTGATCGTCAAGGACGGCCTGCGCCGCATGTACGGCGGGACGGCCGAGCACCCCGGCGGCGAGAACGTCTTCTACTACCTCACGGTCTACAACGAGACCAAGGTCCAGCCGCCCATGCCCGAGGACCTGGACGAGCAGGGCATCCTGCGCGGTCTCTACCGGTACAAGGAGGCGGCGGGGGTCCCCTCAGACGCGCCGAAGCTCCAGCTGCTCGCCTCCGGTACGGCCATCCACTGGGTGCTCGAAGCCCAGGAACTGCTCGCCGAGGACTGGGGCGTGGCCGCCGACGTGTGGTCGGCGCCGTCCTGGACGGAGCTGCGCCGGGACGCCCTGGAATGCGATGCCGCACGACTGCGCGGCGACGACCGGATTCCGTACGTGACCCGCGCGCTGGACGGCGCGCCCGGCCCCGTGGTCGCGGTCAGCGACTGGATGCGGGCCGTGCCCGACCAGATCGCCCCCTGGGTCGAGCAGGAGTGGGTCTCCATCGGTACGGACGGCTTCGGCCTCTCCGACAGCCGGGAGAACGTCCGCCGGTACTTCGGGGTGGACGCCCAGTCCATCGCCGTGAAGGTGCTGGCCACGCTGGCCCGCCGCGGTGACGTCAAGCCGGAGGTCGTACGCCGGGCCACCACGCGCTACGGGCTGGAGGGCTGACCGTGAGCACGGATGTCGTGCTGCCCGCGCTGGGCGAGTCGGTCACCGAGGGCATCGTCACCCGCTGGCTGAAGGAGGTCGGCGAGCCGGTCGAGGCCGAGGAACCGCTGCTGGAGGTGTCCACGGACAAGGTCGACACCGAGATCCCGGCCCCGGCCTCCGGCACCCTGCTGGAGATCGTGGTGGGGGAGGACGAGACGGCAGAGGTCGGTGGCAGGCTCGCGGTGATCGGCGAGAAGGGTGCCACCCCGGCCGCCGCGCCTGAGCCCGCCGCGCCCGAGCCCGCCGCCGCGGCGCCCGCCTCCGAGTCGGCCCCCGCTTCCGAGCCGGTCCCGGCCCCCGCTCCGGCGCCGGCCTCCGCCCCGGCCGCGCCGCTCGCACCGCCCGTCCCTGTCGGTGAGTCCGACGGCGCCTACGCCACCCCCCTGGTCCGCAAGCTGGCCCGGGAGAACGGTGTGAACCTGGCCTCGGTTCAGGGCACCGGCGTGGGCGGCCGGATCCGCAAGCAGGACGTGCTGGCCGCGGCCGAGGCGCCCGCGAAGGGCGCGCCTGCCACCACGCCGTCGGCCCCCGCCCCGGAGGGGGACGGGCACACGCTGCGTGGCCGGACCGTCAAGATGCCGCGGATGCGCAAGGTCATCGGCGACAACATGATGAAGGCCCTGCACGGCCAGGCGCAGCTGACCTCCGTGGTCGAGGTGGACGTCACCAAGATCATGCGGATGTGCGAGAAGGCCAAGGCCGGCTTCGCCGCCCGTGAGGGCGTCAAGCTGTCCCCGATGCCGTTCTTCGTCAAGGCCGCCGTCCAGGCGCTGAAGGCCCACCCGGTCATCAACGCCCGGATCAACGAGGACGAGGGCACCATCTCCTACTTCGACTCCGAGAACGTCGGAATCGCGGTGGACAACGAGAAGGGCCTGATGACCCCGGTCATCAAGGGCGCCGGCGACCTGAACATCGCGGGCATCGCCAAGAAGACCGCCGAGCTGGCCGCCAAGGTCCGCGAGAGCAGGATCAGCCCGGACGACCTGTCCGGCGCCAGCTTCACCATCAGCAACACCGGCTCGCGCGGTGCGCTGTTCGACACGGTCATCGTGCCGCCGAACCAGGTCGCCATCCTGGGCATCGGCGCCACCGTCAAGCGCCCGGTGGTCGTGGACCACCCGGAGCTGGGCGAGACCATCGCGGTCCGCCACATGACGTACCTGTCGCTCTCCTACGACCACCGTCTGGTGGACGGCGCGGACGCCGCCCGCTACCTGACCACGGTCAAGCAGATTCTCGAAACAGCGGAGTTCGAAGCGGAGTTGGGCGGCTGACCGGCGAAAACGCCCATCACGGGGCGGTCGCGCCCCGGGCCCCGGCGCGGCCGCCCGTCCGTCCCCGTACCCCAGGAAAGGCGCAACCCCAGTGTGGAGTTCCCGTTACGTCCGGATCGCCGTCTGGACGCTGATCGCGGCGCTCGGCGCGGCCGGCTGGTCCGTGCTGGCGCTCTCCCGCGGTGAGCGGATCTCGGCGGTCTGGGTGATCGCAGCGGGCGTCGGCTCGTACCTGATCGCCCAGCGCTTCTACGCCCGCTTCATCGCACGCAAGGTGCTGCGGGTCGACGACCGGCGGGCCACGCCGGCCGAGCGGCTCGACGACGGGGTGGACTTCCACCCCACCGACCGGCGCGTGCTGTTCGGTCACCACTTCGCCGCCATCGCCGGCGCCGGTCCGCTCGTAGGCCCCGTGCTGGCGGCCCAGATGGGCTATCTGCCGGGCACCGTCTGGATCATCATCGGCGTGATCTTCGCCGGTGCCGTCCAGGACATGGTGACGCTGTTCTTCTCCATGCGGCGGGACGGCAAGAGCCTGGGCCAGATGGCGCGCGAGGAGATCGGCGCGGTCGGCGGGGCCGCGGCGCTGCTCGCCGTCTTCGCGATCATGATCATCATCCTGGGTGTGCTCGCCCTCATCGTGGTGAACTCCCTCGCCCACTCCGCCTGGGGCACCTTCTCCATCGGCATGACCATCCCCATCGCCCTGCTCATGGGGGTGTACCTGCGGTACCTGCGCCCCGGCCGGGTGACCGAGGTCAGCCTCATCGGACTCGCCCTGCTGCTCGCGGCCATCGCGGGCGGCCGCTGGGTCGCCGAGTCCCCGATCGGCGACGCGCTGGTCCTGTCCCCGCAGACGCTGGCGCTGTGCCTGATGGCGTACGGCTTCGTCGCGTCCGTGTTGCCCGTGTGGATGCTGCTCGCGCCCCGCGACTACCTCTCCACCTTCATGAAGGTCGGCGTCATCGTGCTGCTGGCGGCCGGGGTGCTGATCTCGCTGCCGGACCTCGCCGTGGCACCGGTCACCGCGTTCGCGCGGGCCGGTGACGGCCCGGTCTTCGCCGGCGGGCTCTTCCCGTTCGCGTTCATCACCATCGCCTGCGGCGCGCTCTCCGGCTTCCACGCCCTGATCTCCTCCGGCACCACGCCGAAGATGATCGAGAAGGAGTCGCACGTCGCGCCCATCGGGTACGGCGCGATGCTGATGGAGTCCTTCGTCGCGCTGATGGCGCTGATCGCGGCGTGCGTGATCGACCCGGGCCTGTACTACGCGATGAACGCGCCCGCCGGACTGCTCGGCGACACGCTCCACTCCGCGTCCGCCGCCGTCTCCTCGCTCGGCTTCTCGATCGGTCCGGACGACCTGGCTGCCGCGGCGCGCTCGGTCGGCGAGGAGTCCCTCGTCTCGCGCACGGGCGGTGCGCCCACCCTCGCGATGGGCATGGCCCTCATCCTGGCCAAGGCGTTCGGCAGCGACGGGATGATGGCGTTCTGGTACCACTTCGCGATCATGTTCGAGGCGCTGTTCATCCTCACCGCCGTGGACGCGGCGACCCGCGTCGGCCGCTTCATGCTCCAGGACACCCTCGGCAACGTCCTGCCGCGGTTCCGCGACCAGAGCTGGCGGCCGGGCAGCTGGCTCACCTCGGCGGCGGTCGTGCTCGCCTGGGGCTACTTCCTGTGGGTGGGCGTCACCGACCCGCTCGGCGGGATCAACCAGCTCTTCCCGCTCTTCGGCATCGCCAACCAGCTGCTCGCCGCCGTCGCCCTGGCCGTCGGCACGACGCTGCTCATCAAGTCGGGGCGTCTCAAGTGGGCCTGGGTCACCGGCGTTCCGCTGGTGTGGGACCTCGCCGTGACCATGACGGCGAGCTGGCAGAAGGTGTTCTCCTCCGACCCGAAGGTGAGCTTTTTCGCGCAGCGGGCGCAGTACCAGCAGGCGCTGGAGGCCGGTGCGGTCCGCGCGCCCGCCAAGTCCGCCGCCGACATGGCGACGATCGTCCACAACTCGACCGTGACGGGCGTGCTCACCATCGCCTTCGCCCTCCTCACCCTCGTGGTGGTCGCCGCCTGCGCACGCGTCTGCGTGCGCACCGTCCGGGGCGGAGGAAAGCCGGAACTGCGGGAGGCGGCGTACGTCGAGTCCAAGCTCGCCGCGTGAGCGTGCCGCTGCGGCGCGCGCTGCGCCGGGTCCGCTGGTACGTGCGCGAGTTCACCGGCGAGCACGCGTACGGCCGGTACGTCGCCCATGCCCGCGCACAGGACCCCTCGGCCCCCGTCCTCTCCCGCGCGGCCTTCGAGCGGTACCGCACCGACCGCCGCGACGAGGATCCCCTGACCGGCCGCACCTGCTGCTGACCGCGGTGGTCCATTGGCACGCCCCCGCCCCCGCCGGGGCGCGCGCCGATGGGCCAATGGCACAGCAGATCCGAGGTCTGTTGAGCCACTGGGCTCTCGGGTGTTCTGATGGTCATGTCGATGGCGCTGCGGATTCCGCGGCGCCTTTTTCATGGCGTGACACGACGTGACACCGACGCGGCACGACGTGACGCGCGCGGACGCGTCAGCGGAACGCGGAAGGGGCGGGGATCTGTGCTCAAGAGGGTGTTCGTGGCTCCGGACCCGGGGCGGCTGCGGTTGCGCAGCGCGTTGCGGGCGGTGCTCGGCATCGGGTCGGCGGTGGCCCTGTGCGGGCTGACCGGTCACTCACTGGCCGCGGCGATCACCGGGGGCCTCGCGGCCCTGCTGGCGCTCTTCACGGTCCTGGACCCGACGGTCCGCGGGCAGGCGGTCACGACCGCGCTGCTGCCGTTGGTCGGCTTCCCCGTACTCGCCCTCGCCGCCGTCCTGCACGACCATCCGGTGGCGCGGGACGCGGCCTTCCTCGCCGTGGTCGGCGCCGGAGTGTACGCCCGCCGGTGGGGGCCGCGCGGGCACTCCCTCGGTGTGTTCGCGTTCATGATGTTCTTCGCGACGCAGTTCCTGCACACGGTCCCCGGACAGTTGCCCGAGCTGTACGGCGCGATGCTGCTGTCCCTGCTGGCCGCCGCGACCGTGCGCTTCGGGGTGTGGTGCTACGAGCGCCGGCTGCCGGCGCCCGCCGCGGTCGCGCCCCTGACCGCCGGCACCGGGCTCGCCCGGCCGACCACGCGGCAGGCGCTCCAGGCCATGGCCGGCGGTGCCTTCGCGCTCGCCGCGGGGCAGGTGCTGTCGCAGGAGCGCTGGTACTGGGCCGTCGGCGCGACGTGGTGGGTCTTCGTGAACACGGCGTCGAGCGGCGAGGCACTGGTCCGCAGCTTCCGGCGGGTGCTCGGCACGGTGATCGGGATCGGCATCGGGCTGGGCGTCGCGGTGCCGCTGCACGGCGCGCCGGTGGCCACCGCCGCGCTCGTCGCGGTCTGCGTCTTCGGCATCTTCTACACGGCGGCCGTGTCGTACACCTGGATGATGCTCGCGGTCACGGTGATGGCCGGGCTGCTGTACGGGCTCCTCGGGGTGCTGGACACGGGCCTGCTCGTCCTGCGGGTCGCGGAGACGGGGGTCGGGGCCCTCGGCGCCGTACTGGCTGTGCTGCTCGTCCTGCCCGTCACCACGCACGCCACGACGGACGCCTGGATCCAGCGCGCTCTGCGCTGCGTGCACGCCTGCACGGCCGAGGCCGCCGCGCGCCTCGCCGGCTCCGGCACCGCCGACCCCGCCGCCCGCGTCGTGGAACTGGAATTGCTGCTCGGCAAGGTACGGGCCTCCCTCGCCCCGCTGGTCCACCCGCTGAGCCCGGTGCGGGCCCGCAAGGGACGGGCCCGCCGGGTACTCGCCCTGCTCGACGACTGCGCCCGCGAGGTCCGCGGGCTGGCCGCCGTCGCCGCCGACCCGGAGGCCTCCCACGACGACCGCCTCACCGCCGCCTGCCTGCGCGTGGAGGCCGCGGTGGAAGCGCTCACCGCACCGGGCCCGGCCGCCCGCGCGGAGCGGCACGCGGTGGCCGCCGCGCCGCAGCTCCACGCCACGGAACCGGCCCTCGCCCACCTGCACGGCCTGGAACACGCCCTCGCCGAACTCGCGGACCCGCTGCGAGCGCCTGCCCGCCGGTCGCTGATCGGCGCTTGAGCCTGACCGGGGCCTGAGCCCCGGTAGGCGACTGGGAATCGCTTCTGCGGCTGGGAAAAGCTTCTTCGGGGCGGGTCTTCGGGGCCGGGCGGCTCCGTGCAGGTGATCTCCGGCGGGGGTGTCGCCCGGCTGTTAGCGTCGGTGACCGACCAATACGGGGCGGACGAACGAGAAGCGGGGTACGAGCGTGAACGGTGCCGGCCGAAACGTTTCCGGGTGGCGGGCGTACATCGGGTCGACGGCCGGCGGCGCCGGCGTCGTCACCGCCGAGTTCGACCCGGAGAGCGGCGCGCTCAAGGAGCTGGCCCGCACGGACGCGGTGACCAGCCCCTCCTACCTCGCCGTGGCGGCCGACAGCCGGCTGCTGTACGCGGTGAGCGAGACCCCCGACGGCGCGGCCGCGGCCTTTTCGCTCGCGGGGGAGCGGCCCGAACTGCTCGCGCCGCCGGCATCCGTCCACGGCTCGGCCCCCACCCATCTCACCCCGCACGCCGGGCACCTGCTCACCGCCAACTACCGCTCCGGCAGCGTCAGTGCGCTGCCCCTGCGGGCGGACGGCGCGCCCACCGAGCCGGGCCCCGGCGGCGTCCTCCAGCACCACGGCAGCGGCCCGGACCCCGACCGGCAGACCGGCCCGCACGCGCACGCCGTGGTGGCCGATCCCTCCGGGCGCTGGGTGCTCAGCGTCGACCTCGGCACCGACTCGGTCCGCGTGTGCGACATCGACCCGGGGAGCGGGGAACTGGTGATGCGGCGCGAGATCGCCATGCGCGCCGGCAGCGGCCCCCGCCACCTCCGCTTCCACCCGCGCGGCCACCTCGCGTACGTCATCAACGAGCTGGACCCCGCGGTGACCACCTGCCGCTGGGACGCGGTGCAGGGGCTCCTGACACCGCTGGGGGAGACGCCCGTACTGCCCGAGGGCGGTGTGACGCCGACGCTGCCGTCGGAGTTCGTGGTCTCGGCGGACGGACGGTTCGGCTGGGCAGCCAACCGCGGGGACGACAGCATCGCCGTACTGGCGCTGGAGGAGGACGGGGCGGCGCCGCGACGGGTGACGACCGTGCCGTGCGGCGGCGACTGGCCCCGTGACCTGGCGCTGCACCCGGAAGGCCGGTACCTCTACGCCGCCAACGAGCGCTCCGGGGACGTCACCTGGTTCGCTGTCGACGCGGACACCGGCATCCCCGAGCTCGGCGGATCGCTCCCGGTCCCGTCGGCCTCGTGCGTGGTCTTCGCGCGCTGACCGCCTGGCCGGTCTTGACCAGTGTCGTTTCGGCCCGTGCGGCGCGTTCCCGGCGTACGGAAACGCGCCGTACCGGCCGACATGTGCCGCTCGGGTTCAGCCCGCTGGGTGTGTTCAGCCGATAGCGGACGTTCGTCGGTGAGATCGTCCGAATGCCGGGCGCGACGGCCCGATTCCGGGCAGGCTGGCCGCATGACCGTCGGATTCAGTGGTGAGGTCGCGGAGTACTACGCCCGCTTCCGGCGCGGTTACCGCCCGGAGCTCCTGGACACCCTGCAAGAGACGTTCGGCCTGACCGCCGGCGACACCGCACTCGACCTGGGGTGCGGCACCGGAGCGCTGGCCGTACCGCTCGCCCCGCGGGTCGGCGCGGTCCTCGGCATGGACCCCGAACCGGACATGCTGCGGCTGGCCCGCCGCGCCGCCGACGAGGCGGGCGTGCAGAACGCCACCTGGGTGCTCGGCGCGGACACCGACGTCGCGGCGCTCGGCACACTGCTCGGCCGGGGTTCCCTGGCCATGACCGTCATCGGCCAGGCGCTGCACTGGATGGACCACGGCCGGCTCTTCCGCGAGCTGCGCCCGCTGCTGCGGCCCGGCGGCGGCGTCGCCGTGATCGCCAACGGCGTACCGCTGTGGCAGCAGGAGACCCACTGGTCGGACGCGCTCCGGGGACAGCTGGAGCGCTACTTCGGCACGGCCCTGGAGGCCACCTGCGGCACGGCCGACGACGAACGGTCCGACTACGCCAGGGCGCTGCACGGGGCGGGCTACGACGGGGTCCGCGAGATCGACCACCGGTACCGCGCCGAGCTGTCCTTCGAGGAGCTGCTCGGCGGCGTCTGCTCCGCCGTACCGGCGGACCGGCTCCCCGGCCCCGAGGAGCGCTCGCACTTCGCCGCCGGACTGCGCGCGGCCCTGCCGGAGGGGCCGTACGCGGAGGAAGTACGGGTCAGAGTGCTGGTGGGACGCACGAGCGGCTGATGCCTGTGACTGCCGCTGGACCTGAACGGGTGCCGAGAGCAGGGCCGGTGCTGGGGTCGGCAGGGCCCCGCCGAGCCCCGGGCAGGGTTCGGCCGGGTACGGCGACGGGCCGCCACCGCGTGGTGCGGGACGGCCCGTCGGAGGGTTCAGCCACTGGAGCGGGGCGCCGGCCGCGTGGGGCGGCCGGCGACGGGTCAGCGGGTCGGCGCTCCCTGCGCCGACTGGAGCGTGATGCCCAGCGAGGCGGCGTAGTTGGAGAGGACCAGGCGGCCCACCGCCATGTACGCACCCAGCGCCTCGGCGGAGGCGCAGCCCGCCTCGGCCGCGGCCGCCCCCAGCAGGCCGTCGGCGATCTCCGGGCCGATGAGGTACGGCGCCAGCGCCAGCTGCTGCGAACCGGAGTTCCGCAGCTGCTCGGCCGTACGCGAGATCGCGCCGTCCTCGTCCAGCGCGGCGGCCAGCACCGGCACCGCGAGGCGCGCGGAGAGCAGCATGCCGGTGATGCCGGCGGCCTGCACGGCCTCCTCGCCGCCGACGGTGGCGAGGATGATGCCGTCCGCGGCCGTTGCAACCGTGAAGAGGCGGGCCCGGTCGGCGCGCGCCAGGCCGGCCTCGGACAGCCGCACGTGCAGCGCCTCGGCGAGCAGCGGGTGCGGGCCGAGTACGTCGGTGAGCTCGGCGGCGGAGCCACTGCTCATGATCGCCTGGCGTATACGGCGGAGCAGGGCGTTGTCGGGCCCCGCGAGCAGCGGCACGACGACGGCGGCCGGGGCGTCCTTGAGGTCCGACGCACCGGCCTCGATGCGGGCCCTGCGCTCGGCGGCAGCGTGCGAGAGCACGGCCTCCAGCGACGGGAACTCCTCATCGCCGCCGTCGACGTACCCGATGCGCGCGTCGAGGCCGGGCAGCTCGGAGCGGGCGATGCTGGACACCTCCTCCGCCAGGCTGCGCGACGCGGCGGTGGGGGCGCCGGGAACGGCCAGGACGAGCGCGGGCGCGCCCTCGGGCGCGGCGACCGGCTCCGGTCGGCGGTGGCGTCCGGACTGGCGCGGACGCGGCATTCGTACAGGCAGGCCGGGTGCGGGCCCAGTGGGGGAACTCATGGCGCCGCATGCTAACGCCTCTTCGGCACCCGGTGCCGAGGGAGGGCACAGTCAGGTGGTTTGTGTACCGATTCGTCCCGCGCGTCTCCGTGTGAAAGTCACACGACACGCCGTGTGATCTGCGCTGTCTTCTCGCGCGGACGATCCCGCGGAGGGCGGCGCTGCGGATTCCGCTTAGGGGTCGGAGAGGGTTGAGGAGGCGAGGCGGAGAGAGGATGGCGAAGGGGGTAAAGGAATCAAAGAGGACAAAGGCGTGGAAGGGGCGGGTGAGGCGGTAGGGGTGCGGCCGGGGAGTCGAGGCAGGGGGGAGGGCTGAGAGGCGTGCTCGCGTGTGCGACTGTGAATATCGCGGGTCTCCGGCCCGGCGTGGCTCAGTCCGTGACGTGGAGGTGGCGGGCGTCGGTGGGCAGCCGCAGCTCGTCGCGGGCCAGTGCCGAGGCGATGAGCAGCGCGCCGTCCAGCGGGTCGCCGGCCGCCGCGACCAGGCGTACGCCGGGGAGTCGTACCGCGAGTGCCGCCCGCAGCGGTTCCAGCAGCGGCTCGCCCATCTTGAACAGGCCGCCGGTGTAGGCGACTTCCCGCTCGCTGCGCGGGGCCTCCGGCGGGCAGACCGCGGCCGCGGCGTCGGCGATGTGGTGGGCCGCCTCGTCCAGAATCGCGGCGGCGAACTTGTCCTCGGCGGCGCAGCGCGCCACCTCAGGGGCGAAGGAGGCCAGTACGGCGGGCCGGTCGGAGCGTGGGTAGAGCTTGCCGGGCAGGCCGGTGACCGGCCCGAACACCGCCTCCGCACGGGCCAGCAGCGGCCCCGAACCGCCGGGCCGGCCGTCGTACGCACGCATCGCCGCCTCCAGGCCGGCCCGGCCGATCCAGGCGCCGCTGCCGCAGTCGCCCAGCAGGTGGCCCCAGCCGTCGGCGCGGCGCCAGCCGGTCGTGGCGGTGAGGTCGGTGCCCATCGCGATCATGCCCGTACCGGCGGCGACCACGGCTCCGGGGCGCCGGCCGAGGGCACCCGCGTACGCGGTGACGGCGTCGGACGCGAGCGCCAGCCGGTTCGTGCCGAGCGCGCGGGCCAGAGCGGACGGCAGCGTCGCGCGCAGGTCGTCGCCTAGCGTGACCATGCCGGCCGCGCCCACGCACACCGCCGCACAGCGGCTGTCGGCGCCCGCCGCGCGTACCAACGAGGCGGCCGCCGGGAGCAGCCGGGCGAGCAGGTCGCCGGCGTCGATACCGCAGGGCCCCGTACGGACGGGCTCCTGGAAGTCGACCCCGCCGAGCCGTCGCGCCGGGGCACCGTCGGCCGGGGAGCCGTCCCCGTGCGCGCGGGCGACCGCGATGCGCAGGCCCGATCCGCCGGAGTCGACACCGAGCACCAGGTCCGGTGCCATGGGCTCACCCAAAGCCGCGGGCGTCCTGCTTGAGGGCCGTGTCGACGGTCAGGGCCGTCGCGACCACCAGGCTCAGCAGCGGGTCGGGCAGCTGCTGGTGGATCTGCAGGACGTAGTTGTCGGCCGTGGTGAACATCGTCTTCGCCAGGCCTTCCCACGTCTTGGTGATCCGGGCGATCTCCTGGTCGGCGTGGTCGACGATGGCGAAGTTCCAGGCCCGCCAGTTCTCCGCCTTGATCGCGCCGATCTGCTGGCCGTTGACCACCATGGCGAAGTTGATCTTCCCGATGGCGTTCTGCTGCACGATCTCGCCGACCGGCTGTCCGTCCGGGCGCTCCACCAGCACCTTGGACTTGATGAACTTCGCCGGCCGGGTCATCACCAGCTGCGGCTGGCCGTACGCGTCGCGGATCTCCAGCTTGTGGGTCATGTACTGGTCGAGGCTGGAGACCAGGCGCAGCACCTTCTTGGCTGTCGTCTGGCCGACCTGGACGACCGAGCCGATGGTGTTGCCGTGCTGGTCGAAGACGCTGTACTCGTTCGTCATCTCGATCAGCTTGGCCTTCTGGTTCACGACCAGGACCGGCTCGGTGAACAGCGAACCGCCGCCCCCGGGGCCGGTCGGCGCGACGCCGGCCTGCTGCTGGACCTGGCGCTGCACCTGTGCCGGATCACCGGCGCCGGGGCCCGGGCCCTGCTGCGGGTAGCCGTACCCCTGCGGCATCGGCTGCCCGCCCTGCTGCTGCCCCATCTGCGGCTGGGGCTGATGAGGCTGCTGGTGCTGCTGGGAGTAAGGCTGGGGCTGCGGCCGGCCGTACGGCTGCTGCGGTGCCCCCTGCCCGTGCGACTGCGCCTGCGGCATCGGCTGCCCTCCGGCCCGACCACCCGGCTGAGGCCCGCCCGGGAACCCCGGCTGACCTCCAGGCTGCCCGCCACCGGGCTGAGCCCCCGGGAAACCGCCACCGGGCTGAGCCTCAGGCTGCGCCCCGGGGTAGGCCCCACCCGGCTGAGCCCCCGGCTGTCCTCCCTGGCCGGGCGCCTGCCCCTGCGCCGGTCCCTGTGCCTGCCCCTGTGCCGATTCCTGCTGCTGTGCCTGGCCCTGGCCGGCCTGGTTCTGGCCCTGGCCGCCCGGGTGCGTGTGCTCGGTCCACCGGGTGCCGTCCCACCAGCGCAGTTGGTCAGGCGTGCCCTGCGGGTCGGCGTACCAGCCCGCCGGGACGTTCGTGTTCGTGGTCATGCGGGCACACTATCCCTCCAGGTCAGCGCGGCCGCCAGGCCGCCAGGTCAGGGCGGCGACGGCTTCCGGTCAGGGCAGCTGCCAGGCGACCGGTTCGGCCCCCTGCCGGGCCAGCAGGTCATTGACCCGGCTGAACGGCCGCGAGCCGAAGAACCCCCGGTCCGCCGACATGGGCGAGGGGTGCGCCGACTCGACCGACGGCACCTGTCCGAGGAGCGGGCGCAGATTGCGCGCGTCCCGTCCCCACAGGACGGCCACCATCGGACGCCCGCGCGCGGCCAGCGCGCGGATCGCCTGCTCCGTGACCTCTTCCCAGCCCTTGCCGCGGTGGGCGGCGGGCTTACGGGGCGCGGTCGTCAGGGCGCGGTTCAGCAGCAGCACGCCCTGCCGCGTCCACGGCGTCAGGTCCCCGTTGGCCGGCCGCGGCAGCCCGAGGTCGGAGTGCATCTCACGGAAGATGTTCTCCAGGCTGCCCGGCAGCGGCCGCACCTCCGGCGCCACCGAGAAGCTCAGCCCGACGGCATGCCCGGGAGTGGGGTAGGGGTCCTGTCCGACGATGAGCACCCGTACGTCGTCGAAGGGCTGTTGGAAGGCGCGCAGCACGTTGCTGCCGGCCGGGAGGTACGTACGTCCCGAGGCGATCTCCGCCCGCAGGAAGTCGCCCATCGCGGCGATCCGTCCGGCGACGGGCTCAAGTGCCTTGGCCCAGCCCGGTTCGACGATTTCATGGAGAGGTCGTGCAGCCACGGCGTCACCCTACTGGCCGTGCGGTGGTCCCTATCAACCCGCGTCCCCTTCCCCGGTCACTTCCGTAGCCGCCTCGCTCGGATCACGCCATCCCCGGTCACACCCGACCGCCTCACCACCCCGTGCTCGCCCCGTCCGAGCCACCGCCCGTGCGCGGTCCTGCACACATACCCGTCTGCGTCAGCGCTCGTCCGTAGCCTGCGTACGTATCCGTCCAGGCGTCCGTGCCCGTCCGCTCTTCTAAGCCACCGCAGCCGCCCGTACGCAGAGGATGTCCGGCAGGTGGGCGGCGAGTTGTTGCCAGGTGTCGCCGTCGTCCGCGCTGGCGAACACCTCGCCGTTGCGGTTGCCGAAGTACACGCCTGCCGGGTCCGCGTCGTCGACGGAGAGCGCGTCGCGCAGCACCGTGCCGTAGTGGTCCTCCTGCGGCAGTCCCGCGGTCAGCGCCTCCCAGCTGTTGCCTGCGTCGGACGTGCGGAACACCCGGCAGCGGTGGTCGGCCGGCACCCGGTCCATGTCCGCGGTGATCGGGAAGACGTACGCCACGTCGCCGCGGTGCGGGTGGGCGGCCACCGCGAACCCGAAGTCCGACGGCAGTCCGGTCCCGATGTCCGTCCACGTCCCGCCCGCGTTGTCGCTGCGGTACACGCCCCAGTGGTTCTGCAGATAGAGGCGGTCGCGGTCGGCCGAATCCTGCGCGATCTTGTGGACGCACTGGCCGAACTCGGGGTCGGGGTCGGGCAGGAAGACCGCCTTCACGCCGCTGTTCGACGGGGACCAGCTCGCGCCGCCGTCGCGGGTGCGGAAGACGCCGGCCGTCGACACCGCCACCGTCACCGCGTCGGCGGTGCGCGGGTCGGTGATCACCGTGTGCACGGCGAGGCCGCCGCCACCTGGCACCCACTGGTCGTGCGAGGGGTGTTCCCACAGCGACCGCACCAGCTCGAAGGACTCGCCGCCGTCCTCGGACCGGAAGAGCGCGCCCGGCTCCGTACCGGCGTAGACCACGTCGGGCGCGGCGGGGCCCGCGGGCTGGAGCTGCCACACCCGTTCCAGCGAGCTCCCGGTGTACTCCGGGTACTTCACCGCGGCGCGCTTCGGCTCGACCCAGCTCTTGCCGAGGTCGTCGGAGTGGAACACCGAGGGGCCCCAGTGGGCGCTGTCCGCGCCGGCCAGCAGCCGGGGCGTCGCGCGGCGGGTGTCGATGCCGATCGAGTAGACCGCCTGGGCGGGGAAATGGGGCTCGCTCAGCTCCCACGTGCCCCGCCTTCGCCGGCCGATGAACAGGCCCTTCCGGGTCCCTACAGCGAGAAGGACATCCTGCGTGCCCACGGTCATGTCACTGCACCTCCGAACGCCGTTGTTCCAGGTACGAGTCAGTCTGCACCCGACCACTGACAACGGCGCTCGGAGCGGTATCCGCGCAGTTCGGGCGGGGTGTTACGGTCCGCGCCGGGACATGGGCCGACGGCCGGCGCCGGGGCGGCCCGCGTCGCCATTTCCCGGCGCCGGCCGCCGGCGCGGACGCGCGTCAGGTCGTGTAGTCGGCGTTGACGCGGATGTAGCCCTCCGTGAGGTCGCAGCCGTAGACCGTGGCCGTGGCGTCTCCGGTGCCGAGCCCGATCGTGATGTCGACCTCGTCCCGCCGCATCGTCTCCGCCAGCTTCTCCAGCGTGTCGGGCCCCGGCTCCTCCGGGTACACCTCGGTCTCGCCGAACAGTACGGACACCTTCGCCGGCTCGATGTCCGTGTCCTCGGTGTTCTTGCCGATGGCCATCACGACCCGGCCCCAGTTCGGGTCGGCTCCGTGCACGGCGGTCTTGACCAGCGGGGAGTTCACCACGCTCTTGGCGACCCGCTTGGCCTGCGCGTGGTCGGCGGCCTCTGCCACCGTGACGCGCAGCAGCTTGCTCGCGCCCTCCCCGTCGCTCGCCAGCTGCTGGGTGAGGTCGAGGCAGACGTCGGTGAGTGCTGCCGAGAAGGCCGCGAGGTCGACGGGGCCGGCCGCTCCGTTGGCGAGCACGGCCACGGTGTCGGAGGTGGAGGTGTCCGTGTCCACGCTCAGGCAGTTGAAGGTCTTCTCGACCGCGCTCCGGAGCGCGCCGTCCAGCTCGGCGGGGGAGAGGTCCGCGTCGGTGAAGAGGTACGCCAGCATCGTCGCCATGTTCGGCTCCAGCATGCCGACGCCCTTGGCGACGCCGACGATGCGGGCCCCGCCGACCGTCCGGGCGCTGGTCTTCGGGCGGGTGTCGGTGGTCATCATCGCCCGTGCCACGTCGAGGGGGCCCGCTTCGAAGACCTCCGTGCCGCGCTCCGCCGTCGCTTCCAAGTGCGCGCGGAGGGCGGCCATCGGGAGCGGCCGTCCGATCACCCCGGTGGACCCGATGAGGACGGCGTCGGCCGGGATGCCCAGGATCGCGGCGACCCGGCCGACCACCTCGGCCGCGTTCTCCTCGCCCTGCCGGCCGGTGGCCACGTTGGCGTTCTGCGCCAGGGTGGTGATGGCGCGCAGGTGCCCGCCGGCGGCGTGCGCCCGGCTGAGCACCACCGCGGGGCCGGCGAATCGGCTGCGGGTGAACATCGCGGCGCTGACGGACGGCCGGTCCGACGCCACGATCGAGAGGTCGTCCCCGTGCGCCCGCAGGCCTCCGTTGCCGGTGTAGGCACGGAAGCCCACGGGCCAGTCCGGCTCATTCGTGTCCGCGGATGACTGTGAATCAATATGTGTCATGCCGCATATAATTACGGATGAGCGTCGGGGGCGCCAGCTATTTTGTTGTCAGTAGCCGTATGGCTATGCGTTAGTCGCCCAGTACGCGTCCCAGGGCCTCGACCGCCGACGAGAGTTCGCCCTCCTCGATGGTCAGCGGCGGGGCGAGCCGGATGGTGGAGCCGTGGGTGTCCTTGACCAGGACGCCTTCCCGCATGAGGCGTTCGCTGATCGCGCGGCCCGTGCCCAGCGCGGGGTCGATGTCCACGCCCGCCCACAGGCCGCGTGCCCGGTAGCCGGTGACGCCCTTGCCGACCAGGCCGTCGAGGCCGCTGCGCAGCACCTCGCCCAGTTCGGTGGCGCGGCGCTGGTATTCGCCGGTGCTCAGCAGCCCGATGACGGCCGAACCGACCGCGGTGGCCAGCGGGTTCCCGCCGAACGTCGAGCCGTGCTCGCCCGGGTGCAGCACCTCCAGCACCTCGCGGCGGGCGACGACGGCCGAGACGGGGACGATGCCGCCGCCGAGCGCCTTGCCGAGCAGCAGGACGTCAGGGACCACGCCTTCGTGCTCCACGGCCAGCGTGCGGCCCGTACGTCCCAGTCCGGACTGGATCTCGTCGGCGATGAACAGACAGCCGGCCCGCCGGGTCAGCTCGCGGACGCCGGTGAGGTAGCCGTCGTCGGGGATGATCACGCCGGCCTCGCCCTGGATCGGCTCGATGAGCACGGCGGCCGTGGTCTCGTCCACGGCCGCTTCGAGGGCGGCGAGGTCGTTGTACGGGACGATGCGGAAGCCGGGCGTGTAGGGGCCGTACCCCGCGCGCGCCTGGGGGTCGGTGGAGAAGCTGACGAGTGTGGTGGTGCGGCCGTGGAAGTTGTCCGCGGCGACCACGATCGTGGCCTGGTCCGGGGCGACGCCCTTGACGTCGTACGCCCACTTGCGGGCCACCTTGATGCCGCTCTCCACGGCTTCGGCGCCGGTGTTCATGGGCAGGACCATGTCCAGGCCCGTCAGGGCGGCCAGCTCCTCGGCGAAGCCGGCCAGCCGGTCGTGGTGGAAGGCGCGCGAGGTGAGGGTGACCTGGTCGAGCTGGCGGTGCGCGGCTTCGATGAGCGCCGGGTGGCGGTGGCCGAAGTTCAGAGCCGAGTACCCGGCGAGCATGTCGAGGTACCGGCGGCCCTCGACGTCCTCGACCCAGACGCCCTCGGCGCGCGCCACGACCACCGGGAGCGGGTGGTAGTTGTGCGCGAGGACGGGGGCCTCCGCGCGGATCAGCTCCGCCGACGAGCGGAGGGCCGGGGCCTGCGGCGAGCGGCTCTCAGGCGTGACGGAGGGGCGGGCGGGCGCGGTCATGGACGGACCTCCTGGGTGCAGCACTTGATGCCGCCGCCGGCCTTGTGGAACTCCGACAGGTCGACGGGGACGGGGACGTAGCCGTGGCGGGCGAGCTGTTCGACGAGCCCCTCGGCCTGCGGGGCGACGAAGACGTGACAGCCGTCGGAGACGGAGTTGAGGCCGAACGCCATCGCGTCCTCCCGGGTGGCCGTCACCGCCTCCGGGAACAGCCGGCGCAGCACTTCCAGGCTGCCGGGTGAGAAGGCTTCCGGGTAGTAGGCGACGTTGGTGTCGTCGAGCGCGAAGAGGGCGGTGTCGAGGTGGTAGAAGTACGGGTCCACCAGCTGCAGGCCGATCGTCGGCACGCCGAGGAATTCCTGCACCTCCCCGTGCGCCTCCCGCGTCGTGCGGAAGCCCGTACCGGCCAGGACGTAGTCGCCGACCGGTACGAGGTCGCCCTCGCCCTCGCACACCGCCTCCGGGGCCCGTACGTCGAACCCGGCAGCGCGGAACCACGCCTCGTACGCGGCGGACTCGGGGCGGCGTTCCGGGGCGAGGAAGCGGGAGCCGAACACGCGGCCGCCCACGACGAGCGCCGAGTTCGCCGCGAACACCATGTCCGGCAGGTCCGCCACCGGCTCCACGGTCTCGACCGTGTGGCCGTGGTCGCGGTACGCCTGGACCAGCGTCGCCCACTGCCGCTGCGCCAGTGCGGTGTCGACCGGCGCCGCGTCGCGCATCCAGGGGTTGATGGCGTACCGCACCTCGAAGTGGCGCGGTTCGCAGACCAGGTAGCGCCGCGGACGCGGTACACGGGGTGGGCGCACGATCGTGCGCACGGCCCCTTCGGGCACGGCCGCTACCGGTATGGCCCCGGCGGGGACGGGCTCGACGGGCACGGGCTCGCGCACGAGTGCGGACACGGGTTCGGGCACGGCGGGGTCCTCCGTTTCCGGCGACACGGCAAGGGGCGTCCCACCGGTGACGCGGGGTCATCGGTGGGTGACGTTGGGATGTCTCAACGGTAGAAAGCTGCTGTTGTGCCGGACAAGTCCGGAACGCTGCGTACCGGCGCAGTGAACGTGCGCAGATGGCCCACCCTGCGCAGGGTTCGTGCGTCGGTGGAACCGGTGTGCCCGATGATCCGTGTGGGGTCGCCCTAACGGCCGGGGGAGGCGGGGTCGTCGGGGCCGTAGCCCTGGACGGCGGAGGAGCCGGCGCCGGCCTCCGGGCTGTCCGGGATCAGGTGCGAGAGGACCATGTAACTGATCGTCTTGCGGATGAAGGACTCGGTCCGGATGCGCTCCAGCACCTCTTCGAAGTGCTCCACGTCCGTCGCCCGGACGTGCAGCAGCGCGTCGGCGCCGCCGGAGACCGTCATCGCGGCGGTGATCTCCGGGTACCTGCGGACGACCTCGGCGATCCGGCGGGGCGGCGCCGCGCCGTCGCAGTAGACCTCGATGTACGCCTCGGTGCGCCAGCCGAGCGCGGCGGGCCGGACCGTCGCGGTGAACCCCGTGATCACGCCGGTTTCGCGCATCCGGTCCACCCGGCGTTTGACCGCGGTGGCCGACAGGCCGATGGCCGTGCCGATCTCGGCGAAGCTGGTCCTGGCGTTCGCGGTCAGGGCCGCGATGATCTTGCGGTCCAACTCGTCGAGCGGGCCGGATGCGTGGGCCATGGCGGGTGGTTCCTCCGTCGCAGGGGGTCTGGCCGTACGGATCCTATGGAGCACGCCGCGCGGAGGGGGGCAGGGCGCCCCGCCGGCCCCGGGTGTCGCGGTCCGCAGGCGTCGGAGGGGTGGTTCGGGGTACTCGGGTGGCCCGTGCGGTGCTCACCGGTCCCGTGGTCCTACATCCTGTAGGGTTACTGACCGTGACCCTACAGGATGTCGGATCAGCTGCAGGAGGAGCGCGTCATGCACGACCCGCCGGACCGCACCGGGCCCGCACACGCCGAAGTGGCCGAGGTCTGGCCGCGTGACGGCCGGATCCGGATCGTCGGCCACGTCGTGGGCGCGCCCGCCGGGGCCGGCGCGCTGATCGCCCGAGTGCGCGGCGCGCCCGACGCGGAACTGCGACTGCCCGCCGAGGGCCGGGAAACGCGGTTCGAGGCGTCCGTCCCGCTGGACGGGCTCGCCGCCGCCACGCCGGAGGGCGAACGGGTCTGGGACCTCTACCTCGTCCCCGACGGGCAGGAGGAAGAAGTCCGGCTGGGGCGTCATCTGGACGACGTGCACGGCAAGAAGAAGATCTTCACCTACCCCGCCCAGACCTCCGGCGGCCGGCGGTTCGAGCCGTACTACACCATTCAGGACAACCTCTCGATCGTCTGCGACGGGGAGGTCGCCCGATGAAAATCCGCTTCCTGCTGCTCAACGCCTACGCGGTGGGCGGGACCGTGCGCACCGTAGTCAACCAGGCCAACGCACTCGCCGCCGCCGGCCACGACGTCGAGGTCGTGAGCGTCCACCGGCACCGCGCCGAACCCCGCTTCCCGCTGCACCCCGGCGTCCGGCTGACCCCGCTGGTCGACGGCACCGACCCGCCGTCCCGCTGGACCCGCCCGCTCGCGCACCGGCGGCGCCGCCGCCCCAGCCGGCTCGTCCCGGAGGCCGAGGTCCGCTACGACCGGTTCAACCGCCTCACCGACCAGCGCGTCGTGCGCTACCTGCGCTCCCTGCGCGACGGCGTACTGATCACCACCCGGCCCGCCCTGAACCTCCTCTCCGCCCGCTTCGCACCCGCCTCGGTCGTCCGAGTCGGCCAGGAACACCTGCACTACTCCCACCACAAACCGGAGCTCGCCCGCGAGATCGACCGCTGGTACCCGCGGCTGGACGCGGTGACCGTACTGACCGCGGCCGACGAGGACGCCTACCGGCAGCGGCTCGGCGGCGGCGTCCGCGTCGTCTGCGTCCCCAACCCGCTCTCCGAAGAGGGCGTCCCGCCGCTCTCCGCGCTCGACCGGCCGCTCGTCGTCGCCGCCGGCCGGCTGGTCAAGGGCAAGGGCTTCGCCAAGCTCATCAAGGCCTTCGAGCCGGTCGCGCAGGCACACCCCGAATGGCAGCTGCGCATCTTCGGGGCGGGCCCCGAACACGACCGCCTGCGGAAGCTCATCCACGACCGGCACCTCTACAACCACGTCTATCTGATGGGCGCCACGCAGGAATTCGACCAGGAGCTCGCCAAGGCCTCGGTCTTCGCCCTCGCCTCACGGCGCGAGGGGTTCGGCATGGTGCTGGCCGAAGCGATGAGCCACGGCATCCCGGCCGTGAGTTTTGACTGCCCGCACGGCCCCCGCGAGATCATCACCGACGGCGAGGACGGCCTGCTCGTGCCCCTCGGCGACATCGAGGGGATGACCGCTGCGCTCACCCGCCTCGTCGAGGACCGCGGCCTGCGCAGGAAGCTCGGCGGGCACGCGGCGGAGGCGGCCCGCCGCTACGCCCCCGACCGCATCCGCGGCCGGTGGGAGAAGCTGCTGGCCGAACTGCTCGCGGCCAAGGGGAAGGCGGGCCGGCCGGGCGGCGCGGACGCGCCCTACGAGCTGTAGGGTGCACGCATGACAGGGAGAAACCCTCGTGGCAGAGGGGAACGCCGCAGCGCCGGGACGCTGGAGAGCGAAGTGCTGGGCGCCCTGTGGGCGACCGAGGAGCCGCTGACGCCGGCGGAGGTGCAGGCCGGGATCGGCGGCGACCTCGCGTACAACACCATCCACACCATCCTGAAGCGGCTGCACGACAAGGACCTGGTCGTACGGGATGCCGGAGGTCGGCGCGGCGCCTACCGGCCGGCCAAGAACGCCGCCGAACTGACCGCCGAGATGATGCACCAGGCCCTGGGCAGGGGGCCGGATCCGATCGCCGCGCTGGAGCAGTTCGTCACCGGCCTCAGTGCCGAGGAAGAGGCCGCGCTGCGGGGGTTCCTGGCCGCCGGCCGCGACGGTCGCTGAGCGGACCGGCCGCCCGGCGGCAGGGCTCATCGCACGTGGCGCGCCGGCCGGGTGGCCCGGTACAGCAGGTACTCCAGCGGCCCACGCCGGAACAGTCGCCGCCACACGAGGGCGAACACCATCGCGCCGACGGCGAAGCCCAGCAGCGTCAGCGGCTCACTGGAGTCGGACCAGTCCTCCGTGCCCAGCGTCCGGATGGCCACGATGTGCAGCACGTACGCCGTCAGGGACATCGCGCCGACCGCGATGACCGGCGCGGCCACCCGCCGGAAGCCGGAAAGCCGGTCCAGGGCGAGGAAACAGCCGGCCACCACGAGGAGGGCGACGCCGGTGTTACCCATGATCGACGGGGTGGTCTGGCTGTGCGGCGCGGCCACCAGCAGCCACTCCCGGAAGAGGACGGTGGGCTCGCCGACGGTGTCGGACCACCAGGCCGAGGACGGGGAGTCGCCGTCCGAGCCCGCCGCGACGGCGGCGGAAACGTTCGGGATCAGGCGCAGGGCCAGCCAGGAGCCGCCGTAGCCGAGGACCGCCAGCGCGGCACCGGTGTACGCGAGCCGGAGCCGCACCACGGTCCGGGTGAGGTCGAGCCGGGCCACCGCCATGCCGGCGATCAGGAACGGAATCCAGGTCAGTACCGGATACGAGCCGGTGAACAGCAGGTCCATGACGCCGTCGTAGCCGTTGACCGCGCGCAGCGGATCGTGGGCGTCGACCACGTCACCCCAGCTGCTCCCGGCGATCCAGACCTTGAGCAGGAACAGGTCCTGGGGGAACACCAGCGCCGTGGCGGCGGCGATCGTCGCGAGGGCGCCGGCGCCGAGCCGGTACAGGGGGAGTGCCACGATGAACGCCACCGCGTAGTAGGCGAGGATCACGTCGATGGAGGTGTCCAGCGCGGTGAGCGCCGTTCCCAGGACCAGCAGGACGACCGCGCGGATGGCGACCCGGGTCATGGCCTGCCTGCCCGCGCGCCCGGTGCGGGGTTCGGGGCGGCCGGTGATGAGGACGATCGAGAAGCCGGCGAGCAGCGCGAAGAGGGCGGAGGAGCGGCCCCGCGCGATTTCCATGAAGAAGCCCGCCGGGCCGCCGTCGGACGGGTCGGGGCCCACGTGGGCCGCGAACATGCCCAGTACCGCGAGGCCGCGGGCGAGGTCGACGCCGACCAGCCGGGCGGTGCCCGTTCCAGCGGCGGGCGGTGACGGGCAGTCAGGTGTGGCGGCCCTGGACCGGCCGCCCTGGGGTGCCGTCTCCCGCGCACCGGACGAAGTGCGCGACGGCATCGATAAGTGACGCATCTTGGGCAGATTCTGCGGCATGGGCCCAAGATGCCCGCATCGGGCGGAGCGGGGAACGGTTCAAGGGAATTCAGTGACGCATTCGTCACTGCGCGGTACGGTGCGCCCCGCTCAAAGGCTCCGGAATCCGGACGGTTAGGCTGCTCAACGGTTGTTGATTTTTTCCCCAGTCCCAGCCGCGTACGCCCCGGATGACGGCTGCGCGGCGTCCGAGGGAGCGAACCATCTTGCGCATCCTTTTCACCGCTCAGGCCAGCTATTCGCATCTCGCGCCGCTGGTGCTGCCGGCGGCCGAGAGCGCCCGGCGGGCGGGCCACGAGGTGGCGGTCGCCACCGGGGCGGCCGTCGCGGACCACATCGAGCGGCGCGGGCTGACCGCGCTGCGGCTGCCGAACGTGGTGGGGCTCGGCGAGGTGCTGCAACGGGGCGACCTGCGGCCGCCGGCCGACATGCGCCGGTTCGGCTCGGTCACCATCGAACTGGAGCCGGAGTTCTTCGCGCGGGCGTTCGTGGGCCGGCTGGCCGGCCCCTGCGCCCGCGACCTCGTCGAGGTGTGCCGAGACTGGCGTCCCGACCTGATCCTGCACGAGTCCACCGAGTTCGGCGGCTACCTGGCCGGTGAACGGCTCGGCATCCCGCACGGCGTACTGGACATCGCCCCCATGGCGCCGTACGGCCACCCGGCCGTCACCGAGGAGATCGACAAGCAGCGCGCCGAGCTGGGCCTGGACCCGGTCGCCGACCCCTGGCACGTCTTCCGCACCTTCCGGGCCGGCGTCGTACCGGAGGACTTCTACCCCGAGGCACAGCGGCTGCCCAGCGCCCACTACTACCGGGTGCCCGCGCCCGCAGCCGAGGAGATCCTCGACCCGGAGATCGCCGGGCTGCCCGCCGACCGCCCGCTCGTCCTCGCCACGCTGGGCTCCAACGCGACCCACTTCCCCGGCGACGGCGCCGCGCGCCTCCTCGACACCATCATCGGGGCGCTCGGCGAACTGCCGGTCACCGGCGTCGTCGCGCTCGGCGCCGGCAACGACCCGGCGGAGTGGACGGGCGCCCGCGCCGACAACGTCCACCTGACGTCGTTCGTCCAGCAGGAACTGCTCCTGAGGTCGAGTGACGCGTTCATTACGCACGCCGGCTTCAACGGGACCCGCGAGGCGCTGGCCGCCGGCGTCCCCATGGTGGCCGTCCCGCTCTTCGCCGAGCAGTCCCACAACGCCGCCCGGCTCCAGGAGATCGGCGTCGGCCGCCGTATCGACGTCCAGGACCTCACGCGCGAATCCCTGGCCACGGCCGTACGGTCCGTACTGGAGGACCGTGTCTGCCGCGCCCGCGCCCGGGCCCTGCAGCGCCGCTCCCACGCCCTCCCCGGCCTGGACCGGCTCGTCACGGACGCGGTGACCGCCACGGCGGACGCGAGCTGACGCACCGGAGCGCGACCGGCTCGTACCGTGGGGACATGATCGTTCGTCAAGGTGCGGGCCGGCGCCCCGGCTATCCGGCAGCGGCGTCCGTGTTCGCCGTGGGCATGGCGGGCACCACGCTGCCCACCCCGCTCTACGGGCTGTACCGCCAGGAACTCGGCTTCTCGGAGCTGATCGTGACGGTGGTGTTCGCCGTCTACGCGCTCGGCGTCATCGCCGTACTGCTGCTCGCCGGCAACTACTCCGACCGGGTCGGCCGTCGCCCCGTCCTGCTCGCGGCGCTGGCCTTCTCCGCGCTCAGCGCCGTGTGCTTCCTGAGCGAGGGAGGGCTGCCACTGCTCTTCGCCGGCCGGCTGCTCTCCGGCTTCTCCGCCGGTCTGTTCAGCGGCGCCGCCACCGCCGCGGTGCTCGAACTGGCCCCGGTGGAACGGAAGTCGCGCGCCGGGTTCGCCGCCGCGGCCGCGAACATGGGCGGTCTCGGCTGCGGCCCGCTGCTCGCGGGGATCCTCGCCCAGTACGCGCCGTGGCCGCTCAGCCTGCCCTTCCTCGCCCACCTCGCGCTGCTCGTGCCCGCGTGCGTACTGGTACTGCTGCTGCCCGAGACGATCGACCACCCCGTACGGTGGCCACGGCTCGCACCGCAGGGTCTGGTCGTACCGGCCGAGACCCGCAGTGTGTTCGCGCCCTCGGCGTTCGCCGCCTTCGCCGGCTTCTCGCTGCTGGGCCTCTTCACTGCCGTGGCTCCGGCCTTCGAGGCCGAGACGCTGGGCGTGACGAACCTTGCGGTGTCGGGCGCGGTGGTCTCCTCGGTCTTCCTGGGCTCGACGGCGGGGCAGTCGCTGACGGAGAAGCTGGGGGCGCGCCGGGCGCTCCCGTGCGGCTGTTTCGTCCTCGTGGCCGGCCTCGCGATGGTGGCGGGCTCGCTCGTCGCCGAGGTGCTGCCGCTGCTCGTCGCCGGCGCCCTGTGCGGCGGCCTCGGCCAGGGGCTGGCCTTCCGCGCGTCCCTGACGTCCGTTGCTGCTGCCGCGCCCGCCGAACACCGCGGCGGCACCATCTCCACCTTCTTCGTCGTCGCCTACACCGGGATCTCCCTCCCGGTCGTCGGCGTCGGCGCCCTCACCGTCGCCCTCGGCCTCCGCGGCGCGGGCCTGACCTTCACCGCCTGCGTGGCCGTACTGGCCGCCTGCACGGGCGCCCACCTGCTGCGGAGGCCGCTCCCGGAGCGGAAGGGCGGCTGACGCGCCCGCCCGTGCGGGAGACCGGGGCCGGAGGTGCTCTGCCGTTGTGCGGAGAACGACCTTACGGTGGTGCGTCGGCGCTCGTGACCGCGCGGACGACGCGAAGGCGCGCCGATGAGAGGAGCTGGTGCCATGCCGCTGGAACCCGTATCCCAGGCATTTCTGGACCGACTCGCCGAGGCCGACGGCCCGGCGATCCACGAGTCGACACCGGCGATCGCCCGGATGAGCGGGCCGGTCCTGGCCGGGCTGAGCGGGCGGGGCCCGGAGGTCGGCGCCGTACGGAACCTCCGGCTCGACGGCAGGGGAGGCCGGTTCCGGGTCCGCGTACTCCAACCCGAGGGCGTGCCGCGGGCGGTCATCGTCTACTACCACGGCGGCGGCTGGGTCCTCGGCGACATCGACCTGCAGTACGACCACGTGGGCCGCCGGCTGGCGAACGCGACACAGTCGGCCGTGGTGCTCGTCAACTACCGCAAGGCCCCCGAGCACCCGTTCCCGACCGCCGTCGAGGACAGCTGGACCGCACTGCGATGGGTGGCAGCACACGCCGCCGAGCTGGCGCCCGAGGGCGTACCACTGATCGTCGCGGGGGACAGCGCGGGCGGGAACATCAGCGCGGTGATGACGCTGTGGGCGCGCGACAAGGCAGGGCCGAGGATCGATTACCAGGTCCTGGTCTACCCCGTGACCGACTGCGACCCGGACACCGCCTCCTACCTGGCGCCCGAGAACCAGCTGCTGCTCAGCCGGGACACCATGCGGTGGTTCTGGGGGCACTACCTCGCGGACGAGGCGGCCCGCACCCACCCGGACGCGTCCCCGCTCCGCGCCACGAGCCACGCGGGACTGCCACCGGCGCTGGTGTACGTCGCCCAGTACGACCCCCTGCACGACGAAGGCGTCGCGTACGCAAGGGCGTTGGAGGAGGCGGGGGTGCCGGTCACGCTCGCCGAGGCCGAGGGCCAGATGCACGCGTACTTCCAGATGGCCGGCATCCTCCCCGGCCAGGAAGCGGGCATGAACGTCGTCGCCGACCACATCAACCGCTTCGTCGCCTCGTCCGCCCAGGGGAGCGTGACCAGCCATGTCTGACCGCATATCCGGTGCCCCGCAGAGCTCGGCCCCCGATCTCGACGTCATCGTCATCGGCGCCGGCTTCGCGGGCCTCTACCAGCTGCACAGGCTGCGCCAACTTGGTTGCACAGCACGGATCATCGAGGCGGGCGACGACGTCGGCGGCACCTGGTACTGGAACCGCTATCCGGGGGCGCGCTGTGACATCGAGTCGGTCGAGTACTCCTACTCCTTCGACCCGGAGCTCCAGCAGGAGTGGGACTGGAGCGAGCGCTACGCCGCCCAGCCGGAGCTGCTGTCCTACGCGCGGCACGTCGCGGACCGCTACGGCCTGCGCGAGGACATCACCTTCGGCACCCGGGTCGAGCAACTGGACTGGGACGAGGACGCGTACCGGTGGACGGTGACGACCGACGACGGGACGTCCCGGACCGCGCGGTACGTGATCGCGGCGACCGGGTGCCTCTCGGTCCCGTCCCGGCCCGCCTTCGAAGGGTTGGAGGACTTCGCGGGCGAGGTGTACTGGACGTCCGGCTGGCCGCACGACGGCGTCGACCTGGCCGGGAAGCGGGTCGCCGTCATCGGCACCGGTTCCTCCGGACTCCAGACGATCACCGCGATCGCGCCCGTCGTCGCGGAACTCACCGTCTTCCAGCGCACGCCGAGCTTCGCCGTGCCGGCCCACAACGGGCCCAACGGGGAGCGGCTGGCCGAAGCCCGGAAGCACTACCCCGAGATCCGGGAGTACAGCCGGATGTCGCGCACCGGATTCCGGTGCCCGGAGAGCACACGCACCCTGACCGAGACCGGCGCCGAGGAGATCCGGCGCGAGTTCGACACCCGGTGGGCCGACGGCGGCCTGTGCTTCTCCAGCGCCTTCAAGGACGTCCTCAGGGACGCGCGGGCCAACGAGATCGCCGCCGAGTACGTGCGCGGCCGCATCCGCGCGAAGGTCCGGGACCCGGAGCTGGCCGAGAAGCTGTCGCCGCGTACCTACCCGATCGCCAGCAAGCGGATGTGCGTCGACACCGGCTACTTCGAGGTCTACAACGAGGACCATGTGTCGCTCGTCGACCTCAACGAACAGCCGGTCCGCCGCATCACCGCACGCGGGATCGTCACGGGCGGAGCGGACCACGAGCGCGCGTACGACTGCGACGTGATCGTCCTCGCCACCGGTTTCGACGCGATGACCGGCGCGCTGAACGCCATGGAGATACGCGGTGAGGGCCGCACCCTGCGCGAGAAGTGGGCACACGGCCCGCGTACGTACCTGGGGCTGATGTCGGCCGGCTTCCCGAACCTCTTCATGGTCACCGGCCCGCAGAGCCCGTCGGTGCTGTCCAACATGATGACCTCGATCGAGTACCACGTCGACTGGATCACCCGCGCGCTGGAGTACCTCCGCGAGCACGGACTGCACCGCATGGAGGCGGCGCCCGAGGCCGAGGACAACTGGGTGAACACCACCAACGACCTCGCGGACCTCACGCTGATGCCGCAGGCCGCCTCGTGGTACATGGGCGCCAACATCCCCGGAAAGCAACGGGTGTTCATGCCGTTCATCGGCGGCGTCGGAACGTACCGGCAGATCGGTGACGGCGTGGCGGTGGCGCACTACCACGGGTTCGAGCTGGCCTGAGCCCGTACGTCAGGCCCCGGCGGCCAGGGTGTCGAGCAGCAACGCGCCCAGGTCGTCCGGTGCCACCTCGCCCAGTTCGTCGAACGCCCCGGAACCCCGGCCCAGCGCGACCCCGAAGATCGCCGCGACGATCATCTCGGCCCGCAGCCGGGGCCGCTCCAGCCCCTCCGCCGCGAAGCGCCGGTGCAGGGGCTCCACCAGCCGCTCGTGGAGCGCGGTGCGCGCGGCCCTCTCGGCCGCCGGCTCGGCCAGGTGCTGGACGGCGACCTGAAGGACGGGGACGAGACCCCGGTGGTCGGCCCGCTTCAGGATGTACAGCAGCCGTTCCGGGGCGAGCAGGTCGATGCCCCGCTCGTCGATGTCGTCGGACATCCTCGGGTGGGCCGAGTAGAAGTGGCGTACCGACCCGTCGCTGTCGCGCGTCAGGCCCACCCCCGCACGCCGCAGCCGGTCAGCGGCTCCGCCTGCTCAGCGCCGGAGCGAGTACCTTTCAAGTACGACCTCGGCAGCGAGGACGCCGAGCCGCCTCCTGCACAGGCTGATCCTGCTGATCACGGCATCTGACGGGGCTCTTCGATGTCCGGGCGGGTGGGAGGCCGGGCGGGGAGTTACCGGGTCCCGGACCGCTCGGACTGGCCGGACTTCTCGGACCGGCTGACGAGGAGGTCGGTGACCAGGGCGAGCGGTGGCCAGTCCAGGCGACCGTGGCGGGCGACGGCGTACGCGCGCTGTTCTACGTCGGGGGCGGTGAGCGGGAGAAACCGCACAGCCGGAAGCGTGATGGTACCCAGGGGGAGCAGACCGACGCCGAGCCCAGCCGTGATCATCCCCTGCACGAGGTCGAGGCTGTCGGCCTGGTGGGTGATGCGCGGGGTGAAGCCCGCCATGGAGGCAAGCGTACGGATGACGGTCTCGTCCGCGGTGTTGCGCGAGTTGACGATCCAGTCCTGCCCGGCGAGTTGGGCGAAGACCTCCAGCGTTGTTCCCTTCTGGATGCCGGCCTGCGCGGGGACGCCCAGACCCCAGCTGGCGGCCCACAGGGCAGTGGTGTTCACCACGGGGTCCTCGGCCGCGGGCGCCAGGTTGTAGTCGTACGTCAGAGCCAGATCGGTGGCGTCTTCGGCCAGGAGCTGCAGTGCTTCGGCAGGTTCGTGCTCGCGGATCAGGACACGGAGGCGGGGGTGACTCGCGGTCAGGGCGGTGACGATGGGCAGCAGGTGGGCGCGGATGGCGGTGGCGAATCCTGCGACGCGCAGGGTGCCGTTGGGCTCGCCTCCCGGGGCGAGGTCGTGGCGCGCCGTCTCGACGGCGGAGAGGATCGTCACCGCGTGCTCGGCCAGTCGGCGGCCCGCGGGCGTCAGCCGCACCAGGCGCCCGTGCGGTTCGGTCAACGCGGTGCCCATTTCGTCCGCCAGGGCGGCGATCTGCTGCGAGACCGTCGAGGTGGTCGTGGCCAGCGTGTCGGCCACCGCACGCATGGACCCCAGACGGGACAGCTCCACCAGCATCCGCAGTCGTCGCGTCTCCATTCCACCATTGTCCACGATCCACGAACGAATTGTTGATGATCAGCACGTGGACGCGAACGGTCCGCACACCGTCTACTCAGATCCATGAGCTTGCTGAAACACCGCACAGGTCCGAGCCTGCCCACGTCCGCGACCGGGGCCCTGATGGCCGTTGCCTCCATGTCCACCATCCAGCTCGGCCTGGCGCTGTCGGTTCCGCTGGTCGATCAGCTCGGAGCCCTGGGCGCGACAGGGCTCCGTCTGGCGTGGGCCGGTCTGCTCCTGCTGGCCCTGATACGGCCCCGCCCGCGCGACTTCGCCGGCCGCGACCTGTTGGCGTGCACCCTGCTGGGTGCGGTCAGCGCGGGCATGATGGTGTTCTTCATGCTCGCCGTGACCCGGTTGCCGCTCGGCACGGCCAGCGCGCTGGAATTCCTCGGCCCGCTGGCCGTATCCCTCTACGGCCCGGGCCGCGGTCGTAAGCGCTGGACGGTCATGGCCGCCATCGGTGTCGTCGCACTGACCGAACCCTGGCGCGGCGGCATCGACGCGGCCGGCGCGGGCTTCGCACTGGCAGCCGCGGCCTGCTGGGCGGCCTACATCCTGCTGACCCAGCGCGTGGGCGACTCCGTGACCGGCCTCAACGGGCTGGCCGTCTCCATGCCCGTCGCCGGCCTCATCGGCCTCCTGGTCGCCGCCCCCGCCGACCTGGAACACGTCACTTGGAGGCTGCTCGGAGCCATGCTGGTACTGGCCGCGCTGGGCGCCGTACTGCCCTTCGCCCTCGAGTTCCTCGCCCTGCGCCGCCTCACTACCTCCGCCTTCGGCACCCTGATGAGCCTGGAACCGGCCATCGCACTCCTCGCCGGCCTGCTGGTACTCGGCCAGACCCCCGACCTCGCCCCCGCAGCCGGCGTCGCCTTCGTAGTAACCGCCGGCATGGGCGCCACCCACACCGGCGCCCGCCCCACCCCGACGACCCCTGAACCCCACGACGCCAAGACGTCCACCACAGTTGGCTCACCGTCCAGCTGAACCGCCGTGCCGCCGGGGCTGGTTGCAGTGCCGACGAGCATCATCGAACGGTGATCGCGTCCTGTGCCTGTTGCGTCATACGGCGCAGGGCGACAGTCGCGCTGGGCAGCAGAATGTTGACGTCCTCGCTCCAGCTGTCCAGCAGGGCGCCGTCCTGCTGGAGTTCGGCCGCCAGCGTGGTGACGGTTCCCATGAGGAAGCCGCCCAGTACGATGCGCCGCCCCTGCTCATCTGGCAGCGTGCTCATCAGGCACATGCCGTCCACCCCCTCGTCGTAGTCGGGGTCGTCCGGATAGCCGTGCAGGTCCAGCAGTTTCACGTCCTCGGGTTTCTGAGCGTCCACGGCGGGCCCCAGCCAACGGTCGGCATGACCGTGCTGTGCGCGTGCCAGGCGCCGCATCTGTGGTGGCAGCATGCGCCGCAGCTCGTCCTCATGGCGACGGGCCTCCGCGGTGATGGCTCTGATAGCGCGGAAGCCTCGGCGAAAGGCGGGATGGGCCGGGCTGACGGGGCCGGGGTGGAGCTCCAGCCATGCCGAGAGCTCGTCGCGGAAGGACGCCATTGTCAGCCGACGGACGGGCTCGTAAGCGGTCGCGGCTTCGAGGACCGGAGCGAGGTCCATCGATGCCTCCGCGCCCTCGGCCCACAGCGAGTAGGGGCTGCCCTGCTCGTAGTGGGTGCCTTCAGGCGGAAACTCCAGGCCCTTGGCGAGCACGAAGAGCGTTTTGGCCAGTGACCAGACGTCGGCGTCGAAGGCGGGCTTCTCGGGGTTGAAGGAGCGCATCTCCGGGGCCAGGAAATACAGCGGCCCCATAGCGGCGCCGACGGCGGTGAGTTCCGGCCGCTCGGGCCAGCCCGCAATCCCCAAATCTGCGACCAGGGGACGCTGCTGAGCGTAGAGGAGGTTGTCCGGTTTGATGTCCCGGTGCGCGATACCCCGCTCGTGGAGCCGGGCCAGTGTGTCGGCTATTTCACGAACCGCCGCCACCACTTCCCGCAACTCCGCTTTCCGGCCACGCGGGCTGAGTGCCGACCGCAGCGTCTGCGCCTGCGGCATCACGAACCATTCAGGCGGGTCGTGCTGATCGGCATCCAGAACCGGCACGATGCCTGTGACGGCCTCGCTGGTCAGCTGCTGCATCCAGCGCACCTCCTGCTGGAAGCGCGCCCGTGTGGTCGCGGTGACCTCACCGCCGTTGGTCCGGGGAGACTTCAGCACCCCGAACTCTCGGCTGTCGACATGCCGGACGACACAGACATGGCTGACGCCCTTCATGGGCCGAAGAAAGCGCCACGGGCCCCACTCGCGAGGACAAGTTGCTGACATGAGACGGAATGTAGAGCAGTACGCCCCAATCCAGCACCGCGGGTACGAAGGCATACGAAGGCGACTGTCTGGCTGACAGGGCGGCCGCTTGCGTCCGCCGGGGCGGGAGGAGCCCCCAGCAGGCCTCCTGTGCGGTAGTGCCTGACATCCACCGTTGCGCCCAGGCATCGGCATGTTCGCGTCGATGTCAGTCTCCGCAGGCTCGTCTCCTTTCGTCTACAGTCCGTTGGCGCGCTGCCGTTGAGCGGCACTTTCCCTGGTTTGTGAGGCGCTTGATGACTAGGTTGCTGGATTCCTGCGAGGCGAAGGTATCGGCGAGCTACCGGCTCCTCGGGCTGCACGACAACACCATGGCGGCCGAAACGTTCGATGACGAGGCGGACAGAACGAAGTGGCTGCTTCCCGGGCCGGGCCTGGTGTATCTCCAGACTCCGCCGGAGGTGGTTACGGTCGCGATACGCCTGGAGTCGTGGACCACCGCCCCGTCGCCGCCGCCCGGCCCGTGGGCGGGGCAGGAAGAAGTCGAGGTGGACCTTCCCGAGGGCGAGCTCCAGCTGCAGACCGTCGACGGCGGGATGTGGGAGATTCCGCTGGTGCTGCCTTCGCCGGGCACGTACCGGATGCGGTGGCAGTGGGTGTTCAATCCGGACACGGGGCCTTTCGCCTCTCCTCTGAAGGGGTGTTCCGACGTGCTGGCCACGCCCACCGACTATGAAGCCGAGCTGCACGGACAGGACCAGTTTTGTCTGGTGCAGATCTGGCGCACCGTGTCGACCGCCTAGAGCCGGCCCGTGCCTGTTGAGCAGGGCCTGTGGGGTCAGGTCAATTCACCGGGCATGTGTGGAACCACTGCGCCCCTGCCCTTCTCGGCCTCGGGTTGCCACACCCAAATGTGGGACTTCTTCCACAGCTCCGGCAGTTCCTCCCCGCCGGGCACCGGCCGCCAGTACGGGCGCAGGTCGCTTGGGCGAACCTGTTGCCGCAACCGAGGCGAGAAGGTGAGCGGGCGCGTGGGCCTCGTTGCTGGAGGTCCGAGTCGGCGGTGGGCGTTCTCGGAGGGCGGTGTACCGCGTGTCTGCGTGTCTGCGAAGTGCCCGCTTTGGCTCGGCTCCGAGGTCCACTCACGCCGATCCGCCGCAATGATCTACATGCTGACCTTCGTCCCGAAGGCGGCCTGCCCGCCGGCCGTCCTACCGGTCGCGTGATGTAAGCCACGCGACCGGCGGTCAGGAATGCTCTCTGGCGTGCTCCTGTTGTACGAGGAGCGTCGTAGTTCGGTGTGGACTTCTTTTAGTTTGATGGGTGCCGTACTACGATGTGTGTCGTACTACGATGCTGTCGCATCCAAGGCTTCGGGCTCGCTCTGTCCGTGGCCGACTCCGCCCTCGTTCATGTACAGGGAGCCCGTTGTGAGCGCACTGTTCGAGCCGATCACTCTCCGGCAGCTGACCATTCCCAATCGCCTGTGGATGGCTCCGATGTGCCAGTACTCGGCGGCGCCGGACGGGCCTGAGCAGGGTGCGCCGAATGACTGGCACTTTCAGCACCTGGCTGCCCGTGCCGTGGGCGGTACCGGCCTGATCATCACCGAGGCGACCGCTGTGAGCCCCGAGGGGCGGATCAGCCCGTACGACCTGGGGCTGTGGAACGACACCCAGGTCGCGGCGTTCCGTCGCATCACCGACTTCGTCAAGGCGCAGGGTGCCGTCGCCGGTATCCAGATAGCGCATGCCGGGCGCAAGGCGAGCACCGAGCGGACGTGGGTGGACCGAGGTGCGCCGATTGCTCCTGGTGAGGGACATGGGTGGCAGCCGGTCGCGCCGAGTGCGGTGGCGTTCGACGGGAAGTCGACCGAGCCGGCGGAGCTGTCCGTGGCGGAGATCAAGGAGATCGTGGAGCGGTTCGCGGCGACGGCGCGGCTTGCGCTGGAGGCCGGGTTCCAGGTTGCCGAGATCCATGGTGCGCACGGGTACCTGATCAATGAGTTCCTGTCGCCCTTTACGAACCGGCGCACCGATGAGTACGGCGGGTCGTACGAGAACCGGGTGCGGTTCGCGCTGGAGGTCGTGGACGCGGTGCGGGCGGTGTGGCCCGAGGACCTGCCCGTCTTCTTCCGGATCTCGGCGACCGACTGGCTGAGCGAGAACGCGGAGGACGAGCGGGAGGGCTGGACCGCCGACGACACCGTCCGCTTCGCTGCCGACCTCAAGGCGCACGGCGTCGACCTGCTGGACACCTCCACGGGTGGTAACGCGCCGGACGCGAAGATCGAGGCCGTGCCGAACTACCAGGTGCCCTTCGCCACGCGCGTCAAGAAGGAGGCCGGGCTGCCGGTGGGCGCCGTCGGGCTGATCACCGAGGCGCAGCAGGCGGAGAAGATCGTCGCGGACGGGGAGGCGGATGCGGTGCTGCTCGGGCGCGAGCTGCTGCGTACGCCGTACTTCGCTCAGCAGGCCGCCCGCGAGCTGGGCGCCACGCCGCACGTTGCCCAGCAGTACCACCGTGCCTGATCGCACAAAGACCAGCGGTACCACCGCGCCTGATCGCACATACTGAGCCTCATCGCTCGCACCGCCCGGCCCGTGCCGCACTCCGCTGAGTGCGGCACGGGCCGGGCTGGAATGTCCGTTCACCGGCCCGGAGGTGCCATGTCATGCCGCCGCAGATGAGGCTTACCGCGATCACGCTCGACTGTCCCGATCCCTTGGCACTGTCGGCGTTCTATCAGCAGGCGACCGGGCTTGCGCCGCATCCGGAGTCGAATGCGGAATTCGCGGGACTCCGCGATGCGGACGGGGGCGGGAGTGGGCTGGTCCTCGGGTTTCAGCGGGTGGGTGAGTATCGGGCACCGACCTGGCCGGACCAGATCGTTCCGCAGCAGCTTCATCTGTGTTTTGCGGTGGACGATTTGGACGAGGCCGAGGAGCGGCTGGTGGGGCTGGGGGCCGGGAAGCCGGAGCGGCAGCCGTGTGAGGGGCGGTGGCGGGTGCTCGTGGACCCTGCCGGGCACCCCTTCTGCCTGGTCGGTGGGGGAGGGTAAAGCAGTTGAGCAGCAGCACGCCACCGGTTCCGGTTACGCCCGGGGCCAGTTGGCCAAGGCTTTTGCCACCGCACTGCGTCACGAGGACGAGGCGGCCCGCCACCGCGCCGAGGAGCGGGAGCGGGAGGCCGCGCGGCGGTCCGGGGTGCCGGAGGATCGTGGCGCGCTGTTCGGCCACTGCCTCACCGAGTCGGGCCTTGCCGGGCTGTACGCGCTGCTGGACAGCGGCCGTTATGAAGTGACCGTGCCCGAGGAGGCCCGTCGAGGCGGGCGGGGCACTGACGCGCGGGTACGCGGCACGCGCGTCCCCCGGGTTCGCGCGGCTGTGCGCCGAGCGGGCGGGGTCGGAGACCCCTGGGCGGCGGTCGTGGTCGGTGGCGGCCAATGGTGCCGTCATCGAGCAGGCGCAGATTCTGACCACGCACAATCTGGCCACATTGGTGCACCGCGTAGGCATCGCCCCGTACCCGGTCCGCCGGATCTGGCGCTCCGCTGCTTCACCGCCGTGTGCCGGCTGACGGCCCGGGTACCGGGGCAGCCGCGTCCGCCGGCCACCGTCAAGGACGCGGCGTACGCGTGGCGGCAGATGGTCTTTCATCTGTCGCTGTGCACCCCCGACGAGCAGCGGCGGAGCGTCGGCGGGCCGGACGGGGAGGCGGCCCGGCCTCCTGCCCGTGCCGCCGCGCGGCTCGCGCCCGCGCTCGCCGGGCTGCGACTGGTCGCCGTCGGTGGGAAGTTCGCCGCCGACGGTACGGCGGACGGGGGCCGGGCCCGCCGGTTCCTCGGCTGGACCACCGACGGTCGCCACTGGATCGCCGAGCCGCCCGCGCAGGACTTCGAAGGCCAACGCCCCAACGGCGCGCAGAGGTAGCACAAGTAGTCGCAACCGCAACGTGCCGCCGGGTATTGGCTGGAGATGTGCCCTCTGCCCGGCGCTGATCGGATGCGCGGAAAATGCCCTCCCGGTGCGCGGTCGCCGTTCGTAGGATGCGGCCGTGCCCGGCGCGCGCCGGCCTGCCTTCCCGAAGCGGGGGACGGTTCACCGGAGGGACGTGACGACATGCAGCGGATGGCGAGCGCCGCGGCGGTGGTGCTGGCGGCAGCCCTGCTCGTGGGGTGTCAGCCGACGGAGGGCCAGGACCGGGCCGTGGGGTGTGCGAAGTTCGCACTCGCGGTGTCCGACGCCATTGGCGACCTGGAACACGCCGTACTGGTGTCCGCTCTCGACCAGGAGGCGGACGCGGCGGTCGATGCCCTGGACAAGGCGGCCGGTGAGCTGACGCAGCGGTCGGCCGGCGCTGAGGTGCAGCAGGCCGCCACCGCGGTCCGCGAGGCCGCGGGCCAGGTACGCGTGGCGCTGGCCGAGGGCCGCACGCCGGACCTGGCGCCCTTGCAGAACGCGGGCCTGCGCCTGGTCAGGGCGTGCCCCCGGGGAGCGGTCGAGCCCGCGCCCGGCGGCGCGGGGGAGTAATCGGGCGGCGCGGGGAGCAACCGGTCGCCGGACGCCCGCGGTGTCGACGCCCGGCGACCGGGATGAGCCACACACCGGCTGCTACCCCTGTACCGTCGTCCCGCGTTCCGCCGCAGCCGACGAGACGACCAGGTCGATGTCCACCGGGCGGTTCTCGCCGTGGTGTACGGCCGCCGAGGCCTGCGGGGAGTGGCCGGCGACCATGGCGGCCAGGACGTACGCGCCGCCGTCCGGGACGGCGACCGAGTAGCGGCCGTCGTGGCCGGTGAGGGCGGTGCCGGCCCGGCGTCCGTGCCGGTCGATCAGCGCCACCCGGGCGCGGGCGACGGGGAGGCCGGCCGGGTCCAGGACGCGGCCGCGGAATCCGGCGCCGGGCGCCCGGGACGCCGAAACCGGCTGGGACGCCGAAACCGGCTGGGACGCCGGAACCGGCTGGATTGCCGAAACCGGCTGGGCCGCCGGAACTGGCTGGACCGCCGAGGCGGGCTGTGTCGCCGGGGTCGTGCGGGGCGCCGGGATCGCCGCGGCGGGCTGCTGCTGCCGGCTGATCTCGTCCTCGCTGCTGGCCAGCATCTGCGGTGCGGAGATCTGCCTGCTGCGCGGGAGGAAGACCGCGAGCAGCAGGCCGAGGGCGACCGCCGCGGTGGCGATGAGGAACGAGACGCGGAAGCCGTGCATGGTGGGGACCGCCGCGCCTCCCACGTGGTGCGCGGTATTGGCGAGGACCATGCCGATGACGGCGCTCGACACGGACGTACCGATCGAACGCATCAGGGTGTTGAGGCCGTTGGCCGCGCCCGTCTCGGACGGGTCGACGGCGCCGTTGATCAGCGCCGGGAGGGAGGAGTACGCGAGGCCGATGCCGGCGCCGACGACGACCGAGATGACGATGGTCTGCCAGGCGGCGCTCATCAGGCCGAGCCCCGCGCCGTAACCGATCGCGATGATCAGCATGCCGAGCATGAGGGTGAGCTTCGGGCCGTACCGTGCCGACAGCCGGGCGTAGACGGGTGCGGTGAACATCATCGTGAGGCCCAGCGGTGCCACGCACAGCCCCGCGACCACCATGGTCTGGCCCAGGCCGTAGCCGGTGGCGGTCGGCAGCTGGAGGAGCTGCGGGAGGACGAGGGAGATCGCGTAGAACGCGACACCGACCATGATCGAGGCGAGGTTCGTGAGCAGCACCTCGCGGCGCGCGGTGGTACGCAGATCGACCAGCGGGGCCTTTATGCGCAGCTCCATCACGCCCCACAGGAGGAGTACGACCAGCGCGGCGGCGAAGAGGCCGAGCGTCGTACCGGAACTCCAGCCCCAGTCGCTGCCCTTGGTGATCGGCAGCAGGAACAGGACGAGACCGAGGGAGAGTCCGAGGGCGCCGGCGACGTCGAAGTGGCCCTCGGCCCGCACGTCGCTCTCCGGCACGATCAGCAGCGTCAGCAGGATCGACAGGACGCCCAGGCCGGCGGCGGCGAAGAACAGGGCGTGCCAGTCCGCGTGCTGGGCGATCAGGGCGGCGGCCGGCAGTGCGAGCCCGCCGCCGACGCCTATGGAGGAGCTCATCAGGGCGAGGGCCGAACCGAGCCGCTCACGGGGGAGTTCGTCGCGCATGAGGCCGATGCCGAGCGGGATGGCGCCCATGGCGAAGCCCTGGAGCGCGCGGCCGACGATCATCACGAGGAGGTCGCTGGTGAAGCCGCAGATCAGGGACCCCACGACCATGACCGCGAGGCTGCTGACCAGCATGCGCCGCTTGCCGTACAGGTCGCCGAGCCGGCCCATGATCGGGGTTGCGACGGCGCCGGCGAGCAGCGTGGACGTCATGACCCAGGTGGCGTTCGACGGTGCGGTGTCCAGGAGGGTGGGCAGGTCCTTGATGACCGGTACGAGCAGCGTTTGCATCACGGCGACCGCGATGCCGGCGAAGGCGAGGACGAGGACGACTCCGCCTGTGCGTCGTTGAGCCATCGTCTGGGACATTGCCTGGGACCTCCGGGGACGGGAGCGGGCGGGCGGGCGGTGGCGAACGCACACCGCCGGTGGGTCCGCTGACGGGCCCACCGGTGAGCGTGTGTCGTACGTGGAGAACGAACTCGTGCGCACGCACGGGTATTCCGAGGAGCATCGTACGAAGGGAAGTTTTTAACCTTCCATTACGTCGGTCACATCGACCGCCCCCGATTGCCCTCGCTCAGGACGCGGTGGAAGCGCCCGCGGATCCCGGCGGCTGCTCCGGCGGCCGCGGCCGCAGCACGAAGTCCTGGTGGGCGACGGTGCCGTCCCTGACGTACACCCGCTTGATCGACGGGATGCGGCGCGGCCCGCCGGCGACGATGTTGACGAAGCCCTCGGGCAGCCCGGTGATGCTGTACGCGCCGTGTTCGTCGGTGCGGGTACGCGTCAGCTGCCGTCCGTCGGTGGTGGTCACGGTGATCAGCACACCGTGCAGCGGCTGCTCCCCGGTATCCCGGATGCGTCCGGTCAGCATCGGTTCGGACGCCCCGATGTAGTGGGTGGCCGCGCGCACCGGCATCGGATGGGGCATCTCGAATGTCGGGTCCTGCACCGCCTCTTCCAGGTCGGAAGGGGTCAGCTCCTCGTCCCCGCCGGAGCGTGCCACGCGCACCCGGTGCCGCTCCCAGAAGTAGCCGATGCAGATGAGTACGACGCCCGCGACGATCCAGAGGCTCAGCGCCAGCAACGGGCGGAACAGCTCGACGCCGTCGAAGTACATCTCGTTGCGCAGCGCGTCGACCAGATTGCCCAGCGGCATGTACGGATGCAGCCAGCGGAAGAAGGCGGGCACCATCTCGACCGGGATCGCCCCGCCGCTGGCCGGCATGGAGAGCAGCACGAAGACGACGATGGCCACCCCGGGGAAGAACTGCCGGACGAACGGCACCAGTCCGTAGCAGGTCAGCGAGACTCCGAGGCTCAGCATGAACATGTACAGCAGGCAGACCGGCCGGTCCACGATGCAGTCCATCGCGAGCGCGATGTAGAAGGCGGCCACGGCCATCACGGCGCCGGAGACGACGAAGGTGACGACCTTCTTCCAGCGGCTGAGGACGGTGGCCCGCAGCATCATCATCACCATGATGTACGACGGGATGGTGAGGCCCAGGCAGAGGTAGAAGAGGCTGGTGCCCATGGCGTCCTTGGGCGCGGTGGGCGCGAGCTCGATCTGCTTGAGGGAGGCACCGCCGTGCTCGGCGACCGGCGTGAACACCTGCTGGAGCACGGCCTCGATCTCGAAGCCGCCTGCCTTGGCGGTGTAGAGGGCCGGGTGCGCGGGGTCCGGGAGGTACGCGCCGGCGGTGCGGCGTTCCAGTACCGCGCTCCGGAGCGCGGCGTCACCACCGTGTACCGGGTGCACCTCGAAGCCGCCCGGGACGGCCCGGTCGAGCGTCTGCTGGAGCTGACCGGCGGCCGGCGCGGGCACGGCCACTTTGATGTCGTGCGGGGTGGGGTTGTGAAAGGCCAGCAGGTAGCAGAAGAGAAAGCCGAAGAAGAACAGCGCCGGGAACCAGAGGCTGCTGACGAGGACCTTCGCCGTGTGCGTCCACCGCGGCTTCGGTTCGTCGTCGGCCGGTGCCGCGACCTCTTGCTGTGTTTCGGACATGCCGCCCTTCCCTGACCGCGCCCACGCCGCCGCTGCGGATTGCCGACCCTTTGCTGCTGTGGGATCTCCGCCCGCAGGGTCCGGCACACCCGTTTTGCTGCACTCGGCCCAGCAGGTTGGCCCGCGCGGGGGCGGGTCCCGCGTGCGGCCCCCGCCCCCGCGCCGTTCTGCGTCAGCGGCCCCGGACCGGTGCGGTGAGAGCGGTGAGCGCCTCCCGGAGGTGCGCGAGGGATGCCTCGATCCACGGCAGGGTCAGCGGGTCCGGCGACCGCAGCGCCGACCGGCGCTCGTCGGCCGTCTCGCCGTACAGCAGGCTCGTCGCCACCCGGGCCCGCAGCCCCTCGGGCGCGTCTCCGAAGGCCTCGCCCGCCAGCACCCCGACGCCGTGCCCCTCCAGCAGGGCTGCGGCGAGACCCGCGCCGGTGGTGATGCCCTGTGCGGCGAGCACCGGCCGCAGCGGCTCGAAGTCCGGGTAGAGGTAGAACCCCGCCTCGGGCGCCCGGCAGTGTGCCCCGGCGGTGGTGAACTCGGCGTGCACGGCGCGTGCGACGGTGCCGTGCAGCCGCCGGGCCGCGTCGATGTGTGCCCGTACCTCCGGCGGGTCCGCCAGGATGTGCGCGGCTGCGGCCTGCATGGGCGCGGCCAGGCTGGACCAGATCTCGCTGGCCACGCCGGTCAGGTCGCGCATCAGCCGCTCCCCCCAGGCGCCCGCCGGCACCCGCGCGAACCCGATTCGCCAGCCGCCCAGCGCCATGGACTTGCTCAGACCGCTGGTGACGACCGTCCGCTCGGGGAGATGGCGGACGGCGCTGGGCGCGCGCCGAGGCTCCGCCGTGCGCCGAGGATCGGCCGACCCGCCCGCGTCCGGGCCTGCCGAGTCCGCGTCCGGGCCCGCCGGGTGCAGCACCTCCGCGTAGATCTCGTCCGAGATGACCACGAGTCCGTGCCGTTCGGCGATCTCGCACACCGCCCGGACGTCCGCCTCGCGGGCGACCGTACCGGTCGGGTTGTCCGGCACGGTGAGGATCAGTACGCCGGGCCGCGCGCCGTCCGCCCGTGCGACGGCCAGCGCGTCCTCCAGCAGCGCTGGATCCGGTACGCCGCCGGCAGCGTCCGGCACCGGTACGTCGACGACCCGCTTGCCGGCCAGTGCGGCCTGCGCCGCGTAGCTGACCCAGGCGGGGCAGGGCAGGACCACGTCACCGGGGAGTACGGCGAGCAGCGCGAAGAGCAGGGCCTTGCTGCCGGGCGCGAACAGCACCTGCTCGGGCCCGGTGGCCGCGGAGCGGCGGGTGAACCACCCGGCCGCGGCCGTGCGCGCCGCCTCCTCGCCGACCACGGGGCCGTACCCGTTGCGGCCCGCGGCGGCCGACAGCACCGCCGTGATGTCGTCGGGCACCGGCAGCCCGGCCTCGCCGAAGCCGAGGTGCAGGACCTTCTCGCCCGCGGCGCGGCGGGCCCGAATCGTCTCGTTGATGGCCAAGGTCGCCGAATGCATGGTCACGGCGGCCCACACTCCTCACGCGGATCGGTCCGTAGGGTCGCGGGCACGCCGCCTGACGCAATCCCGCTTGCGAATCGCACGATACATGCAAGGTAATTTGCATTCGATGGGTGGTGTGTCACCTGCTCCCCAAAGGGGAGGCCGGGCCGCCTATCCTCGCCGGGTGAGTACCAGCAGTCGCAGTCAGCACATCCGGCTCTCCCTCCGCTCCCGCCTGGTCGTACCGGAGGAGCACCGGACGACGGCGCCGGACGGCACCGGCCGGTCCCCGCTCCGGTCGCCGGCCGCCGCGGACGTGCTGGTCACGGCGGCGGTCCTGGGGCTCTCGATCTGGAACAGCCTCAACAACCCGTACATGGGTCCGGCTTCACAGTGGGGCAACCTGCTGCTGGCCGCCGTGAGCGCGCTGCCCCTGCTGGCGCGGCGCCGGATTCCCGAAGTGGCACTGCTGGTCGCGCTCGTCGCGAAGGTGCTCCAGTTCGCGCCGTTCGTCCTCCCCTTCGCGTTCTACGCCGAAGGCGCCTACCGCGGACCGCACAGCCGCCGTACGGTCTGGATCACGGCGGTGGCGGGACTGCTGGTGGCGCTCCCCAGGAACGCCGAGTCCTGGACGCATCCGCGGCTGCTCCTCGGCGGAGTCCTGGTCAACTTCGTCCTGATGGTCCTCGTGCCGCTGCTCCTCGGCCTGTACATGGGGGAGCGGCGGGCCGTGCTGGCCGGACTGGTGGAGCGCGCCGAACGCGCCGAGCGGGAGCAGCGGCTCCTCGCGGAGGCCGCGCGGGCCGAGGAGCGCCAGCGGATCGCCGGTGAGATGCACGACGTGGTCTCGCACCAGGTGAGCCTCATCGTGGTGCACGCCAACGCGCTGGCCACCGTGGCACACGACCCCAAGGTGACGGCCGAGGCCGCGGAGATCATCCGCACGGCCGGCCGGCAGGCCCTCACCGAACTGCGCGAAATGCTGGGCCTCCTCAAGAACGGCCCCGGCCCCGAGCCCGCTGCGACGGACGCGGACAGTGCCGCGGCGCCCGCCGACGCGGAGGGCGCCGCCGTCGACCGGATCGCCGCGCTGGCCGACAGTTCACGCGCCGCCGGGCTGTCCGTAGCCCTGCAGAGCGAGGGCACGCCCCGGCCGCTCGCCGAGCAGGTCGAACGGGCCGCCTACCGCGTCGTGCAGGAAGCGCTGACGAACGTGCACAAGCACGCGCCCGGCGCGCCCACGGACATCCGTGTCGCCTACGAGGCGAGCACGCTGTGCGTGAGCGTCACCAACGGCCCGGCGGCCCGCCCGGCGGACGCGTCCCCGGACGGCACCGAACCGCTGCTGCCCAGTGGCGGCCACGGCCTGATCGGCTTGGCGGAGCGGGTACGCCTGGCGGGCGGCGACCTCACGACGGGTCCCCGGGACGGCGGGGGCTTCCAGGTCCACGCCACCCTCCCCGCCCCGGCGCGGACGGCCGGCTGACGGACCGCACCGGCTCCCGGCCGACGTACCACCGGCCCTGTAAGGGGACCACCGGCCCCTTGTGAACCGGGAACCGGGTCAGCAGTCCGCCGCGCCGAGGTGTGCCGACAGCTCCCGGACGCCCGGGTCCGCGGTCAGGACGGTGCCGGACCCGGTCAGGAGGACGTGCCAGGGGCCCGGGGCCCCGGTCGCCTCGACACGGAGGTCCGAGCCGTCCCGGCGGGTACGGAAGACGGCCTCGGGGGTGCCGTCCGGAGCCGGGACGCGCGTGGTCACCGTGTCGCCGTCGCGGAGCCGGTGCACCCGCAGGGTCACGTCGCGCCGCCAGTCGTAGACCGCGCTGTCGGGCACGCTCCCGAAGGGGAGGACGGAGCCGGGGCGTGCCAGCAGGGGCAGGCTGTCGAAGCCGTACCGCTCGCGCCGCCAGCCGGGGCCCCGGACCCGTTCGCCGGAGAGCAGGTGGGTCCACTCGCCGTCCGGTACGTAGTACTCCACGGTGCCGTCGGCGCTGAGTACCGGCGCCACCAGGAGGTCGTCGCCGAGCATGTACTGCCGGTCCAGGGTGTGGCAGGCCGGGTCGTCGGGGAACTCCAGGAGCATCGCGCGCATCACGGGCGTGCCGTGGGAGGCCGCCTGCTGGGCGGCCCGGTACAGGTACGGCATCAGCCGGTGCTTGAGCCGGGTGAAGTCGCGGGTGACGGCGACGGCCTCCTCGTCGAAGTCCCACGGCACGCGGTACGAGGTACTGCCGTGCAGCCGGCTGTGCGAGGAGAGCAGTCCGAACTGCACCCAGCGCTTGAAGACCTCCGGGCTCGGCGTGCCCTCGAAGCCCCCGATGTCGTGGCTCCAGAACCCGAAGCCGGAGAGGCCCAGCGAGAGCCCGCCGCGCAGCGACTCGGCCATCGCGCCGAAGGTGGACTCGCAGTCGCCGCCCCAGTGCACGGGGAACTGCTGGCCGCCGGCGGTCGCGGAGCGCGCGAAGAGCACGGCCTCGCCCTCGCCCCGCTCGGCGGAGAGTGTTTCGAAGACGGTGCGGTTGTAGAGGTGGGTGTAGTAGTTGTGCATCCGGGCCGGGTCGGACCCGTCGTGCCACACCACGTCGGTGGGGACGCGCTCCCCGAAGTCGGTCTTGAAGCAGTCGACGCCCTGGCCGAGCAGCCCGCGCAGCTTGTCCGCGTACCACTCGCGCGCCCCGGGGTGGGTGAAGTCCACCAGCCCCATGCCGGCCTGCCACATGTCCCACTGCCACACACTGCCGTCCGGTCTGCGCACCAAGTACCCGAGGCGGGCGGCCTCCTCGAACAACGGGGACTTCTGCGCGATGTAGGGATTGATCCAGACGCAGATCTTCAGCCCGTCGCCATTGCCGTCGTCGTCCCTGTTCCCGTTCCCGTCGCCATCGCCGTGTTCGCCCTTGAGGCGCCGCAGCATGCCCTCCGGGTCGGGGAAGACCTCCGGGTCCCAGGTGAAGTCGCACCACTGGTACGCGCGCATCCAGAAGCAGTCGAAGTGGAAGACGCCGAGCGGGATCTCGCGCTCGGCCATGCCGCGTACGAAGCGGGTGACGGTCGCCTCGTCGTAGGAGGTGGTGAAGGACGTGGACAGCCACAGGCCGAACGACCAGGCGGGCGGCAGCGCCGGGCGGCCGGTCAGCGCGGTGTAGCGGTCCAGGATCTCCTTCGGCGACGGGCCGTGGACGAGGTAGAACTCCAGGCTCTGGTCCTCGACGCTGAACTGGACCCGGCCGACCGCTTCGGAGCCCACCTCGTAGGAGACATGGCCCGGGTGGTTGACGAAGACGCCGTAGCCGCGGTTGGTGAGGTGGAACGGTACGTTCTTGTAGGCCTGCTCGCTGGCCGTGCCGCCGTCCGCCTGCCAGATGTCGACGCGCTGCCCGTTGCGGGTGAACGGCGTGAAGCGCTCGCCCAGCCCGTACACCAGCTCGCCGACGTCCAGGGAGAGCTGGGCGAGGGAGTGGTGCGCGCCGTCGGGCGTCGTCGCGAAGCCCGTGCCGCGCGCCGCGACCGAGGTGAGGGTACGGCCGCCGGCGGTGAAGTCCAGCCGGTACGGTGCCGCCGTGTCGACCCGCAACGACAGCCCTCCGGTGGTCAGTTCGAGCAGCGAGCCGTCGCGGTGGACCTTGCCGGCGGGGGTGCCGTCCGGGCCGGTGCGCAGGGCGAAGTGCGGGCCCCGGTCGGCCGTGCCCGCGTGATGGGTGGCGCGGACGCCGATCACCCCCTCGGCGGGCGAGAAGCACTCCACGGTGAGCAGCGGTGCGTTGAGTGTGTCGCCGCGGTGCCGGACGTGGCGTACGGCGGCGTAGAGGGTGAAGCGGTCGTCCGTGACGCGGGTGTCTGTGATCTCGGTGGCGTACGAGGCGTCGACGCCGTCCCGCATCAGCCAGTAGCCGTCGGTGAACTTCATCGGATGAGGTGCCTTCCCTGTCGCGCGGTGGCTACTTGACGGAGCCGCCGGCGATGCCCGCGGCGATGTACTTCTGGGCGACGACCAGCAGGACCGCCGCGGGCACCGCGGACAGCACGGCCGTCGCCATGACCGCGCCCCAGTCGCTGACATGGGCGCCGACGAACTGGTAGATGCCGAGGGTGACCGGCTTGACGTCGTCGGTGGTGTTGAGGGTCAGCGCGAACATGAAGTCCGACCAGGCGAAGAGGAACGTGAACAGCCCGGCCGTGATGAGCGCGTTGCGGGACATCGGGAGCACGATGCGGACGAAGGCGGTGAAGCGGTTCGCGCCGTCGACCAGGGCCGCTTCGATCACCTCGGCGGGCAGGGACACCATGAAGGCGCGCAGCAGCACGATGGAGAACGGCAGCCCCAGCGAGGCATCGGCCAGGATCAGCCCGAGGTAGGAGTTGACCAGGCCCAGCTCCGCGTACGCGCTGTACAGGGCGTTGGCGATGACGATGCCCGGCACCATCTGCGTGATGAGTGTGGTGAAGACGACGGTGCGGCCGCCGCGCAGCGCGGACTGCGCCAGCCCGTACGCGGCGGGTGCCGCCAGCGCCAGACAGACGGCGACGGCACCGAGCGCGACGACCAGGCTGGTGAGCATCGACCGGCCCTGGCTCTCCAGCGCGAGCCGGAAACTCGCCAGGCCCGGGTCGCTCGGGAACCAGCCGACCGCGATGCCCGAAGCGGGCTGCAGCGCGGTGTTCACCATCCAGTACACGGGGAAGAGCAGCACGGCGAGGATCAGCAGCGCGGCGGCGGTGTTCCAGGCGCCGCGCAGCCGGCGGCCGGATGACGGGATCATCGGAGATCACTTCCCCTTGCCGAAGTCGGCGCGGTTCGCGCGCAGGTACAGCACGGCGAAGACCGCGCTGACCAGGATGAGGACGGTGCCGACGACGGCACCCTGGCCGAAGTCGAGCCGTAGGAAGGACAGTTGATAGGTGACGGTGCCCAGGGTCTGGGTGGCGTCGGCCGGCCCGCCCCCGGTGAGCGCCAGGATCAGGTCCAGGATCTTCACCGTCGACATGAAGCCGAGCACGAGGACGACGGTGATCACGGGCCGCAGCATCGGCAGGGTGATGCTGCGGAACGCCCGCCAGGGACGCGCCCCGTCCAGCGCGGCCGCCTCGTACAGCTCGCGCGGTATCTCCTGGAGGCCCCCGTAGAGGATGACCATGTTGAAGGGGATGCCGATCCAGATGTTGACCAGGACGGCGGAGACCAGCGCCACGCTCGGACTGCTGAGCCACGGCACCCCGCCGTCCACCGGCCCGACGGCCTGCAGCGCGGTGTTCAGGACGCCGTGCTCCTGATCGAGGATGCGCCGCCACACCACCGCCGACACCACCATGGGCACCAGCCACGGCAGCAGCAGTACGGCCCGGATGGGCCCCGCGAGCCGGAAGCGCCGGGAGAAGAAGACGGCCAGCGCCAGCCCGATGGTGAACTGGCCGGCCAGCGACCCGGCCGTGAACAGCGCCGTGTGCCACAGCGCGTCGGTGAAGAGCGGATCGGAGAGCACCGCACGCCAGTTGTCGAGCCCGTTGAAGGGGGCCTCGCCGGTGAAGTAGGTGGTGGGCGTGTAGTGCTGGAAGCTCATCAGCAGATTGCGCACCAGCGGGTAGCCGAAGAAGGCCGCCATGTAGACGAGTGCGGGGGCGATGAAGAGCCAGCGCAGGAGGGCGGGACGCCGCGTGAGGGAGTTCATGCCGCGCTCACTTCCCCGCCGACGCCTGCTGCTGGGCCCGTTGCAACGCCTGCCCGGGGCTGCTCCGGCCGGTCAGTACGGACTGGAAGGCGCCCGCGAGGGCGTCCCCCACGACAGGCCACCGGGTGCCGACCCGGGCGGTGCGGGAGCGAGCCGTGGCGACCAGCTCGGTGAACGGCGCCAGCTTCGGGTTCCGCTCCGCGTAGCTGCGGGCCGCGGCGGTACGGGTGGGCACGTTGTTGGTGGCCTGCCCCCAGGCGAGCTGATTCGCGGGGGTGTTGAGGCAGTTCAGGATCTTCGCCGCGTTCCGCTCGCGCTCCGGGGTGTCGCTCTTCGGTACGGTCATGACGGTGCCGCCGATGGGCGCGACCGCGGTGCCGCCCGCCTTCGGCACGGGAATCGTGGCGACGGCCCACTTGGTCCTGTGCTGCGCGGCGAGCACCGGCACCTGCCACGGGCCGTTGATCATCATGGCGGCGCGGCCCGCGACGAACTGGTCGTTGACGTCCTGCTGGTTCCAGTTCACCACGGCCTTGGAGACCGAGCGGTCCGCCACCAGCTGCTGCCACAGCCCCAGCGCCGCGGTGCCGCCACCGCCGTCGAGCCGGGCCTCGTCCCCGCCCGCGGACCAGAAGAACGGCAGGAACTGGTAGACCCCGTCGGCGTCCGGACTGGCGCTGAAGGCCAGCCCGTAGGTGCCGTCCCCGGTGAGCTTCCGTGCGGTGGCACGCAGCTCCGCCCAGGTGCGGGGCGGCTCGACACCGGCCTTCGCCAGCAGGTCGGGGTTGTAGTACAGCGCGAGGGAGTTGGCGGAGCGCGCCACGCCGTACCGGGTGCCCTGATAGGACCCGAGGGAGACGGCGCTGCGGGAGAAGCCCGCGGCGGCCACGCCGAGGCCGGACAGCGGCCGCAGGCCGCCGGTCAGCGCGAACTGCGGCAGCTCCGAGCCGTCCAGCTCCAGGATGTCGGGGAGCGAGTGGGAGGACGCCATCCGCAGCGCCTTGGAGGACACCTGGTCGGCGGGGACGCTGAGCTGTTCCACGCGCAGGCCCAACGGCCGGGCGCAGCGGTCGAAGAACTTCTGGTTCTTGTGGTGTTCGGCGGTGTCGGTCGCCGAGTTGAGCACGGTGACCGTGCCGGGGTCCGGCGCCGCGGCGCACCCGGTGAGACCGAGCGCGCCCGTGGCGACCGCCGTGACCACGGCGAGCACGGGTCTTGCTGCGCGGGAGTGCATGGTGGGTTCTCCGTTTCGGCGGCGGCTCTGAGGGGTGCGACGGCTGTGGGAGGTGCGACGGCTTCGGTAGGCAGGGGAGCCGGAGGGGCAGGGCAGGCGCGTCAGCGCAGCGAGAACGTGCTCAGCCGCATCGCGCCGGAGAAGACCAGGTAGACGTCGTGCCGGCCGCGGGCGCCGCGCAGCCGGGCGGTGACGGTGGCGTACGTGTACCGGCCGCCGGTGCCGGTCACCTCGGCCGTCCCGGCCACCGGCCCGTCCGGTGCGCCGAGCCGTACCTGCACGGTCCCGCCGCCACCGTCCTCCCTCGCGACACGAGCGGTGAACGTCCGGGCTCCGCCGCCCAGTTCGGCGTCGTGGAAGACGATCCAGCCACCGTCCCCTGCAGCGCCGACCGCATCCCCGCGCGCTCTGCTCTCGTCGACGATCCGGACGCCCCGGTAGTCGTCGAAGTCAGCGGCGCGGGTGGTCCTGGCCAGGTCCCGGGCCGGGACGGTCTCGCCGTCGACGCGGAGCGCCGTACGCCCCCGGATGTCCCGCGACGACGCGCCCACCAGCACGTCGTGGACGCTGCTCTCCACGACCGTGCGGCCGCGGGTGACGTCCCAGTGGGCGAGGTCAGCGGCGCGCAGCGGCAGCCGTACGGTGGTGCTCCGCCCAGCTTTCAGGTGGACGCGGGCGAAGCCGCGGAGCTGCTTCAGCGGCTGTTTGACGCGTGAGGTCCGCTGGTGGGTGTAGAGCTGCACGACCTCGTCGCCGTCCCGCTCGCCGGTGTTGGTCACCCGCACGGAGACGGTGACCGTGCCGTCGGCGTCCACCCTGCGGGCGGACAGCTCGGGCCGGCCGTAGCGGAACGCGGTGTAGGACAGGCCGTGCCCGAAGGGGTACAGCGGCTCGCCCCGGAAGTAGAGGTAGGTGCGGTCCGAGGCGATGATGTCGTAGTCCAGCATGTCCGGCAGATCGTCGGCGGAGCGGTACCAGGTCTGGGTGAGCCGCCCGGCCGGATTGTGGTCGCCGAACAGCACGTCGGCCACGGCGTGCCCGGTCTCCTGGCCCGCGTGCGTGGTCCACACGATCGCCGGGACGCGCCGCCGCTCCCGGCCGGCCGTCACCGGATAGCTGGTCTCCAGGACGACCACGGTGCGGGGATTGGCCGCGCGCACCGCCTCGACCAGCGCCGACTGCCCGGCGGCCAGCCCCATGTCCGTACGGTCGTGGTCCTCGCGGCCGTTGATGCACGGCATGCTGCCGACCACCACGACCGCGGCGTCGGCACCGCGCACCGCCTCGACCGCGTGGGCGACACCGCCGCGCACGGTCTCCACCTCGTACCGGGCGGCGTCCTCCCGGGTGGCCAGCCGCAGGGTGCCGTCGCCGTCGGCGCCGAGGTACTTCTTGTCGCCGAACCAGTCGGCCGCGGTCTCGTACCCCGCGTAACGGATCAGCCGGGTGCCGGTGCCGTCGTCCGGCTCCTCCAGGACGAACTGCTGCTGCACGTACCAGCCGTTGGGCTGCGCCTGGTCGTTGCGGAACGCCGTCCCGTCGTAGCCGACGTACTTGCCGTTGGCCACGCTGCGCAGCGTCACCACGCCCTGTCCCCAGTCGAAGACATCGAACCGTCCGGTGTCGCCCGCGCTGCCGCCCGCCTCTCCGAGCACGGCCCCGCTCTCGCCGCCGCCCCCGGTGAGGTAGGCACCCGTCGCGGTGTTGCGGAACGCCACCCGGTCCACGCCTTCGCTGGTGGTGACGGTCGCGGCGGAGCCGAGCCGCTCCCTGACGGCCTGGAGCGGGGTGACCTCGTACGGGAGGGTCCCCGAGTACCAGTCGGTGTAGAGGGTGTCGGCCAGCGGACCGATCACGGCGACCTTCCTCACGGCCCCCGCGTCCAGCGGCAGCGTCGCGTGGTCGTTCCGCAGCAGGACCACCGCCTCGCGGGCGGTCTCGCGGGCCAGCGCACGGTGTGCCGGGCTGTCGATGACCGATCTGCCGATCGTCGCGTACGGGCCGCCGCCGGGGTCGAACTCGCCGAGCCGGAACCGGATGCCGAGCAGATGCCGGACCGCCGTGTCGATGTCGGACTCGTCGATCAGCCCGTCCGCCAGAGCCGTGCGCAGCGCCTTGACGGTCTTCGCCGGGTCCGCGCTGTCGGAGGTGAAGCTGTCGATACCGGCCCTGAGCGCGGCGGCGTCGCCCTCCGCCAGGGTGGGGTAGTAGTCCTGGTTGCCGGGGAGCAGATTGTTGGGCGCGTCCGCGTCGGTGACATGGAAGAGGTCCTTCTTCGCCCACTTGCGCACGGTGTCGTTCAGGTCCGGATGGACCGTGGCGGGACGGCCGTTGACCAGGTTGTACGCGGACATCACACCGGTCACCGCATCGGCGCTGAGGGCCGGGCGGAAGGCCGCCTCGTCGTACTCCTTCAGGACGCGCGGGCGGAGGACCGAGTCGGAGGTGGTGCGGCGGGTCTCGGTGTTGTTGGCCAGGTAGTGCTTGATCGTGGGCGCCGTCTTGAGGTGGTCCGGGTCGTCGCCCTGCAGGCCCTTGCCGTAGGCGGTGGACATGACACCGGTCAGGTACGGGTCCTCGCTGTACCCCTCCTCGTTGCGGCCCCAGCGCGGATCGCGCAGCAGGTTGACCACCGGCGCCCACAAGTTCAGCCCCCAGCCCGCCGGCCGGTCGTGCTGGAAGCCGCGTGCCTCGTCGCCGACGGCTGAACCCACGCGGCGAATCAGGGCGGGGTTCCAGGTGGAGGCCAGGCCGAGGGCCTGCGGGAAGACGGTGGCCGGGCCGAGCCAGGCGACCCCGTGCAGCGCCTCGGTGCCGGTGCGGAACGGCCGTATGCCGAGTCGCGGGATCCCCGCCTGGTACTGGTGCAGCAGGGAGACCTTCTCGTCCGTCGTCAGTCTGCGGAGCAGATCGCCGACACGCTCCTTGAGGGGCAGCTCCGGATTCCGGAAAGGATGACCGGAACTCGTGGTGGCACGGGGAGGCGCGGCCGCCGCCGGACCGGCTCCGGCCAGATCCAGGCCGGCGGCCAGGGGAGCGGCCGCCAGGCCGAGGGCGAGCACGTCACGTCGGGAAAGACCCTGGGGCTTCACTGGACTCCTTCGAGTCGAAGCGCTTCGATGAACGGTGCGTGGTGCCGGTGAGGAGCGGAACCGGAGACCGGCCGGGGCCGGCCGCCGTCAAGCAGTGCTCGTACGAGGCGCGGTGCTCGCCCGTTCGGTCAGCCGCGGCGGCAGCAAGGTCGCATCGGGCACCTCCCGGCCGTCGAGCTTGGCCATCAGCAGCTCGACGGACCGTTCACCCACCTCGGCGGCGGGAATCGCGACGGAGGTCAGCGGCACCGCGGCCCCTTCGGCGAACTCGTCCGGACACAGCGCGATCACCGACAGATCCTCCGGTACGCGCAGCCCGGCACCCCGGAACGCCTCCAGCAGCGGGCCGAGCGCCGGCTCGTTGTGCACGACGACCCCCGTCAGATCCGGGTGTTCGCGCAGCAGCCGGTCGACCGTCTCGCGCGCGGCCTGCGCCCCGGGCGCGCACGGCAGCACGGCCGAGGACATGCCGTACCGGTGTGCCGCGGCAGTGAACCCCGCCGCCGTCCGCCGCGCGAAGCCGGTACCGCGTACGTACACCTCCGGCGGCGAACCCAGCAGTGCCACACTGCGGTGCCCGAGCCGGGCCAGGTGCGCGACGCACTCCTCGCCCGTCGCCGTGAAGTCCAAGTCGATACAGGTCAGCCCCTCGGCCTCGGCGGGGAACCCGATGAGCACCGAGGGCAGCCCCAGGGAGCGGAGCAGCGGCACCCGGGCGTCGTGCAGTTGGACGTCCATCACCACCAGCGCGTCCACCAGCGCACTGTCCGCCACCCGGCGCAGCCCGTCCTCGCCCTCCTCCTGCGTCAGCAGCAGCACGTCGTGATCGTGCGTGCGGGCCGTGGTGACCACGGACGCAGCGAACTGCATCTGCACGGGCACATGGATGCCACTGCGCAGCGGCATCACGAGCGCCACCACATTGGACCGGCTGCTGGCCAGCGCCCGCGCCCCGGCATGCGGGCGGTACCCCAGCTCGCGGATGCTCTCCTCGACACGGCGCTGGGTGGCAGCCGAGATGGACCGCTTCCCGCTGAGCACGTACGACACCGTGCTCGGCGACACCCCGGCGCGCCGCGCCACATCCGTGATCTTGACCATCCCGCTCTCCTCGCTACCGCGCCCCCCGGACCGGCGTATCGAACCGTTTCGACAACGGGCGTCGAAGCGATTCGCCGGGGAACAGTAGGGAGGGGGTGGGGGAGTGTCAATGGTGTGAACGCCGGGTTTCCCGAGGCGCTTTCACCCGCTCAGGGCGCCGCCAGCGCCGTGCTGAACGGTACGGATACGCGGTACGGGACCGACGGGCCGTGGGCCGGGTGGGCGTCGGGGTGGAGGAGGGAGTAGGTGTGGACTGTCGCGCGGTACATGCGTTGGGGGGCCGCGTCGAGGAACTCCGCCGCGCTTCGGGTCTTGCGGGCCCGGAGTGCCGGGTCGGGGTAGCGGTGGGTGTAGAAGGTGGCCAGGGCTGCGGGGAGGTCCGCCTCCGGGACGGTTTCCGCCGTGGCCGCCGCGTACAGGGCCTGGCCGTCGGCGTCCGCTGCGCGTGAGTCGTAGACCAGGAGTGAGACGGCGGCGTTCGCCGTGATGTTGCGTGAGTGCACCGCGTCGGACGCCGAGTACCAGTAGAAGCGGTCGGCGTCGTCCCAGGCGTAGGTGACGGGCACCGCCCACGGCACGCCGTCCGGGGAGGCGGTGCCCAGGGTGAGGTAGCGGTTGGCGCGCAGGAGCCGGGCGGCGGTACGGCAGAGGTCGTCGTGCACGGAAGTCATGGTGTGCTCCTCGGATCTGCGGTGACGGCCGGTGCGATCGGGGCCCCGTCCGGCCGGTGGCGCGCGCCGAGCCGCGCCACCGCCCCGTACCCGGCGGCCGCCGAGACCAGGCCGACGGCCCAGGCCAGGTCGGTGCCGCCCAGGGCGTGGGCGACCGGGCCGGTGTAGGCGGAGGTGTGCATGAAGGGGATCTGGAGGGCGAAGCTCGCGGCGTAGACCAGGAGCGCGGGGGTGCGGAAGCGGCCGTAGATGCCGCCCGCCGGGGCGAAGAAGGAGGCCACGTCGTACGTGCCGCGCCGGACCAGGTAGAAGTCGACGAGGTTGATGGCGGTCCACGGGATCAGGACGTACTGGAGGACCGAGAGGAAGTCGGTGTAGGAGGCCAGGAAGGAGCCCTGGAAGGCCAGCGCCATGGTCAGGCCGGCGGCCAGCGGGGCGGCGATCAGGAGGGTGCGGGTGGCGCGGCCGGGCAGCCAGCGGTGCCGGAACGTCTGGACCGCGGTCACCAGGCAGAGCGCCGTGCCGTAGAGGTTCATCGAGTTGATGTGCACGACGACGGCGGCGAAGCCGAAGAGGACGACGGCGGACAGCGTGCCGCCGAGGACCGCGGCCAGACCGCTCATCGTGTCGTCCGCGACGGCCAGGCCCATGACCACGCCGAGCAGCATCGGCAGTGCGCTGCCCAGCACGCAGCCCCAGTAGGTGCACCACAGAGTGGCGCGGCGCCCGGCCGTGTCGGACGGCATGTAGCGGGTGTAGTCCGAGACGTACGGCGCGTAGGCGATCTGGAGGAGGACGCCGGTCGCGGCCATGCCCACGAAGCCGGTGAGGGAGAAGTCGCTTTCGCCTGCGGCCCGTTGGAGTACGTCCTGTGCGGTCAGGACGCGTACGGCGCAGAGCGCGAGGAGGAGCAGGGCGAGCGCTGTCGCCCAGCGGCCGACCCGGTGGATGAGGTCGTGGCCGACCGTGGCGACGACCAGGCCGGCGATGGCGCACACCACCAGCCAGGCCGGGACGGACAGCGCGGGCACGACGTGATGGAGGGCCTGCCCGGCGATGACGAGGTTGGAGGCGAACCAGCCCGCGTACATGAAGACGACCAGCACGGTCACCAGCAGCGCCCCGTGGCTGCCGAACTGGCCCCGGCTCTGGATCAGTTGGGGTACGCCGAGTCTCGGCCCCTGGGCGGCGTGCAGCGCCATGAGGAACCCGCCGGCGAGGTTGCCCAGCAGGACGGCGGCGATGCCGGGCCACAGGCCGAGGCCGAAGACGACCGGCGCGAGGGTGCCGGAGACGAGGGTGAGGGGGCTGATGTTCGCGGCGAACCAGAGGGCGAAGAGATCGCGCGGCCGGCCGTGCCGTTCGTCCTCCGGTACCGCGTCGATGGTGCGGCCCTCGATGAACCGGGCCGGGGAAGTGGGGCGTTGGCGCTTCATGGGGGCCTCTCGGTGCGGACGCCGGTGCCGGGTGCCGGCCGGGGCCGGCCCCGGCCCGGGTCAGGGGAGGGAGCCGGCGGGCGCGACGGGACCGGCGGCGGTGGTGCGCGCGGCCCGCAGCAGGTCCCAGGCGAGCAGGCCGGCGCCGATGCGGCCCGCGCGTTCGCCGAGCGCCGCACGCACGATGTCGGGCAGGACCTGGAAGGCCACCCGGCGTTCCAGGTGCCGCCGCAGCGGCACCAGCAGCTGATCACCCGCCTGGCTGACGCCGCCGCCCAGGACCAGCACGCCGGGGTCGAAGAGCGTGACCGCCGCCAGCAGCCCCTCGGCCATCGCGTCCGCCGCCTCGTCCCAGACCCGGGCGGCGGCCGCATCGCCCGCGGCCGCCCGGCGCGCCACCTCCGCCGCGGTCACCGCGGGCCCCGCGTCGCCGTGCGCCGCCCCGCGTGCGGCGGCGTACCGCCGGGCGATCGCGGCGCCGCCCGCGAGCGTGTCCAGGCAGCCGCGCTGCCCGCATCCGCACGGCTCGCCGCCGGGCCGCAGGACCAGATGGCCCAGCTCCGCCGAGCGCCAGTGGCTGCCGGCGAACGGCAGGCCGTCGAGCAGCACGGCGCCGCCGACGCCGGTGCCGACCGGGACGAAGAGCACCACGGGGTGGCCCCGGCCCGCGCCGAGCCGGGCCTCGGCGATGCCGCCGGAGCGCACGTCGTGGCCGAGCGCCACGGGCAGCCCGAGGCGCTCGGCGACCAGCCGCCGCAGCGGGACGTCCCGCCACTTGACGACCGAGGAGAACACCACCGTGCCGGCGTCCTCGTCGACCAGCCCGCAGGAGGCGATGCCCGCGGCGCGCACCGTACCGCCGCCGGCTTGGGCCTCGGCCACGGCCTGCTCGGCGTGGTCCAGTACGGCCGCGAGCACGGCGTCCGGGCCGTCGGCCGGGCGGGTGGCGGAGCGGCGCTCGCCGGTGACGGTGCCGTCCGGGGCGACCAGCGCGGACTTGACGACCGTGCCGCCGACGTCCAGTCCGAGCACCCGGTCGGCGCCCGCCACGGGCGCCTGCTCCTCGGTACGGTTCACGGCGCCTCCTGATCAAGTGACAGCACGTCACCATTTAACGGGACGTGTGCCTTCCGGTCCCTTACCCCGCGTGCGGGCCGCGCCACCGTACGAGATGCCGGAGCAGATGGTCGTACTGCCGGGTCCCCGCGTCGACGGCCAGATGGGCGCCGCGCAGCACCTGGCAGATCTCGGCGGGCGTCAGCCGGGGCCGCTGGGCGCGCAGTCCCTCGGAGAGCTCCTGGCTGTGACGGGGGTCGATACGGGTGTGCGCGGTGAAGTAGAGGCGGGTGTCCTCGTCGTGCAGGCCCACCCGGTCCATGCCCGCCAGCAGCTGCCGGAAGTGCGGCTCGACCCAGCTCTCGAAGACGAAGAAGCAGCCGTACGCGGCCTGGGTGCGGGAGGGGCGGGTGAGCAGTGCCGTGAACAGATTCGAGGTGATCTTCGCGAACCAGGGGTGCGCGCTGCGGTACCGGGCCAGTTCCTCCCAGCCGGCGGCCGAGCCGAGCTGGCGGCGCAGCCAGTAGGTGTGGAAGTTCTCCAGCCGGCCGCGGCCGCACTCGTCCCAGAGGTTGGCGGCGGCGACCGCCTTCTGCCGGCCCTGGAGACCGACCACCAGCAGCGCGACCTCGTCGTCCACGACCTCGTTGCGGATCAGTTCGCAGCGGATGAAGTACTCGATCTGCGGGCGGGTGGCCTCGGTGGCCAGATAGTCGAAGAGCGGGTGGGAGACGCCGCTGTTGTCGGCGGCCAGCTCGTCCAGGTAGTCGGCGGCCGCCTCCTGGCCGTCAGGTTCGGGCACCGGCGCGGGCCTGGCCCAGACGTCGATCAGCTCGCGCTCCAGCCGGGTCCGCGCCGCGAACAGGGCGATCTCCAGGTCGTCGTCGCGCGTCAGGGTGGCCGGACCGTCGCGGTAGCCGAGGGACCGGGAGCAGAGCGTGGCCAGGTGTTCGTGCAGGAACCGGCCGTGCGCCTCGGGGGCGTCGCGGAGCCGGGCCAGCATCTCCGCCTGCGCGTCGGACGGTGCGGACAGGAAGCGGGCCAGCTCGGGGGCGAGCCCCTGGAACGGCCGTACGGGCGGCCAGTACATGTCCTGCAGCGGTGCGGTGCTCATCGGGGTCCTCCCTGTACGGTGCCGGCCGGGTCCTCCGCGTGGGCCCGGACGCTGCCCGGCCCGCGGGGGAGCAGCCCGTCCGCGACGCGCAGCGCGTTGGCGGCGATGGTCAGGCCGGGGTTGACGGCCGCCGACGACGGGAACCACGAGCTGTCGGCGACCCACAGGTTGTCCAGGTCGTGCGCCTTGCACCCCGGGTCGACGACGCTGGTGGCCGGGTCGGTACCGGCGGCCGCTGTGCCGCACTGGTGCGAGGTGACGTCGATGCCCATGCGCCGGGCAGACACCAGCGGGTACCCGGCGCGGCGCATCATCCGGGCGGTCCTGCGCACCAGCTCGTGGTGGGGAGCGAGATTCGCGGGGCGCCGCGCGATCCGGATGGCGCCGCTCGGCCCGACCGTGACGCGGTTGCCGGGGTCCGGCAGGTCCTCGCTGGTCAGGTAGAGGTCGACGCTGTGCCGGGTGAGGAACTCCAGCGCCGGGCCCGGCAGCCGGGGATGGAGGCCGCGGGCGGTGGCGGGCTGGAGCTTGCCGAGGGTCTGGACGTTGCCCAGCGGGCCGCGTGCGCCGTTCGCCAGGTACCAGTCGTTCAGGCCCAGGGTCTTCTGGAAGACCGTCCGGCCGGTGCGGCGGGGATCGGCGGCGACGAGGAAGGTGCTGTGGTGCGCCATGTAGCGGCGGCCCACTTGTCCCGAGGAGTTCGCCAGCCCCTCGGGCCGCCCGGTCCGCGAACGCAGCAGCAGTGCGGCGGTGTTCACCGCGCCGCAGGCCAGCACGTACCGGTCCGCGCGGATGCGCAGCTCCGTGCCGTCGCGGCGGGCTGCGGCGGCGGTCACCCGCCGCCCCGGCGGGTCGGCCAGCAGCCCGGTCACGGTCGTCCGGGTCAGCAGGGACACATTGCCCGAGGCCAGCGCGGGCCGCAGCGCGCACACGTCCGCGTCGCTCTTGGCGTCCAGCAGGCAGGGGAAGCCGTCGCAGGTGGCGCAGCGCACGCAGGCCCCGCCCGGCCGCAGGTCGATGCCGGTGGGCAGGTCGAAGGGGGCCAGGCCCTGGGCGCGCAGCGCGTCGGCCAGCGCGGCGACGGCCGGTTCGTGCGGCACCGCCGGGTACGGGAAGGCGCCGGACCGCCAGGGCTCGGTGGGGTCCTGGCCGGACGTGCCGTGCACCCGGTAGAGCCGCTCGGCCGCCGCGTAGTACGGCTCCAGCTCGGCGTACGAGAACGGCCAGGCGGGCGAGATGCCCTCCGCGTGTTCCACCGGGCCGAAGTCGGCCTCCCGGAATCGCGGCAGGGTGGCGCCGAAGACCTTGGTGTTGCCGCCGACGCAGTAGTGGACGTTCGGCTGGAAGCGCCGCCCGGTGTCGGCGTCGTACCAGTGCTCGGCGTTGCGGTAGCGCCGCTCGGTGAAGACCGCGTGCGGCGACCAGTTCGCCGCCTCCCGGGGCAGGAAGTCGCCGCGCTCGACGACGAGGACGCGGGCGCCGGAGTCGCGCAGTGCGTACGCCAGGGTCGCCCCGCCCATGCCGGCCCCGATGACCGCGATGTCGCAGTCCACTTCGGGCCCGGTGGGGCGCAGCAGTCCCGGCAGCTCCGGCGGGTGTGTGGTGTTCAACGCTGCCTCCTCGGCGGAGCCGTGAGGTACCGGGCGGCGATCTCGTGCGCGAAGGCCATGATCGTGCCCTGCGGGCTGACACCGGTCGGGCCGGGCAGCACCGCGGCGTCGCACACCCGCAGGTTGCGGAAGCCGTACGGGCGGCCGTCCGGGCCGCACACCCCGCCGCGCTCGGCAGGCACCATCGGGCAGGACGCCATGGCGTGCACACAGACCAGGTCCCAGGTGCGCGGGTCGGTGCCGCGCGCGAACTCCTCGGCCGACCGCACCGAGTCCAGCACCCCGGGCGCAGGCGGGTACAGCTCCACCGCACCGGCCCGGAACAGCAGCCGCGCGGCCCGCACCAGCGCGAACCGCAGCAGGTCCACGTCGTGCGGCGCGAGCCGGTGGCGCAGCACGGTCCCCGCGCCGGGCAGCCGGCCGACGGATATCCGGCCTGTCATCCGCACCTGCACGGTGAAGACCGCCGTCCGCGCGTAATCGGCCAGCAGGGTGTCGACCGCCGCCGGGCCCTGGCGCGCGAGCGCCGCCGCCAGCGCCCCGGGCGTGTGGTTGGCGGCCATGACGTGGACGCCCAGCCCGCCGAACTCGCCGACCTGGGCCGTGAAGATGGTGCCCCGCTCGGCGTGCAGCGCGGAGCCGAAGCGGGCCGGGAGCCGCAGGTTCACATGGAAGGCCGTGGCGCGGCCCGCCGTCCGGCGGTGGATGCCGCTGCACTGGAGGAGCGCGGCGCTGCCGACGGCACCGGCGGCCAGGAAGACCGTACGCGGCCGGTACCGCACCGGCGCGCCGTCCGGCCCCACGGCCCGTACGGCGTGCACCGTGCCGCCGTCGTGGTCCAGCCGTACGACGCGTACGCCCGGTGTGATGCGTGCGCCGTACCGTTCGGCCTCCGGCAGATACGTCGTCGCCATGGTCCGCTTGGCGCCGGACGGGCAGCCGGTGGGGCAGCGGTTGCGGTGGGCGCAGCCCGGTGCCGCGCGCCGGGCGAGCGTCCAGCGCCAGCCCAGGCCCTCGGCGGCTGCGGCCAGCAGCCGGGAGTCCTCATTGCCCGCGCCGTGCCGCTGCGGCGCCACGTCCAGCCGTCGGGAGATCTCGCTCAGGTGGCCGGTGAGGTGGCGGAGGCGGTAGCCGTCGGTGCCGAGGGCGTCCGCCCACCGGTCCAGCAGCCCGGCCGGCGGTTCCCACAGCAGGCCGCCGTTGACCACGGTGGTGCCGCCCACGCAGCGGCCCTCGCCGTACGGGATGACGGGGCTGCCGAAGACGGGGGTGAGCCCGGCGTTGCGGTACAGCCGCCGCAGGCTCTCGGCCGGTGCCGCGGCGGCCAGTTCGGCGGTGGACACCCGCGGGCCCTCCTCCAGGACGACGGGCCGGCGGCCCGCCCGTGCCAGCTCCAGGGCGGCGACGGCCCCGCCGGCGCCCGAGCCGATGACCAGCGCGTCGCACTCGACGGTGCGGGGCGTGCGTCCGCTCATGTCGGGGCTCCCGTCGGGACGGAGGGCGGCGCTGACGGCCGCGGGACACGGTCCGGACCGCCGTCCAGCCCGCCGTACAGCGCCAGCGTCTCCGCCGAGCGCAGCAGCAGCGCGCACCCGGGCAGCCGCGCGAGGCGCCGGCTGCCGTACGCCAGCGCCTCGGGCCGGGAGCGTGCCACGCGGACCCGGGCCATCAGCAGGAACGCGAGGGGCAGAAGGCGCAGTACGAGCCGGGCCGCGATCCGGTAGGGGCGTGGCTGGACCCGCAGGCTGCCCGCCACATGGGCGGTGGCGCGCGCGAGGACCTCGGGGTCCCGCAGTACCGGGTGGCGCGCGGCCCACAGCGCGGGCAGCCCGGCGGCCGTCAGCGCCCGCTCCAGCGCGTCGGGCCTCACCGCCGGACCGCCCGGTCCTTGGCGAACGCCGCCAGCAGGCGCGGCGCGCCCTGCTCCAGCACGGCGTCCAGCGCGGCCAGGAACACCTCGACCTCCTTGTCCCCGGCCACCAGCGGCGGCGAGACGATCAGCGGCAGACCGTGGTTGGAGCCGTAGAACGTCAGCACGTCGTGGTCCCGGTACAGCGCGGCGATCACGGCAGCGGTGACCAGCTTCAGCCGCAGCCGCGGGTCCTGCGCGAACGAGCCGGGCAGCAGCCGCAGCACCCGGTCCAGCGCCGGATGGCCGGCCCGCAGGAACACGCCGTGCAGCGCGCCCCGCCCGGCCGTGCCCGCGACCAGGTCCGGGTGGCGGGCGGCGATCCCGGCCAGGCCGGCGGCCAGCCGCTCGCCGATCCGCACCGCGCGCCCCGGATAGTCGTCCTCGACCGCGATGGCCACCGCCTCCAGGGCCGTGACGGTCTCCTCCCCGAAGCCGTAGTAGGTGGTGCTGTGCAGGGTGGCGTCGGTGAGGTTGTCGTACGCGGCCCGGAACAGCGGCTCGCGCGCGACGTAGCCGGAGACCGACGCCTTGCCGCCGCCGAAGGACTTGGACGTGGTGAGCACGTCGGGGACGAGACCCGGGTGGCGCATGAAGTGGAACAGCGTCCCCGTCCTGCCCCAGCCGGTGTACACCTCGTCCAGGACGAGCACGATGTCCCGCTCGGTGCACAGCCGCCGCACCTCGTGCAGGAACTCCCCGGAGCACTCGCGCAGCCCCGAGGCGCTGAACGGCTCCAGCACCACCGCGTAGACGTCGCTGCCGCCGTCGCCGGTGGTGTGCCGTTCCAGCGCGAGGACGAAGGAGGCCAGGTCGTCGTAGGCGAAGGCGTCGGTGCCGGGCAGACCGGGGTAGGGGAACGTCACCTCGGGCGAGGCGGTGAGGCTGCCCGCGCCGAGCAGCTTGCCGTGGAAGGCGATGTCGCTGTGCAGCACGGTGCCGCGGCGGCCGCGGTGGTACTTGTACGCCAGCTTCAGCGCTCCCTCGACGGCCTCGGCGCCGGAGTTCGGGAAGTAGCCGATGTTCAGGTCGCCGGGCAGCAGCTGCGCGAGGTTGTGGGCGAGCGCGGCGACGTAGGGCGAGAGGAAGTTCTTGTGCACCTCCATGGCCTGGCGTTCGGCGAAGCGGCGGCGGGCCGCGAGGATCCGCGGGTGGTTGTGGCCGTGGTTGAGGACGCCGATGCCGCCGGTGAAGTCCAGGATCCGCCGTCCGTCGCGCAGGGTGATCCAGCAGCCCTCGGCATGCTCGGCCAGATCGTGTCCGAAGCCGAAGGAGCCGAGCAGCGACACCTGGCTGCGGCTGACGTAACGGCGGTACAGGCCGTGCACCTGACGTGGCGTCATGTGCAGGCAGTCCTCGGCGGTGAAGAGGTCAGTCATCTGCCGCTCCCGTGATGGCCAGGGTGGGGTGCGCGGGCCGGGCCGCCGCCCGGACGCGGTCGGCGATCAGCCGGCCGGCCCGCTGCCCGCCCCGGAGGGCGTAGTTGGTGCCCCGGTCCTCGGGGAACACCTGGGCCATGCCGGCCAGGTAGAGGCCCGGTACGGGGGATTCGGTGGCGGGGACGGTCCGCGAGTAGTGCCGGGTGATCACCGGCTGGGCGTGCTCGGCGCGCCACACGTGGTACCGGCGCACCCACTCCTCCCGGAACGCGGGGAACATCCGGCGCAGATGGAGCAGGCTGTACCGGTAGACCTGGTCGTTGGGCATCCGGTACAGCCGGGCGTCCGCCGGCAGGTACTTCGACAGGTAGACCACGTGCCGTCCCCCGTAGTGCCGTGCCGGGTCGAGGTTGGTGTGCTCGATGACGCCGACGTAGGGGAATCCGGGGTCGGTGACGTTGAGCCAGTAGGTGTCCGACAGCGGCCGGTCGTTCTCCAGCACCAGACAGATGTTGGCCAGGTACGGGACCGCCGCGAGCTGCCGCCGCAGGCCCGGTACGGCCGGATGGGCCGCCGCCTGCCCCGTGAGGAAGCCGGCGGCGGGGCCGGGCGCGGTGGTCACCAGCACCCGCCGGGCGGCGTGCAGCGTGCCGCCCGCCCGTACGCCGGTCACGCCCCGGGGCCCGACCAGCACGTCCGTGACCGGGCAGGACGTACGGATGCGCACCCCCAGCCGGGCCAGCTCGGGCAGCCACGCGGCCAGCAGGGCGCCGCAGCCGCCGCGCAGGTAGTAGAGCACTTCGCGCCCGGCGCGGCTGCGGCTGCCGCCGCGCAGATGCAGCTTGGTCCACATCCAGGTGGCGCCGACCTCGGGTGCGTACTCCCCGAACTTGCCCTCCAGCAGTGGCCGCCAGACCCGGTCGTAGACCCGGCGTCCGGCCAGCCCCACCAGCCACTCCTCGGCCGTCAGCGCCTCCAGCTCCCGCCAGTGCCGCACCCGCCCGGCCCGCAGCACCGACCGGCCGAGCCGGAACCGGTCGGCGACCGGCAGCGGCGCGAACCGCGCCACGTCCAGCGGCGTGGACAGCCGGTGGACGGAGCCCGCGTGGTAGAAGCCGGTACGGCCCGGGTACCGCTCGACGAGGCCTGCGCAGCCCAGCTCGGCGCAGAGCCGGAAGATGTCCGTGTCGGAGGCGAACCAGTGGTGGTAGAAGCGCTCCAGCTGCCGCCCGCCGACCGGGAAGGTGCCCGCGAGGCCACCCACCCGGTCGTCGGCCTCCAGGACCAGGCAGCGCAGCCCCGCCCGGCCCAGTTCGTGCGCCGCCGCGAGCCCGGTGAAACCGGCGCCCACCACGACGACGTCCCACTCACGCCCGTCCGCGGTGCTCATCGGGCCGCCCGGGTACGGGCCACCGGCAGCGGCAGTACGGCCTCGGTGCCCGGCACTTCCGCCCCCGCCGGACCGTCGGACTGCGGCGGGTGCCGTTCCAGGAGGACGTACGGCGGGCGGCCGCGCAGCTCGCGGTGGACCAGCCGCAGGTACTCGCCGAGCAGCCCCAGCAGCACCGCCTCGCAGCCGAACGTCCAGGCCGCCAGCGGCAGTCGGTGGCGGCGCACCGCTGCGGTCATGGCCGCGCCGCCCAGCCAGGCGAAGCCGACCACGGCCGGCATGCGGGCGGGCGCGGGGGAGCAGGACACCAGCCCGCGGCGGGAGAGGTCGGCCATCTTCCGCAGCGAGTACTTGGAGCGGCCGGCCGGGCGCGGCAGCCGTTCGTATCCCACGCTGGTCTCCGGGAAGCCCGCCCAGCACACCGATCCGCGCAAGTACGGTTCGCCCTCGGGCAGTTCGGTGAGCAGCCGGACGACGGCCCGGTCCAGCAGCCGGAAGTCGCCGGTGTCCAGCGCCACCGGCTGGTCCGCGAGCGCGGCCAGCAGCCGGTAGTAGACGTGCGCCGTGACCCGCTTGAAGGGGCTCTCCCCGGCGCGCGAGGTCCGCCGGGCCGACACCACGGACCAGCCGGCGCGCCACCGTGCGACCAGCTCGGGGATCAGCTCGGGCGGGTCCTGGAGGTCGGCGTCCATGGTGATCACCGCGTCTCCGGCGGCCGTCCGCAGCCCGGCGAGTATCGCCTGCTGGTGGCCGAAGTTCCGGGTCAGCCGGACGAGCCGGACCGCGGGGTCGCCGCCGGTGAGGGAGGCGAGCGTGCGCCAGGTGTTGTCCCGGCTGCCGTCGTCGACGTAGACCACCTCGTGCGCGCAGTCCGGGAGGCCGAGCAGCACGGTGGTGAGCCGGAGGTGGGTGCGCTCCAGCACCGCCTCCTCGTCGAAGCACGGCACCACCACGCTGATCAGCGGCGGCCGGCCGGGGGCCGTGCCGGCGGCGCCGGTCGTGCCGGCGGCGCGCGGACTCCCGGGGGCCGCCGGGAACGGGATCGAGGGCATGTCGTCTCCTCCCCATCGAGCGGGGCGCCGGCCGGTGCGGTGCCGGGCCGGAGCCCGTGTCGCGTCAGCCCAGTACCTCGTCCGCCGTGGCCCGGAAGCGCTCGGCGGCCGCGGCGATCTCGTCGGGCCCGCTGAACACGGTGACGCCCGCGTCGGCGCCCAGGTACGTGTCGGACAGGCCCACGGTCAGGGCCACCGCGCGGCCCAGGACGTCGTCGGTGCGGGGCAGCGCGCCGGGCCGGAAGTCCTGCCGCGGCCACGCGGGTTCCGGGCGCCGGGACGGGCAGGACCGGGCATCCCCGGCGGCCAGGGCGCGCAGCTCCGGCAGCCCGCCGTAGTAGTGCTTGGGCGAGTGCAGCAGTGTCCTGGTGCCCAGCCGCTTCGCCACGGCCTCGGCCGCCGCCCGGTCCTCGAAGAGGTGGACCAGCACGGTCGCGCAGTCGCCGGCCGGGTCGTGCGACGGGCGGCGGGCCAGTCCGTGCCGCAGGGGGATGAGGGCGGCCAGCGCGTTGCGCTGCGCCCGGGTGCGGGCCAGTACGGTGTCCAGCCGGGCCAGCTGGGCGCGGGCGACGGCCGCCGTCAGCTCGGTCATCCGCAGGTTCAGGCCGAGGATCCGGTCACCGGGCCCCTCCTCCCGGCGGTACGGGAACCAGCCGTGGTCGTGGAAGCCGTACGCCCGCTGGAAGGTGCGGTCGTCGGCGGTGAGCAGGAACCCGCCGTCGCACGCGGTGATCACCTTGAACATGTTGAGCGAGAACGCCGCGGCGCGGCCGAAGGAGCCCAGCGGCCGGCCGTGGTACGTCCCGCCGCAGGCCTGCGCCACGTCCTCCAGCACCGGCAGCCCGTGCTCGTCCGCGATCCCCTGGAGCGCGGCCATGTCGCAGGGCGCGCCGAGCATGTGGATCGGCATCAGCGCCTTGGTGCGCGGCGTGATCCGGGCCCGGACGTCGGCGGGATCCAGGGTCAGCGTCTCGTCGATCTCGGCGACGACGGGCGTGGCGCCGCTGTGGACGACGGCGGCGACCGAGGCGACGTAGAGGTAGCCGGGGACGATGACCTCGTCGCCGGGGCCGATGTCCAGCGCCGCCAGCGCGGTGAGCAGCGCGGACGTACCGCTGTTGACGGACAGGCAGTAGGGGCTGCCCAGGCGGCGCGCGGCCTCCTGCTCGAACAGCCGCGTCTGGGTGAGGTCGCCGAGCGGGTAGGAGTGCGCGGCGGTGGAGCGGGACCAGGCGTTCAGTACCTGCTGGACGTTGGCGCGTTCCTCTTCCCCGAAGAAGGCATAGCCGGGACCGGGCATGGCGGGCTCCGTTAGGGGTCGGCGGGTGGTGGCGGGAGGTGCGGCCGGGGGTCAGAAGACGATGGGGCAGAACGGCGCCGGGTCGTGGCGGAAGGCGGCCGTGGCGGCGCGGACCGCGTCGGGGCGCAGCTCCGTCACCCGGCCGGCCAGCGCCAGTTGCACGAACGAGCCGTCGCCCAGCAGTACGGCGCCCAGCTCCCGTGCCGTGAGCACCAGATCGGCGGCTGCGCGGGTGCGGACGCAGTCGGCCCCGGCGGGGCCCGTGATGAGCCGCCACCGCCCCTCGTTCCACGGGCAGAGCGGGTCGCTCACCTCCAGCACCAGCTCGGCCTCGGCGGCGTAGCCGCGGGCGGCCAGCGCGCGGTCCACGTCGACCACCCGGGCGTACAGCTGGTCGCGCACGGTCGGCGCGGCGCTGCGCGAGTCGGTGAGCAGGGCCAGGACCGGGTCGTCGACCGGGCGCGCCTCGGCGACGACGGTGCCGCCGAGGTCGACGTCCAGCAGCGACCGCCACAGGAAGGCGTGGGCGGCCGGGTCGGCCGCGCACAGTTCCCGGACGGTGACGGTGAACCGCGGGAAGGAGCGGGTCCAGCCGGCGGTGAGCCGGTAGAGGGTGTAGCCGCGTACGGCCGTGCCGTCGGTGGCCAGCATGCACAGCAGGCGTCCGGCGCCGCCGCGGTCGGCGGGCGGATCGGCGAGGGAGCGGCGCAGCCAGGCGCCCTCCCGGTGCAGCGTTCCGGGGCGGTCGGCGACGCAGGCGCGGCACACCGCCGCGATTGCGGCCTCGCTCTCGACCGGGGAGGCGACCTCCAGGGTCAGCGGGGGACCGTCGCCCGCCGGGACGTCGGCGAGTTCCCTGGCCTCGACCGGGATCGTGAGCGAGACGGCCCGGCTCGCCGCGCCGAAGCCGAAGCGGCCGTAGATGCCCGGCTCGCTGGAGTTGAGGACCGCGACCGGCTCGGCCCGTGTGGTGTGCAGGTCGGTGAGGGTCCGCCTGATCAGCTCGCGCATCAGGCCGCGCCGCCGGTGCGCGGGGGAGACGGCGATGTAGCCGAGGCCGAGCACCGGGCGCGGGCCGGTGCCGGGCAGGGTCATGTCCAGGGAGTAGCCGGCCAGCGTGGCGCAGGTCCGGCCGGCGGCGCGGGCGAGCAGCGAGCGCTTGGGCTCCAGCAGCTCGGCGACGGCCGCGCGGTGTTCCGGTGAATGGTCGTACCCGCCGTAGGCCAGACTCACCACTCCGGTGAAATCGGACCAGTCGTCGGGCGGGCGGAAGTCGTAATCCGGAGAAGGCGGTGAGGAAGAATGCACGGACACCTCCGACCGTTTCCGGATGATGCCCGTACGGACATCAATTCGGGGAAAGGGATTCAGTCGGCGCATGTACCGGGCAGGCCGTACTACCCGAAGTCGAGGTCATTTCCGCCGAGGTGTGTGCCGTCTTGCGGAATGGACCGCCGCGAGGCCCGGATCGCGGTCTCCCCATGCGCCGGTGAACCGATTCGGGGCCGCCAGAGGCTGATAACCACAGTCTTGAGGCGGCCGTCCGCTGTCAACCCCTGCCACCGGGAACGTGCCGGTCAACGCTGATTCCGGCCATTCCGGGGAAGCCCGGTACCGCGGCTTTGGCATCCGGCCATTCTCCCTGGAAGAGCCTTGCGTGGACCGGCAATGCACGCAGACTCGGAACAGCGGCCGAAGGCGCCGCGTGAGCTGTACATGACGTGACGGGAGCCGAGATGAAAAACGGCAAGCTCGTTTCCGGCAGGACCAAGCCCGGCGAGGGGTGGGTCGCCTATCCCGACCGGAACGGCGACGGCGTGTACATCGACGTCGACACCTCGGAAGGGGAATTCACCAGTACCCCCGCATACATCGCGGCCCTCACCGGTGACGACCGTATGTGGATGACCACCGGTGGCAATACCGTCTACGCCGCCACTCCGGCGGGCTTCCGCATCTACGTGCGCCGGGTGGACCGGCAGGCGATCGACCCGGAGTACGCCGCCAAGAACGGCTGGCACATCGCCTGGATCGCGGCCGAGGCCTGAGCCACCGGATGCCGCCGGGCGGCCCGTGTCGCCCGTTCGGCGCTGAGCCGGCGCGTCCCGATTGACGGGCGGGCGCGGCCCGCACAACGTCGGGTGGTGAGCGGGCGCCCGTACCCGCGGGCGCCCGCTGTCCCGCACCGACGAGCCGAGGACGCCATGAACGACAGTCCGACCGTTGTCTACGTCACCTACATCGAGGGCCCGCCGGAGAAGGTCTGGCACGCGCTGACCGACCCCGAGCTGACGGCCGCGTACTGGGGCCACAGCAATGTCTCCGACTGGCGGACCGGCTCCTCCTGGGAGCACCGGCGAACGGACGGCTCCGGCATCGCCGACGTCGTCGGGATGGTCGTCGAGAGCACCCCGCCGCGGCGGCTGGTCACCACCTGGGCCGCGCCGGGCGAGGAGCCGGCCGGCGGCCCGTCCAAGGTCACCTTCGGCATCGAGCCGTACGGCGGGATCGTCCGGCTCACCGTGACCCACGAGAACCTGGCCGACGAGGCGGAGCGCGAGGCGGCGGCCGGCGGCTGGGCCGCGGTGCTGTCCAACCTCAAGTCGCTTGTCGAGACGGGCAGCCCACTGCCGGAGGAGCCCTGGCACATGCCCGTCGGCTGAACCGCGTCCCCGCCCGGCCACGTGTACTCGTCAAGCATCTGTAATGATGGGGTAAAACGTAATGGCCAGGTAAAGGAGATCGCGTGCGGTCCGCGCCACCGGCGCACCCCGGCGCGATGTCCGGGGAGGACACGATGGGGACGCGACGCACTTCGCTGCCGGGCGTCGGTACGCGCTACGACTTCACCACGCATGCCGGACAGCGCCTCTCCGTGGTGGTACACCACGACGGACGCCGCTTCCTCGGCTTCTACGAAGCCGACGACCCCGATACCTGCCGCTCATCGGTACCACTGGAACGGGACGAGGCGACGGCGCTCGCCCACCTGATAGACCCGGCCCCGCTGGACGCCGTCCGTACCGACGGCATCGACCTGGTCACCGAGCACATCCCGATCGGCAGCCGGTCCCCGTACGGCGGCCGGCTGCTCGGTGACACCCAGGCCCGCACCCGGACCGGCGCGTCCATCGTCGCGGTGCTGCGCCGCACCAGCGCCCACCCGTCGCCGGGCCCCGATTTCCGATTCGCCATCGGCGACACCCTCGTCGCGGTCGGCACCCGTGAGGGCGTCGACGCCCTCGCCGCGATCATCGCCGGAGGCTGACATGCACGAGACCACCGCACTGCTCGTGGAGTTCGGCGCCGTCATCCTCGCCCTCGGTCTCCTCGGCCGGTTCGCCGGCCGGGTCGGACTCTCGCCCATACCCCTCTACCTCCTCGCCGGGCTGGCTTTCGGGCACGGCGGGCTGCTGCCCCTCAACGCCAGCGAGGAGTTCGTGGCCGTCGGCGCCGAGATCGGCGTCATCCTGCTGCTGCTCCTGCTCGGCCTCGAATACAGCGCCTCCGAACTCGTCACGAGCCTGAAGACGCAATACCCCTCCGGCGCCGTCGACTTCCTGCTGAACGCCGTACCGGGCGCCATTGCCGCCCTGGTGCTCGGCTGGGGCCCGGTCGCCGCCGTCGCGCTGGCCGGCGTCACCTGGATCTCCTCCTCCGGCGTCATCGCCAAGGTCCTCACCGACCTCAACCGGCTCGGCAACCGCGAGACCCCCGTCATCCTCGGCGTCCTGGTCCTCGAAGACCTCTCCATGGCGGTCTACCTGCCGCTGCTCACCGCCCTGCTGGCCGGCGTCGGCCTCGCCGGCGGCAGCGTCACGCTCCTCATCGCCCTCGGCGCCGTCGGCCTCGTCCTCTACCTCGCGCTCCGGCACGGCCGCCTGATCAGCCGCTGGGTCTCCTCCGACAACCCGGAGATGCTGCTTCTGGTCGTCCTCGGGCTGACCGTGCTCGTCGCGGGCATCGCCCAGGAACTCCAGGTCTCCGCCGCGGTCGGCGCGTTCCTCGTCGGCATCGCGCTGTCCGGTGAGGTCGCGGAGGGCGCGCGCAAGCTCCTCATGCCGCTGCGCGACCTCTTCGCCGCCGTCTTCTTCGTCTTCTTCGGGCTGTCCACGGACCCCACGGCCATCCCGCCGGTCCTGCTCCCGGCGCTGCTGCTCGCCGTCGTCACCACCGTGACCAAGATCCTGACCGGCTGGTACGCGGCCCGCCGGGCCGGCATCGGGCCCAACGGGCGGCTGCGGGCCGGCGGCGCGCTGGTGGCACGCGGGGAGTTCTCCATCGTCATCGCCGGGCTCACCACGGCCGTCGAGCCGCGGATCGGCCCCATCGCCACCGCCTACGTCCTGATCATGGTCATCCTCGGGCCGCTCACCGCGCGCTGGGCAGCGCCCGTGGTCAACCGCGCCCGGACCGGGCTCCTGCCGCTCTTCGGCATCACCTCCCGCAAGCCGGCGGCCGGCCCCGCCGAAGCCCCGGCCGAGGCTGTCGCCGACGTCCCGGCCGAGACCGCTGCCGAAGCCCCGGCCGAGGCGTCCGGGGCCCCGGAGGAGGAACCCGCGTCCCGCTAGGACGCGCATGCACTGCCGCCACAGGGGTAACCGCACCGTCGGAACAGACCAACTCCGGCAGGTCCACCTGAGGCGAGGGGTCTTCATGGCGCGGTCATCCCGGCGCAAGGGCGCCACCAGGCTGACACTCCGGCGCTCCGGCGCCGCCGGGAAGAAGAGCCGCGGCCCCACCGCGGGCGGCGGGGCATCGCTCCCGCCGCCCGTCAGGGTGCTGGTGATGGTGGTGGCGTTCGCCGTCATGGTGGCGTTCGGCGCCGTGCTCGCCCGGCTGACCCTCCAGCCGTCGGCCGCCTCCGAAGCCCTCACCCACACCAACCTGCGGCCCGGCGACTCGCTCCGCGACTACCTCACGCAGCCCGCTTTCGTCGACACCGTCAAGCAACTCGGCGGGAACATCGTGCTCGGTGTGCCCTTCGGGCTGCTACTGCCGGTGGTGGCGCCGAAAACCCGCGGCCCGGTGCGGGTGGTGCTGGTGACCGCGGCCGTGATGCTGCTGGTCGAGCTGGTGCAGGGCGCCCTGGTCACCGGGCGCGCCTTCGACATCGACGACGTCATCCTCAACACCACGGGCGCACTGCTCGGTTACGTCCTGCTCGGCCGCCGGCTGGGCCGCGCCGTCCACCCCCGGCGCCGCCACTGGTGGCAGCGGCGCACCAGTACGGCGTAGCGGTCAGCCGCCGGCGAGGAGCCGCCCCGCGCCCGGTACGACGGGATCCAGGCCGAGTTCCTTGAGGATGCGGTACGTGGTGGCGGTGGCCGCCGAGAGCACCGGCAGCCCGGCCGCGTCCTCCACCGGCTGGACCGCCGCCAGCGACGGCATCTGCACACAGGCCGAGAGGACCAGCGCGTCGGCGCGCACGAGGTCCAGCTTCCGCCAGTGCTCGCGCAGGTCCTCCGGGTCCAGCCGGGCCACCGCGAGGTTGTCGGGCACCTCCAGGCTCAGCGCGTCCACCACCTCCACGCCCGCGTCCTCGATGTACTCGACGACCAGCCGGGTGAGGTCCTTCATGTACGGCGTGAGGACCGCGACCCGGCGGGCGCCCAGCGCCGCGATGCCGTCGAGCAGCGCGCCGGCGCTGGAGACCACCGGAGCCTGCGCGCCCTGACCGCGCAGCGCCTCGGTGATCTCGGCCTCGGCCGTGCAGTGGTGGCCGGGCCCCTGCGCCATGATCGCCACCAGACAGGCGGTGGCCACCACGTCGGGGCGGGCATCGGCCAGCTCCAGCGCGGCCCGCTCGGTCTGCGCGTTCATGCCACGCAGCTCCTCGGGCGTGACGTGCCGCATGCGCATCCGGCTGCTGTGGAAGACGAAGCGGTCCTCGGGCCGCTCCCGCTCCCGGGCCCGCAGCATGCGCGGCACCTCGGTCTCCATCGTCAGGTTGGAGCTGGGCACGATCATGCCGATGTGGTGGTCGGCCGGGCTGCCGGGGCGGTCGCTCGTACCGCGGTACAGATCCGTCACGGGTGCTCCTTCGGAGAGGTACGGACACCCGCGCCGGCGGCGGTACGGGTGCGGGTCAGGACTCCTCGGCCAGGCCCTCCCAGTGGTCGGCCATGGAGGTCAGCAGGTCCATCAGGTCCGCGCGCTGCCCGGCGTCGTACGGCGCGAGCAGCCGTTCGTCCAGCGCACGGGCGCGGTCGTGCGCGGCGCGGAGGGTGCGCTCGCCCTCCTCGGTGAGGTACAGCAGCTTGCGGCGGCCGTCGTCGGCCGCGGTGCGGCGGACGAGCAGCCCGCGGTTCTCCAGGCGCCGGGCCACGTCCGCCATCGTGGAGGTGTCCAGCGCCACTGCCGAGGCCATCGACCGCTGGTCGTGTCCGGGAGCCGCGTCCACGGCGGTCAGCACCGCGAACTGCGGCCCGGTCAGCGTGGCATCGACGGCGCGCACCCACACCGCGAGGTACGCCTGGTAGAGCCGCCGCACCTGATAGCCCGGCGCGGCCGTCAGGGCCACGGGGATCGCCGGTACGGACTCTGCGGAAGGGGTGGTGTCAGCCCTCTGGTCAGCCATGGGGCCACTCAATCACGGCGCGACACGCCCGGATCGGCCGATGCCCCGGCGGTGCGGTCACCCCGCCATCGGGCGCAGTGCGTCGCGCAGCGCGGCGAGCCCGGCGGCGGGGTTGTCCCAGAAGATCATGTGGCCGGCGTCCGGGACCACCGCGAAGGCTGCCGAGGGCAGCAGCCGCCGCGCCTCGGCCGCGCCGGCCGCCGTGACCACCGGGCTGTCCGCGCCGTACAGCAGAGCCACCGGGCCGGGCACCGCGGGCCACCGGTCGAAGAAGTCCTCCGCCTCGAACCCGCGGTGCGTGGCGACGACGGCCTCCTCCGCGCAACTGGCCAGCCAGCGGGCCCGCAGCTCCTGTTCCCGGCGCGGCCAGCGCGGCCACGAGGCGGCCACCTCGTCGGCGTCCGTACCGTGCTGCGCCTGACGGAGCTGGCCGAGGAAGGTGTCGAGTGTGGTCGGGTACGGGCCGCGCCCCGGACCGCTCATCGGCGGGTCGGCGAGCACCGTACCGCCGAGGGGCACCTTGCCGCGCACCGCGGTGGCCGCCGCGATCCGCGCGCCCATCGAGTGCCCGAACAGCAGCGGCCGCTCCAGGCCCAGCCCCTCGACCACGGCCTCGGTGTCCTCGGCGTACTCCTCAAGCGTGTACCGGCCGCCGCCGTCCGAGAGCCCGCGGCCCCGCACGTCCACCACCAACGGCCTTACCCGGTCCGTCAGTTCGCGGGCGACGAAGTCCATCGTGACGGCCGGGCTGGTGATGCCGGGCAGCATCACCAGCGGAACGCCCGGTCCGCCGTAGTCCAGGACGTGCAGCCGGGCGGACCCGGAGCGCACCCACCGGCCGGTGGCGGGGACGTCGGCGAGGTCGGCGAGGGCCGACTGGGGCAGCGACCTGGGATCGGTCGGCATGGCAGATCTCCTCAGGTACGGGGGAGTCGGTCGAGGTAGGCGAGGGCGTCCGCGAGGCCGATCACATCGCCGTACTTCGCCTGGATGTCGAAGAGGTTCGCCTCGTGCGGGCCGGGCGCGCGGTCGCCCACGCACTCCCGCGGCACGAGCACCGGGAAGCCGGACTGCACCGCGTCCACCGCGGTGGCCCGCACGCAGCCGCTCGTCGTCGCGCCGCACACCACGACGGTGTCGCAGCCCAGCGCGGTCAGCGTCGCCGCGAGCGAGGTGCCGAAGAACGCCGAGGCGCCCTTCTTGACGATCAGATGGTCCTCGGGCCGGCGCGGCAGCCGGGGATCGACGGCCACCGCCTCGCCGCCCGCGCGCAGCGTCCGCATGCCCTGCGCCTTCTGGAGCCAGGTGACGGAGTCACCGGCGGCCTCGGCGGGCGTGTAGGCGATGGCCGTGAACACCACCGGCACCCCTGCCGGGCGCGCCGCTTCGATCAGCCGCCCCGTCGCCCCGACCACGTCCGTCAGATCGGCTCCGGACGGGAAGGTGTCCTCGGTGAAGCCACGGGTGAGGTCGACCACGACGACGGCAGGGCGGCTGCCGCGGCGTACGGGGGCGCCGAATCCGGCGCGCTCGTAGGTGCGGTCGGTGGTCTCCCCGTACCGGCCCGCGCTCATGCCCGCCTCACGGCCTTCAGCTCGCGGCGCAGCCCGGCCATGCGCCCGAGCAGCCAGCCCTCGAACAGGCCGAAGGCGAAGGCGGCGGCCACCGGGCCGTACTTCGTCAGTGCCGGACCGGCGATCATCGACAGTCCGTCGAGCTCGGGGGCGGCCGGTGTCGCGGCCGTCGCAGCGGCCGGTGCGGTCGCCGCCGCCGGGCCCGCCGCCGGTTCCGCCGCCGGCACCCGCTGCTGGTCCAGCAGGCTGCCCAGGTTCCGCGCGAACTGCTGGAGGATCCGGTCCGAGACCGCGCCGATCGCCCCCTTCCCGAACTGCGCGATCTTCCCCCGGATCACCAGGTCGGTCTCCAGCCGCAGCTGCGCGCCCTCCGGCGCCTCCGCCACCACCAGCGTCACCTCGGCCTCGGCGTCACCGCTGCCGTGCGCGTCGGCACCGCGCGCCCGCACCCGCAGCCGCCGCTCCCCGGCATCGGCCTCCAGGAACCGTACGGTCCCCGCGTACGCCGCCGTCACCGGGCCGACCCGGACCGTCACCCGGCCCTGCCAGGCATCGCCGTCCTGCCCGTCGAGCGCCGCGCCCGGCATGCACGACGCCACCCGCTCGACATCGTTGAGCAGCGCGAACAACCGGTCCGGCGGGGCCTTCACGGGGACCGTGTGGGTCAGCAGCATCAGTTCTCCTTCCCGGCGAGCCGGCGGGCCGCCGCGCAGCCGTCGATGGCCTCGACGATGGTCTGGTAGCCGGTGCACCGGCACAGGTTGGCCGCGACCACCTCGCGGATCTCCTCCTTCGTCGCCTCCGGCCGCTCGGCGAGGAACCCCTCGGCGAGCATCAGGAAGCCGGGCGTGCAGAACCCGCACTGCAGTCCGTGGTGCGCGCTGAACGCCTGCTGCAGGTCGCTGAGTTCACGCCCGCCCTCGCCGCCGGACAGCGACTCGACCGTACGGATCCGGGCCCCCTCCGCCTGCGCCGCGAACATCAGGCAGGCGCGTACCGGCCGGTCGTCGACCAGCACCGTGCAGGCACCGCAGATGCCGTGCTCGCACCCCACGTGGGTGCCGGTCAGCCGCAGGTCGTGCCGGAGCACGTCGACGAGGGTGCGGCGGGACTCGGCGAGCACCTCGTGCTCCTCGCCGTTGACGTGCAGCGTCATCAGCTGCAGACCGGCCGCCGGGTCGGTGACGGGCTGGGTGACGGGGTCGGTCATCGGGCGCGCTCCAGGGTCGGCTGCCGCCGCAGTGCGTCGTGCACCGCCGCCGGCGTGATCGGCGTGTGGTCCAGTTCGACGCCGGTGGGGCGCAGGGCGTCGTTGACGGCGTTCAGCACGGCGGCGGGCGCGCCGATCGTGCCGCCCTCGCCGGCGCCCTTCGCGCCGGTCCCGGTGAACGCGCACGGCGTCTCCAGGTGGTGGATCGCCACGTCCGGGATCTCGTGCGCGGTGGGCACCTTGTAGTCCATGAAGCCGGTCGCCGACGGCTCGCCCTGCGCGTCGTACGTCACCTGCTCGAAGAGCGCGCCCGCGATGCCCTGCGCGATACCGCCCCGGCACTGGCCCTCCACCACCTGCGGGTTGACCGCCACGCCGCAGTCCTCGACGCACACGTACCGCAGGATCTCCACCTGCCCGGTGCCCTCGTGCAGCTCCACCACGCAGGCGTGGGTGGCGTTGGAGAACGTGCCGTCGTTGAAGACGTCGAACGCGGCGGTGGCCGACAGCCCCGGCGTGACGTCCTTCGGCAGCAGGTGCGCCTTGAGGTACGCGATCTCCGCCAGCTGCTCGTACGGGAGCGACACGCCGGGCTCGTCGCGGCGCCGCACCCCTCCGGTCCCGCACTCCGTGTCCTCCGGGGCGACGCCCCAGCGGGCCGCGGCGATCCGGCGGAGCTTGGTGCCCAGCCCGGCCGCCGCCAGCCGGACGGCGCTGCCGCCGACCGCGATGGACCGGCTGGCGAAGGTGCCCCAGCCGTAGACGACCCGGTCGGTGTCGCCCTGGTGCAGCTTCACTTTCGCCAGCTCCAGGCCCAGCTCGTCGGCGACGATCTGCGCCATGGTCGTCTCATGGCTCTGGCCGTGGCTCACCGTGCCGGTGGTGACCGTGACCGCGCCGCTGGTGTCCATCCGCACCTCGGCGAGGTCGAAGCCGGGCACCACCTCCATCTTGCGCTGCGCGAAGGCGGTGGAGCCGTAGCCGGTGCGCTCGCTGAAGCAGGAGTAGCCGATGCCGAGCAGGCGTCCCTCGGCGGCGGCCGCCGCCTGCTTCTCGTACCAGCCCTCAGCGCGTACGGTCCGCTCGCACAGGTCCAGCGCCTCCCGGTAGGACCCCGGGTCGTAGGTGATGCCGTTGACGCCCGTGTACGGGAAGTCGGTGATGACGTTGCGGCGGCGGATCTCGACCGGGTCCAGGCCGAGTTCGCGCGCCGCGCGCTCGAAGAGCCGCTCGACGACCATCACGTACTGCGGCCGGCTCACGCCCCGGTACGGCGCGGTCGGCGCCTTGTTGGTGGTCACGGCACGGCCGCGCACCCGGTACGCGGGTACCCGGTACACGCCGGGCATCTCCGCCGACGCCATCAGCGGCTCGATGCCCGCGGTGAACGGATAGCAGGAGTAGGCGCCCATGTCGCACACCACATCGGCGTCCAGCCCCAGGACATGCCCCTCGGCGTCGAACGCGGCCCGCACGTCGTAGTGCTGCTCGCGGGCGAGGAACGACGCGGTCAGCGCGTCCTTGCGGTCCTCGATCCACTTGACCGGCCGGCGCAGCCGCACCGCCGCGGCAGCCGCGGCGATCTCCTCCCGGCCCACGACGCACTTCAGCCCGAAGCCGCCGCCCATGTCCGGCACTCGCACCCGCACTGCCCGCTCGTCCAGGCCCAGGCAGCGCGCGGCCACCGTCCGCACCTGGTGCGGCACCTGTGTACAGGTCTCCAGTACGAGCTGTTCCTCGCGGTCGTCCCAGTGCGCCACCGTGCCGCGGGTCTCCAGCGGCAGCGCGTTCTGCCGTCCGGTCCGGGAATCCACCCGGACCACGCACGCCGCCTGCGCGAAGACCTCGTCGATGCCCTCCGTGGCGAAGAGCGAGACGTCGACGAGGGTGTTGCGCGGCGCGTCGTCGTGGAGCAGCGGCGCGCCGTCCGCGAGCGCCTGCTCCTCGCAGGTCACCGGCGGCAGCGGCGCATAGCTCACCCGGGCCGCCTCCAGGCCGTCCTCGGCCGCGTACGCGTCCCGGGCCACCACGACCGCCAGCGGCTCGCCGACGTACCGGACGCGGTCCTTGGCCAGGACGGGCATGGCCGTGGGCACGAACTCGGTGAGCGGGCGGTCCAGCCGTGCGGTGATGTCCCCGAGGCCCAAGTCCGCAGCGGTGAACGCCGCCACCACACCCGGCACTTGACGCACCGCGCTCAGGTCGACGCCCGTCACCTCGGCGTGCGCGATCGTGCTGCGGACGAACTGCGCGTGCAGCATGCCCGGCAGCTCGATGTCGTCCACGAACCGGCCGCGCCCGGTCAGCAGCCGCGGATCCTCGCGGCGGGCGACCGACCGGCCCACCAGCCGGCCCTCCGATGCGGATGTCTGCGATACGGATGTCACAGGGCCATCGCCTCCTCACAGGCGCGCCGGACCAACGTACGGATGAGATGACGGCGGTACTCCGGGCCGCCGGCGGCGTCGCCCGGCGGATCGCTCGCCTCGGCCGCCGCTGCCGCGCACTCGGCGAATGTGCCCCCGCCGGCCAGCACGGCCTCCGCCTCGGGAACCCGTACCGGCGCCGGGGCCACCCCGCCCAGCGCCACCCGTCCGCCGTGCACCGCGCCGCCCGCCACGTCGAGGTCGACGGCGGCCGCCACGAGCGCGAAGTCACCGCGGCGCTCGGCGAATTCGGTGAGCGCGGCGTGCGGTGCCGGGCGCGGGAAGACGATCTCGACGAGGAGTTCGTCGGGGTCCAGCGCGGAGGTGTAGTACCCGAAGAAGAAGTCCTCGGCGCGGATCCGGCGGCTGCCGCGCGGCCCCTCCGCCACGATCTCGGCGCCGAGCGCGACGGCCAGCAGGCACCATTCCGCGGTGGCGTCGGCGTGCGCGAGGCTGCCGCCGACCGTGCCGCGGGTCCGGATCGGCAGATGCCCGATCCAGCCCATGGCCCGGCGCAGCACCCCGAAGCCCGGTTCCAGCACGTCCGGTGGCGCGGTCTCCACGGTGTGGTGCGTGGTCAGCGCCCCGATGCGCAGCGCGCCGTCGGCGTCGGTGTGCAGATGGTCGAGGGTCCGCAGGCCGCCGATGTCGACCAGGTGGGCCGGCCGGGCCAGCCGGTAGTTCATCATCGCGACCAGACTCTGGCCGCCGGCGATGACCTTCGCCTCGTCGCCGAGCTCGCTCAGCAGCCGGGTGGCGTCCTCGGCGCTGCGGGCCCGGTGGTAGCGGAAGGGGGCGGGCTTCATGATCCTCCTTGTCGGGTACGGGCGGGCGGCGTGCGCGCGGACGGCGGGCGGTCCGCTAGAGCGCGGTCCGCGGGGCGGCCTCCGGTACGCCCTGGGCTTCCGGGTCGGTGCCGTCCAGCTCCGCGCCCTTGGTCTCGGGGGCCGCGACCGCCGTCCAGAGGACGGCGAGCAGCACCGCCACGGCGAGCACCGCGAAGGTCAGCGGCAGTCCGATCAGCGGCCACAGCACCGAGCCGAACAGCAGCGGCGCGAACCCGGTGAGCACCCGGCTGACCGAGGAGGCCCAGCCGAACCCGCTGGCCCGCAGCCGTGTCGGGTACAGCTCCGCGACGTACGCGTACATCGCGGGGATGGCCAGCTGCATCAGGAAGCCGAAGACGCCGATGGCCACGAGCGAGCCGGCCGGCAGGTGCAGCACCAGCGCGAAGACCACCAGCGCGAGGGCTGCGACCGGCGCCGACACGCCGATCAGCCACTTGCGGCCGACCAGGTCCACCAGCGCGGTGGAGACCAGTACGCCCACGATGCCCACGCCGCTCATCAGCGTGGTGTTCATGAACGCGGCCGTGTCGCCGAGCCCCTGCTCCTTCAGGATGGACGGCAGCCAGCTCAGCGCCGCGTAGTAGACGAGCATGACGGTGGCGAAGAGCAGCCAGGCGGCCGAGGTGATCCGCGGGCTGAACGACCAGATCCTGGCCAGCTGTTCGGCGGCGGCGCGCGGCCCCCGGGTCCGCTCCACCGCCACCGGCGCCGGGATCACGTACGGCTCGACGGGCGCCCCGGTGCGGGCCACCAGGTCGTCGATGACCGCACGGGCCTCCGCCTCACGGCCCTGCCGGGTGAGGTACACCGGCGACTCGGGCACTCCGCGGCGCACCCAGAAGAGCAGCAGCGCCGGCACGCTCATCGTGGCGAGCATCCACCGCCAGTTGCCGTCCAGCGGGAGCAGGGCCGTGGACACCAGGCCGCACAGCGTCACACCCACCGGCCACCACGCGTCCAGCGCGGTGAGCACCCGGCCCCGGTACTTCTTCGGCGAGAACTCGCCGACCAGCGCGTAGTCCACGGGAATGCAGCCGCCGAGCCCGATCCCGGCGAGGAAGCGCAGCGCGAGGAAGACCGGGTAGGCCGGGGCGAACGCGCCGAGCACCGAGAACACCGCGAAGATCAGCAGGGTGACGCTGAAGGCCTTCTTGCGGCCGATGCGGTCCGCGATGGCGCCCCAGACCACCGCACCCAGGGCCATGCCGACCAGATTGGCCGTCGCGACCAGGCCGCGGGCGCCGAGCGAGAGGTCGAAGTGGGCGCCCACCAGCGGCATCAGGAAGCCGTTGAGCGCGATGTCGTACGCGTCGAAGAGATAGCCGAGACCGCCGATGAGGAAGATCCGGCCCTGGACGCCCCATTTCCACGGGAGGTCCTGGACGATCCGGTCGCCTGTCTTCATGTCGCTCCTGAGTCCGGGGCGGGGTGCCGGTGCGGTGGGTGAGCGGAAGAACTGTCAGCGGGCGAACGGGTAGGAGAAGGCGACGGAGTCGGGGTCGTGCAGCGGGGTGCCGCGCCACAGCCACTCGTAGGACAGATCGGACTCGCCGTCGAACCGCTTGAGCGTCTCGTCCCGCGCGGACTGCTCGGGGCCGTCGGGGAAGTGGTAGAAGGTCTTGTTCTGGAGCGAGGCGTCCTGCACCATCCCGGCGTGCTTGGCCCGCCGGTCGACGTAGCGGCGCAGCGCCGCCTCCACCTCACCGCCGTTGACCGCGCCCAGCTCCTCCGCCAGCACCGCCGCGTCCTCCATCGCCTGCGAGGCGCCCTGCGCCTGGTAGGGGAGCATGGCGTGGCAGGCGTCGCCCAGCAGTGTCACGCGGCCGTCCATCCAGACCGGGTCCCGGCGCCGGTGGTACAGCGCGAAGCAGCTGACGTCGTCCTTGGCCTTGGAGAGCATCGCGGGTACCCGGTCGTCCCAGCCGGGGAACGCGTTCACCAAGTCCTGCGGTGTGGAGGCGACGGTCCACTTCTCGGCGACCTCGTCCGTGCAGGGCACGCACGCGACGACGTTCAGGAACTCCCCGCGGCGGATCATGTAGTGGACCAGGTGCCGGCCGGGGCCGTACCAGATGGTGCTCTGGTACCGGTCGACCAGCCAGCGGGTCGCGGGGTCGGCGGCGATGAGGTCGCCGGGGATCAGCGCCCGGAACGCCATCTCCCCGGAGAACTCCAGCGTGTCCGGGGCGCCGATCACATCACGGACCCTGCTGCGGATGCCGTCGGCGCCGATCAGTACGTCGCCGGGGTAGCGCCGCCCGTCGTCGGTGACGGCCACCGGCCGCGCCGGGTCGGAGCGGTCCACCTCCGCGACCCGGCTGGAGGTGTGGATCCGGACCACCGGGCCCGGCCCGGCCGGGTCGAGGCAGGCGTCCATGAGCACGCGGTGCAGGTCGGCGCGGTGGTAGTGCCAGTACGGGGCGTTGTACCGGTCCTTGCAGTGCTGGCCCAGTGAGGTGAGGCCGACCACGCGGCCGTCCTGCCAGCGCCGCCTGACCTGGTCCAGCGGCTCGGTATGGATGGCCTCCAGCTGCCGGCGCAGCCCGAGCCCGAGCAGTACCCGGCTGGCGTTCGGCGCGGTCTGGATGCCCGCGCCGACCTCGCCGAGCTGCGGTGCCTGTTCCAGGACGGTGACCCGCAGGCCCCGTTGGCGCAGCGCCAGCGCGGCGGTCATGCCGCCGAGGCCGCCGCCGGCGAGGGTGACTTCGTAGGACTGACTGGGCGCCATTGTTCCTCCAGGGAGTGGTGAGGCAAGGCGTTGCCGGGATACGGGGTCCGCGGGGCCGCGGCCGGGCCCGTCAGCCGTCGTCGGTGAGCCTGCCGTCCACGACGACGTCGGTGCCGTCGACCGAGACGGTGCAGCCGCGCATCGCGATGTCCAGGTGCGCGTAGGACTCGCGGCCGAGGACCGGGTGCGGTCCGGTGGACCACAGGAAGTTCCCCGCGAAGGCCCGCGCGTCCATGCCCATCAGCTCGTCCTTGCCGTACATCGCGGTGGCGAACCAGTCGGCGGTGCGCATCAGGCCCCACCCCATGTGGGACAGGCTGCGTCCCCACTTGTCGTCGAAGTCGTCGAAGAAGGTGTTCAGCAGGTCGGCCTCGGCCCCGCCGCTGATCCTGTCGATGTGCCCGCCGGCGACGTCGAGGGTGACCGGCTCGCGCACGTACTCCTTGAACGGCAGCAGGATGTCGCCCTTGTCGAGCACGATCCGTCCGTCGGAGATCTCCGGCCAGCACAGCACCATCGTGCTCGGCCAGTGGTCCCAGCGCCCGGGGTCGTCCGCGAAACCGCACTGGAACTCCGGCTCGGAGCCGGTGAGCCGTACGGTCAGGTCCGTACCCGCGGCCGAGGTGACCCGCATGACGGACGATCGCTTCAGCAGGTCGACACCGGCCAGAACCGCGTCCTTGTCCGCCTCCTTGGGCAGGTTGCGGATGAGGACCTCGGGGGCGTCGCAGACGAAGATGATGCGCGTCCCGGCCTTGAGGATCTCCTGCTGCACGGGCGCGTGGATGAACCCCTCACGGGTCAGGTCGACGACCAGGTCGGCGGATTTCAGCAGCTCCTGGGCGGTGGTGTCGTTCAGCACCGACGTCAGTCCGGGGCCTGCGCCGGTGTGCGTGCTGGGCAGCGGCGCCGGGGTGCCGCCGGGCACGGTGGCCGCGATGACATGGGCGCCGCAGGCCTTTGCCGCGCCGAAGGCGGCCGCCACGTAGTCGCCGCGGCTGCCCGGCTCGGCGAGGACCACGACGTGCTCGTCGTTGCGGAGCTTGCACAGACGGAGTTCGCGGGTGAAGGCGTCGAGGAGATCGACGGAAGAGAGGTCGAACACGGAATCCTCCAAGGGCGTACGGGTGTGGCTCGTGGAGTTCGTCGTGAGGTGCGGCGACAGCGCCGCCCGGGGCCGCGGCGGGCATGCGTCATGAGCCCGCCGTACATGCTCTGATCTGCGGAGACGTGCCTTCCTTGCGCGCTCCGACAGAGATAATCCGAACACGTACTATCTTGGCTTGGCAAGGGGGCCGGCGCGAGTTCACCCGGTAATCGCGCGCCGGAGCGGCACGGCGAAGCGCCGCACCCGGAAGGGGTGCGGCGCCTTAAGGGCGTCCTTGGCGGTCCGGCCGGTGGAGAACTACGATGGTTCTCGTACATCGGGAACGCACCGTCCGGGAGCGCCGACCGACAGGAGCCGTCCATGCCGCCCGCCGCCACCTCCACACCCGCCGAGGGCGGCCCGCGCGTGCTCGCCCACCCGAGCCGCGACGCCATCCGGCTGGAGAACGTGCTGCACGCGCTCGCCGACCCCGTACGGCTCGGCATCGTGCGGGTCCTGGCCGATGCCGAAGGGGAGTGCTCCTGCTCGGTCTTCGACGCGCCCGTCAGCAAGTCCACGCTCACCCACCACTTCCGGGTGCTGCGCGAGCACGGTGTGATCACCCAGATCTACCGCGGCACGGCCAAGATGAACGCACTGCGCCGGGACGATCTGGCGGAGCTCTTCCCCGGCCTCCTGGACACCGTGCTGGCAGCGGCCCGGCGGCAGGCCGCGGCCGGCCTCAGCGCAGATGCGGCCGCAGCAGGTGCGACCAGCCCGTCCTGAGGTCCTGGTACTCCTCCCGTGAGTACTCCGAGCGGCTCCGCGTGAGGTGCTTGCCGTCGACCAGCGCGGCCCATCGCTTCGGGGCGGCGCCGTAGAGGTAGGAGCGGTAGTTCGCGGCGCGCGCGGCGCTGGGGGAGTGCTCGTCGGAGAAGTCGACGTGGCCCGCCTCCTGACGCGCGTACAGGTCGTAGTTCTCCGCCGCGGCGAGCAGCGACCGCTGCCCCTTGGCGCCCTGCGGGATGAGGTTGTACGCGGCGAACTGGTCGGCCGCGTCCTCCTCGTGCCCCGTGAAAGGCAGCCGCAGCTTGTCGATCAGCGCGTGCGCCGACTCGTGGTACAGCGTCTCGGACACCACGCCCGCCGTCCGCTCGCCGACCCTGCCGTACCGGGCGTCCTTGAACATGTCCCGGACCTCCGCCACGAACTCGTAGCAGACGTCGATCCGGCCCTTCTCCGGGTCGTACGCGATGTCGCTGTTGCCGCACGAGCGGCCCGTCATCCGGATCTTCGCGGGGATGTCCAGCCTGCCGTTGAGCTTGCCCGAGACCCGCTCCAGCAGGCGGTTCCGCTGGAGGAAGGCCCGCTCGTCCGCGTCGCCGCGGCCGGGCTTCAGATACTGCGGCACCAGACCGCGGGCGGGCGCGGCGGCGTGCCCGGCGGCGGCCCGGCCGGAGTCGGCCCAGCCGGGCGCGGCGGCGACCAGCGTGGCCGAGAGGCCCGTCAGTGCCGTGGTGGTCAGTACGGTCCGGCGGAGCGCCCCGCTCCGCCGGGACCGCGCCTTGGGAGCGGCGTGCTTTCCTGTCATGCCCGCCACCCTCGCCGCCCCCGGCCCGCCGGCGGATCCCCCGCCGGACTTCGGCACGCCCCGCCGACCGGCGGGGGCGGACACCGCCGATCTCCTCTTCAGGTGCCGCTCCGACGCCCCTTACCTGCCGTAACCTCGATCGCGGAGAGCGCCGCCGGAGCCGGCGGCGGACAGCGCCGGAACGAGGAGCACGGGTGATTCGGGTCGTGGTCGTGGACGACGAGGAGCTGGTCCGCTCCGGGCTGCGGCTGATCCTCGGCTCGGCGCCGGACATCGACGTGGTCGCCGACTGCGGCGGCGGCGAGGCGCGCGCCACCCTGCTGGCCTACCGCCCGGACGTGCTGCTGCTGGACATCCGCATGCCGGACGTGGACGGGCTGACCATCCTGCGCGGGCTGCGCGACCTGCCGGACCCGCCGAAGACCGCCATGCTCACCACCTTCGACGGCGAGGAGTACCTCGGCGCCGCGCTGCACGAGGGCGCGGCCGGCTTCCTCCTGAAGGACACCGCACCGGAACAACTGGTGCACGCGGTACGGGTCCTGGCCGACGGCGGCCGGGTGCTCGCACCCGGCGTCACCCCGGCCGTCATCGGCGGCTACCTCGGCGGCAAGCCGGACGCCGCCGCGGCCCGCAGCGTCGGCGGCCTCACCGACCGCGAGCGGCAGGTGCTCGCGCTGGTCGGCGAGGGCCTGTCCAACGGCGAGATCGCGCTCCGCCTCCACCTGGCACACGGCACCGTCAAGGACCACGTCAGCGCGCTGCTGGCGAAGCTCGGCGGCCTCAACCGCGTCCAGGCAGCGGTGATCGCGGACCGCGCCGGCCTGGTGGGCCCTGTGGAGCGGGACAGGGCGTACGGGGACGCGCGGCCGTGACCGACGGCGCGACCGTCGTCGCCCGGATCCGCCGGCACGCCGTACCCGCACGCGCCCTCCTGACGCAGGTGCTTCCCGTGGCCCTCGGCCTGCTGGACGCCTTCCTCGTCAACGGTACGGAGCCGGGCCTGCCGCTGTGGCTCTCGCTCGCGTCGGCCCTCGTCCTGCTCGTCCGGCACCGCTGCCCCGAGGCCGCCCTCGTGGTGTCGCTGCTGGGCATGTACATCGGGTACATCTGGTTCGCCCCGATGATCGCGCTCTGCACGCTCGCCGCGCGCCGCGCCAGTACCACCGTCGTGGTCGCGGGCGCCCTGGCCCTGGCCCTCGCGCACTACCTCCCGTACCCGCTCGGCGACTGGACCCCCGCCGACGGCCGCCAGAGCGTCCTGGACGTGCTGGACTCGTGCGTCCTCGGCGCCGGCGCCGCCGTGTTCGGCCGCTGGGCCCGGATGCGCAGCCAGCTGCGTGACCGCGTCCGGGACCTCACCGAGAGCCGCCACCGCGAGGCGGAGCTGCGGGCCGAACGGGCGGTGACCACCGAGCGGGCCCGGCTGGCCCGCGAGATGCACGACGTCGTCGCCCACCAGGTGAGCCTGATCAGCCTGCAGGCCGGCGCGCTCCAGGTGACCTGCCGGGACGACGCCTCGCGGGAGCGCGCCGGCACGGTGCGCGACCTCGCCGTGAAGACCCTCGAAGAGCTGCGCCACATGGTCGGGGCGCTGCGCTCCGGCGGCGGCACGGGCGCCGGACTGGCTCCGCAGCCCCGGCTCGCCGACCTGCCCCGGCTGGCCGCGCAGAGCGGCCTGCCGGTCGCCCTCGACCTCGACGGCGTGCTCGGCGACGCCCCGGGGACGCACGCGCGCACCTGGCCGGAAGCGGTCGAACGCGCCGCTTACCGCACCGTCCAGGAAGCGCTCACCAACGTCCGCAAGCACGCGCCCGGTGCCGAGGTCCGGGTCACGGCGGAGGTACGGGACCCCGGCACGGCAGGGGAGCAGCTGACCGTGGACGTACGCAACGGACCCGCCGCACCGGCCGCCGCCCCCGAGGAGCCCGGCCACCCGCTCCCCGAGGGCGGCCACGGCCTGCTGGGACTGCGGGAACGCGCACTGCTCCTCGGCGGCACGTTCGCTGCCCACCCGACGGGCGACGGCGGCTTCCTGGTCAGCGCGGGCTTCCCTACGGGGCGGGGGTAGCGGGGCCCTCGTGGATCGGTCACCCCTGGATCGGTCATGGATTGGCCACCCATGGAGAGTGGTCACTTGTACGGGGCAGTCCTCACCGTCCCGCTCGTGCCGCCTCCAACAGCCCCTCCCAGTCCGGGATCTTCACCGTCGTACGGCCCAGCTCCTGGCCCAGGGCCGCCTCCGCCGCCTCGATGCCCAGCCACCCCGGCCACGGCACCGGCCGCTGCCCCGCCCGCCGCAGCGCCGCCACCGGGTCGTCCGGCAGCTCACGCCCGGCCAGCCCCGGGGCGTCTTCCAGCAGCGCGCCGACGGTTTGCTTCGCGCACGGCCGGTTCGTGCCGATCACGCCCGTCGGCCCGCGCTTGATCCACCCGGCGACGTACTCACCCGGGCACGGTGTGCCGTCCCGCAGCACCCGCCCCTCGACGTTCGGCACCGTCCCCGTCGCCGTGTCGAACGGCAGCCCCGGCTGCGCCACGCCCCGGTACCCCACCGAGCGCAGCACCAGCCTCGCGTCGATGTCCTCGTACCGCCCCGTGCCGCGCACCCCGCCCTGCCCGTCCGGCGCCGTCCGCTCGAACCGCACGGCACGCACCCCGCCCGCCGGGTCACCGATCAGCTCGGCGGGGCGCAAGTAGAACCGCAGGTGGATGCGGCGCCGTGGGCCGCCCGGCGGGGGAACGGGCCGCTGCGACCACTCACGCAGCACATCGACGTTGCGGCGCACGACTGCCGGGAGCGCACCCGGGTCGGCGCTGCACGCCGGGTCCATCGCCAGCTCGTCCGGGCGTACCACCACATCGGCGCCGGGCAGAACGCCCAGCTCCCGCAGCTCCTTCGTGGTGAACTTCGCCTGGGTGGGGCCGCGCCGCCCCACCATCCAGACGTCGCGCACACCGCTCCCGGCGAGCGTTTCGAGGGCGGGCTGCGGCACGTCCGTCGGCACCAGGTCACCGGCCGCGCGGGCCAGGATCCGCGCGACGTCGACGGCGACGTTGCCCATGCCGATCACCACGGCGGACTGCCCGCCGAGCGCGAACGCGCCGGCCGCCGCCGCGTCCGGGTGCGCGCTGTACCAGGCCACGAACTCCGTGGCGGAGCGGCTGCCCGGCAGCTCCTCGCCGGGGACGCCGAGCCGCCGGTCGGTGGCGGCGCCCACGCAGTAGACCACCGCGTGGAAGATGCGGCGCAGCTCGGCGTGGTCGAGCCCGCCCGTGCCGACGTCCACGTGGCCGAGGAAATGGACACGCGGGTGCTCCAGCACGGTCCGGAGCGTGCCCTGCAAGGTCTTGATCTTCTCGTGGTCGGGTGCCACGCCGTACCGGACGAGGCCGTACGGGCATGGCAACCGGTCCAGGACGTACACCTCGACGTCCGGTACGGCTTGCTGCTGGACGAGAGCCTGAGCGGTGTAGACCCCGCTCGGTCCCGATCCGATCACTGCGACACGAAGCACTGGGAGGCCCCTTCCGCGGGATACCTCCAGGATCGCACCGTCGCACGGGGTAGGGGAGGCCACCGCGCGGTTGCGCCCCCTGGAGTGGCGCAAAACCCCACGAGAACGCACCGAAACACGTGCCTTGCCCCGGCCCACCCGCCGCAGAGGAGGCCGGACACCGGTCCCGGCCTCGAACGGCCCGCGCACAGCGGCGCCCGTGCTGAGCGGCTCGCGTGGCGCCGGCTCACCGACCGCCACGGCGACCGCACCCTGGTCCGATGAGCGCAGCAAACAGATCTAAGGCGTCAGCTTCCGCATGCGGTCGATCTCCGCCGTCTGCTGGGCGATGACGTCGGTGGCCATCTCTTCCACCCGGACGTTGTTGCCGTCGGAGAGGGCTTCCGTCGCCATGGTCACCGCGCCCTGGTGGTGGGTGATCATCAGCGTCAGGAACAGCTCGTCGAAGCCCTTGCCGCGGGCCGCGCGCAGGTTGTCGAGCTGGGCCTCCGTCGCCATGCCCGGCATCGCGGCGGAGTGCTCACCACCGTGCTCATCGGAACGCTCACCGTGGTCCCCGTGCTCCCCGTGCTCACTGCCTTGATCCCCGTGTCCGCCGTGACCCTGCTGCTCGCGTGGGCCGCCGTGGCTGGTCAGCCAGCCCTTCATCGCGTCGATCTCGGGCCGCTGCGCCGCGTCGATCCGGTCGGCGAGCCGCTGCACGGACGCCGCCCCGGCGTGTTTCCTCGCCAGCGCGGTCATCACCAGGGCCTGCCGGTGATGCTCGATCATCATCTGTACGTATGCGAAGTCGGCGGAGTTCGGGGAGTCATCGTCCGTCTCCTTGCGTGCCTCGTCGGCGGAGAGGGTGCGCGCCGGTTCGCCGGGCTTCCCGGGAGCGATGACCCGCTGCCCGGCGTCACCGGCAGCCGCGTCCGTCGCACCGCCACCGCCCGCCGAACATCCGCCGGTCCCGAGCACTGCGGCGGTTGCGGCCGCGACGATTGCGAGGGCGACTCTCCTGGAACGCTTCACGGTGGAACTCCTGTTCTCGGCCGGACCGTTCACTGATCTCGCAGGTCATATGTGACATCTTCTTTACGGCCTATTGAGATGTACATGAGCAGCGCGATACTACCCAGGGTCAACTCCGGGGCCAGAACAACCGTTCCCACCCCGAATGGACTCCAAGGGAGGACGCTGTGACGTCGTCGACGCACAGACCCACCGTACGAAGACCACTTCTGCCACGCCCCCTCGGCCGCCGCGGTCACCTCCGCGCGGCCGTCGCCGCGTGCGGCCTGCTCGCCTCGCTGTTCGCGGCCGGACCGGCCGCCGCCACCCCGGACCCGGGTGACACCCCGTCCGTGCAACGGGAAGTGAGCAGCGGCCAGCGGGCCGACACCAAGGAGGCCATCAAGGACGGTGAGATACCCGGCGTGGACGAGGTCGTCCACAGCGACAACGTTCGGCACCTTGCCAATCTCCCCAAGACCGCGCTGAAGAGCACCAATTCGGACCTGGCCTTCCAGGGGAAGTACGCGTTCGCCGGCAACTACGACGGCTTCGTGATCTACGACATCTCCCGGCCCAGCCGGCCCCGTACCGTGAGCCAGGTCCTCTGCCCCGGCTCGCAGAACGACGTCTCCGTCTCCGGTGACCTGCTCTTCCTCTCCACCGACTCCTCGCGCAGCGACGACTCCTGCAGCAGTACCACGCAGCCCGCGACCGAGAAGTCCTCCTGGGAGGGCATGAAGGTCTTCGACATCAGCGACAAGAAGAACCCGAAGTACGTCGCCGCCGTCGAGACCGCCTGCGGCTCGCACACCCACACCCTGGCCCCGGACCGCAAGAACGTGTACGTCTACGTCTCCTCGTACTCGCCCAGCGAGGCGTTCCCCGACTGCCGGCCGCCGCACGACGGCATCTCCGTCATCAAGGTGCCGCGTTCCGCGCCCGAGCAGGCCGCGGTCATCGACTTCCCCGTGCTCTTCCCGGACGGCGGCAACCCCGGCGGCTCGACCAACCCCGGCGTCTCCCGGACCACCGGCTGCCACGACCTCACCACCTTCCCGAAGCTGAAGCTGGCGGCGGGCGCGTGCATGGGTGACGGCATCCTCCTCGACATCAAGAACCCGGCCGCGCCCAAGGTCATCGACCGCGTCCAGGACAACGTGAACTTCGCCTTCTGGCACTCCGCCACGTTCAACGAGAGCGGCAAGAAGGTCGTGTTCACCGACGAGCTGGGCGGCGGAGGTGCCGCCACCTGCAACGAGAAGACCGGCCCGAACCGCGGCGCGGACGGCATCTACGACATCACCGGCAAGGGCGACCACCGCAAGCTGGTCTTCCGCAGCTACTACAAGATCCCGCGCCACCAGGCCGACACCGAGAACTGCGTCGCGCACAACGGCTCGCTCATCCCGGCCAAGGGCCGCGACATCATGGTCCAGGCGTGGTACCAGGGCGGCGTGTCGATCTGGGACTTCACCGACTCCGCCGAGCCCAAGGAGATCGGCTACTTCGAGCGTGGTCCGCTCTCCGCCGACACCCTCGTCGGCGGCGGCTCCTGGTCCGCGTACTACTACAACGGCCACATCTACTCCAACGACATGGCCAAGGGCTTCGACGTCCTGAAGATCGACGACCGCCGCACGGACAGCGCGCGCTCGGTCCACCTGTCCGAACTGAACGTCCAGACCCAGCCCGACTACCGCTGACCGGCGGTCTCCGACTACCGCTGACCAGCGGGTAGTTCGGTCTCCGGCGGCCGCCCGGACCCCGGCGGCCGCCCGGACCCCGGCGGCCGCCCCGGCCCCGGCGTCGCTCCCGACGCCTGTGCCACGATCGACGGCGGGCCCGCAGGCAACAGCGGGCCCGCCCCGGAACCCGCCTCCGTCGGCACCACGCCCCCCATCGTCGGCACCACGCCCTCCATCGGCACCACACCCTCGGGCGGCGCCCCGAGCCGCCAGTCCAGCCCGTACCGCTGGAACAGCTCGCCGCGCAGCCGGCTGACCGGCATCGGCGCGCCCGGCAGCAGTACGGCGACCACCGCACCCATCAGCAGCGCGCGCAGCAGCGGATAGTCGGTGTCCGGATCGGCCGACCCGTAACGGATGACCGTGTCGCGCAGCAGCTGCGCGAGCCGCTGCTGCTCGGGGCACTGGATGAAGCCCTCGGCGGTCAGGATGCCCGCCATGTGCGTCCGCATCAGCGTGGGCCGATCCTGGGCCAGCCCCAGGATCGCGTCGATCGCCCGCGCGAGCAGCTCCCGCCCCGCGTCCGGCCCGTCCGGATACGGTTCCCGGGTCAGCCCGGCCTCCAGCGACAGATGCATCAGCCGGTGCACGGCGGACTGCAGCAACTGCCGCTTGCCCGGGAAGTAGTACGAGATCAGACCACGTGCCGACCCGGCCCGGTCCGCGATGGCCCCCAGCGTCGTCGCCTCGTACCCCCGCTCGCCCACCAGCTCGACAGTCGCCTGCAGCAGCCGCTCCCGGGAACGCCGCCGCAATTCTTCGTTGACCGATGCGCTGCGGGGGGACATTCTGTAACTCCTGCGTTGACTGGCTCCGGGCCAGTATACTCAGTCCGTCTCCGGACGCCGACTCCACCCGGAGCGGTATCCGGTCAAGCTGCCTGCTTCGGGCGACGCGGGGGATCGCCCGAAGCAGGCTTTCGCACCGTGCAGAGCTCAGGTCGCGGGTGTGGCCAACTCTGCCCCCCTCTTGCGGTATCGGTCGAGCGGAAAATCGGGCGCCGGGCTGATGGCCGGGCGGCCGGCCGCAGGCTGGGGAACGGTGACCTCTGCCGCGAGGCCTCTCGACCACGGTCGCGTACGGTGGGAAAGCCGCGACCGTTCGCGGCCCGGTGGTGTCAACCCCCGGCGGTCGGCCAGAGTTCGGGCGGAATAAGCCCTGCCGAGATTGTCTTGTTCATGACAAAGGCGTGTGCGTGATCTCCTCGCGGCATGAGAACAGCCGGAAGCATCAGGATCACCGTCGCTGCCATGGCCGCCTCGGCTCTACTGGGTGCCCTCGGCAGCACCGCACAGGCCGCCGGGCCCGGTGCCGGCGAGGGCAGCCGCCTTCCCGGAGTACAGATCGACCGTGAGACCGCGAAGCCCAGTACGGTGCGCGCCTACTGGACACCCGAGCGCAGAGCCCAGGCCATGGCCCACCCCGCCGACGGAGGAAGCGCCCATGCGCCAGCCGCGCGGCAGCAGAGAACCCCGGCCGGCGGCGCCGACCTGCCCGACGTGTCCATGTCCGCCGGCCCGACGCTCCCGAAGGGCGCCAGGAGCGCGGACCAGAAGGCGCGGCCGGCCGCCGACGCCCCCGAGCTGTCCCGGTCGCTGCGCACGCCGTTCCCGCACCGCTGGCCGTGGCGGCAGACCGGACTCCTCCTGTTCCAGCAGGCCAACGGCAAGCCCGCACAGTGCACGGCGTCCGTCATCACGCACGAGAACCGCTCCACGCTGTGGACTGCCGCGCACTGCCTCTACGACAAGAAGAGCGGCGGCTGGACCAAGAACAGCATCTTCCTGCCCGGCTCCCAGGGCGGTGACGACCCGTACGGCGGGTGGGTGAAGGACTACTCCGTCGTCCCCCAGCAGTGGATCGACGAACCGGACTACCGCTACGCGGACATGGGCGCCATGGTCGTCAAGAAGGACGCGCGGCGAGGCTACCTTCAGGACGAGGTCGGCGCCTACGGGTACGAGTTCCGCTCCAACTCCCCGGACAACGACCTCGTCTTCTCCCTCGGCTACCCCGGCCGCGGTTACAACCGGCCGGACAGTGACTTCAGCGGCGAGGACCAGATGTACTGCGCCGGCGACACCGTGGACGCCTCCGAGTGGAACCCGCTGGACGAGCGGCTCCGGATGGACTGCGACATGGGTGGCGGCGCTTCCGGCGGCCCGATGGTGAAGAACCTGGTCAGCACGCCGCAGATCGTCGGCACCAACAGCCATCGCAACGTGGACCCGGACGGCACCTACACGGACAACCACCTGTACTCCTCCGAACACGGTGCGCAGGCGGTCTCCGTGTACCAGGCCGTCGAGTAACCGCCTTCCCGGCCCGGGGAACTGAAGTGACCCCGGGAAGTTGAAGTGGTCCGGGGAGCTTGAGCAGAGAGCGCGCCTCTACTTGAACTCCCTGGGTCCGTCGTTGCGCAGGATCTCCCGAAGTTCCTTCTCCGTCATCCAGGACTCCCGCTCGGCGTGCGTCGGCCGCTTCACCACCGCCCCGCCGCCCCCATGAGGACCGTGAAAGCTGGCGAGGGCCGCGATCCCGGCGGACGCGGCCAAGGCTCCTGCGAGGAGCCGCCGCGTGCCCGGCTTCCAGTGGCGCATCGCATCTCCTGTGAGTCGGGTGTGTCCAGGATGCCGTCTCCCGGCGGCGCTCGTGAAGGGCCGTCCGTCAGTCCGGCGGCGTGACGACGAGGTCGGCCGGTTTCAGCCCCGCAAGGCCTGAGTCGAGTGGGCGGACATTGACCGCGATGTGCCGCCGGCCCCATGCGGTCAGGGAGCCGCCACGGGGGGGGGCTGCCGCCCTGCTTATGGCAATCTGACGACCTCGCCACCGATCGGGTGCGGAATGGCTGGAGGGGGCCGGGGCTATGGCTGTTGAGGTGTCTGAGGATGTGCGGGAGCAGTGCACGCGGTTGGGGGCGGGTGTTGCGTACGCGCTGAAGGTGCTGTGCGGCCGGCTGGCGGAGGATCCGTTGTTGGGCACTCCGGGGTGGGAGCCGTCGATGTATGTGGTCCACGTCGATGGCGAGACTTTCGACGACTGCCCGGGGCTGGACGTTCATTACGCCTACGGGCTGCCGGGGCTGGATGAGGGCACGGTGCAGGTACGCAGGGTGGACGTGCTGACCAGCATGCCCGCGCGGACGGCAGAGCCCGAGTGTGCCGGCCGGAAGGAGGGGCCGCTTGAGGATGCGGTGCAGGTGCGGCAGGTGACCGAGGCCTGGCGGCGGATCGAGGCCTGGCTTCGCCGGCACGCCCCCACCACGCATGCCGCGCTCAAGCCCGGTGCGTCGGAGAGCGAGGTGGCCGAGTTGGAGGAGGCGCTCGGGGCTCGGGTCCCGGTGTCGTTGCGGGCGCTGTGGCGGCTGTGCGCGGGGAGTCTCGATGTTCGCGGGGCGGGGCTGTTTCCGGAGCATGGCTGGGCCTTGATGGACCTCGATGCAGTGGCGAGGTCGTACCAGGGGCATATCGACAGCCAGCGCCGGCAGGTGCAGCGGTTCGGTGAGGGTGAGGAAGAGGGGATGCCTTTGTGGCAGCCGTCCTGGTTTCCCTTCTGTTCGTGGAGCGTCACGGATCTGAGCCATGGCAGGTTCGTGGACGGCGAGACGGGCGAAACCGGGGGATGGGGCGAGACAGCTGTGCGCACGGTCGAGGACAAGTCGCTGACCATGTTCCTGGAGGAGACGGCCGACAGGCTGGAGTATCCGAAGCTGTTCCCGGGCTACAGGCCGGGGCTGATCGACGGCATGCTGGTGTGGGGCCCACCTGAGAGCCCGGACGAGAGGGCCTTGTGGGAGTCCTGGAACGGCTGAAGTGTGCGTCGCAGTCGCAGTTCCGTCGGTGCGTCCTGCTCAGCCCTCCGGACCCGTCAACAGCCCCACCGCCGCGATGACGTCGGGGTGCAGTCCCGCCGCCCCCTCGGCGGCGAACCGGGACAGGCGGGTGCGCATTCGTGGGTCCCAGAATCTGCGGATGTGGCTTGCGACGGCTTCGGCGGCCTGGTCGTCGGGCAGGTGCCGGAAGGCTCTGGCGATGTCGTTCGCCAGCCGGCATTCCGGCGGTAGGGGCGTGGTGGTACTCATTCAGTCCCTCACCGCCAGTGAGTCGTTCTCGACTGCCTCAGTGCTGGTGCCACCGCGGGTACCGCCGACCAGCCCCACCTGTACCGCGGTCACCTTGTACTCCGGGCAGTTGGTTGCCCAGTCCGATATTTCGGTGGTTACCACGTTGGCGCCGGTCACGGGATGGTGGAAGGTGGTGTAGACGACGCCGGGCGGCATGCGGTCGGAGACGGACGCGCGGAGTGTGGTCTCACCGACGCGGCTGGTCAGCCGGACCGTGTCGCCGTCGTCGATGCCGCGTACCTCGGCGTCGTGCGGGTGTACCTCCAGGAGGTCCTCGGCGTGCCATGCCACGTTGCCGGTGCGCCGGGTCTGCGCCCCGACGTTGTACTGGCTGAGGATGCGGCCCGTCGTCAGGATCAGGGGGAAGCGCGCGGTGGTGCGTTCGTCCGTCGGTATGTAGGTGGTGACTACGAACCTGCCCTTGCCGCGGGTGAAATCGTCGACGTGCATGGTCGGTGTGCCTTCCGGCGCCTGGGTGTTGCACGGCCACTGGACGCTGCCGAGCTTGTCCAGCAGTTCGTAGGAGACGCCCTGGAAGGTGGGGGTGACCTGTGCGATCTCTGTCATGATCTGGCTGGGGTGGCCGTACGACATGGGGTAGCCCATGGCGGTGGCGATGTCGCAGATGATCTGCCACTCGTGCTTGCCGGTCTTCGGCGGCATCACCGCACGTACCCGGTTGACGCGGCGTTCGGCGTTGGTGAAGGTGCCGTCCTTCTCCAGGAAGGAGGCGCCGGGCAGCAGGACGTGTGCGTACTTCGCCGTCTCGTTGAGGAACAGGTCCTGCACCACCACCAGCTCCATCGACGCGAGCGCGGCGGTGACGTGGTTCAGGTTCGGGTCGGACTGGGCGATGTCCTCACCCTGGACGAACAGGCCCCGGAAGTCGCCGTCGATCGCGGCGTCGAACATGTTGGGGATGCGCAGCCCGGGTTCGGGAAGCAGCTCGCGGCCCCACAGGTTCTCGAAGACGGTACGGACCGCGTCGTCGGCGACGTGGCGGTAGCCGGTGAACTCGTGCGGGAAGGAGCCCATGTCGCACGAGCCCTGTACGTTGTTCTGGCCGCGCATCGGGTTGACCCCTACGCCCTCGCGGCCGACGTTTCCGCAGGCCATGGCGAGGTTCGCCATTCCCATGACCATGGTGGAGCCCTGGCTGTGCTCGGTGACACCGAGGCCGTAGTAGATGGCTCCGTTGGGCGCCTGCGCGTACAGCCGGGCGGCTGCGCGCAGTTCTGCTGCCGGGACGCCGGTGATGGGTTCGGTGGCCTCCGGGCTGTTGTCCGGGCGGGCGACGAACTCCGCCCACTCCTCGAAGCCTTCGCACCGTGCCGCGACGAAGGACTTGTCGGTGAGGTTCTCGGTGACCACCACATGTGCGAGGGCGTTGATGACGGCGACGTTGGTGCTGGGCTTGAGCTGGAGGTGGTGTGCGGCCTCGACGTGCGGTGAGCGCACCAGGTCGATGCGGCGCGGGTCGATGACGATGAGGCCCGCGCCCTCGCGCAGCCGGCGTTTCATCCGGGAGGCGAAGACGGGGTGCGCGTCGGTCGGGTTGGCTCCGATGACCATGATGACGTCGGCCTTGGCGACCGAGCGGAAGTCCTGCGTGCCGGCGGATTCGCCGAAGGTCTGCTTCAGCCCGTATCCGGTGGGGGAGTGGCAGACCCGAGCGCAGGTGTCGACGTTGTTGTTGCCGAAGGCGGCGCGCACCATCTTCTGGAGGACGTAGACCTCTTCGTTGGTGCAGCGGGAGGAGCTGATGGCGCCGATCGAGCCGGGGCCGTGGCGCTGCTGGATGTCCCGCAGTCTGGTGGCGACGGTGGCGATGGCCTCCTCCCATTCGACCTCCCGCCACGGGTCGGTGGTCTTCTCGCGCACCATGGGCTTCAGGACGCGGTCGGGATGGGTCGCGTAGCCGAAGGCGAACCGGCCCTTCACGCAGGAGTGGCCCTCGTTCGCGCCGCCGTCCTTGTAGGGCACCATCCGCACCAGCTCGTCGCCGCGCAGCTCCGCCTTGAAGGAGCAGCCGACGCCGCAGTACGCGCAGGTCGTGACCACCGAGCGGGTGGGCATGCCGAGGTCGACGACGGACCGTTCCTGGAGCGTGGAGGTCGGGCAGGCCTGGACGCACGCACCGCACGAGACGCAGTCGGAGTCCTGGAACAGCTCGCCGGCACCGGGGGAGACCCTGGAGTCGAAGCCGCGGCCCTCGATGGTCAGGGCGAAGGTGCCCTGCACCTCGCCACAGGCCCGTACGCAGCGCGAGCAGACGATGCACTTGGACGGGTCGAAGTCGAAGTAGGGGTTGCTCACGTCCTTCTCGGCGTCGAGGTGGTTCTCGCCCTCGTACCCGTACCTGACCTGGCGCACCCCGACGACGCCTGCCATGTCCTGCAGCTCGCAGTCGCCGTTGGCCGGGCAGGTGAGGCAGTCCAGTGGGTGGTCGGAGAGGTACAGCTCCATGACGCCCCGGCGGAGCTTTTCCACCTTGGGTGTGTGGGTGCGCACCCGCATGTTCTCGGCGACCGGTGTGGTGCAGGAGGCCGGGGTGCCCTTGCGTCCGTCGATCTCGACGACGCACAGCCGGCAGGAACCGAACGCTTCGAGGCTGTCCGTGGCGCAGAGCTTGGGTACGTCGACGCCGGCCAGTGCTGCCGCACGCATGACGGAGGTGCCCCGCGGCACCGTCACGGCCAGGCCGTCCACCTCCACCGACACCGTTGCCTCCCCGGGACGTTCCGGGGTGCCGAAGTCGGGTTCCTTGAGCAGACTCATGCCGTGCCCTCCGTCCTGGCAGCGTCCGCCTGCGCGGGCCGTACCGTTCCGCGTCGATCGCGGGCGAGGAAGTCGTCGGAGAAGTGGGTCATCGCGCTGCGCACCGGCATCGGCGTCAGGCCGCCCATGGCGCACAGTGAACCCTCGGTCATCGTCTCGCAGAGGTCTTCGAGGAGGGCGAGGTTGTCGTCGCGCTGCTCACCGGAAACGATTCGGTCGATCACCTCGACACCGCGTACCGAACCGATCCGGCACGGGGTGCACTTGCCGCAGGACTCCGCGGCGCAGAACTCCATCGCGAAGCGGGCCTGGGCTGCCATGTCCACGGTGTCGTCGAAGACCACGATGCCGCCGTGGCCGACCATCGCGCCGGCCGCAGCGAATGCCTCGTAGTCCATGGGCAGGTCGAACATCGAGGTGGGCAGGTAGGCACCCAGCGGGCCGCCGACCTGGGCCGTACGGACCGGGCGCCCGGACAGCGTGCCGCCGCCGTAGTCCTCGATCAGCTCGCGCAGGGTGATGCCGAACGCGGTCTCCACGATGCCGCCGCGGGCGATGTTGCCGCTGAGCTGGAAGACCTGGGTGCCGCGCGAGCGTTCCACGCCGAGCTCCTGGTAGGCCGGGGCGCCGCGGTCCAGGATCACCGGCACGGTGGCGAGCGTGAGTACGTTGTTGACCACGGTCGGCTTGCCGAAGAGCCCTTGCAGGGCCGGGATGGGTGGCTTGGAGCGGACCATGCCGCGCTTGCCCTCCAGGCTCTCCAGCATGGAGGTCTCCTCGCCGCAGATGTACGCGCCGGCGCCGACCCGCACGTGCAGGTCGAAGGAGAGGCCCGAGCCGAGGACGCGGTCACCGAGCCAGTGGTGCTCGCGGGCGATGTCGATCGCTGCGCGCATCGTGGCCACCGCGTCGGGATATTCCGAGCGGATGTAGAGGTAGCCCTCGCGTGCGCCGACCGCGTGCGCGGCGATCGTCATGCCCTCGATGAGCATGAACGGGTCGCCCTCCATGACCATGCGGTCCGCGAAGGTCCCGCTGTCGCCCTCGTCGGCGTTGCAGCAGATGAACTTCAGCTCGTCGGCGCAGTCCAGTACGGTCCGCCATTTGATGCCGGCCGGGAATCCCGCGCCGCCCCGGCCGCGCAGGCCGGACTCGGTGACCGCGGCGACCACGTCGGCGGGCGGGAGTTCCAGTGCCTTGCGCAGCCCTTCGAGGCCGCCGTGCTGTACGTAGTCCTCGGGGGAGAGGGGATCGGTGATCCCGACCCTGGCGAAGGTGACCCGGGTCTGGCGGGTCAGCCAGGGCAGTTCGTCCACGACGCCGAGCCGGCGGGCATGGTCGGCACCGTCGAGCATGCCCGCGGCGACGAGGTCCGCGACGTCCGCGGGGGCGATGGGCCCGTAGCCGATCCGGCCGTGCGGCGTCACCACTTCGACCAGCGGCTCCAGCCAGAGCATGCCCCGGGAGCCGTTGCGTACCACCTCGACCGGCCGCCCCTGTTCGGCGGCGGCCCGGCGTACGGCGTCCGCGACCGCGTCGGCGCCGACGGATCTCGCGGCCGAGTCGCGGGGGACGTACACCGTCACGGGGGAGTCCGGTACGACTGTCATGAGGAGACCGCCTCGTCGAGGAGTGCGTGCAGTCGGTCCGGGCTCATCCGGCCGTGCACCGTGCCGTCGATCTGGACGGAGGGCCCGAGGGCGCAGTTGCCGAGGCAGAAGACCTGCTCGACGGTGACGGCACCGTCCACTGTCGTGTCGCCCGGCGGGATGCCGAGCCGTTCGCGGGCGCGGGCCATGAGCGCGTCGGCGCCGAGGGCCTGGCAGGCTTCGGCACGGCAGATGCGTACCGTCGTACGGCCGGCCGGCTCGCGGCGGAAGTCGTGGTAGAAGGAGACCACTCCGTGCACGTCGGCGCGGGAGAGGTTGAGTTCCCGGGCGAGCTGCGCGATCGCCTCGTCCGGTACGTGCCCGAGTTCGGCCTGGACGGCGTGCAGTATCGCCAGCAGGGGGCCGCGTTGGCCTCGATGGGCGGCCACGATCGCGCTGATCGTGGCTTCCGTCGGCACATCACGCACGCTTGTCGTCATGATCGCTCCACCTCACCGTCGAGCGCGAGAGTCCTGCCGCGGCGCAGCGTATACACGTAGACTGTATACGGTCTACCGTCCGTAGCCTCCCGGTTGTTCCTCCGGTGGTCACGAAGCCGGCAGCTTTTCCCCGGCGGCCGGGACGGCCGTGCCGCCCCGGTCCCGGACGGTGGCCTCCGGCGCGCGGTCGGGCCCGCTCGCCACGGGCGTCGCGGCCAGCCACGGCAGGACGGAGCCCAGTACGAGGTCGAGCCCGCCGCCGTTCGGCCCGAGCATCGCCCCCGCCGGGACCAGGACGGGATCGGCGCAGACCGTGGAGGTCGCGCTGCCGCGCGGACCCGCGCCGTCCGGCCGGGCCGGGACGAACAGGCCCGCGGCGTCCGCCGGTACGAGCCAGAGCGTCATCCCGTCGCGCCCGTCGACGGGCCGGGAGGACCAGAGGTAGCTGTCCGCCTCCGCCGCCCCGACCACGTCGCGCTTGCGCGCGCTGAGCGCCACGACCTCTCCGGTGCGGGTCGCCGTCGAGCGCGTCCCGGGAGCCGGCGCCGCTGTCGCGCTCTCGCCGGCCTCCGTCAGCGCCAGTGTGCTCAGATGCTCTCCGGCGGCGATCCTCCGGCGCAGCCAGGGGCTGCCGTAGGCGTCGATGACGGCGACGGCCGCGTAGTGGGAGCGCAGTACGGCTCCGGTGGCCGGGCAGACGCGGGAGATCTCCCGCACCACCTCGGCGGCCTCGGCCGGGCCCCGGCCCCCGCCGCCGGCTTCGGCGGAGACGGTGAGTCCCAGGAGGCCGGCCCGGCCCAGCGCGCGCACGGAGGCGCGGGGGAACCGTCCGCGACTGCCGGCCTGCTCGGCGCAGGGTTCGATGACGCTGGTCATGACGTGGGAGAGGCCGGTGCGGTACGACATGGGGCGCCCCCTGGAGTCTTGGCGGAGTGGTGTGCGACGGCTGTCGGGCACGACTCGGAAGGCGGTCGCGGGGTCGCGTCCGCCGTGCTGATTGCATACAGTATTCCTTCGGTGCTCGGCTGCGAACCCCCCTCGAGGTAACGCGATCTGATGCGAAGTCACCGGACGTGGTACGCCCCTTGCGTCACACCTGGAACTTCCCGCGCGGCCCTGGACACCCACGTATTGCATACAGTATTCGTTGCTCTGGGCCCCGCAGTCGTACGGCCAGTCGGCCCGCACGCCGGGCAGCCACGGCGAGGAGGTTCGTTGCGCTCTTTCCTCCGGTCACACAGGCCGCCACCCCGAACATCCGGTGCGACCCGCACGCCTGTGTCCCGGAACCACGGACCCACCACGGACAAGTGAGGTGACCACAGTGACGACCAAGGCACTCGACGGCGTACGCGTCCTCGACATGACGCACGTACAGTCAGGCCCCTCCGCCACGCAGTTGCTGGCCTGGTTCGGCGCCGACGTGATCAAGGTGGAGGCGACGAGCGGCGACATCACCCGCAAGCAGCTGCGGGACGTCCCGGACGTCGACTCCCTCTACTTCACGATGCTGAACTGCAACAAGCGCAGCATCACCCTCAACACCAAGACCGACCGCGGCAAGGAGCTGCTCACCGAGCTGATCCGGCGCAGCGACGTGATGGTCGAGAACTTCGGGCCTGGCGCGGTCGACCGGATGGGGTTCACCTGGGACCGCATCAAACAGATCAACCCGCGACTGGTCTTCGCCTCCATCAAGGGCTTCGGCGAGGGCCCGTACACCTCCTACAAGGCGTACGAGGTCGTCGCCCAGGCAATGGGCGGCTCCATGTCCACCACCGGTTTCGAGGACGGCCCGCCCACGGCCACCGGCGCGCAGATCGGCGACTCGGGCACCGGCGTGCATCTGGTGACCGGCATCCTCGCGGCGCTCCTCCAGCGCGAGAGGACCGGGCGCGGGCAGCGGGTGACGGTGGCCATGCAGCACTCGGTGCTGAACCTGTGCCGCGTGAAGCTGCGCGACCACCAGCGGCTGGCCCACGGCCCGTTGAACGAGTACCCGAACGACGACTTCGGTGAGGAAGTGCCGCGCTCGGGCAACGCCTCCGGCGGCGGACAGCCTGGCTGGGCCGTCAAGTGCGCGCCCGGCGGCCCCAACGACTACGTCTACGTCATCGTGCAGCCGGTCGGCTGGGAGCCGCTCGCGAAGCTCATCGGCCGGCCCGAGCTGGCCGAGGACCCGGACTGGAACACCCCGGAGGCGCGGCTGCCGAAGCTGGACAAGATGTTCCAGCTGATCGAGGAGTGGTCGGCCACGCTGCCCAAGTGGGAGGTGCTGGGGGCGCTCAACGCCCACAACATCCCGTGCGGTCCGATCCTCTCCACCAAGGAGATCATCGAGGACGAGTCGCTGGCCGCCAACGGCATGATCGTCCAGGTCGAGCACCCCGAGCGCGGCACCTTCACCACCGTCGGCTCGCCCATGAAGCTCTCCGACTCCCCGGTGGAGATCACCTCTTCGCCGCTGCTCGGCGAGCACAACGAAGAGGTGTACGGGAGCGAACTCGGGCTTTCCCAAGAGGAACTGGCGCTGCTCAAGGCGAACGGAGTGATCTGACCCATGACGTTCGACACGAAGGCCGTGCGCGAGGTACTGGACGCGGCCCGGGCTGAGGGGCGTACGGCCCTGACGGCCCCCGAAGGCAAGCGGATCACCGACGCCTACGCCATCCCGACACCTGCCGAGGAGCTGGCGACGACCGCCGACGAGGCGGTGGCCCTGGCGGACCGCATCGGCTTCCCGGTCGCCATGAAGATCGTCTCCCCGCAGATCCTGCACAAGACGGACGCGGGCGGGGTACGCATCGGCGTGGCCTCGGTGGAGGAGGTGCGCGCCGCGTTCACCGAGATCGTCACCAACGCGAAGGCGTACGACCCGGCGGCCCGCATCACCGGCGTGCAGGTGCAGCAGATGGTGCCGGCCGGTCAGGAGGTGCTGGTCGGTGCCGTCACCGACCCCACCTTCGGCAAGGTCGTCGCCTTCGGGCTCGGCGGTGTGCTGGTCGAGGTGGTCAAGGACATCACCTTCCGCCTCGCCCCGGCCGGCCACGACGACGCGCTGTCGATGCTCGACTCGATCAAGGCGGCGGACGTACTGAACGGCGTGCGCGGCGGCAAGGCCGTCGACCGGGAGGCGCTCGCCGGACTCATCGTCAAGGTCTCCCAACTGGCCGCCGACTTCCCCGAGATCGCCGAGGTGGACCTCAACCCGGTCTTCGCGACGGAGGACGGGGTGATCGCCGCCGACGTACGCATCCTGCTCACCGACGAGCAGCCCGCCGAGCGGCGCCGCTACACCCGCGAGGAGATCCTCGGGGCGATGCGGCGGCTGATGGAGCCGCGGTCGGTCACCGTCATCGGTGCCTCGAACGAGCAGGGAAAGATCGGCAACTCGGTGATGCGCAACCTCATCGACGGCGGCTTCCCCGGCGAGATCCACCCGGTGAACCCCAAGGCCGACGACATCCTGGGCCGCAAGGCGTACAAGTCCGTGACCGACGTGCCGGGCGACGTCGACGTGGCGGTCTTCGCCATCCCGGCGAAGTTCGTGCCCGCGGCTCTTGAGGAGGTGGGCCGCAAGGGCATCCCCAACGCCGTGCTCATCCCCTCCGGCTTCGCGGAGACCGGCGAGCACGCGCTGCAGCAGCGGATCGTGGACATCGCCGAGGAGCACGGGGTACGCCTGCTGGGCCCGAACATCTATGGCTATTACTCGCCGTGGCAGGACCTGTGCGCCACCTTCTGCACCCCGTACGACGTGAAGGGCGGCGTCGCCCTCACCTCGCAGTCCGGCGGCATCGGCATGGCCATCCTGGGCTTCGCGCGCACCACGAAGACCGGCGTCTCGGCCATCGTCGGCCTCGGCAACAAGTCCGACGTGGACGAGGACGACCTGCTGACCTACTTCGGCGAGGACCCCCACACCCAGTGCATCGCCATGCACCTGGAGGACCTCAAGGACGGCCGCGCGTTCGTCGAGGCGGCCCGCGCCACCGTGCCGAAGAAACCGGTCGTGGTGCTCAAGGCCGGGCGGACCAGCGCGGGAGCCAAGGCGGCCGGTTCGCACACGGGCGCACTCGCCGGCGACGACGCCGTCTACGACGACGTGCTGCGCCAGGCGGGCGTGATCCGCGCGCCCGGACTGAACGAGATGCTGGAGTACGCCCGGGCACTCCCCGTCATGCCCGCACCGAAGGGCGACAACGTCGTCATCATCACGGGGGCCGGCGGCTCCGGCGTGCTGCTCTCGGACGCCATCGTCGACAACGGGCTGTCGCTGATGGAGATCCCGCCGGACCTCGACGAGGCGTTCCGCGGCTTCATCCCGCCCTTCGGCGCCGCCGGCAACCCGATCGACATCACCGGGGGCGAGCCGCCCGCCACCTACGAAGCGACCATCCGGCTCGGCCTGGACGACCCCCGTATCCACGCGCTCGTACTGGGCTACTGGCACACGATCGTCACCCCGCCGATGGTCTTCGCCGAGCTGACGGCGAAAGTCGTGGCCGAGGCGCGGGAGAAGGGGATCGAGAAGCCGGTGGTGGCGTCGCTCGCGGGCGACGTCGAGGTCGAGGAGGCCTGCCAGTACCTCTTCGAGCACGGTGTCGTCGCCTACCCCTACACCACGGAGAAGCCGGTGGCGGCGCTGGGCGCGAAGTACCGCTGGGCACGCGCGGCAGGACTGCTCTAGGACGCCGGGTCCGTACGCGGACGCAGCGGCCGCCACCACGGCCGCGTGGAGGAAGGAAGGGGTGAGACAGGAGGCGCAGTTCGGGTTCTTCTCAATGCCAAGGGGACAACATGACCTCAGAACGGCAGCAAGTCCCCGGTGGGCCAACGACGGCGTACCGGGAAGTCACGGACAGCAGAGGACGCGTATACCGACTGGGCGAGACGGACCGGGACATCCTCGGTCACTCGCGCAAGCTGATGGTCTACCTTCCGTGGATCGCGATGATGGCCATCAGCGTGTCGGAGTACGCCTATGGATCGGCGGAGGACACACTCGGGCACGCCCACGGCTGGAGCCAGACGGACACCTTCTGGATCCTCAGCATCTGGGTCTTCTCCCAGGCGGGCATCGCCTTCCCGGCCGGCTGGCTGCGGGAGCGGGGCATCCTCACCGCCAGGAGTGCCATGTACATCGGCGCGGTGCTGAACCTCATCAGCTTCGCGAGCCTGTCGCACATGGACAACGTGTGGCTCGCCATCCTCGGCTTCGGTGTGGTGGGCGGCATCGGTTCCGGCCTGGTGTACGCCACGTGCATCAACATGGTGGGCAAGTGGTTCCCGGAACGGCGCGGAGCGAAGACGGGATTCGTGAACGGCGGCTTCGCCTATGGCGCGCTGCCCTTCATCTTCATCTTCAACTACGCCTTCGACACCAGCAACTACAACGAGGTGCTGGACCTCATCGGCGTGTACGTGCTGGTGATCGTGGCCGTCTGCGCCTATTTCTTCAAGGATCCGCCGAAGAACTGGTGGCCGAGCCATGTCGACCCGCTGACGTACGCCAGCGCGCCGAAGAACACCCGCAGCCTCCAGAAGAACCCGCCGGCGGTGCGGCAGTACACGCCCAAGGAAGCCATGAAGACCGGTCGGCTCCCGCTGATGTGGTTCAGCCTGGTGATGTGCGGCGGTGTGTCGATCTTCGGCATCTCCTTCCAGGTCGCCTTCGCCAAGGACGTCGGCTTCGGGCCGCTGGTGGCGGCGTCCTCCATGGGCGTCATGTCCGTCGTCAACGGCGTCGGCCGGGCGATCACCGGCTGGCTGTCCGACATGCTGGGCCGCAAGCAGACCCTGGTGTACATCATCGTGATCCTGGGCCTGGCCCAGTTCGGTGTCATCTGGGCCGGCAAGACGCACAACGAGTGGCTGTTCCTGGCCTTCGCCTTCCTCTCCGGATTCGGCGGCGGCGCGTTCTTCCCGATGTTCGCGGCCCTCACGCCGGACTACTTCGGTGAGAACTACAACGCCACCAACTACGGCATCGTCTACAGCGGCAAGCTGGTCAGCGGTCTCTTCGGCGGCGGCATGGGCGCGATAGTGGTCGAATCCTGGGGCTATTACGGCGCCTACGCCCTCGCGGGTGTGATCTCCATGGCCTCGGCGCTGGTCGCCCTCACGCTGAGCCAGCCGGGCCGGCCCAGAGCCCGGGGCATCACCCCCAACCCGCAGCCCATCAGCCGCGAAGCGGTCTGACGGCCGCGAGCCGCCCGACGGGCAGGGCCGGCGAACGACCGACGGGTGTGCGTGCAGTGCGCCCCCGTGCCGCACGCACACCCGCCCGGGTGCGGCCGGAGACAACCGCATGCCCGAGTGCCCGCGAGTTCCATGACGTACTGACGTACGACTCAGAGCGCAACCGTCCAGGGAGGATCCTGACCATGACCGACGCAGCCATCCCGGAAACGGCGAACGGGGGTGCCGACGACGCCCCGGCCACCCTCACCGACGGAATCCATCTGGTCGTCGACGCGCTCAAACTCAACGGGGTGCAGAACCTCTACGGTGTGGTCGGCATCCCGATCACCGACCTGGCGCGCCTCGCCCAGCGCGAAGGGCTCCGCTACATCGGCTTCCGGCACGAGAGCGATGCCGGGCACGCCGCGGCCGCGGCCGGATTCCTGACGAAGAAGCCCGGCATCTGCCTGACGGTGTCCGCTCCGGGGTTCCTCAACGGCCTCGTGGCGCTCGCCAACGCCACCACGAACTGCTTCCCGATGGTCCAGATCTCCGGGTCCAGCGAACGGCACCTGGTCGACCTCCAGCGGGGCGACTACGAGGAGATGGACCAGCTGGCGGCGGCCAGGCCCTTCGCCAAGGCGGCGTACCGCGTCCACCGCGCCGAGGACATCGGCCGCGGCATCGCCCGCGCCATCCGCACCGCGGTCTCCGGCCGTCCCGGCGGCGTCTACCTCGACATCCCCGCCGCCGTCCTGGGCGAGGTCATCGACGCCGGGAAGGGCGCGGCCTCGCTGTGGGCCCCCGTCGATCCCGCGCCGCGCCAGCTGCCCGAACCCGAAGCCGTCGACCGCGCGATCGACCTCCTCGCCAACGCCGAACGGCCGCTGGTCGTCCTGGGCAAGGGGGCCGCCTACGCACAGGCGGACGCGCAGATCCGCGAGTTCATCGAGGCCACCGGAGTGCCCTACCTGCCGATGTCGATGGCCAAGGGCCTGCTGCCCGACGACCACCCGCAGTCGGCGGCCACCGCCCGGTCCCTCGCCCTGCGCCGCGCCGACGTGGTGATGCTCGTCGGCGCGCGGCTCAACTGGCTCCTCGGACACGGCGAGGCGCCGCAGTGGAGTCCGGACGCCAAGTTCGTCCAGGTCGACATCGCCGCCGCCGAGATGGACAGCAACCAGCCCATCGCGGCGCCCCTCGTCGGTGACGTGGGCTCGGTCATGGAGGCGCTCACCGAGCGGAGCAAGCCCGGCCGGATCGCGGTACCGGGCCAGTGGCGGGAGGAACTCGCCGCCCGCACGGAACAGAACGTCGCCAAGATGGCCAAGCGCCTCGAAGCCGCCAGGACCGCGAGCCCCATGAAGTTCATGGGCGCCCTGCAGGCGATCCGCGACGTGCTGGCGGAGAACCCGCGCACCTACCTCGTCAACGAAGGGGCCAACACACTCGACCTCGCCCGCAGCGCCATCGGCATGTCGTCCCCGCGCCGCCGGCTGGACAGCGGTACCTGGGGCGTCATGGGCATCGGCATGGGCTACGCCATCGCGGCCGCCGTCGAGACCGGCGAACCGGTCGTCGCGCTGGAGGGCGACAGCGCCTTCGGATTCAGCGGCATGGAAGTGGAGACCATCTGCCGCTACCGCCTCCCCATCGTCACCCTCGTCTTCAACAACAGCGGTGTCTACCGGGGCGACGGCGCCTCACCGACCGACGACCCGGCCCCGACCGCCCTCCAGGCCCGCCACGACGTGATGATCGAGGCCTTCGGCGGCAAGGGGTACCGGGCGACGACGCCCGCCGAGGTCGCCGCCGCGCTGCGCGAGGCCCTGGCGGCGCGCACGCCGGCCCTCATCGACTGCGTCATCGACCCCTCGGACGGTACCGAGAGCGGCCGGATCGCCCACCTCAACCCGAAGGGCATCGGCGGCTGACCCCTCTCGGGCCGTCCGGCGGCCCGGCTTGTACGAGGCATACCGTCCGGCTCCGCTCCTGCATGGGCAGGGGCGGAGCCGGACGGTGCGCTGCCGGAACCCCGCACGGCCCTCTTCCCCCTTCCGTCCCCCTCTGCCAATCTGTGTCGTCAGCATCGAAGTGGTTGGACGCGTACAGCGGCTTCCGGGAGTCTGGCACCGTGGTGAGGGTCCCTCGTTTCCTGGCCCCACGCCGATTATCCGGCGGCGGGCCCCCTGCCGTGCCCCAGGAGCCGCGGGAGCCCGAGGACGGGTACGCGTACGACGCGTTCATCTCCTACAGCAGGGCCGCCGACGGTGACGTGGCCCGCGGCCTCCAGCACGGCCTGCACGCCTTCGCCAAACCGTGGTATCGGCTGCGTGCCCTGCGGGTCTTCCGCGACGAGGGCAGCCTGGCCGCGAGCTCCCAGCTGTGGAGTTCCCTCCGGGAAGCGATGGACGCGTCCCGCTTCTTCGTTCTCCTGGCCTGCGAGCAGTCCGCCCGGGCGCCCTGGGTCGAGCAGGAGGTCGAGTACTGGTGCACCCACCGGGGCGTCGACAACCTCGTGATCGTCCTCACCGACCCGCCCCCCGACGGCAGCCGTCAGCCACCCGGGATGGCCTGGGACGCGGCCCTCGGCGACTTTGACTGGCGGCGCACGACCGCACTGCCGAGATGCCTGTCGGGCCGCTTCCGGGAGGAGCCCAACGCGGTGCTCCTGGGGTGGGCCCGCACCAGGCCGGAACTGTCGCTGCGCGACCCGGAGTTCCGCACCGCGGTGGCCACGCTGGCGGCCCCCCTGCACGGCATCGCCAAGGACAAGCTGATCGGCGAGGACATCCGCCAGCACCGCAGGTCGCGGCGCCACGTGCTGCTGACGACCGCCGTCCTGGCGGCCCTCGCCGTCATCGCCGCTCTCGCCGCCGTCACCGCTGTGCAGCAGCGGAACACGGCCCGGGAGCAGACGGCGCTGGCCGAGGTCCGCCAGTACGCCGCGCAGTCCCGCAACGCCACCGACCCGTACGCGGCGCTTGCCTACGCCATCGCCGCGGAACAGCGCGTCACCCCGCCCCTCCCCGAGGCCCGTGCCGCGTTCGCGGCGGCGGTACGCGGCCTCGACTCGTGGCAGGCGCGGCTGGTCGGTGAGGTTCCGGCGCAGGGCTTCTTCGACGCTTCGGTGCGATGGTCCCCGGACGGTTCGCGGATCTGGGTGGCCGACACGGTCGGGGGAGTGGCCCGCTGGAACGTGCGGGAGGGCAGGGCCGCCGTCCCGTACCGGAAGCCGGCCGAGCTCACATTCGATCGGCTGCGGCTCAGCTCGGTCCGGTGGAGCGGGGACGGCCGGTCGATGCTGCTGGCCCGCAGGGAATCCACGTACGGCCCGCCGTCTTACGCCGTGCGCGACAGCGCCTCCGGCAAGATCACCGCAGGGCCGTACGCGCTGCCGGACGACTACACCATCGTCACCGCCATGGAGTTCTCCCGGAAGGGGGACACGCTCGCCGTGGCCTCGGGCCGGGACGGCGTCAGCCTGTGGAGTGTCGGGACCGGCCGACCGCTCGTGAAGGATCCGCTGCCCCGGTCGCGGTCATCGGAGAGGATCTACAGCCTTTCCTGGTCGCCCGACGGCAGGTTCCTGTGCTCCCTCGCCTATGAGTCCCTCAAGGTCTGGGACGTACGACGGGGCAGGCTGCTGTGGACCGCGCGGGCGGGGCGCGAGTACATGAGGCCGGCCTGGTCGCCGGACGGCCGTCGTATCTCCGTCGGGAGCAGGGACGGGCGCATCACTTGGCATGACGGGCGTACGGGGAAGGTCACGGCCGCTTCGTCCGACCGGCTCGGCGACGGGGTCAGTGAGATCAGCTGGTCACCCGATGGCACTCGGGTGGCCGCGGCCGACTTCGCCGGCACCCTCCGGCTGTGGGATCCGGACACCGGCGAACCGGTCGGCCCGGCACTCGGCCGCGACAGCAGCCGCTCGCTCACCGGCGGACTCGCCTGGTCTCCCGACGGCCGTTTCCTCGCGGGCACGTTCGTCAGCGACGCGTCGGACGGTCAGAACGGGCCGGCGAGGTCCGTCATGCGCGTGTGGGAGGTCGCACCCCCGCCACCCCCCGAGGCCCGCTTGTCCGGCCCCACCGAGGCCATCAGCTCCGTGGCCTGGTCGCCGGACGGCCGTCACATCGCCGGCGGCAGTGGCGACGGCACCGTGTGGGTCTGGGATCCCCGTACGGGAAAACCTGTCCTCGACAGCCCGCAGCGGCGGCGCCGGGCGGGCGACGACGTCACGGCCGTCGCGTGGGACCCGAAGGGGCGTCGTCTGCTGAGAGTGGGGCACGACGGTCTGCTGCCACGTACGCTGCCCGGCGGTGCGGACACCGGCGCGCACTGGTGGGGCAGCGGCGGTGCCACCGCCGCTGCCTGGTCCCCGGACGGGACGCGTGTCGCCTCCGGGACGCGCGACGGTACGGTCCGGATCTGGCACGCCACCACCGGAAAGCCCGTGCGCCGTCAGCCGCGGGACGCCACCCGAGGGGCGGAGGAAACCGGGCGGGGGGCGCGCTCCGTGGCCTGGTCCCCGGACAGCCGGCACGTGGCCGCCGTGCTGCCCGATGGCTCGCTGCACCTCTGGGACGCGGCGAGCGGGCAGCCCTGGGGTGCCGCGCCGAAGGAGTCCCCGCATCTGGGGCGCAGCATGGCCTGGTCGCCGGACGGCAAGCTGATCGCCGTCGGTGGCGTGGACGGCACTATCCGGTTGTGGGACGGCGAGACCGGTAAACCACTGCCGGACGTTCTGACCTCCGGTGACAGCTCCGTCGAGGCGCTGGCCTGGTCCCCGGACTCCACGCGGCTGGCCGCGGGCGACGGTGCGGGGACGATCCGCTGGTGGGAGCCGCGCCGGGACGCCCCGCCACAGCTCAGGGAGAAGGCGCACGACGGGCGCGTCACGGCCCTGAGCTGGTCCCCGGACGGTACCCGGCTGGTCAGCGGCGGTGCGGACGGGGCGGTGCGGCTGTGGCGGGGCAGCACCGAACGGCACCTGTGCCGCCTGGTCGGCAAGGCATTGCACCGCACACGGAACACCCCCGAACTGACCGGCGCCACCGGCGTCGCCGCACAGATCTGCGCCGACCCCTCGCGCATCCGCGACCAACCGGTCCTACCGCTCCAGCCGCACTCGACCGAGGAGAGCAGACGATGACGCGCTCCGTTCCCAGTGTCAGGCCCAGTGTCCGGCGGCCCCTGGGCCGTCCACTTCTGTTGTGCCTGTCCGTTCTCCTGTCGCTGCTCGCGACCCTGCTCGTCGCCGGCTGCGGTGGCTCCGAGGAGGGCGGCGACGCGAAGGGCAAGGACCACTCCCGCACCACGGAGGCCACCGGCGGGAAGCCCTCGTCGGATGAGCCCGGCTCGCCCGGAGCGACGCCACTGGCGGACACGGACTGGGCCACCGTGATCGACGACATCGACTGCACCGGCGCGGGCAACGAAGGGGTCGAGATCCTGGACACCCGGTTCGCCGACGTACGCGGTACGGGAGTGCCCGACGCCTTCGTCTGGTTCACCTGCCGCCACCAGGCCTCCACCTACCCGCAGCAGTTGGAGGTGTACGACGGTTCGTCGCCGCCGGAGGCCCCGCGGCGTATCGGGGTGCTTCTCAGCGCCGGGGAGAAGGCGAACGGCCCTGGACCGAGGGTAGGCGGCGTCTCTTTCTCCGGGAAGTCCGTGACGCTCAACCTCGCCGCCTACACTCCTGACGACCCTTTCTGCTGCCCTTCGTTGCGGGTCGAGCGCACCTTCACCTGGAACGGCAAGAGCTTCGAGCGGAAGCCGGGTAAGTAGGACGGGACATCGAACGGGGGACCATGCCTGCATACGAGGACTTTCCGGCACTCTTCAGGGCCGCCGACGTCAACTCCATGCGAGGACAACGGCGTTATCTGCTGGCGACCAAGTGCCAGCTGGGGGCGCTGATCGCGGCGGCCGCGCTAGGGGTGTTCAGCTGGCAGGTCAACGGCGCGGACGTCGCAGCGGCCGGATCGGTGGTGGCGTTCTGCGCGGCCGTGGTCACCGAGGTGTATCTGCTCAAGGAACGTCCGGACCGCATCTGGTACGAGGGGCGCGCGGTCGCCGAGTCCGCCAAGACACTCACCTGGCGCTATATGGTCGGCGGCAGCCCGATGGGCACCGAGGAGACCGAGGACGAAGCCGCCGCCGAGTTGCTGCTGACCCGGTTCGCCGAGATCGAGGCCGATGTCGAGGCCGCCTGGCTCGTCCCCGACGGGGGCACCCCGGAGCAGGTCACCAACGGGATGATGCGGGTGCGCCGGCTGCCCCTGGAGGAACGCCGGGCGATCTACCTGCACGAACGCATCGAGGGCCAGCGTGAGTGGTACGGCACCAAGTCGCGGTGGAACGAGCGCCGGAGCACGGTGTGGGCGCTCGCTCTCACGGTCCTCGAACTGCTCGGGGTCTGCGCGGGCGTCGCGAAGGTGACGGGCGTCATCGACGTGGACCTGCTCGGTGTGTGCGCGGCGCTCGCCGCGGGCGGCACCGCGTGGGTGCAGACCAAGCAGCACAAGACCCTCGCCGTCGCGTACGCCGTCGCCCGGCACGAATTGGCGACGATCGCCTTCCGCGCCCAACGCCCGGAAACCGAGGCGGAATGGGCGACCTTCGTGGCCAACGCCGAGGACGCCGTCTCACGCGAACACACTCTGTGGCGCGCTTCCCACATGTGAGGCGCCCATGCGTCTCTCGGCAAGACACCAACGCGTCCCCCGCTCAGCCTTGGCGGGCGCGGTGTGCGAGGCGGTCGGCGAGGGCGAGGACGCGGTCGCGGAGTTCGGCGGGGCGCTCGATGACGAAGGGCAGGTCGAGCGCGGCGAGTACGGGCGGCACCCAGTCGAGCCGCTCCGCCCGAATCTCGACGCGCAGCCAGGACCCGGGCGTCCCGCTCTCGCCCGCCGCGGCCTCCAGTTCCTCGCCCGTCGCGGGCTCCAGCTCCTCCAGGGTCGCGACACCGGCGGGAAGACGGGTGCGGATCTGTTCGGCTGTCCCCTGGATCCGCAGGGTCACCTCGTGCCGGTACTCGGCCGTGGCGAACCCTGACAGCACGCGCTGGGCCGGGCCCGGCCCCTCCGGCACCTCGAACGATCCGGGCAGGGGCCGCGCGTCCGCGATGCGATCGAGGCGGAAGGTCCGGTCCTCGCCGACCCCGGCGTCCCTGCCCGTGACGTACCACCGGCCCGCGTGGGCGACGATCCCGTACGCGTGCAGCGTCCGCTCGCTGCGGCGGTCCGTACGGTCGGTGTACCGGATCGCGACCGGCCGGCAGTGGCGCACCGCGTCGGCGAGGGTCAGCAGGACCTCGGCGTCCGGGGTGTCGAACTCGCCGGGCCGGTCCGTGAAGGCGATGGACTCCAGCAGCGCGTCGAGCCGGTGGGCGATGTGCCGGGGCAGCACGCGCCGGATCTTGGCCGCGGCCGTCTCGCTCGCCGTGTGCTCCGCGGTCGTCAGCCCCGTTCGCCGGCCGGCTTCCAGGCCGAGCAGTACGGCCAGCGCCTCGTCGTCGCCGAGCATGAGCGGCGGCAGGCGGTAGCCGGGGGCGAGCCGGTACCCGCCGTAGCGGCCGCGCACCGACTCCACGGGCACGTCGAGGTCGAGCAGGTGGTCCACGTACCGCCGCACGGTGCGCCCGTCGACGCCGAGCCGGTCGGCGAGCTCGGCCATGGTGCGGGTGCCGCCCGACTGCAGCAGCTCCAGGAGTGTCAGTACGCGGCCGGTGGGTCGGGGCATGTGCCCAGCGTACGGCGCATACTGGACCGATTCTGTCCCCTATCTCTCCTAGCCTGCGGAGCGCACGACTTCAGCACTGCCGAGGAGAACCCATGAACTTCGTCTCGATCCGCATCATCACCGGCGACGTCGCACGCCTCGTCGACTTCTACGAGCGCGCCACGGGGGTGGCGGCGACCTGGGCCACCGAGGAGTTCGCCGAAATCGGGACTCAGTACGCCACCCTCGCGATCGCCGGCTCCCGCACCGTCGACCTGTTCGCGCCGGACTCCGCCCGCCCGGCGGCCAACCACAGCGTGATCATCGAGTTTCTCGTCGACGACGTGGACCGTGTGCACCGGAACCTGACGGGCTTCGTCACCGACTTCGTCAACGAGCCCACCACCATGCCCTGGGGCAACCGGGCACTGCTGTTCCGCGACCCGGACGGCAATCTCGTCAACTTCTTCACCCCCGTCACGCCGGCGGCCATCGAGAAGTTCGCGCGCTGACTCGCCGCGTCGCGGTCCCCGTGGGCCGGCTGCGGATGGCTTGCCGGTGCCGTACGGCAGTGACCGCGCCGCATGGGCCGGGCCTTGCGGGGCACACGGGACATACGCCTCGACCAAGGAGCCTCCATGATGATTCTCGGCATAGTCGCCGTATGCGTCGTTCTGGCAGTCCTGGCCTTCCTGGTGCCCCGGCTGTCCCGGCACCCGCAGCGTGGCACCCAGCGCACGCTGCACGCCGGGTCGCGGGCCGGCGGCAAGGCCCCCGGCCTCCTGGGCCGGGCCCTCAGCAAGCCCTTCAGCAGCAGTTCCAAGGCCGTGGGCCGCAGTGGGTCGGCGGGTCGGCGCGCCCGCGGCCGGATGCCGTTCTAATACCGGAACCGGCACCGGCCCGCCCACCCGGCAACCTTTCCCGCCTCACCGGCGACCACCGCCCGAAGAGAGCCGACAAGCGACTTCGGGAGAGGCCGGGGAATGACCACACAACGCGACAGAACACTTCGTGCGCGCAAGGGACGGCACGGGCGGCGCGGAACCGGTGCCGGGTGGGGCCTGGGAGCGGGCGTACCGCTGGGCGTGCTCGTCGCCACGGGCCTCGCCTGCGGCGGTGCCTTCGGCGCTTTCGGTGCGACGGGCGCGGAAGCGGTGGAGGGCACCGGCGGCGCCGGGCGGACCGCCGCGGCGGCACCCGCCCGGGCCGGAGAGGCGGCGGACGGCTTCGCCTCCGTGAACGCGCTCGGCCAGAACGGCACCTACGGCGGGCGGGACGGGAAGACCGTCACCGTACGGTCGCTCGCCGACCTGGAGAAATACGCCACCGCCGCCGAGCCGTACGTCATCGTCGTCGACGGCGCGATCACGATGGATCCCAAGGGCAAGGAGATCAAGGTCGCCTCCGCCCCGCTCGTGCAGCGCGGCAACGTCTTCAAGGGCACCGAGGGGCGCAACGAGAGCGGGGGAGCGGCCTTCGACCCGAGGACGTACTACCCGTACACGCTCGACCCTGCCGCCGATGTGCCCGGTCTCGTGAAGTCCGGTTCCGGGCCGCGCGCCACGCTGGGCGCCAAGGCGGCCTCCGCGGCCACCACCCTCACCGTCGCCGCGGACGGCAGCGGGCAGTACCGCACCGTGCAGGCCGCCGTGGACGCCGTGCCGTCCGGCAACACCTCGCGGACCGTCATCGCCGTCAAGCCGGGAACGTACCGGGAGGCGGTGCAGGTGCCGGCGAACAAGCCGCACGTCACGATCCAGGGCACCGGAGCGACCGCGGCGGACGCGCAGATCGTCGAGGGGCGGTCGGCGGGGACGGCCAAGCCGGGCGGCGGTACGTACGGCACCTCCGGCAGCGCCACGCTCGCCGTGGAGGCCGACGACTTCCAGCTGCGCAACCTCACCGTCAGCAACGACTTCGACGAGGCCGCCCATCAGGGCCAGGAGGGCCACCAGGCGGTCGCGTTGCGTACCGCGGCCGACAAGGTGCTGCTCCGGCAGATCGTCGTCAAGGGCGACCAGGACACCCTGCTCCTCGACACCGCTTCGAAGGACAAGCGCGGGCGGGTGTACGTCGACCGGTCCACCGTCGTCGGCAACGTCGACTTCGTCTTCGGCCGGGCCACCGCCGTGCTCGACCGGTCCGTCCTCACCTTGAAGAAGCGCTGGGACGGGACGTCGGCCGGGTATGTCACCGCGCCGTCCACGGCCGCCGGGAACAAGGGCTTCCTCATCAACGACTCGGTCGTCGAGGGCGGCGTCGGCGACCGCAGCCACTACCTCGGACGGCCCTGGCACGCGGGCGGCGACGCCACCCTCGACCCCCAGGCCGTCGTCCGTAACACCCGTCTGAGCGCCGCGGTGAAGACCGCCCCCTGGACGGACATGGGCGGCTTCTCCTGGAAGGACGACCGCTTCGCCGAATACGCCAACACCGGGCCGGGCGCGGGACCCGCCGGTGCGGACCGCCCCCAGCTGACGGACCAACAGGCGACCGCGTACGAGATCGTCGACTGGCTGGGGGACTGGACGCCGTCCGCGTCCTAGCCGGCTCAGAGCCCGGCTCAGAGCCCGGCTCAGAGCCCGGCTCTCCGGCATGTCACGCCTGTACGAGGCGAGCAGCCACGACATGCCGCTGAACGCCGAGGTACAGAGCGACGAGGAGCCGGACGATGGCACGGCCCCGGCCGACGGGCGGCACCAGGAGGCCATGCGCACCTTGGAGCGGCTGCTCCGCAGATCCGTCTACGGCATCACGACGCTGACCGTGCTGCTGCTCTCCACGGCCGCCCACGACTACGTGAACGTGGCACCCCGGCTGCCCGGCCCGCGGGCCTCCCCGGACTCCCGGGCGTTCACCGACCCGGAGTCCGCAGGTCCAGACGGAGCATGACCTTGCTGCTGCCGCTCGAACGGTCGGCGGCGACGGCCAGCGCCCGGCCCGCCTCCGCCAGCCCGAAGCGGTGGCTGATGACGGGCGACACGTCGAGGCCCTGCCGCATGGCTTCGAGCGCGTCGTCGATCTCCTCGGCGAAGCGGTACGAGCCGACCCAGGTGATCTCGCGCGTGACGAGGTCGCCGAGGGCCGCGGGCGCCGCCGCGCCGGGGAGGTTGCCGACCTGGACGAGCGTGCCGCCGCGAGCGGTCGCCCGGAGGACGGGGCCCAGCGCGGCCGGGGCGCCGGACGCCTCGAAGACCAGCTCCACGTCGTCGGGGAGTGCGGCGCCCTGCCCGAGGTCGACCGTCTCGTCGGCGCCCATCGCCCGCGCCACCGCGAGGGAGGAGGCGGAGAGGTCCGCGGCGATCACCGTGCCGGCACCGCGGTGCTTCGCCGCGGCCACCACCAGGGAGCCGATCGGCCCGGCCCCGTTGACCAGTACGGTCTTCCCGCGGACGTCCCCGGCCCGGTGCACGGCGTGCAGGGCGACGGCCAACGGCTCGGCGAGCGCGCCGTGTTCGGTGGACACGTTCTCCGGCAGCGGCCGGATCTGGGCCGCGCGGACCACCCGGTACTCGCTGAATCCGCCGTCGGTGTGCGGATGGAAGGCGGCCGACCCGAAGTAGCGGATGCGGGGGTGGAGGTTGGTCCGGCCGGCGAGCCGCTCGGGCAGCGGCTCGCCGCCGACCGGGGTGGCCGGGTGGACGGTGACCGCCAGGCCCGCCGCCAGGCCGGTGACGCCGGCGCCGAGGGCGGCGATCCGGCCGGCGACCTCGTGGCCGAGCACCAGCGGGTCCTTGAGGACGGCCGTACCGGTTCCGCCGTGCTTCCAGTAGCCGATGTCGGAGCCGCAGATGCCGCCCCACTCCATGGCGAGCAGCACCTCGCCGGGGCCCGGTACGGGGTCCGGACGGTCGTCGATCCGGAGGTCACCGGGACCGTGCACGACAACAGACTTCATACGGCGTCCTCCAGACGCACCAGGTCGCGCCCGCGCGTTTCGGGGGCGAGGACGATCGAGACGAGGGTGATGAGCGAGTAGACGATCAGCATCGCCGCGACGGGCCACCAGCTGCCGGTGACGGCGGTGAGGGTGGCCGCGACGACGGGGCCGATGGCGGTGGCGAGGATGCCGCCGATCTCCTTGGCCAGCGCGAGCTGGGTGAAGCGGGTCCGGGCGCCGAACAGTTCGGCCATGGTCACGCTCTCCAGCGAGAAGAGGCCCAGGACACCGACGTTGAGCCCGATGATCATGCCGGCCATGACGCCGGCCGTGCTGCCGGAGGCGATCAGCAGCAGCACCGGGAACGCCAGCACGATGGTGAGCACCGTGAGCGCGATGTAGAGCGGGCGGCGGCCGAACCGGTCGCCGAGCAGGCCGATCAGCGGCACGGTGGCGAAGCCCAGCAGCGAGCCCCAGACGATGGCGTCGGTCGGCACGGACCGGTCGGCGCCCAGCGTGGTGGCGATGTAGCCGACGAGGAAGGTCTGGACGAGGCCCGAGTTGCCGGCCTGGCCGAAGCGCAGTCCCAGGGAGAGGAAGAACGCCTTGCCCTTGCGCTGGCGGATACCCGCTTCGAGGACGCTCTGCTGCTGCTCCTCGACGGTGTCGTGGGCGACGGCGGTGGCGACCTCGGCGCGGGACATCGCCACGCCGTCCACGACGTCGGCCCGCTCCTCGAAGACCGGGCTCTCCTTGAGGTTCCGGCGCAGCCAGACGGCGAAGAGCATGAGAGCGAAGCTCAGCAGGAACGGCAGCCGCCAGCCCCAGGAGACCAGTTGCTCCTCGCTCAGCACGGCGAGCAGCACCGCCCACAGGCCGGAGGCGGCCAGGGTGCCGGAGTTGGTCCCGAGGGAGACCAGGGAGGAGATCAGCCCGCGGCGCTTGGCGGGGGCGTACTCGGCGAGCATCACGGTCGCCCCGGCGATCTCGGCGCCGGCGCCGAAGCCCTGGATGAGGCGCAGTGCCACCAGGAGGATCGGCGCGAAGATGCCGATCATGCCGTACGTGGGCAGCACGCCGATCAGCGTGGTCGAGGCGCCCATCAGCAGGATGGTGAGGAAGAGGACCTTCTTGCGGCCGATGCGGTCGCCCATCCGGCCGAAGTACAGGGCGCCGGCGAGCCGTGCGACGTAGCCGACGCCGTAGGTGGCCATGGCGGCGATCAGGCCGATGGCGGGGCTGACGTCGGGGAAGAAGATCTTGTTGAAGACGATGGCGGCCGCCAGCGAGTACAGCTGGAAGTCCATGAACTCCATGGCGGTACCGAGCCAGCCGGATACGGCTGCCCTGGTGAGGTCGCGGGTCGTTCTCCGCGCGGGGCTGTTCGGCTCCGTCTGCGTCGTGTCCGTCATGAGGAACTCCGTTGTTCTCTGGCCGTGCGGGAGCGGGCGGTACGGGGCTTTCGGGGGGTGGGCCTGTCCTGGTTTCGGGTCAGATCTCCACGCGGCCGGCGCGCAGGGCCGGGAGCCGGGCGGTGACGGCGGTGACCAGACCGGGGTCGGCGGCCAGGTCCCCGGCGCCGAGCGTGTGGAGCAGCCGGCGGACCGTGTCCTCGGGGTCCGCGCCCTCCTGCCAGCAGCGGCCGAGGGCCGGGGCGGCGGGGTCGGTCGTGCCGAACAGCTGGCCGCCGTCGTCGGCGGGACGGGTGGCGTTGGCCCAGGCGGCGAGGGCGAGTTCGAGCAACGGGGTGGCGGCGGAGGCGGCCCGCAGCGTCCGCAGGGCGGCGAGCCACCGTTCCGGGATCTTCAGGGACCCGTCGGAGCCGATCTGGCGCAGCAGGTGCCGGATGCCGGGGTTGCCGAACCGCTGGACCAGGTCCTCGGCGTACGCGGCCGGGTCGGGGCCGCCGGCGGGCAGCGTCGGGGCGATCTCGGCGCACAGGGACCGGACGAGCCGTTCGCCCCAGCCGGTCGCCATGGCGTCGGCGACGGTCGCAGCGCCTGCCGCCGCGCCCAGGTAGGCCAGCGCCGAGTGGCAGCCGTTGAGCAGCCGCAACTTGGTGAGCTGGTACGGCACGACATCGGGTACGAACAGGGCGCCGTCCAGCTGCCACGGGGGCCGCGGGCCGGCGAAGGAGTCCTCCAGGACCCACTGCCGGTACGGCTCGCCGACGACCGGCAGCGCGTCGTGCACCCCGAGCGCGGCCCGCGCCGCCTGCCGGTCCGCTTCGGTGGTCGCGGGCACGATGCGGTCCACGATCGTCGAGGGGAACGCGACGGAGGCGGCCATCCAGTCCAGTACGGCCTGCCGGTCCGGCCACGGTGCCGCCGTGACGAAGTCGCGTACCACCCGGCCGAGCGCGGCGCCGTTGGCCGCCATGTTGTCGCAGGAAACGACGGTGACGGGGGCTCCGCCGGCGCGCATCCGCGCGGCGAGCCCTGCGGCGATCCGGCCGACTACGGTGGTGAGCGCCGCGGTGTCCGCCGCCGCGAGGTCGGCGGCGACCGCGGGTGCCGCGGTGTCCAGCGCGCCGGTGTCCGCGCGCCGGTGGTACCCCTTCTCGGTGATGGTCAGGGTCAGCACGGAGACGTCGGGCGCGGCGAGCAGCGCGTCGAGCCGTTCGGCGCCGGGCCGCATGCCCAGTGCCTCGACGATCGCCCCGGACACCCGGGTGTTGGTGTCCGAAGGGCGCAGCTCGGTCAGCGAGTAGAGGCAGTCCTGAGCCCGCAGTTCCGCCGCGGTACCGGCCGAACGCGGGGCGACGGCGACGGTGCCCCAGGGCTCTCCGGAGCGGTGCGCGGCGTTCTCGGTGTAGCGGGCCTGGTGCGCCCGGTGGAAGGCGCCGAGCCCGAAGTGGACGATGCGGGGCCGGAGTTCGCGCGGGTCGACGGGCGGCCGCAGGTGCTCCGGGACGCGGGGCAGGGCGGCCAGGTTCAGTACGGGGGAGGTCATGGCGGTCACCAGTCGTGCACGGAGCCGTCGAGGCGGCGCGCGACGGGCAGGTAGCGGGCCTGGTACGGGAAGCGCTCGGCGGCCTTCTCGTCGTACTCGACGCCGAGGCCGGGCTCCTCGGACACGTGCAGCATGCCGTCGGCGAACGTCACCCCGCTGCGGAAGACCTCGCCGGTCTCGTCGGCGTGCTCCATGTACTCCTGGATGCCGAAGTTGGGGGTCGCGGTGTCGAGGTGGACGGCCGCCGCGAGGGTGACGGGCGAGAGGTCGGTCGCGCCGTGCGAGCCGGTCCTGACCTGGTACAGCGCGGCCAGGTCGAAGATGCGGCGCAGGTGCGTGATGCCGCCCGCGTGCACGACGCTGGTGCGGACGTAGTCGATCAGCTGCTCCGTGATCAGGTGCTGGACGTCCCAGATCGAGTTCAGCACCTCGCCCACGGCGAGCGGCGTCGTGGTGTGCTGCCGGATCAGCCGGAACGACTCCTGGTTCTCGACCGGCGTCGGGTCCTCCATCCAGAACAGCCGGCAGTCCTCGACCTGCTTGCCGAAGCGGGCCGCCTCGATCGGGGTGAGCCGGTGGTGGACGTCGTGCAGCAGGTGGAAGCCGAAGCCGAAGCGCTCGCGGACCGCCTCCAGGTAGGTGGGTGCGAACCGCAGGTACGCCTCGGTGTCCCAGGGCTGCTCCTCGGGCAGCGCGCTCGCGGCCGGCTCGTAGACCTTGCCCTTGCGCACTCCGTAGGTGCCGCCGACGTCGGGGACGGCGGCCTGGGCGCGTACGGCCTTGTAGCCGAGGCCGAGGAAGCGGTCGACGTCGTCGAGCAGGGCGGAGGTGTCCGCGCCGCTGGCGTGCCCGTAGACCATGACGCCGTCGCGCGAGCGGCCGCCGAGCAGCTGGTAGACCGGCAGGCCCGCGACCTTGCCCTTGATGTCCCACAGGGCGGTGTCGACGGCGGCGATGGCGGTCATGGTGACCGGGCCGCGGCGCCAGTACGCGCCCCGGTACAGGTACTGCCAGATGTCCTCGATGCGGGCCGGGTCCCTGCCGATCAGCAGGGGGACCAGGTGGTCCTGAAGGTAGCTCGCCACGGCCAGCTCGCGGCCGTTCAGCGTGGCGTCGCCCAGGCCGGTCACACCGTCCGACGTGGTGATGCGCAGGGTGACGAAAGTCCGCCCCGGTGAGGCGACGAAGACCTCGGCACGCTCGATCTTGCTCACAGAAATCTTGCTCCTTCGGAATCCGCAGCGCGGCCGGTGGCCTGCGCCGATCCGGGCGTACGGTGCACGTCGCCCGGGGCGACTGGTCGACCAGCACTGGTATACAAGCATTGGTCGTACAGGTGCGCAATACTTTGGAAACATCGATCGACCTGCGGGACGGCGAGAGCGGCGCGCCCCGATACGATGAGCGCATGGCCCGATCGAACCGGCAGCGAACCAGTCGCCGCGCCGTCTACGAGACGCTGCGCCGCAAGGTGCTGACCCTTGAGCTCCCGCCGGGCGCCGCGCTGTCCGAGAACGAGCTCGGGGCGTCCCTCGGGGTGAGCCGGACCCCGGTCAGGGAGAGCCTGATCCTGCTGGCCCAGGAGGGCCTGGTGCAGATCTTTCCGCAGGTCGGGTCCTTCGTCTCCCGCGTCGACCCGGCCCGGGTGGCCGACGCGCAGTTCCTGCGGGAGGCCGTGGAGCTGGCGGCCCTGGACGATCTCCCGGCCGAGCTCGACCCCGAGCTGGTCGAGGAGCTGCGCCGCAATCTCGCGGAGCAGCGGCGGCCGGGCCTGGGCCTGGAGGAGTTCTTCGAGCTGGACGAGGCCTTCCACCACACCCTGCTGCGGCTGAGCGGCCACGGCAGCGCCTGGGCCACCGTCGTCTCGGCCAAGGGCCACCTGGACCGGGCGCGCCGGCTCGGCCTCTACGAGACCGCCTCGCCGGACGGGTTCGCCGCCCAGCACGTCGAGATCTTCGACGCGGTGCTCGCGGGCGACGCCGCACTGGTCCGCTCCGCCATGCGCACCCACCTCCGCGCCGTCTTCGACGACGTCGAACGCGTCCGTGCCCGCTCCCCGGAACTCTTTGCGACGGACACCGGCTCCGTCCCGGTGCGCCGCAACGTCGTCGTCTGGGAGTGACGGGCCGCCCTCAGCGGCGCTGTACGGGGAGCGGCAGCTCGGCCGCGTGGGAGGCCAGGGTGCGGCGGGAGATCTTGCCGGTCGGGCCCAGCGGCATCTCGTCGACGCTGAGCAGGAGTTCGGGGAACTTGCGGCGTTCCAGGCCGCGGTCCGCCAGGAAAGCGGTGAGCGCCGCCAGCGTGAGCGGGGGCGCGCCTGGCGTCCCGCGTACGCAGGCGCACAGCCGCTCGCCCAGCTCGGGATCGGGTACGGCGACACACGCGACCTCGGCGACGGCGGGGTGGGCCGCCACCTCCCGCTCCACCTCGGCGGGGCTGATGTTCCAGCCGCCGCGCACGACGAGCTGCCGGAGCCGGCCGAGCACGTGCAGCCGCCCGCACGCGTCCAGCAGCCCTCGGTCGCCGGTACGGACCCAGCCCGTCGCGGTGCGGTAGCGCGCGTCGAGGTCCGGGCTCGCGACGTAGCACAGCGGGGTCATCGGGCCCCTGGCGAGGATCTCGCCGGGCTGTTCCGGGCCGAGGACGGTGCCGTCCTCGGCCGCGATGCGGATTTCCGCGACCGCCGGGTCGGGACGGCCGGTGCCGGTCTCCGGTGTGAGGCCGGTCGCCGCGGTGTGGCAGTTGACGCCGTCGGAGGAGCCGTACACGGCGATGACCGGGCGGCCGAAGCGCCGGCGGCAGGCGTCCGCGGTGGCCGGCGGGAGGGCGGCGCCGCTGGCGACGAGCGCCCGCAGGCCGGTGAGGTCCTCGTCGGTAAGCGGCGGGTGGTCGGCGAGGCGGCGGAGCATGGTCGGTACGCCGAGGACGTGTGTCGGCCGGTGTTCGGTGATCACGCGGAGGGCGCCGGCCGGGTCGAAGGAGTCCTGTACGAGGAGGGTGCCGCCGAGCGCGGCGACCGTGACGGGCGTCCCGCAGGAGCCGAACGACGAGCCGAGCGGGACGAGGACGAGATGGCGGGGCGGCGTCGCGTCGGTGTGCAGGGCGCGCACGTACGCGGCCCGGCCGCCCGCCATCGCGTTGTGCGAGTAGGCGACCATCTTCGGCTCGGCCTCTGAGCCGGAGGAGACCAGGATGCGGGCGGGGGACTCGGGGGCCGGGGAGGCCGGGCGCCAGTCGGGGGGTGGTGTGCTGTGCTGCTCGGCGCCGGGGGAGGGGAGCGGCCGGACACCGGGGGCGACGTCTCCGGTGGTGAATACCGCGCGCAGGTGAGGCAGTTGATACCGCAGGGCGAGGTCGGCGGGGGAGGAGAAGACAGCGCCGCGGGCGCGGGCGCGGCCGAGCAGGCTCACCGTGTCGCGGGTGCCGCGGCCCGGCGGGTACGGCAGGGACACCGCGCCGATCGCGGCCACCGCCAGCTCGGCCACCACCGCGTCCCGCCCGTTGGGCAGCCGGATCGCGACGATGTCCCGTTCGCCCAGCCCTGCGTCGGTGAACGCGGCTGCCGTACACCGGACGCGGGCGGCGAGCGCGGCGTAGTCCAGCACGCCCGCCGAGTCGATGACCGCCTCCCGGCCGGGGTGCCGGCGCGCGTGCCCCGCGAAGAGGGCGTACAGATCCCGGTCCGGGCAGTGGCCGGCGGCGGCCCACGCGCGGCGGTACCGCGCCGGCACCAGGTCGCGGACGGCGATCCCGGCCCGCGAGGTCCATACCGTCGCCGGGGCTTCCGCGGTGGTCATGTGAACTCCCAGGGGGTGCGCGGGAACACGTGCTCGGCGCTCGCGAGGGCCCGGTGGAAGGCCGGGGCGCGCGGCAGGTCCCGCAGGTCGGTGCAGACCGGTGTCGCCGTCAGGCCCGCCTCGTGCAGCAGCGGCGACCAGTGGCCCGTCGGCCGCAGCCGGAAGCGGAGCAGCGTCGTGGGGAGGTCCGCCGAGGCGCCCGGCCCGGTGAGCCGGGCGACCAGCTCAGGCCGGGCGCGGGCGTCGGGGCCCAGCGCGAGATAGCCGTCCGCGGTACGCAACGGGTGGTCCAGCGGCGTCCATTCGACCCGGCGCCGGCGGCGGGGGATCACCGCGGCGGCGGACAGCAGCGAGGAGTCCACGTGCCCGCCGTAACCGGTCCGGATGCGGGTCAGCAGCGCCGCGAGCACGCCCTGCGCCGACACCAGTCCCCCGAGGACGTCGGTGAGCGTCATCAGGGAGGGGACGGGCATCTCCTCAGCGGGGCGGAGCGCCGCCGCCAGGCCGCTGCGGGCCTGCACCAGATAGTCGGTGCCGACCGGCGGCCTGGGCCCGAGCGCGTCGCCCCAGCCCGAGGCCCAGGCGTACACCAGGCCGGGGCGGGTGCGGCGCAGGTCGTCGGCTTCCAGCCGGAGTTGGGCCGCCTTGCCCGGCGCCCAGTTGTGCAGGAAGACGTCGGCCCGGGCGACCAGGTCGTGGACCTCGCGCCGGCCGGCGTCGGTCGTGATGTCGATCTCCGCCACGGTCTTGTCCGCGTTGAGCGCGCTGAACCGCGCCGAGCAGGTGCCCGCCATCGGCGGGATGCCGCGCATCGGATCGCCGCCCGGCGGTTCGACGCGCATCACCTGCGCGCCCAGCAGCCGCAGAATGTGCCCGGCGAGCGGGCCCTGTACGCGCCGCGTCGACTCCACGACGCGCAGGCCGTCGAGCGGCCGCTCCCTCGCCGGACGGGGGCGGCCGGCCGCCCGCTCCGGGAACGGCGTCCGGGTCCACGGCCGGATGCCCATCGGGGGGAACGGATCCTCCCGGACGGTCAGCACGCTGACGCCCACCTGCCCCGCGGCGTGCCGTACGGTCCGGAAGGGTACGCGCGCCACCGCCTCGTGCAGGCCGAGGGGGAGGGGGCAGGTGGCGGTGGCGAAGCGCTGCTGGAAGGGGAGCCAGCCGCGGCCGACGTCGGCCGGCGGCGCGCCGAGCAGCTGCCAGAACGCCTGCCACCGGTGCGGGTCCAGGGTCTCGAACTCGAAGAGCACCCCGTCGGACGTGGTCCACGAGCAGTCGCCCGGCGCGAAGGGCTCGGGCGGGCCGTCGTCGGCGGTCGCGGCGGCGAGGTACTGCGTGACGGAGAGCAGCGCGGCCTGGGCGACCGAGGTGCGGACCCCGTCCAGCGCGAGCCCCCGGGAGCGCGCGATCAGGACGGCCAGGGCGCCCTGCGCGGCCAGCACACCGGCCACGGCCGAGGCGTAGTCGACGGCGAGCGGCGCGGGGCGGCCGCCCGCGCGGCCGTGGACGTGCATGATGCCGCAGGCCGCCTGCACGGCGCGTTCCTCCGACAGCGGCAGGCCGACCGGGCCCGCCCAGTCGATGTCGTACGGGGGACGGCCGGCCCGGGGCGCGTCCGCGAGGTCCAGGGCGCGGGCCGCGACGCGCTCCGCGACCGCGGCCTCGGCGTGCGGCGCCGGTCCGGTCATGAGCCGGCTCCGGGCAGGGGACGGCGCCCTTGCGTCGAGTACAGGATGCTGGACGCCGCGCGGAAGGACGGGTCCCGCATCAGATCCCTGACCTCTTCCAGCTCCCCCTCGGTCATGCCCTCGGCGACCAGTTTGTCGCGCAGGTGGTGGGTGTGGTGCAACTGGAGCCGGAGGCCCGCCGAATCGGCGTGCCGGAGCTCGATGAAGGGCCGCGGATCGATGTCGACGAGCCCGGCGGCCCGCATCGCGGCCGGCACCCGGCGCCCCCAGTGCGGGTCACCGCCGCCGGCCCGCATCGCCGCAGCCTTGGCCCGCAGGAACGTGGAGTACAGCTCCGCCGCGCGGGCGTCCGGGGCGAGCAGGGGCGGTTCGTAGGAGGTGTCGAACTCGTCGATCTGCAGCACGCCGCCCGGCTTGAGCGCGTGTACCAGCTTGTCGAGCACGGCCAGGCGCTCCGGGAGGTGCTGGAGGACGAGGCGGGCCACCACCAGGTCGAAGGCCGCTTCCGGCAGCGGGTCGGTGACCGCGTCGTGCTGTGCCACGACCAGCCGCGGCGTCTCGGGGATGTGGTGCGGCTTGACGTCGGTGGCCAGGACCTCGCCGCTCGGGGCGACCCGGCCGGCCAGCCAGCGGGCCACGCTGCCGCCGCCCGAACCGATCTCCAGGCACCGCCAGCCGTCCCCGACCCCCGTCGCGGCCAGCCGCTCCAGGGTCACCGGGTCGTACGCGGCGGCCAGGCAGCGGTGCTGCTCCCGGCTGTGGGCGCTGTCGTTGTCGAAGACGTAACCGGGCGCGGTCTCCAGGGACTGGCGCAGGGTGCTTCCCGCCTCTCTGCGGTACATGGGTTCGCTCCTCCTCCCTGCCGGGGCCGGTCAGGTCCACCGGCCGGAACCGCAGGTGTCCGTACGGCCGGTGAGCCGGGACCGCAGGGCGCCGCGGCGCACCTTCCCCGTGCCCGTGCGCGGCACCTCGTCCCAGGTCAGGACGGTGGGCGGGCGCAGCGCCGGGAGGTCGGCCACCGCCTCCTTCCAGCGGCCGGGGTTCAGCGTGCCGTCCGCGGTGACCACGACGGGCAGCGGCGGCTCGCCCGGGGTGGCGAGCAGTACGCACTCCAGGACCTCCGGCAGCCGGTCCTCCACCACGTCCTCCGTGGCCAGGCAGCTGAGCCGGTGCGCGCGGTCGACCTCGCGGTCGAGCAGCCGGACACTGCCGTTCCGGTGCCGGACGCCGAGGTCGCCGGTGTTCCACCAGCCGCCGTGCTGCTTCGCCTCCCACCGGCTGTCCTCACCCACGTACGCGAGGCCGCGCGCCGAGGTCCTGACCAGGACCAGCCCCTCCCGGCCGCGGGGCAGCGGGGCGAGCGTGTCGGCGTCGACCACGCGCAGCCGGGTCTTGAACGGGACGGGACGGCCGAGGTTGCGGGCGCCGGCACTGCCGGCGGCGCCGTCCGCCACCGAGCGGCGGGTGTGGAAGCGGAAGGTCAGCGGGCCGGTCTCGGTCTGGCCCCAGCCCTGCATCCACAGCGGCGCGCGGTGGCTGCTCGCCTCCAAGTACGCGCGGAGGGTGGGCGGATGCACCGCGTCGTACGTACTGATGCAGAGCCGGACGTTGCGGAAGGGGTTGTCCAGGCGCGCGGTCAGCGGCCGGAAGCGGACGAACGTCGCGGGGAGGGCCTCGACGATCGTCGGCGGCGCCTCCCGCAGCAACGGGTCGACTGCGTCCGGGTCCTGGCCCGTGACGATGGTGATCCGGCGCGGCGCCAGGCAGAGCACGCTCGCGGTCCAGCAGAACGTCCGGCCGTGGGCGAACGCGCTCGCGTTGAGGAGGGAGTCGGCGCGCCGTACGCCGATCTTCGGGTAGCGCACGGTCTCGAAGCGGGCGAGTTTGCCGATGATCGTGCGGGTCGAGTGGACCACCAGCTTGGGCACGCCGGTCGTGCCGGAGGTGTGGTTGATGACCAGGGGCTCGTCGTCGTGCCGGCGGCGCGGGGCCGGTACGGGGTGCCCCTGCAGTGCTTCCAGGGCGAGGGCACCCGGTAACTCGCCGTCCAGCACGACGCAGACGCCCGCGGCCGGCAGCAGGTCGGTGCCCTCGGCGCGGCAGCGTTCGAGCAGGCCCGAGGTGGTCACGAGCAGGGCGGGACGCAGCCGTTCGAGGAGGAGCCGCAGGGCGTCCGGCGGAAGCTGCCCGGAGAGCTGGGCGGGCAGGGCGCCGATGCGTACCGCGGCGCAGGCCAGCAGGTCGTAGTCCCAGTGGTTGTCCTTGACGATCGCGATCCGGTCCCCGGGTCGGGCCCCGGCGGCGGCCAGCCGGCCCGCCATGTCCTGGACCAGCGCCGCCAGACCGGCGACGGAGTGCGCCGTACCGGTCTCCGGCGCGATGTCGAAGGGCCGGTCCAGCCGGAACACCGTGTCGTGGCCCCGCTCGGCGCACTCGTCGAACAGGACCCCCATGTCATGCGGCTTCATGCGTCGTCCTCCGGTCGGTCGCGTCGTTCGGGCGGGGGCCGCGCAGCCGGCCGATGACCCGCGAGGCGGCGAGCGCCGCCGCCCGCACGGCGCCCTCGGAGGACGGCCGCAGCAGCACCCAGTCGCCCGCGTACTCCACGGGTCCGGTGGCGCGGGCCATGAAGCGCGCGCGGTGGCCCAGCGCCGCGGGTGTGGCCTCCGGCAGGCCGTGCCGGAACGCGTGCACGAAGGTGCGCATCCAGGCGTGCTCCAGCCCGGGTACGTAGCGCCGGGCCGCCGTGGTGAGGCGTGCCACGACCTCCTGGTGCGGCGCGGTGAGCAGCTCGGGGACGGTACGGGCGTCCGCCAGGAGCGTCAGCAGCCCCTTGCCGGCCGGCGCCCGTGCCGGGTGCTTGACGTGGTCGGCGATGATGCCGGAGAGCGCGCTGTCCTCCGCGTCCGGGGTGAGGAGGAGGTAGGACGGCCGGCCCGCCACCGGGCCGAGCGGCCGGTCCAGCAGGCAGCTCACCTTCAGCGTGGGGGTGAACGTGCACGCGGTGAGGTAATCGGCCACCTCCGGGGCGGGGTTGGCGTGCAGCCGGGCCGCGACGGGCGCCGGTACGCACAGCACCGCGGCGCGTGCCGTGACGACCTCGCCGCCGATGCGCACGCCGGCCGAGTCCCGGTCGGCGACGACCTCGTGCACCTCGCTGCCGGTCACCACGTCGAGGCCGGCGGCGAGCCCGCGGGCGAGCCGGTCCATGCCGTCCGCGTACGTACGCCAGGCCGCGGGCGGGCCCACCTCCCGCAACAGGCTCAGCATCGGGGCCGCGGCGGAGCGCGCGGTGTCCCAGCCGAAGAAGCACCCGGCGACCGGCTGGAGGAGATAGTCGTGCAGGTCGGGGTGGTAGCGCCCGGCCAGCTCCCGGAGGGTGATCCTGCCCAGCGGGGTCCGCTCGGGGTGGTCGGTGTCGAACTCCTCGCCATGGCGCGCGAGCCGGCCGAGGAGGCGGGCCAGGTCGATGCGGGCGCGCGGGCCGAGCCCGGCACCGGTGATCACCGCCGACCGTTCCGCCAGGCCCGGCCGGGCCTTCCCGCCGCGCCACACCGCGAGCCGGCCGCCGAGGGGCGCCACCTCCTCGCGCGGCAGGCCCAGCCGCTCGATCAGCTCCCAGGTGGCGCGGTAGCCCTGCCGGGAGATCTGCTCGGCGCCCTCGTCGATGGTGTAGCCGTCGTGCCGGAAGCTGTGCATCCGGCCGCCGACGTGCTGCCGTTCCTCGTACACCCGCACCGTCAGCCCGGCCCGCCGCAGTTCGTGCGCGGTGGCGAGGCCCGCGATCCCGGCGCCGATCACGGCCACGTCCAGGTCCGCCCTCATGCGGCGGCCCCCGCGGCGAGCAGGAGGTTCGCGGTCACCAGGAGCGCCACGCTCACGCGGTGCACCGCGAACCCGGTCTTCCGGGCCCGCATGATGTCGCCGAGGACGAACCCGGTGACGAACTGCTTGGTCCGCAGGGCCGTCGCCGGGAGCATCAGGAGCACGAACCACCACGGGGCGATTCCCACCGCCGAGGCGACCGCCCCGAGCAGGAACTCGGCGGCCGACAGGCACCCGATGAAGAGGGCGTTGCCGCGCTCCGACACCAGCGCCGCCACGGTCGGCCGGCCGACGGCGCGGTCGCCCTCGACGTCGTTGGTGTTGGAGTACACCCCGAACATCAGCGGCCCGAACCCGAACAGCAGTCCCTGGACGAGGAGGAACCACGAGAAGCGGCCCACGGCGAAGCCGTACGGCGCCATCACCAGCACCAGGCCCAGCCAGACGAGGAACGCCTCCTGGAAGCCGTGGTAGCTGAGCTTGAGGCCGTAGGAGTACTGGAGGGAGACCACGAACAGGGCCGCGGTCAGCACCACCGCCCACAGCGGCCGGTGCGGGGCGACGGCCACGGCGCCCGCCCACAGGACCGCGCCGGCCAGCGCCGTCCACCGGGCGAACGCCATCGCCTGATGCTCCGTCAGGGTGCCGGCCACCAAGGGCTTGCGGAGCTTGTTGCGCAGGGGGTTGTCCGGGCCGTAGTTGGCGGTGTCGCTGCCGTCCCGGAAGCCGGTCACATCGTCCAGGGCGACCATCGCCATGATCACGCAGACCTGGCCGAGCAGGAACAGTGAGAGCATCGCGGCGGTGGCCGGGCCGGACCGCGTGAGCGGCAGGAGCACGGCGGCGAGCACCACCAGGATGCTCAAGTAGTAGTCGAAGACGTCGAGTTTGCCCAGCCGGGCGTAGCTGCGCAGCCGGTGCTCCGGCCGGCTCGCGCCGCCCGTCCGCAGGCCGGATCGGAGGTCGTGAGAGGCCATCGGCTTGCTCCTTCCGCTCAAGTGCCCGCGAACTCGCACACGGCGTCGGCGACGTGCTCGACGTCGGCGTCCGACAGCCGGTGGTGCACGGGCAGTGACAGTGCGCGCCGGCCCGCCCGCTCGGCGTGCGGCCAGCGGTCCCCGGGCGCGGCGAACACCGCGAACGCCGGCTGCAGCGGCAGCGGCAGGGGGTAGTACGCGTGGCAGTCGACGCCACGCTCGCGCAGGTGGTCCGCCAGCGCCTGCCGGCGGTCCGCGAGCACCGTGTAGACGTAGTAGCAGCGGCCGTCCCGGCCGGCGGGCGGCGGGACGATCCCGCGCTCGGCGAGCGGCGCGAACCGCTCGGTGTAGTACGCGGCGATGGCGGCGCGCCGCTCCAGCCGCCGCGGCAGCCCGCCGAAGCGGTGCACCTGGAAGGCCGCCTGGATCTCGTCGAACCTGCTGTTCCGCCCGATGATGTGGTGCAGGAACCGGCGGCTGCCGTCCTGCCCGTGGTTGCGCAGCATCCGCACCCGCTGCCCGATGGCGGCGTCCCTGGTCACCACCACGCCACCCTCGCCGGGCATCCCGAACGACTTCACCTGCACGAACGAGAACACTCCGGCCTCGCCCCACAGTCCGGCGGGCGTGCCGTCGAGCACCGCGCCCTGCGCGACGGCGGAGTCCTCGATCAGCCGGACCCCGTGCCGCTGTGCCAGCTCGGCGAAGGCCGGCATGTCGGCCATGACGGAGAAGACGTGCGCCGGCATGACCACCTTGGTGCGGGCGGTGATCCGGCGCTCCACCTCCACGGGGTCGGCGACCATCGTGTGCGGATCGATGTCGGCGAAGACCGGGGTGGCACCGAGCTGGACGACGGACGCGGCGAGCGGGGCGCAGCCGAAGGCCGGCACCACCACCTCGTCGCCGGGGGCCACGCCCACCGCGGTGAGCGCCAGGTCCAGCGCCGAGGTCCCGCTGCCGCACGCGACCACGTCCGCCGCGCCGAGGGAGTCCTGGAGCAGCCGCTCCAGCCTGCGGGTGTGCTCGCCCAGGATGAAGCGCTGCTGCGGTGACATGCCGAGCTCCAGCAGGAGGTCGAGCAGGACCGTACGGTCGTCCTCGAAGAGGTCCGGCGGGAAGAACGGAATGCGCGCCCGGGTGGTCATTCCGGTCTCCCTCGGTAGAAGGTGCGGATCGCCTCGCAGACCCGGTCGAGCTGGCGCTCGGAAAGGTCCGGGTGGAAAGGCAGCGCCACCGCGTGCCGGCTCGCGGCCTCCGCATTCGGGAAGTCGCCCGGGGAATGGCCGGTTTCGGTGAAGCAGGGCTGCAGGTGCAGTGGTGTCGGGTAATAGACCTCGGTGCCGATGCCGTGCCGGGTGAGGTGCGATACCAGTTCGTCCCGGCGATCGGCCTCGATCAGATAAACATAGAAGACGGGTGCGGAGTCGGGGCCGCGGTCGACGACTTCGGGCAGCCGGCGGACGCCGGGAATTCTGGTGAGGCGCTCCCGGTAAAGCGCGGCCAGTTCGGCGCGGCGGCGGATGTCGGCGTCCAGCCGGGTCAGCTTGGCCAGCAGCACGGCCGCCTGGATGTCGTCCATCTTGCTGTTCACCCCGGGCAGCGCGCTCCGGGTGGAGATCGCGGGGAAGTCGTCCAGGGTGCGGCCGAGCCGGCCGTGGTGGCGCAGCCCGGAGACCAGTTCCGCCGTACCGGGGTCGTCGGTGAGCACGGCCCCGGCGTCGCCGAGCGCCCCGAGCGTCTTGCTCGGGAAGAACGACAGCACCCCGCCCGCGCCGTGCAGGCCGGCGTGCACCCCGCGCTGCCGCATGCCGATCGCCTCGGCGCTGTCCTCCACCAGCACCAGCCCCTGACGTGCGGCGACGGCGGTCAGCGCGGGCATGTCGGCCATCTGATGGAAGAGGTGCGCGGGCATCACGAAGCGGCTTGCCGGGGTGATGGCGGCGGCCAGCGCCGCGGGGTCCATGGCGTACGTCACCGGGTCGATGTCGACGAACTGCGGACGCCCGCCCGCCAGTACCACGGAGGTGGCGGTGGCCGCGAAGGAGTACGCCGGCACCAGTACGCCGTCGCCGGGACGGATTCCACAGGCACGCAGCAGCAGTACCAGCGCATCCGTCCCACTGTTCACTCCGATCACATAACGGGCCCCCGTGAACTCGCACAACGCCTTTTCCAGTTCCGCCACCTGACGGCCGTGCGAGAATTTTCCGTTGGCGAAGACCTCGTTCACCCGGCGCTCGATCAATGGCCACAGCCGGGCGAATGTCGCCGCCTGCGAGAAGAATGGGACTGTATGACAATGCACGTGAGAGGACGCCGCGCTCTCATCGGTCGTACCGCGGCGATCCATGCCGAGAGATACCTCGACCACCCCCTGGGACGCATTCGGCGGTTTCCCGCAGGGTGAGACTCCCCGGTTTGCTGCATCCGACACTCTTCCTCTGTCATATTCACACTTTGCGGTAAGCCCTCTTCATATTTCTTGACTCACCAAACGGCGGCACGGAGCATTCGCTTGTCCGATGAACGGCGCGCACGCCGCGCACCGCTTTTGGAGGAAGATGCTGCAGCCCCTCGTGATCGGGCTGGGCCGTTCCGGAGCCGGACTCCACGTGAAGGCTCTCGCCCGCCTGGCCTCCTTACCCGAAGCCCCCCTGGCCGTCGGCCCGTTGGTGGCCTGCGACTCCCGCCCGGAGGCCGGCCGCGGCCTGCCCGGCGTGACGGTCACCCACTCGCTCGCCGAAGCCGTCCGCCTCGTCACCCCGCAGCGCACCGTCGTCCACGTCTGCACCCCACCGGCGTCGCGCACACCCGTCCTCACCGAACTCGCCGCGCTCGGCTTCCGCAGGTTCCTGGTCGAGAAGCCCCTGGCGGCCGACCGTGCGGCCCTCGACGACATCGTCCGGCTGCGCCGCCATTACGACCTCGACCTGGTCGTCGTGAGTCACTGGCTGGCATCCGGCCTGACCGGCCGGCTGCGCCGGCTCGTCCACGAGCGCCCGTTCGGCGCACTGCGCCACATCGCCTTCGCCCAGCACAAACCGCGCTTCGTACGGACCTTCACCCGCGAAGGCCACCCGACCGCCTTCGACGTCGAGATTCCGCACTCCCTCGGCGTCGCCCTCGACCTGGCAGGACCCGCCGAACTCGTCGACGCGCACTGGAGCGACCTGCGCTGCGACGACGGCGTACGCCCCCACATGGGCAGCGCCCGGATCACCCTCCGGCACCGCTCCGGCACACGGACCGAGATCACCTCCGACCTCACCTCGCCCGTCCAACAGCGCAGCGTCACGCTGCGGTTCGAGCGGGGATCGGTGACCGGCCACTACCCCCTCAGTGAGCACGACGACCACGCTCAGCTCGTCCTCCCGGACGACCCGCACGGCCCCCGCGTCTTCCGCGACGACGCGTTCACGGCCTTCATGCACCGCACCTACCAGGATTTCGCGGCGGGCCGGCGGAACCACTCCGCCGTGCCCTACGACGTGGTCCGCCTGCTGTGCGCCGCGAAGGACCACTGCCGGGCCGCCGAACGCACGACCGCGGGGGAGACCCCGGACGCCCCGACCACGGAGGAGCAGTATGTGCGGTGAACCCCCCTTCCCCCGGGACCGGCTGGCCGGCATCGGTGACGAGGCGGCCCCCTGCCTCGACGGGCAGCTCGCCGCGCTCGGCCGGCTGGGCTGGGGCGCGCTGGAGCTGCGCTCCGTCGACGGAACGGCCGTGGCCGATCTCGATGACGGAACGTTCCGCGACGTCGCGGCGCGCGTCCGGGACGCCGGGCTCGACGTGGTCTGTCTCGCCTCCCGGATCGGCAACTGGGCCCGCCCGGTCACCGGCCCCTTCGCCGACGACCTCGCCGAACTGGACACACTGGCCGAGCGCTGCGACGCGCTGGACTGCCGGTACGTCCGGATCATGTCGTACCCCAACGACGGACTCCCCGAGCCCGAGTGGGCGGCACGCGCCATCGACCGCGTCGGCTGCCTCGCCGACCGGGCCGAACAGGCCGGCCTCACCCTCCTGCACGAGAACTGCGCGGGCTGGGCCGGCGACCGCGCCGACCGCATGCTGCGCCTGGTGCGCGAGGTCGGCAGCCCGGCCCTGTGCCTCCTCTTCGACACCGGCAACGGCGTCCCGCACGGCTACGACGCCTTCGGCACGCTGGAGAAGGTGCTGCCGCACGTCGCCCACGTCCACGTCAAGGACGCGGTACGGGCGCCGGACGGCTCGGTGACGTACACCCTGCCCGGCGACGGCCGTGCCCGCGTCGCCGATTCCCTGAGGCTGCTCCTGGAGACCGGCTACACCGGCACCTTCTCCCTCGAACCGCACCTCGCCTTCCGCCCGCACGAGGGACCCGACGCGCGGGACGGCGCCCAGGACCCCTTCGTCGAGGCCGGCCGGCGCCTGGAACGGGTGCTCGCCCGGCTGGCCCCGTACGCGCGGCCGGCCGCCGTCCCCGAAGGAGCCCGCCGATGACCGGCCGTACCCTGCTCGGCCCCGCCGACCACGACCTGCTCCTGCGCTTGCTGCGGACCCCGACCGCCGGCCCCCTGGAAGCAGGTCCCGAGGACGGACCCGCCCGGCTGTGGGACGCACAGCGCGCCTACGCACGCGCCGCCGGAGAGTTCGGCATGCGCGTCGTGCACCACGCCCCGCCGCCCGCCGGCTGCCTGGACCGCCCGGACGTGCCCGCCGTCGTACGCAGGGCCGCCGCTGCCGGCCCCGGCTTCCTCGACGCACAGCCCAGCCTCGTCCTGCGCCTGGGGCCCGCGCTGCCCCCGGCGGCGACCGTGATGTGCAACGTCCACCTCGACACGGTCGCCGGGCAGGAACCGGTGACCTTCGACGGGCGCCGCTTCACAGGGCGGGGCGCCGTGGACGCCAAGGGCCCCGCGGTGGCCCTGCTCGCCGGAGTGCGGGCGGCGGCAGCGGCAGAGCCCTCTCTCGGGCGGGACACCGCCGTCCTCGTGCAGGCGGTCGCCGGGGAGGAGGGCGGCGCGCTGGGCACGTACGGCACCCGGCCGCTGATCGAGGCCGGATACCACGGACGCCTCAACCTCTTCTGCGAACCGACCGGGCTGCGGTACCTCCCGAGGGCCACGGCCGCCATGACGGCGCGGATCACCGTCGACGGGCAGGACGCGATCGACGACCGCCCGGACGCCGGACACAACGCCACGGTCCTCCTCGGCTTCCTGGCCCAGCACCTGGCAGCGGCGCTGGACGGCGCACTGCCCGACGGCCGGGTCTGCGTCGCCGGGCTGCACACCGGCGACCGGCACAACCGCGTCCACGGCAGCGGGTTCCTGCTCCTCAACCTCTCGTACGCATGCACCGCGGACGGCGCCGCGCTGGAGCACGCGGTGGCCGAGGCCCTCGGGACCGGCCTCCGAGCCTTCACCGAACGCTTCGGCCGCACCCGCGAGTTCGCCCGCACGGCCGCCGACGCGGCCCGGATCACCCGGCTCGACTGGGACAAACGCGGGCTGCCGTGCCTGGCCGGCGCCGACCCGTGGGCCGAGGCCCTCCTCGCGGACGCGGGCGTGCCCCGATGGCCCGCCGACGAACCGGCCTTCACCTGCGACGCCCTCTGGATGGCGGACCGCCCCGGCACCTTCACCACGGTCCTCGGCCCCGGCTCCCTCGACACCAACCACGCACACGCGCAAGGGGAATTCGCCGACCTCGCCGACCTGGAGGGCTTCGCCGCCACGGTGTGCGCGGTGCTCACGGCGTTCGCCCGGCGCACGACCCGGCCGACGGACCGCCCCGCGGACCGGCAAGGGAGCCTCGTATGACCCTGCCCCGACAGCACCGGGCACCGCAGCAGCCGGTACCGGTCGACCACAACGCCCTGCGCGCCGCCGTCACCGCCCGCTTCACCTCCTACGGCATCCCGCACCGGCGCGCCCGTACGGCCGCCACCGCGCTCTGCCACGGAGACCTCACCGGGCTCGACTCCCACGGCGTCTTCAACCTCGGCCGCCTTTACCTCCCCCTCCTGGACAGCGGCCGGGCCGACCCGCTGGCCGAGCCGGCGACGCTCACCGACCTCGGCGCCTGCGTCGTCCTCGACTCCCGCCGTGCGCTCGGGCTGTGGGCCGCCGCCGAGGCGATGGACCTCGCGGTGGAACGGGCCGGGCTGTACGGCATCGGCCTGGTGTCCGTACGCAACGCCACCCATTTCGGCTGCGCCGGCTTCCACACCGCGCGCGCCGCCGACCAGGGCATGATCGGTGTGCTCGCGGGCAACTGCGGCGGGCAGCGCATCGCCCGCCCGCCGGACGGCAGGCTCGCCATGCTCGGCACCAACCCGCTCAGCGTCGCCGCGCCGGCCCTCACCGGCCACCCCTTCGTCCTCGACATGAGCACCACGGTCGTGCCCACCGGGCGGATCCGCACCGCGGCCCGCCGTGGCGAGTCCGTTCCCGAGGGCTGGCTGGCGGACGAGGCGGGGGAGCCGCGCACGGACCCGGCCGCTTTCGACCGCGGCGAGGCGTACCTGCGCTGGCTCGGCGGCGCCCCCGAGACCGGCGCCTACAAGGGTTTCGGGCTCGGCCTGGCGGTCGAACTGCTGGCCGCGCTGCTGCCGGGCGCCGCCGTCGGACCGGCCCCCGAGGCACTCCAGGGGGACGGCCGGCCGCACGGCAGCGACGACGACATCGGCTTCCTCGCCCTCGCCGTCGCACCCGAGAAGCTGCGGCCGGACGGCGACTTCGCCGGCGCGGCGCGCGGGCTGTTCGGCACGCTGCTGGCCTGCCCGCCCGTCCACGAGGACCGTCCCGTGCGCTATCCGGGCTGGTGGGAGGCGGAACGCGCGCGCGAGCGCCGCCGCGAGGGCATTCCCCTCCCGGCCCACCTGTACGAGGAGCTCACGGCCCTCGGCGTTCTCGACCCCGCGGACGGAGGGGTGCGATGACGCCCCGCCGCATCGCCGTTATCGGGCTGGGCGCGATCTCCCGGTACTACCTCGCCGCGATCGACCGGCTGCCCGGCTGGACCCTGGCGGCCGTGTGCGACGCGCGGCAGGAGGCACTGGCCCCGCACCGGGGCCGGGTGGCATGCCACACGGGACACCGCGCGCTGCTGGCGGAGCCGGGGCTGGACGCCGTGGTCGTCGCCGTACCGAACCACGCGCACGCCGGGATCTGCGCGGACGCGCTCCGCGCCGGCCTCCCGGTCTGCGTCGAGAAACCGCTCGCCCTGCGGGCGGCGGAGGGAAGGGAGCTGGCCGCGCTCGCCAGGGCCCGGGCGACCCCGCTCTTCACCGCGTTCCACCGCCGCTACAACGACGGCGTACGGCTGCTGCGGCGCGACCTGGCCGCGGCGCGCGCACCCATCGCGTCGGTCCGGGTCCGCTACCTCGAACGCATCGAGGAGCACATCGCGGGCGACACCTGGTACCTCGACCCCCGGCGCTGCGGCGGCGGCTGTGTCGCGGACAACGGTCCCAACGCCTTCGACCTCGTACGGCTCCTGCTCGGCGACGTCGAGGTCGACGGGGCGGAGGTCACCCGCGACGGCCGGGGCACCGACCGGCAGGCGGTCATCGCACTGCGGGCGGCCGGCGGCGCCACGGCCACGGTGGAGCTGGACTGGTCGTACCCCGGCGAGACCAAGGACATCGAGGTGCGGCTGGCGGACGGCACCGTGCACCGCACCGACATGCTGGCCGGGCATACGGGCTTCAAGGCGTCGCTGTGGCACGAGTACGGGGGCATCCTGGGCGACTTCGCCACGGCTGGACCGCCGGCGGACAGCGGGACCGACGACGGCCTCGCCGCGCTGGAGCTGGTGGCGGCCGTCTACCGCACCGAACAGGCCGCGAGGGCAGAGGGGGGACGACAGTGACCGGTCGTACGTCGGAGGAGAACGGCGCGAAGCGCTCGGTGCGGGGCGACCTCGTGAAGGTTCTGCTGCACCGCCGTACGGACCGTGGCATGACGCTCGAACCGCATGCCAGCCGCTGTGTGCGCCGCGGCGAGGTGCATGAACTGGTCACCACCGACCAGCGGGACACCCGTCCGGGCGCCCGCATCGACCGGGTCGGCTTCCTCGGCTTCGTGGAGCTGGCCTGCGCCGGGGTGATCGACCGCGGCGACGACGTGTGGATCGACGGCCTGCGCATCGGCACGGTGGTCGGCTTCGACGCCTGCCACTTCCCGAACCACTACAACATCCTTATCGGCAGCGGCCGGCTCGTCACCGGCGGCGACCTGGAGCTGTGCCCGGAGCTGCCGGTCGCCTTCACCCAGGTACGGCCCGCTGCACCCTGACCGGCACCGCACACACGACGGCCGGTGGCCCCTTCCGGGACCACCGGCCGCACCCGTTCCAGGGCGGTGTGGTGCGTCAGCCGAGCAGCTCGACGTCGAGCCGGCCGAAGTGGTATTCGCGTACCGCGGCGAGCAGTTCGTCGACGGACAGCTCGCCGTTGTCGTCGGAGTCCACCTTGCGGAAGGCCTCCTGGGCGGCGGAGCGGTCCACGCCGACGCCTACCAGCCAGGCCTCGAACTCACCGGCGTTGATCTGCCCGTCGGCGTTCTTGTCGCAGAGACCGACGATCCCCTTGACCACCGGGCCGAGCGCGCGGTTGAAGTCGGCCTCGCCACCCTCGAAGATCAGGTTCTGCGTGACGCTCATGAACTGGTCCCTGGTGAGGGGACCGTTCGCGGGCGTCCCGGCCGCCTGCGTGAGGTGGTCGAAGAGGTTGCGGAAGCCTTCCCGCAGCGTCTTCGCCTCCTCGGAGCGGGCGTCGGCCCCGAAGTTCTGGGCGATCCTGGCCGCCTCCTGCTCGAAGTCACCCCATTCGAGGATTCCATTGCCGTCCGAGTCCCACTTGTCGAAGCGCTTCTCAAGCCGCTGATTCGCCACGGGAGTAGCCATTGCGGTGTCCTTTCCTCGGTCGTGCAGGGCATGCGCGATGCCGGAGCGGTTTTCCGGCACCGCCTCGCGCGGCCTTCCTTCCCCGAAAGCCGGCAAGTCTGATGAAGCTCCGTGGAATGCTGGAATGCTCCGCCGGCCGCCGGAATTCAGAATTCCGTCAGAGCAGGGTGACCCGGGGCCCGGAGGCCTTTCCACGGGTGTCGAGCAGGGCGCATTCCGCGCGCGCCAGTGACGCCATGTCGTAACAGGCGTGGTCCTGCAGGAGAATGGCCAGATCCGCGCCCGCCAGGGCGTCGCGCAGGGATGCCACGCGGCGCAGTGGCACGCCGTCGGCGGCGAATTCCGGTACGTACGGATCGTGGTAGCGGACCGTCGCTCCCCGCGCGCGCAGTCCGCCTGCCACCGGTCCCGCCGGCGACTCCCTGGCGTCGGCCACATCGGGCTTGTACGCCACCCCGAGGAGCACCACGGACGCCGCTTCCGGCGGCTTGCCCAGCTCGTCGAGGAGTCCGACCGCCCGGCCGACGACGTGCGCCGGCCTCCGCGACACCACCTCGTGGGCCGCGGCCAGCATCCGGAAGGAGAAGCCCTCGGCTTCGGCCTTGGCGGCGAGATAGCGCGGGTCGACCGGTATGCAGTGCCCGCCGACCCCGGCGCCGGGCCGGAAGGGCGCGAACCCGAAGGGCTTCGTCCCGGCGCAGTGCAGTACGTCCCAGACGTCGATGCCCGCCCGGTCGCAGTACAGCGCCACCTCGTCGACCAGCGCGATGTTGATGTACCGGTAGGTGTTCTCCAGCAGCTTGGCCATCTCGGCCTCCCGCGTGCCCCGCGAGACCACCAGCGTCCGCACGAAGCGGCCGTAGAAGGCGACCGCGTGCTTGGCGCACAGGGGAGTGCAGCCGCTGACCACCTTCGGGGTGTTGTGGAGGCCGTACTGCCGGTTGCCCGGGTCGATGCGCTCGGGCGAGTAGGCGAGATGGAAGTCGGCGCCGGCCCGCAGCCCGCTGCCCTTCTCCAGGAGCGGGCGGACGATGTCCTGCGTGGTGCCCGGGTGGCTCGTGGACTCCAGCACCACGAGCATGCCGGGCCGCAGGCAGTGGGCCACGGTGCGGGCCGCCGCGCGCACCGCGGAGAGATCCGGGGCGCCGCCCGCGCCCAGTCCGGTGGGCACGCAGATCACCACGGTGTCCGCCAGCCCCGGTGCCCCGGGGTCCGAGGTGGCGCGGAAGCCCGCCGCGCGCATGCCGGCGACGGCCGCGTCCGCGACCCCGCCGACGTGCGAACGCCCCCCGTTGAGACCGGTCACCACGGCGTCCGAGACGTCGTACCCGACGGTGGTCAGTCCCGCGGCGCACGCGGCCCGCGCCAGCGGCAGCCCCACGTGTCCCAGTCCGATCACGGTGAGATCGGCAGTCATGACATGTCCCCCCAGTCCGCGACGGCTCGTTACCGGATCAGGCGGAGAAACTTCCTGTACCCGCGGCGAGATGCGAGCCGTGTCCCGGCTGCACGGTGAAGCTCGGCGTCATGCAGAACGGGTCCGCGTACACCTGGACGGGGCCGTCGGTGCGATTGGCCAGCACGTGGGAGCCGATCGGCAATTTGGTGCAGCCGCTCGGATTCTCGTACGTCGTGAGAGGCTGGAGTTCGGTTTCGAACACAATGACCTCGCCCTCGGCGGCGGCCGCCGGAACGGTCGTCGCGGCCGTCGTGAGAGCCGCGGCTGCGAGGAGGAGGAGAGCGGAGCCGACTCGGCGCATATGCCTTTCCTTTCGCGGAGAACGATCAACGCCTGAATGCTGCCCCTGGGGCGCCCCGCGTAATATTCACCCGTCAAGGTGCACCCGAATCAGCGACAATGCGGAGATCCGGTCGCATGAGGCGATCGTATGATCGGCACCGCCGGGAATGGATATATTCGCGACCATGGATGAAATGGCCCTGCTGGCACACTCCGACGGCCCGGTCACCCGCGCCCGTCTCCGCCGCGACCTGACGGCGCTCGGCCTCGCCGAGGGCGACACCGTCATGTTCCACACCCGCATGTCGGCCCTCGGATACGTGGCGGGCGGGCCCGAGACCGTCATCGGTGCGCTCGGCGAAGTCGTCGGCAAGGGCGGCACGTTGATGGTCACCTGCGGCTGGAACGACGCCCCGCCCTACGACTTCACCAGCTGGCCCCAGGCGTGGCAGGACGCGCTGCGCGCGGAACACCCCGCCTACGACCCGCTCATCAGCGAGGCGGACCACGCCAACGGCCGGCTCCCGGAGGCCCTGCGCCGCCTGCCCGGAGCCGTCCGCAGCCGGCACCCCGACGCGAGCTTCGCCGCGCTGGGCGCCGCAGCGGAGGAGCTGATGGCCGACCATCCGTGGGACGGGCCGCACGGCCCCGGCAGCCCGCTCGCGCGGCTGGTCGACACCGGCGGCCGGGTCCTCCTCCTGGGCGCACCGCTGGACTCCCTCACGCTGCTGCACCACGCCGAGGCGCTCGCCGACGCGCCGGGCAAGCGGTTCGTGACGTACGAGCAGCCGGTCGTGGTGGGCGGCGAGCGGGTGTGGCGGCGCTTCCACGACATCGACTCGGAGGACGGCGCCTTCGACTACTCGGCCGTCGTCCCCGAGGGGACCTGGCCGTTCGAGGTGATCGTCCGCGACCTGCTCGCCGCGGGCCTGGGCAGCAGCGGACGGGTCGGCGCGGCGGAGAGCCACCTCTTCGAGGCCCGGGACGTCGTGGAGTTCGGCGTCGCCTGGATCGAGGAGAAGCTGGGCGGTTCCGCCGCCTGAAGGCCGCGGGACGTCACCGTCACGTGCTTGTCACTACCTCCGCCCGACGCGCCTCTCCCGGACCGTCAGCCGATCCGGATCTTCCATCTGCGTCCCATGGCGTCCGCTCTCTTCCCGCGTCCCGTCCGGTAGCTGCCGGGAGACGGCACCGGGCGGGAGCGGCCGGGCCATCGCGCCGTGCTGGGAGGGAACGGTGGGGCCGGTGCCCGGCGTCAAGGTTCCGGGATGAGGGCCTGCTCCAGGACGTCCCGGGCCACCTCCCGCAGCAGCCGGCTGTGGCTGCGGGCGTGACCGCGCATCGCGTTGAAGGCCTCCTGGACGCTCACCCCCATGCGGTGGGCGAGGAAGCCCTTGGCCTGCTCGATGGTGACGCGGCTCTGCAGGGCCGTGCGCAGCTGGTTGTTGACCTTGCGGTAGGCGCTCAGGGACTCCTGGTGGCACAGGGCGGCGGCAGCGACATGGGCCAGCGCCTGGCTCAGCCGTACGTCCCGCTCGGGCACGGGATCGGTGGTACGGAGCAGCAGCAGAGCCCCGTCGGGCCGCTCCCGCCACACCAGCGGTACCGCACCGGCGAAGCGGTAACCGGCCGCGAGGGCCGCCTTGGCGAAGCGGGGCCAGCGGTTGGTGGTGCGCATGAGGTCCACCGGGCCGATCGGGGCGGCCGTGCGGTAACTCTCCCGGGCCGGCCCCTCCAGCGGAGAGGTGGCCAGCAGGCCGGTGAAGGCCGGATCGGTCTCGCTCGCCGCGGTCGGCCGGAGTTCTTCACCCGGCGGCGCGCAGAGCACGCCCGCGGCCGACACGTCCAGTAATTGCACGCACCGGAGGGCGAACCGCTCCAGATATCCGCTGGTGTCGACCAGATCCCGGCAGCAGGCACCGGCGAGGTCCACGAAGACGTCGGCCAGGAGCTGTTCACGACCCATGTTCATCCTTAGAGCACCGAGAAAGGAGCGGAAAACGATCGTCCGGCCGGCAGGAGGGCGGCCCACACCATCGGCCGCTGCGCCCTCCTCCGGCGGTGCCGCGCACCGCGCGCAGCCACCGCGCGGTGCCGGCACCCTCTCAGGATCTCGTACACGCCCGGGCCCATGACTATGACTCGGACATGTACTCCTGCCCGTCTACCCCTGGAGTCCGGATTCACCCCTCCCACGACCGATCGGTTGCGGCCGCCCGGCACTCTTCGGGACCAGCGACCTTGCCGCTGGGGCATGCCCCGGGGACAGCCGAGCCCTGTGGTACTCGGCCAATCGGCGGGCCCGCGACATTGGCTCGTACGGGACGCGGTGGCCCGACCCGGTGCCCCCGTACGGTCAGGCCCTCGCGTCCCGCCCCAGCAGTGCCGGTACCTCCTTGTGGCCATTGGCGAGGAACGAACCCTGGGGCCGCAGTGCGTGCGGCGGGACGGCGAGCGCCAGGTCGGGGAAGCGCGTGAAGAGCCCGCGGAGCGCGATCTCGGCCTCCATACGGGCCAGCGGCGCGCCCAGGCAGAAGTGCGCCCCGTGCCCGAACGCCAGGTGCTCGCTGCTGGGCCGGGACAGATCGAACTCCTCGGCGGTCGGCCCGTGCAGTGCGGGATGGCGGCCGGCCGCCGAGTACGAGGCGAGGATCGCGTCGCCCGCCTTGATGGTCTGGCCTGTCGGGAGGGCGATGTCCTCGATGGCGAAGCGCATGGGCAGATGGGGAACCGGAGCCTCCCAGCGGAGGGCCTCTTCGACCACGGAGCCCCACCCGGCCCGCCCGTCACGCACGGCGGCGAGCTGGTCGGGGTGGCTGAGCAGGGCGGTGACGGCCTGGTCCAGGAGGTTGACGGTGGTCTCGTAACCCGCGCTGATCACGAGCAGCAGAGTGTCGAGCAACTCCTGTTCGCTGAGGCGCGAACCGTCGCCCTCGACGTCGCGGGAGGCGATCAGCGTCGAGATCAGGTCATCGGCCGGTTCCGCCCGCTTCGCGGCGACGAGCCCGGAAAGGAGCCCGTACAGCTCCTCGGTGTTGGCCGTGGCCTCTTCGGATGTGAGGGTGGTGTCGAAGACCGCGTCGACGGCCCCGCGGAAGGAGCCGATCGCGTCCTCGGGCAGGCCCATGAGATGGCCGATGACCTGGATCGGCAGCGGGTACGCGAAGCGTGCGCGGAGATCCGCCGGTTCGCCGGGCGGCGTGGCCGCGAGGTCGTCGAGCAGCTCGTTCGTCACCTTCTCGATCCGCGCCGACAGCGCCTGCACGCGCCGCGCGGTGAAGGCCGGGCTGACCAGGCGGCGCAGCCGGCGGTGGTCGGCGCCGTACGCGGTGAACATGTTCCGCACGGCCACCCAGAGAGCCAGCGGCCACTTCCCGACGATCTGATCGGGGAAGAGCGGCCAGTGCTGGTGGGGGTCCTTGGAGATCCGGGAATCGGTCAGCAGCCGCTTGAGCAGGGCGGGATCGGTGACGGCCCAGGCCGGTACGCCGAGGACGTCGACGCGCGCGGCCGGGCCGCGGGCGCGCAACGCCGCGTCCTCGCCGTGCCGGTCGCTCCCGGTGGGATCCAGAACGAATATCTGCTGGTCGTCCATGCGGTTCTCTCCTCGGTGTGCGCGCTGTGGGTGGATGGGTGGAGCTGCAAGTGGGCGAGTGGAACAGCGGGTTCGTACGGGGCTGGGGGTACGGGCGCTGCCGTGATCAGCCCTCCGTATCGCCGCCCACCACCGACTTCCCGGTCAGTCGGCCGTGCGCGAAGCAGAGCCGGTAGGCGTCGGAGGCGAGGACGGCCGTGCTGTAGTACACGCAGCGCTGCCCGCGGGGCAGGAGCGGTGCGCCGTCCGGTGGCCCGTCCCGTGTGAAGACCGGCAGCCGGTCCTCGACCGCGGGCTGCCGGTCGCCCACCCGCAGCCGGTCGTACGCCGCGCGGTCCAGCACCGAGAAGGACGAGCTGAGCAGGGCAACCGGGATCATGAGCAGGAGGATGCCGGTCAGTACGGCCAGGGGAGCCACAACGGTCTGCGTGAGCCGCCGCCGCACCTGCGACCGGGCCCGCTCCAGCTCCCGTGCCGATGCGCCGGTCAGGGCGGGGGAGCCGGCGGCGCGGGGAGCCGTTCCCGGGGCGGTCGGCAGATCGGCCACGACCTCGAAGCCGCCCCCGGGCGCCGGCCCCGCCCTGAGCGTGCCGCCCGCCAGCCGGACCCGCTCGTCCAGGCCCACGAGCCCGGCGCCGCCCGAGGCCGCCCCGGGCGGTGGCGCGCCGCCGCCCGGCGGGTCGTTGACCACCGCGACGGACACGGTGCCGGCCGCGCGGCCGATCCGTACGCGTACGGTGGCGCCCGGCGCGTGCTTGGCCGCGTTCGTCAGCGACTCCTGGACCACGCGGTGCACGGCGCGGCCGGCCATCGGCGGCAGCCCGGCCGGGTGACCGGCGGGCTCCGGGTCGGCCATGTCCCCGGCGTACTCCAGACGGACGTCGACCCCGGCGGCGCGGGCCCGTTCGGCCAGTTCTTCGACCGTCTCCTCGGACGGGGCGACCGGCGCCGCCTCGTAGTCGGCCCGCAGCACACCGATGATCTCTCGCAGTTCGCCGGTGGCGGCGGCAGCGGCCGCCCGCAGCTCGCCGACGGCCGCCTGCTGCCGGGCGTCGAGGGTGGGGTCGATCTCCAGCGCGCCCGCCCGCACCGCCAGCAGCGTCAGCTCGTGGCCGAGCGAGTCGTGCATGTCCCCGGCGATGCGGGCCCGTTCGCGGATCCTGGCGCGGTCGGCGACGGCCTGCTGCTCGCGCTCCATCCGGTCGGCCAGCCGCCAGCCGCTGCCGGCCAGTTCGGCGTACTGCCGCCCGAGCCGGCCGAGGAGCCAGGGCAGCATCGCGGTGAGCAGCAGGGTGAGGAGCAGGGTGGGCCAGCCCCACGGGTCGCGGCCGACGATCGTGCACAGCGGCAGGCCGGCCACCGCGACCGCCGCGAAGAACCACAGCGCCGGCCGGATCTCCGTCGTGCGCCGCCCGGCCAGGAAGGCGAGGACGGCGAGCGCCGGCCAGTACAGCGGGCTGACCAGCTCCACGCTGTGCGCCAGGGCCGGCAGCACGGGTAACCCGAGGGCGGTCAACGGCCGGCGGCGGCAGAGCAGTACGGCCACGGCGAGCAGCGGGACGGCGGCGGCCGCCACGTACCGGGGCAGGCCTGCGGGCAGGGTGCAGACGGCCACGGCCGGCGGGGCCGCCAGCGCCGCCCACAGCGTGAGATCGATGACCCGGGCGAGCCAACTGCTGCTGCCGGGCAGGCGTTTCCGCCTTCCTGCGGGGCCGGGCATCGCGGCTAGTGCTCGCCCACGAGGCCGGCCTCGTGGGCGAGGATCGCGGCCTGTACACGGTTCCTGACGTCCAGCCGGTCGAGGATCCGGCTCACGTACGCCTTGACCGTCCCCTCCACCACATGCAGCCGGCGGGCGATCTCGGCGTTGGACAGCCCGGCCCCGACCAGGGCCAGCACTTCCCGCTCGCGGCCGGTCAGTACCTCGATGCGGGACCGGGCGCCGGCCTGCCTGCCGAGCTGCCCGGCGCCGAGCCGGCTGATCACCCGGCGCGCGACGGTGGGGGAGAGGCAGGCGCCGCCCTCCGCGACCGCTTGGACACCGGCGATCAGCTCACGGGGGTCGCCGGACTTCAGCAGGAACCCGGAGGCGCCGGAGTCCAGCGCGCTCGCGATGTACTCGTCCTCGGAGAACGTGGTGAGCATGACCACCGCGGTCCCGGGCACCACCCGGCGCAGCTCCGCGGCGGCCCCGAGCCCGTCCAGCCGCGGCATCCGGATGTCGAGCAGGCACACGTCCGGACGGTGCCGTACGGCGAGCGCCACGGCCTCGTGCCCGTCGGACGCCTCCGCGACCACCTCGATGTCCGGTGCCGCGCCGAGAATCGCCCGGATGCCGGCCCGGATCATCGCCTCGTCGTCCGCCAGCAGCACTCGCGTCATGATCTCCCCCTTGACCGGGGCCCAGGTTACCGCCGGGCCGGCCCGTGGCACCCCGCCGGCATCCCCCGTTCCGTCGCCCTTCACCCCCTGCACACCCCGCACCCGGAGACTCCGAACCCCCACCGGAAGAGGAACACGACGCCATGCACCGCACCGGCTCCACCCCGCTCCGTACCGCCGTCCCGCGCCGCCTCCTGATGTGCGCGCCGCGCCACTTCGACGTCAGGTACTCGATCAACCCCTGGATGGTGCCGGAGAAGCCGGTGGACGCCGGGCTCGCCCTCGCGCAGTGGGAGCGGCTGCGCGCGCTCTACCGCGAGCTGGGGCACACCGTGGAGACGATCGAGCCGGCCGACGGGCTGCCGGACATGGTGTTCGCGGCGAACGGTGCCACCGTCGTGGACGGCAAGGCGCTGGGCGCCCGCTTCCGGCACGAGGAGCGCACCGCCGAGGGCCCGCTGTACCTCTCCTGGCTGCGGGCCAACGGCTTCACCGAGACGTACTGGCCCGAGCACATCAACGAGGGGGAGGGCGACTACCTGCTCGCCGGACGCCGCCTCCTGGCGGGTACCGGCTTCCGCACCGACCCTCGCGCGCACGCCGAGGCACAGGAGTTCTTCGGCGTGCCGGTCACCGGACTGACGCTGGTCGACCCCCGCTTCTACCACCTGGACACCGCGCTGGCCGTGCTCTCCGACGACGAGGTCATGTACTACCCCGAGGCGTTCACACCGGGCAGCCGGGCCGTGCTGCGCGAGCTGTTCCCCGGCGCGCTGACCGCGACGGCCGGGGACGCGGCGGTGTTCGGCCTCAACGCGTTCTCCGACGGACGCCACGTACTGCTCCCGGAGGCCGCGACGGGGCTGATCGCGGGCCTGCGGGAGCGCGGTTTCGAGCCGATCGGCGTGGACCTCACCGAACTCCTCAAGGCCGGCGGCAGCGTCAAGTGCTGCACGCTGGAGCTGCGCGAGGGCTGAGGACGCCCACCTCCGCCCGGCCCATGGGGAATTCGTGACGGGAGGCCTATCGTGAGGCGCATGGACAGCATGCCGCGCGACGCATCCGCCGAAGCGAACCCGCTGCGCCGCCTCACCCTGGCCGAACTGCGCCGGCGGACGAGCATGAAGTGGCGCACGTACCCCGACGACGTGCTGCCGCTGTGGGTGGCGGAGATGGACGTGCCGCTGGCCGAACCGGTCGTCCGGGCGGTGACCGAAGCGCTCGCGCTCGGCGACACCGGCTATCCGGCGGGGACGGCGTACGCCGTGGCGTTCGCGGAGTTCGCGCGGGAGCGGTGGGGGTGGGACGGGCTCGCAGTGGAGCGCACGGCGATCGTGCCGGACGTGATGCTGGGCGTGGTGGAGATGCTGAAGCTGACCACCGGGCCGGGTGACGCGGTGGTCGTCAACTGCCCCGTCTACCCGCCCTTCTACCAGTTCGTCGGCAACGCGGACCGGAAGATCGTGGAGGCGCCGCTCGGCCCCGGCCACCGGATCGACCTCACCGCCCTGGAAGCCGCGTTCCGCACCGCCGTCGCGGACGGGCGCCCGGCCGCGTACCTGCTGTGCAGCCCGCACAACCCGACCGGCACGGTGCACACGGCGGCGGAACTGGCGGCGGTCGCCGCGCTGGCCGCCCGGTACGGCGTCCGGGTCGTGGCGGACGAGATCCACGCGCCGGTGGTGGGCCCCGGCGTCTCCTTCGTGCCGTACCTGAGCGTGCCGGGCGCGGCGGACGGACTGTCCCTGCTGTCCGCCTCCAAGGGCTGGAACCTCGCCGGGCTCAAGGCGGCCCTCGCCGTCGCGGGCCCGGCCGCCGCCGGCGACCTCGCGCGGCTGCCCGAGGAGGTCGGCCACGGCCCCAGCCACGTCGGCATCCTCGCGCACACCGCCGCGCTCCGGGACGGCCGCGACTGGCTGGACGCACTGCTCGCCGGACTGGACGAGAACCGCCGCCTGCTCGCGGACCTGCTGGCAGCCGAGCTCCCGGCGGTGCGGTACACGCCGGCCGAGGCGACCTACCTGGCCTGGCTGGACTGCCGCGGCCTCGGCCTGGGCGACGACCCGGCGGCGGTCTTCCTGGAGCGCGGCCGGGTCGCCCTCAGCTCCGGCACGGACTTCGGCACCGGCGGCGCGGGCCACGCCCGGCTGAACCTGGCCACCTCCCCCGAGGTACTGACCGAAGCGGTACGGAGAATGGCGGAGGCGGTGCCCTGAGCGCTCGCCGCGGAAGCGGGGAAGGCGTCAGCCGGCCGCGGGGCCGCTGCCGCGGTCGCCGGAGTCCGGCGGCGGAACCGCGCCGAAGGGACTGTCGATCACATAGCGCCAGCATCCGTCGGCTCCGCGCCGGGCCACATCCGCGGCCGTGCCCGAGGCCGCGCCCTCGATCGTCCAGTCCACGATCAGCAGGGCGATGTCGCCGGCGACGTGCACGTGCCGCGGGCGTACGGAAATCGGCAGTCCGAGGCCGAGGAACGGGGCGTTCTGCCGGGCGATGGCCGCCTGACCGTGCACGGCTTCCCCGGACTCGGGCACGAAGGCGGCCGCCGGCTCGTACAGCTCCTGGACCGCCTGCGGATCACGGCTGTTGAACCGCTCGGCGAAGGCGGCGGGCACGTCCTCGGCGCGGACCGGGAGCGGACGCGCGTACCCGGCGTCGGCATACGTCATGATGAGATCACCTGTTCGATGTGTGTCGGGTGGGCGCCCGGGACACGCCAACGGTAGGAGACGCGCTCGTGACTCACCGAACGGTAAGCCGCGCCCTGGTGGACCCGGCCCCCGGACTGCCCGACGCCCCGCACGCGGAGGTCACCGCTCCGGTCCCGGAATGCCCTGTGGAGATCACCCTCGCCGCGCTGCGCGGTCGCTGGACCACCCTCGTGGTGCGCGAACTGCTGCGTCAGGAGTCCCGTTCCTACAGCGAGCTGGCCGCCTCTCTCCCCGGCCTGTCCGACAAGGTGCTCAGCGACCGGCTCGGCCGGCTCGTCACCGCGGGCGTCGTCGAGAGGCACCGCACCGAAGGGTGGCCGGCCACCGTCGCCTACCGGCTCACCTCGCACGGCCGGCAGCTGGGGCCCGTGCTCCAGGCACTGTGGGACTGGGGCGCCGCCCGGCCCCTGGCCTAGTCGCCCCCCGGCGTCGGTTCGTCCGCTTCCCGGTGGGAGCCGGTCCGCTTCCCTTCCTGGTGGGAGCCGGTGGGCATGGCGGGGTGGCGGCCGAGGAGGAAGACGCCGGCCACCACTGCCGCGAGGCCGGCGAACTCGCCGGCCAGGGCGCCCGGGGTGACGCGGATGCGGTCGCCGAGGAAGCCGATGCCGCAGGCGATGCCGGCCAGCGGTTCGGCGGCGGTGAGCGCGGGCAGCGACATGCGCAGCGGCCCGGCCTCGAAGGCGCTCTGCACGAGCATCAGGCCGGTCACGGCCAGCACCACGATCACGTACGGCTCCCAGCTCACCAGCAGCCGGGCGAGGCCGTGCTCCTCCGCGATCGAACTGGACAACCGGGTCAGCGCGTCCTGGAGGCCGTAGAGCACGCCGGCAGCGGCGGCCAGCAGCGGCGGCTCCTTCACCAGCTTCAGGTGACGGGCCGTCAGCACGAGGAGCAGGGCGACGCCGAGGACGCCGCCGAAGACCAGCCAGTGCCGCAGCGAACCGGTGTCGTCGGGGCCGCTGTGCGGCGCGCCGGCGATGATGAAGGCCGTCACGCCGCCGCTGAGCAGGAGCACCCCGGCCCAGCCCGAGAGGCCCAGCCGTTCGCCGCTGAGCCACCGGGCCAGCACCATGGCGAAGAGCAGGTTGGTGGCCAGCAGCGGTTCGATCCGGGACAGATCGCCGCGGCTCAGCGCGAGCACGCTGAAGATCTGGCCTGCGACCATGCAGCCGATCCCCGCGAGCCACAGCGGCACCTTCACCAGGTCCAGCAGCAGCCGGAAGCTGAGCATGTCGGACAGCGGCGCGTTGCGCGCCGCGTGCTGCTGGAGGACGAAGCCCAGCCCGAGCATGCACGCGGCGAGCACACCGAAGAGATAGAGCATGCGGCGACTCCCTGTGTGCGGGCGGGCTCAGCGGGGCGGTTGCGGGGATCCGGCGGCGGGCGCCATCCGGTCCGCCTCGATCAGCGCCTCCTCACCCTTCAGCAGCGGGGAACGGGTCAGCACGACCACGGAGCACGCCATCAGCACCCCGCCGGCCACCGCGGGGACGACGTACCAGCCGCCCCGGACATGCTCGGCGAAGGCGAAGCTGCCCCACAGGATGGCCACGATCGGGTCGGAGAGCGTCAGTCCGGGCTGCGCGGCGAGCAGATTGCCGGCGTGCAGCGCCGACTGGAGGAGGAACATCGCGAGGATGCCGGCCGCGACCATGGCGTACAGCTGCCAGGTCGCGAGCACCGCGCCGATGCCCTCCTCGCCGTGGCTCATCGCGCCCTTCATGAAGGCGGCCGTCAGGCCGAACTGGCAGCCGGCCGCCACGCCGAAGGCGCCGGCCCTGCGGCTGCCGCCGCCGGGGCGGGCGGGCGCGGCGCGGCGGCCCCACTCCACGGCGACGACCACGACCAGGAGGTTGGCGGCGACGCCCACCGTCCAGGCCTGCCACCCGGCCACCTCACCCGCGCCGGCGGCGGGGGAGAGGAAGTACAGCAGCGCGGCCAGCCCCACGGTCATGCCGACGGTGGACAGCCACTCGCGGTGGTGCAGCCGGGTGTGGAACACGAACGACGCCAGCAGCAGTGTCACCGGCAGTTCGACGACGAGGATCGGCTGGACGACGGACAGGCTGCCGGTGGCCAGCGCCGCGGCCTGGAGGAGGAAGCCGAGGATCACGCAGAGGAAGCCGGCGAACCACACGGGGCGGCTCAGCAGGTGCAGGATCAGCCGCGGCCGCAGGCTGTCCTCGCTCGGCAGGTCGCGGCTCGCGCGCCGCTGCAGCACCGAGGCGGCCGCGTTGGCGCAGGCGGCGAGTACGGCCAGGAGGTAGCTCAGCACGACGTCCTTCCTCGGCCGTCCTCCCGGGAGGACGGTGCGGTCGGTCCCTCAGGCGAAACGCGTGGCCAGCCGCCGGAACAGGGCCGGGGCGAGCCCCTTGAAACGGGCGGGGAGCTGCAGCCAGCCGGGCACGAAGACCTCGCTGCGTTCGTGCGCCACCGCCTCCCACACGGCGTCGGCCACCCGCGACGCGTCGATCGGCCGGGGCCGGGACCGCTGGTACGGCGCTCCCCTGCGGGCGAAGAAGGGGGTGTTCACCGCGCCGGGCACCACGAGGGACACGCGCACGCGGGTACCGGCCAGTTCGTACCGCAGGCTCTCGGCGAAGGCCGCGACCGCCGCCTTGGCCGCCGAGTAGACGGCCTCCTCGCGCACGCCAACGGCGCCCGCGATCGAGCCCACGAAGAGCAGATGACCGCGGTCCCTGCGCACTATGTGGGGGAGGACGCGGCGGGTGAGGTGCACGACGGCGGCCAGGTCCACCGCCAGTACCTCGTCGATCGCGTCGGGCGGCATCGTGGCGAACGGCCCGGCCCAGCCGATGCCGGCCCCGGCGACCAGGACGTCGATCCCGCCCGACACATCGAGCGCGGCGCCGACGAGCTGCTCGCAGCCGGCCGGGTCGCTCAGGTCGCAGGGCAGTGGCGTGGCATCGCAGCGGGCCGCGACCCGCCCGAGCCGTTCCTCGTCCCGGCCGTTCAGCAGGAGTTGCCAGCCGCCCTCGGCGGCGAACCGGGCGGCCACGGCGGCGCCGATGCCCGACGAGGCGCCGGTGATCAGAGCGACCGGTGACCCGGTCCGGTGCGGCCGCCGCGCGGAACCGTGTGGTCCGGGCCGGCCCTCGGGGAGCACAGGGCTGTGCGGCAGTGGTCCCGTGGCTTCCACAGGAGACCTCCTCCGGAGACGGTACGCACCCTCAGCGGCTGTGCCCGGGCCCGAACAGGGCGGGGCACAGGTTCCGACATCTCATCAGCATGACACGACCTTCGTGATGATCCGGGCAATTGCCACCACAGGGGTTATGGAACCGTGTCGTCGGTCCCGTGGTCGCGCAGCGGGCCCACCGTGAGCCCCTGCCGCCGGCAGTTCCGTACCAGCACGGGCAGGGCCTGGAGCGTGGCGCGCCAGGAGCCGGGCGCCGAGGTCCGGTCGCTGTCGTGCAGCAGCACGGTCCCGCCGCCCTCCAGTCGGTGCTCCACGGTGCGCACGATCGTTTCCGCGGAAGCGCCCGCCACCCAGTCCCGGCCCCACGCCGACCACAGCACGGTCCGCAGCCCGAGGCGGTGCGCCGCGGCCCAGCGGCCGCCGGTGAGGATGCCGTACGGCGGCCGGTACCACCGCGGCCGGTGCCCGCAGATGTCCGTGACCGCGCGCACGGCCCGGCGCAGTTCGCGCAGTTCGCGCACCGGCCCCGGCCACCACGGTCTGCGGTGGTCCCAGCCGTGCAGCCCCACCTCGTGCCCGCGTGCCACCAGTTCCCGCCCCGTCTCGGGGGCCTCGGCCAGTGCCGAGCCCAGCAGGAAGAAGGTCGCCCGGACGTCCAGGTCGTCCAGTGCGTCCAGGAAGCGCGGCGTGCTCGCCCGGTCGGGGCCGTCGTCGAAGGTCAGCGCCACGTGTCCGGGCTGCCCCTGCCCGTCCAGGCCGGGGAAGAGCATGCGCCGTACCGGAGGCAGCCAGGTACCGGCCGGTCCGATGTGCAGCGCGGCCGTCGCCGTGGCGGCTCCGGTCGCCACCTGCCACGCGGCAGGTCCGAGTGGAGGGCGGTTGATGGGCATGGGGTCCAGTATGGTCGCGTACGTTGCGAAATGCTCGGGAATGACATCCTGACCGGGGGCATGGACACATGGGCGGACGTTTCGTCATCCTCAGCGCCGGCATGGGGGCCGGCCATCACGCGGTCGCCGGTGAGCTGTCCCACCGGCTGACCGGCCGCGGCCACCGCGTCGCGACGCTCGACGTCCTGGATCTGCTGCCGGCCGGTACCGGAGCCGCGCTGCGCGGCTTCTACGCCGCCACGATCCGGTACACGCCCGCGCTCTACGAGGCGATCTACCGCGCCTACTTCGTCCCCCGCCCGCCGGCCGGCCCCGGCCGCCCGCACCCGGGCCCCGACACCTCGCCCGTGGTCGCCCCCGCCGCGCGGGAGCTGCGGCGACGCCTGGCCGGCGAGCGGCCCGACGCCGTGCTCGCCACCTTTCACCTGGCCGCGCAGGTCACCGGCCGGCTCCGGGACGCCGGGGCGCTGTCCTGCCCGAGCATCGTGGTGGTCACCGACTTCGCCGTGCACCGCCAGTGGCTCCACCCCGCCAACGACCTGCACCTCTGCCCGACCCGGCAGACGGCCGAGGATGTCGGGCGGCTCGGCGGCGGGGCGGCCGAGGCGGTCGGCCCCGTCGTGCCCGCCGCGTTCCATGCCCCGCCGGACCCCGCGCGTACCGCCCGCTTCGCCCGCCGCTTCGCCGCACTGGCTCCGGGCCGCACCCCGGTCCTCCTCTCCAGCGGTGCCTGGGGCGTCGCCTCGCACCTCGCGCGCACGGCCGCGCTGCTCCGCGACGGCGGCTACCTCCCGGTCGTGATGTGCGGCCGGAGCCGGTCGCTGCGGCGGCGGCTAGGCCGGGTGCGGGGCACCGTCGCCCTCGGCTGGGTGGCGGACGTGCCGGCGCTGATGGCGGCGGCCGGGGCGCTGGTGGAGAACGCCGCGGGGCAGACCGCGGCGCAGGCGCTGGCGGCCGGGCTGCCGGTGGTGACCCACCGCCCGATCCCCGGGCACGGCGCGGCGGGTGCCCGGCGGATGGCCGAGGCCGGGCTGTCCGCCCTCGCCGACGGCCCGGCCGACCTGCTGCGGGCCCTCGCCGACCTGACCTGCGACGGCCCTGTCCGGCAGGCCCGGATCGCCGCCGGCCGCGACCTGTTCCGGGCCGATGCCGCCGACGCGGTGCTGGCGGCGGCGGACCGCACGGACGGCGGGTCCCCGGCATGGCGGGATACCGGCCCCCGGGAGCAACGGGACGGAAGCAGGCGGCTTCCGGGGCGGTAGCGTGAGGCGACATAACGGTGCTCATCCGATTATTCGGGTCGGAATGGGTATTCCCGTCATGCCTGGAGGATTCAGCATGTTCCCTACCGGAAAAGGCTCCAAGTTACCGTTCGCCAACCCGCTCGAAGCGGTCACCCAGAGCGTGACCGGCAAGATGACCGAGGGATTGGCCCTCGCCCAGGCCGCCGCCATCACCACACAGGCGGCCACCGCGCTGACCCGCTCGCCGGGCATCGACGACTGGTCCGCGCGCCCCGACGAGGAGCACCCCCGCCCGGTCGTCCTCGTGCACGGCACCTTCGGCAACGCCGAGACGTACTGGCTGACCGTCGCCCCGGTCCTGGCGGCCGCCGGGTACAGCGTCTTCCGGCTCGACTACGGCGCCGACCCCCGCATCCCGGTCATGCACGGCCTCGCCTCCATGGAGGAGTCGGCCCAGGAACTGGCCGCCTACGTAGAGCGCGTGCTGGCGGCCACCGGCGCTGAGAAGGTCGACATCATCGGCCACTCGCAGGGCGGCATGCTCCCGCGCTACTACCTCAAGTACCTCGGCGGCGCCGCCAAGGTGCACCACCTGATCGGACTGGCCCCGAACAACCACGGCACCACCGGCAACGGCATCGCCGCCCTCATGAAGCAGTACCCGATGTCCGTCGAGCTGACCAACATGGTCATGCCCGCGCTCACCGAGCAGCACAAGGGCAGCGACTTCATGAACAAGCTCAACGACGGCCCCGACACCGTCGAAGGAGTGCGCTACACCGTCATCGCCACCAAGTACGACGAAGTGGTCACGCCCTACACCTCGTGCTGGCTCCGGGGCCCCGACGTCCGCAACGTCCTCCTCCAGGACCTGTGCGTCGCCGACCTCAGCGAGCACAACGCCGTCGTCTACTCGCCGTTCGCCATGCGCGAGGTGCTGCGCGCGCTCGCACCGGCGAAGCCGAAGAAGACCAAGGAGCCCGCCGTGGCGGCAGCACCGCAGCCGAAGCCGGCCCCCTGACGACCGCCACAAGGGGATCAGGTGCCCGCGTGCAGCGCGGGCACCAGTTCCCGCGCCGCCTCGGCGAGCTGGTCACGCTGCGCTCCCGGGTCCAGCGAGCCGATGCGCAGGATCACATGGCGCGCACCGGCCCGCACGTACCCGCCGAGCCACTCCGCGCACTCCTGCGCACTGCCGTATCCACATGCCTGGAACTCCGCCATTTGGTCCAGCGAACGCCCGTAGTAGGCCTGCGTGTAGGCGTCCAGCTGCTTGCGCGCCGCCGCCCGGTCCGGATCGACCGCCACCGTCGCGTACAGGCCCGGTGTGACGGCGTCCGCCGGACGCCCCCGTTCGGCGGCCAGCTCACCGATCCGCTCCCAGGCCCGTGCGTAGGCGCCCGCGTCCGGCAGGAACGGCAGCCACCCGTCGTACAGTTCCGCCGTCCGCGCCAGCACCCGTGGGGTGTCGCTGCCCGCCAGCCAGAGCGGGGGGCCGGCGGGCGAGGATGGAGTGGGCAGCCGGCCGAAGGCCCCAGGAGGCCCCTCCGTGGCCGGCTCGCCGCGCCACACCTCCCGCCACCGCCGGACCGTCTCGTCCAGCCGCGCGAAGCGCCCGGTGTACGCCACGTCCACCGCGGCGAACTCCGCCGCCGTCTCCGGCACCGGGAAGCCCGCGCCGAGCCCGGCCACCAGACGCCCGCCGGCCGCCCGGTCCAGGCTCGCGAGCTGGTGCGCGCCGAGCAACGGGTGCCGCAGGGCCGCCGTGAAGGCCGCCGTGCCCAGCGTCACCCGGGTGGTTACGGCCGCCGCTGCGGCCAGCACCACCACCGGGTCGAGCCGGGGCCGGGCCAGCAGCGAGTCCCCCGTCCACACCGAGTCGTACCCGAGCCGCTCCGCCTCGCGGGCGAAGTCCAGCAGCGGCGCCACGGTGTGATCACCGTTGATCGCCGCCTCGCGCGTCGGCAGCAGGACCCCGACCAGGGGCCGCCGCCCGTCCGTCCGTTCCCCGGTGCTCATCCTTTGCCTCCCAGGCTGACGTACCGTCAATTGACCTTGCGCGTCCGGCCCTGCCACAGCGGGTCCCGGAGGGCGCGGCGCAGCACCTTGCCGTTGGGATTGCGCGGCAGCTCGGCCAGGAACTCGTAGACCGCGGGAACCTTGAAGTCGGCGAGCCGGCCCCGCAGGAAGCACATCAGCTCGCGCGGGGTGGCCCGGCGGGCCGGTCGCAGCACGACGTACGCGTGCAGGGTCTCTCCCCAGCGTTCGTCCGGTCCGCCCACGACGGCCGCCTCGGCCACCGCGGGATGCGCGGCCAGCGCGTGCTCGATCTCCGTCGGATAGACGTTCTCGCCGCCGATGATGACCGTGTCGTCGATCCGGTCGCTGAGGAAGAGATACCCGTCGGCGTCGAGCCTGCCCGCGTCCCCCATGCGGACCCAGCCGTCCCGTACCGTCTCGCGGGTGGCCGCGGGGTGCCGGTGGTAGCCCACCATGCGCGCGGGGCTGCGGACCCAGACCTCGCCGACGGCACCGGGCGGCAGCTCCTCGCCGTCCTCCCCGGTGATCCGCAGGTCGATGCCGGGATAGGCCCGCCCGGCCGCCGCCAGCCGGGGACTGCCGGGCACGTGGTCACCGGGCGCCAGGCAGGCGGCGAAGTTCCCCGTCTCGGTGCTGCCGTAGATCTGCGCGAACTCGCAGCCCATGGTCTCCAGGCAGCGCCGCAGGAGCGGTTCGGAGATCGGCGCGCCGCCGTAGATCACCTTGCGTACGGAGCGGAAAGCGGCGGGCCCGGCGCCCGGCTCGGCCAGCAGCATCTGGAGCATGGCGGGGGTCAGCAGGCCCTGAGTGAGGCCGAGTTCGCCGATCTGCCGGAGCACGTCACCGGGGACGAACGCCGGCATGCTGACCATCGTGGCCCCCGCGACGAAGCCCTGCATCGCGTAGGAGAGACCGCCGATGTGGAAGCCCGGCATGCCGATCAGACACCGGTCATCGGGCCGCCAGTCCACCCAGTCGCAGCCGTGCCGCGTCAGCGCTTCGTCGACGCCGAAGAAGCTGCGGTGGGCCAGTACCACGCCCTTGGGCAGCCCCGTGGTGCCGCTGGTGTAGATCTGCGCCACGGCATCGTCGGGAGTGGCAGCGGGGCCGGGGGAGCGACCGCCGGACGGGCGGCCGGCCTTCCATGCCAGCAAGCCCGAGCCGCGCTCCTCATCGGAGTCCAGCGGGACCACCGCACGCAGCTCCGGCAGGACCGCGCTCAGCTCCCCGGCGACGGCCAGCCGCTCGCGCTCGGCGAAGAGCAGCTCGGTGCCGGAGTCGCGCAGGATGTGCGCGATCTCCTCACGGGTCAGCCGCCAGTTGACCGGGACCAGTACGGCGCCGCTCTTGGCGCAGGCCAGCGCGATCTCGTAGAAGTGCTCGGACTCTTTGCCGAGGTAGGCCACCCGGGAGCCCGGACCGAGGCCGGCCGAGCGCAGCGCATGTGCGGTGCGGTCGCTCTCCCGGTGGAGCTGTCCGTACGTGAGCGTCCGGCCCTCGCACAGCACCGCCGGGTGGTCGGGGCGGTCGGCGGCCTGCCGGGCCGCGACCGCGTCCAGCGTCCGCGGCCGGACCGCCTGCCGGGCACGTACGAGCGTGTCGTCCTGCATCCTCATCGCTCCTTCAGGACAGCTGCCGGTCGAGGAAATCGGTGAGCCGGTCCACGGAGGGGTGGTCGAACGTGACCGAGGCGGGCAACGGCACGCGCAACGCGGTCTCCAGGGCGTTCTTCAGCTCCACCGCGGCGAGCGAGTCCAGCCCCAGCTCCAGGAAGACCGCGTCGGACGCCACGTCGTCCGTGCCGTCGAAGTGCAGCATGTCGGCGATCCGGGACCGCAGGTACGTGTTGAGTGCCGCCCTGCGCTCCTCGGCGGGCAGCGTCAGCAGGTGCTCGGCGTCGAGCGCAGGGCGGGCCCCGCCGCCCGTCTCCCGTACGAGGTGCCGGTACAGGCTGTGGGGCTGGCTCTGGCCCGCCGCGTACCGGTCCCAGTCGCAGGCGGCGGCGACGACCTGGGGGGCCGTCCCGCCGGCCAGGGTGACCAGCGCGTGCATGCCGTCCGCCGGGTTCAGGAACGCGACGCCCTGGTCCTGGATGCGGCGGGCGAGCGGCGCGGCCAGCCGGGCCGACATGCCGACCTCGGACCACGGGCCCCAGTTGACGGACAGCCCGGGCAGGCCCCGGCCCGCCCGCCAGCGCAGCAGGCCGTCCAGATAGGCGTTGCCCGCCGCGTAGTTGGCCTGCGCGGGACCGCCGAGCACGGCGGCGACGGAGGAGTAGCCGACGAGGAAGTCCAGCTCGGGGAAGGACGCCGCTGCTTCGTGCAGCAGCCAGGTGCCGTAGACCTTGGGCCTCAGGACAGTTTCCATGTCCTCCCAGGTCAGCTTCGATACGGGCAGGTCGTTCAGGACGCCCGCCGCGTGCACGATGCCGGCCACCGGATACGGCGACTGCTTCAGTTCGGCGGTGATGCGTTCGACCTCGGCGGGCTCGGCGATGTCGGCGCGCAGGACGGTGACGTCGACGTCCTTGCCGAGCCCGGCCGCGAGCGCCGCCGCCTCCGCAGCGGGCAGCCCGGTGCGGCCGACGAGCGCCAGGTGGCGCGCGCCGAGGTCGGCGAGCTTCCGGGCGGTCACCAGCCCGAGCCCGCCCAGCCCGCCGGTGACGAGGTACGTACGGTCGGGCGCCACGGTCAGCGGCCGCGCGGGACGGACCCGGTCCTCGGCGAACCGCAGCACCAGCTTTCCGGTACTGGCGCCCTGGCTGAGCACCGAGAAGGCCTCCTCCACCTCGTCGAGGGAGTAGGCGGTGGCGGGCACGGGCTGGAGCCGCCCGTCGGCGATCTGCTCGACGACGGTCCGCAGTATCTGGCAGGTGTGCTCCCGCGCCTCGGCCTCGGGCCGTTCACCGAGGTCGAAGTGGTGGTACGCCACGTCGGGGCGCACCTCGGCCACCTGCTCGTGGCTCCAGGAGCCCACCTTGCCCAGTTCCACGAACCGCCCGCCCTCGGCCAGGCAGCGCAGGCCCGCCGGGATGAACTCCTTGTTCAGGCTGTTCAGCACGAGGTCCACGCCCTCGCCGCCGGTGGCGGCCAGCACCTCGTCGGCGAAGTCCAGGGTCCGGGAGTTCATGATGTGGCGGATGCCGCGATCGCGCAGCAGCTGCCACTTGCCGGGACTGGCCGTGGCGAACACCTCGGCCCCGGCCTGCTGGGCGAGCTGCACGGCGGCCTGCCCGACACCGCCCGCCGCGGCGTGGACGAGCACCCGGTCGCCCGGCTTCAGCCCGGCGAGGTGATGCAGCGCGTAGTGCGCGGTGACGAAGACGGTCGGCACTCCGGCCGCCTCGGCCATGGTGATCCGGGCCGGCTTGCGCACCGCCAGCTCCGAGGACACGGTCAGCGTGCTGCTCATGCAGCCCAGCGCGTTGACGATCACCTCGTCGCCGGGCTCGAAGGCGGCGTCCGGCCCGGCCGCCACCACCGTCCCCGCGCATTCGAAGCCGAGCGGCTGCGGCCGGTGGGCGACGCCCGCCTCCTCGGCGTGCTGCCGGAGCAGACCCAGCGCGTTGAGCACGTCCTTGAAGTTCAGCCCCGCGGCGTGCACCGCCATTTGGACCTGGTCGCCCACGGGCGGCACCACCTCGGCAGGCTCCGGCCGCACCCCGGCGAGGGAACCGTACTCCTGGATCGCGAGCCGGACGGGGGAGTCCTGCCGCCCCGCGGCATCGAGCGGGTACAGCCGGCGCACGTGCCGGGCTCCGGCCCGGTACGCCACCTGGAACTCCCCGGCGTCGCGTGCCGCCCACTCGGCCAGCAGCGGCCCGGCGAGGTCCGCACCACTCCCTCCGCTCCTGGGAGGCAGATCGACCAGGGTGACCCGGTAGCCCGGATACTCGTGCCACAGCGTCTGGCCGAACCCCCACAGGGTGGCGGCCGCCGACGGTCCCGCACTCTGCGGCACGTCGTCCGGCAGCAGCTGGGCGCCCTCGGTGACCAGCCACAGACGCCCGCCGTGGCCGAAGCCCGCGCGCTCCAGTTCGCCGAGAACCGCGAGCAGGTCACGGTAGTTGCGCCGGCACTCGGCACGGAGCGCGGCCGCCCCGTCGCCGTCGCCCGGCCGCCAGAACCAGCACACGTCCGTGGGCCACCTGTCGGTCAGGTACTCGGCCAGCACGTCGGCCCCGGCGGCGTACGCCAGTTCCGTACCGGTCTCCGCGGTCCGTGCCTCCGGTGCGGCGAACTCGTCCGCCGTCCGGTTCAGGACCAGCACCCGGCGCGGCTCCCCGGCCCCCGCCGCCCGGCCGGGCCCGGTCAGGAAACGCTTGACCCAGCGCGGTTCGTGGAAGGCGTGCGCGGGGCGCCCGCCGCCGGCCGTGGAGTTGGCCACCCGCTTCAGGCCGAGCCCGGTCAGCTCGAAGACCGGGCGGTCGCCCTCCAGTACCACGAGGTCGGCGGACACGTCCACGTCCCCCGCGGCCTCCGGCGGCACGGGGGCGAGCCTGGCCACCGTACGCAGCTCCGCGGCGCGCGGCTTCTTGAACAGCCGCAGCCGCCCGAACCGCACCGGCAGATACGTCTCATCGGCGTCGTCGAGGACCGCCAGACCGTGCAGCGAACTGTCCAGCAGCGCCGGCGACAGCTGCTCGGCGGCACCGGTCCGTACGCCCCGCAGCGTGCTCACCGCGAGCTGCCCGCCGTGCCGTGCGGCCCGCAGCAGCCGGCGGAACTCCGGTCCGTAGTCGACCCCCGCCGCGGACATCCCGGCGTACAGTTCCGCCTCGCCGACCGTGGCCGCCGGCTCACCCGCGCCGGCCGCCGACGCGCACAGCTCCGTCCCGGCCGGGCTCAGCTCGGTACCGGGCGCGTCGGGCGGGCCGAGGACCGCCGTCGCGTGACACCGCTCGAAGTCGCCGTCCCGGCCCGCCACCCGCGTCACGATCTCGGCTGTCGCCGTGCCGTCCGCCCGGGACCGCAGCCGGGTACGCAGCTCGGCTGTCCGGTCGGCGGCCAGGAAGACGGGTTCCAGGATCGCCACGTCCGTCACCGGCCGGGAGGTCTCGCCGTACACCGCGTCCTGGAGCGCGAGCAGCACCTCCAGATAGGCCGCGCCGGGCAGCACGACCTGCCCCATGATGACGTGGTCCGCGAGGTACGCCGGATGCGCGGCGTCGATCCTCGCCGCGAACTCCCGCACGTCGCCCGCCCGTTGCTCGTCGGTGGTGACCTCCTCGCCCAGCAGCGGGTGGTGCTGCGCTCCGGTCGCGGCCGGTGTCCGGCCCCGGTCGCGGCCCCGGGGCGCGGGCAGCCAGTACGGCTTCCGCTCGAAGGGGTACGTGGGCAGGGTGACGGGCCGGTCGGCCGCATCACCGTGCACGCCCGCCCAGGACACCGGGAAGCCCGCGGCGTACAGCCGGGCGAGGGCCGTCAGCACCGCGCCGCCGTCCGCCTCCCTCCGCTTCGGGCCGCCCAGCCACAGGTGGTCACCGGCCGGCACGCACTGCCGGGCGAGGGAGGTGAGCGTCGAGCCGGGGCCGATCTCCACGCACGCGTGGCCGCCGCGCCCGGCCACCGTCGCCATGCCGCCGGCGAAGTCCACCGGCGCGCCGATGTGCCGGGCCCAGTACTCCGGTGTGGTCAGCTCGCCGGGCCTGGCGACGCGCCCGGTGACGTTCGAGACCAGCGTCAGCCGCGGCTCGTGGAAGGCGATGTCCTTCAGCTCGTGCCGGAAGGCGTCCGTCACCTCGGCCATCAGCGGCGAGTGGAACGCGTGCGAGACCGGCAGCTCCCGTACGTCGTGCCCGGCGTCGCGCAGCCGCGCGCACACCTCGTCCAGCGCCGCGCGGGCGCCGGAGAGCACGCACTGCCGGGGCGCGTTGCGGCAGGCGACGGCGAGGTCGGGCCGGCCGTCGAGCAGCGGCGCGAGCTCCTCGGGCGCGGCCGCCACCTGGGCCATGCCGCCGGGCGCGGTGACGGACTGCATCAGCCTGGCCCGCGCCGCGACCAGCGCCACCGCATCTTCCAGGGAGAACACCCCGGCGACGGCCGCCGCCGCGATCTCCCCGATGCTGTGGCCGATCAGGACGTTCGGGCGCACGCCCCAGGACAGCCACAGCCGCGCCAGTGCGTACTCCAGCGCGAACAGGGCGGGCTGGGTGTGCACGGTGCGGTGGACCGCGTCCCCGTCGGCGGCGTCGCCGGTCACCAGGTCCCGCACCGACCGGCCGAGATGCGGCGCGAAGAGCCGGTCGCAGGCGTCCAGGTGTTCCCGGAAGACCGGGTGCTGCGCGTACAGGGCCCGGCCCATGCCCGGGTACTGGCTGCCCTGCCCGGTGAAGAGGAACGCCACCTTGCGTACGACGGGAGCGCTGCTGCCGGCGCCGCCGTCCGACTCGCCGTCGCGCGCGGCCCAGCCGTCGAGCAGCTTCGCCAGCCCGGCGCGGTCACTGACGACCCCGGCGCGGCGCACGGGGAGGTGCGCCCGCCCGAGCGCGGCGGTGCGGCACAGCGCGGCGACGGACACGTCGGGACGCGCTGCGAGGTACTGCCGGTACCGCTCGGCCTGGCGGCGCAGCGCCGGGGCACTCTTGGCCGACAGGGTGAGGACGTGCGGCACGCCGTCCGCCGGCGGTGTCTCCGTACGGGGCGGGGGCGGCTCCTCCACGACCACGCAGCCGAGGGTGCCGGCGATGCCGAAGCCGTTGACCAGGGCGCGCCGCGGGCCGTCGGCGGGCCACGGCGTGAGCCCGGTCGGCACGGTCACCGGGCAGCTGTCCCAGGGGATGCGCGGCGACGGGGTGGTGAGGTGCAGGTGCGGGTAGAAGACGCCCTCCCGCATCTGGAGCAGCACCTTGACGATGCCGCAGACGCCCGCCGCCGACTCCAGGTGCCCCACGTTGGTCTTCACCGAGCCGACCACCACCGGCCCGGCCGGGCTGTGGGAAGCGGCGAAGGTGTCGCTGATCGAGCCGAGTTCGATGGGGTCACCCAGAGGGGTGCCCGTGCCGTGGGCCTCGACGTACTGGATGTCCTCCGGCGCCAGCCCGGCGTCGGCGATCGCGGCCCGCATGACAGCCTGCTGTGCGATGCCGTTGGGTGCGGTCAGGCCCGCGCTCTCGCCGTCCGCGCGCACGGCGGAGCCGCGCAGCAGGCCCAGGACGCGGTCCTGGTCGCGCAGCGCGTCGGACAGCCGCTTGAGCACCAGTACACCGCAGCCCTCGCCGCGGCTGTAGCCGTCGGCGCTCTCGTCGAAGGTCTTGCAGCGGCCGTCCGAGCCGAGCATCCCGGCCCGGTGCAGGGTGTTCTGGATCAGGGGGTGGTGGACGGCGTTCACGCCGCCGCACAGGACGAGGTCGCACTCCCCGCGGCGCAGTCCCTGGGCCGCCAGGTGTGCGGTGGTGAGCGACGAGGAGCAGGCGGTGTCCACGCTCATGCAGGGGCCGCGCAGCCCCAGGAAGTACGACAGCCGGCCCGACACGGCGCTGTGCGCGTTGCCGGGCACGAGGGCGCCGGACAGCTCGCGGTCCGGGACGGCGACGCTCTCCGCGAGGTAGTCCATCGACATCACGCCCATGTAGACCCCGGTGTCGGTGTCCCGCAGGCTCGTGGGATCGATGTTGGCGTCCTCCAGCGCCTGCCAGGCCGTCTCCAGCACCAGCCGCTGCTGCGGGTCGATGTACGGGGCTTCCTTCGGCGATATCTTGAAGAATTTCGCGTCGAACCGGTCGAGCCCGTCGAGGAAATTCCCCTCCGGAATTCCCGCCGACTCGCCGACCCAGCGGTCCTCGGGGGCCGGGCCCTCGGCCGACCGCCCGGCGCGCAGGAACTCCGCGAATTCCTCGGGCGTTTCGCTCCCGCCGGGAAATCGCAGGCCCACCCCGACGACGGCGATCGGCTCTGTCGAGTCCCGCCGGTCCTTTTCCCCGGCGGACCCGGGTGTTTCTGGCATGGCTGGTTCCTTCCCTCAGCGGACCGGTTCGTCGAAGAGGCCGGGCAGGACGTCGGTGGCCAGATGCTCCGCGAGCCTCGCCAGGTTGGGGCTGTTGAACAGCACGTTGGAGCTGATCTCGCAGCGCAGCAGGGTCTCCATCCGCTGCTTCAGCTCCATGACGCGCAGCGACGTGAGACCGAGGTCGAAGAAATTCTCCTCACGCGGGAATTCCTCCTCCTCGGCCATCAGGAGGCAGGCCTTGAACTCCCTGGACAGGATTGCTTCCAGCGCCTCCCGGCGCTCGGAGCGGGGGAGCCGGTGAAGGTCGTCGGAGTCCGCCATGGTCGGCAGTCAAGCAAAGCGGGCTGACACCCCGCTGACACCCCGCTGACCATGTGTTCCAGCGGTCCGCAGGCAATGGCAGACTCGGCTGGCCCGCACCCGAGAACACGCCTTCCGGCGAAGAATCGAGGAAATGATGGGGGACCGGTTCGACTTCACCAGGGAACTGGACAGCACACTGAAAATGATCGGCCTGGGCCGGGAATCCGCGGTGAGCGGCCTGACCGTGACCGGCGATGGTCCGTACGTCAGGAGCCCGCTCCGCATGTCCGCCGCGATCGGGGTGCCCCTGCTCGCCTCGGCCGTCGGCGCCGCGCAGATCTGGCAGCTGCGCACCGGCCGCGCCCAGCACCTGTCGCTGCACCTGGGCCGGGGACTGCACCGCATGTCCCCGTTCCTGGGCGGCGGCACGACGCTCAACGGCTATTTCTCCAGCATGGGTTCGCTGGCCGGCCTCACCGGCCTGGCCCCCGCGGCCTGGGACTTCTACCGCACCGCCGACGACCGCTGGGTCATCCCCATCGCCTGCTACCCGCGCACCCGCGACGCCCTGCTCGACCTCCTGGACTGCGCGCACACCAGGGAGCGCATCGCCGCCGCGGTACGCCGCTGGGAAGCGGACGCGCTGGAGGAGGCAGCGGCCGAACGGGCCGTGCCCTTCGCCATCGCCCGTAGCAGGGCGGAATTCCTCGCCCACCCGCAGGGCCGCGCCGTGCTCGCCGAATCGCCGGTCGCGGTGGAGCGGATCGCCGACGGGCCCACTGTGCCGCTGCCGACCGGGCCGCGGCCGCTGTCCTCGCTGCGCTGCCTGCAGTACACCCACATCCTGGCGGGCACCGCGACCGGGCGGACGCTGGCCGAGTACGGCGCCGACGTACTGCACGTGTGCGAACCGGACTCCTTCGAGCACGACGCCGTCTGGCACGAGTCGGCGGCCGGCATGCGCTCAGCCCGCCTGGACCTCCATGCCGGCACCGAGGGCCGCGCCGCCTTCGACGGGCTGCTGCGCGAAGCGGACGTCTTCGTGCACAACCACCGCCCGGCGAAGGCCGAACGGCTCGGCCTCACCGCCGAGGAGTGCGCGGCGGCCCGCCCCGGCATCGTCCACTGCTCGCTCAGCGCCTACGGCCACACCGGACCGTGGCGGGCACGCGGCGGATTCGACCAGCAGGCCCAGGCGTTCACCGGTATCAGCCTGCGCGAAGGAGACGGCACCCCGAAGCTGCCGCCCGGCCGCATCCTCTGCGACTACGTCGCTTCCTACCTGGCGGCCACGGGCATCATGGCCGCCGCCGTCCGCCGCGCCACCGAAGGCGGCAGCTACGCCGTGCGCGTCTCGCTCGCCGGCGTCGCCAACTGGTGCTGGGAGCTGGGCAGCTGGGACCCGGAGCTGACCGCGGCCCTCGCCGAGGACGCCGTCCCGCCGGCCCCGGAGTGGGACACGCGCACCACCCCGCTGGGCGAGATCCGGTACACCCTCCCGCCCGTCCGCCTGAGCGAGACGCCCGCAGGTTACGACGACCCCGTACTCGTGCCGCGCGGATCCTCGGCGCCGCGCTGGCGCCCCCTACCGGTCGGCCCGTGACCCTCACCCCCGTTGGAGGCACCGTGGGGCACTCTCCCCGCAGCACCACCGCACCGGCCGGCGCGGCAGCCGCAACGCGGCCCCGCGAACGGCCGCTGCTCAGCTACTCCTCGTACATCGGAGGACGGGACGTCGAAGGCGAAGGCTGGGTCTACACCGTCAGCGCCGGCTCGCTCCTGGAGGACGTCTTCACCAGCGTCAGCCTGAAGCGCGCGCTGGAACGCTCACCGGACCCCCGCTCCGAGGCCGCCCAGCACCCGTACGTGGTGGGCCGGGTCGCCGTCGCGGGCGACGCGGGCATCGACGCCGCACTCAAGGCCGCGTCCGCCGCGGCACCCGCATGGGCCGCCGTACCACTGGACCGGCGCATGGCCCTCGGGCCGCTCTTCCGCGAGCGGCTGGTGCGGCACAGTGCGGAACTCCTCGACCTGATGGTCGCCGAGGGCACCCCGCTGCGGCTCGCCCGCTGGCAGCTCGGCGGCCTGCTGGAGCTGTACGGCGAGGAGAGCTGCGCCTGGTACCGGCAGTGCATGCACACCGAGTTCCGGCACGCCGGCCGCCGCCTCCTCGTCCACCGGCAGCCCGACGGAGTCGTCTGTCTGAACCCGCCGCAGAACGCGCCCGCGCCGAGCGCCGCGCTCGCCGTCCTGATGCTCATGGCGGGCAACGCCGTCGTGGTCCGCGCGCCGCGCAGCATCGCGCTCAGCACCATGTACCTGCTGCGCGAACTCGCCGCGCCCGCCCTCATGGACGCCGGCGCGCCGCCCGGCGCCCTGGGAGCCGTCTGCGGCAACCCCGGCCGCACCCTCACCCGGTGGCTGGAGAGCCCGCTGGTGGACGACGTCTTCTACATCGGCGGCAGCGAGGAGGGGCTCCGCTTCCAGCTGCGCTGCACCGCCGCCGGCAAGAAGCCGATCCTCGAACTCGCGGGCAACGACGGCATCGTGGTCTGGAAGGACGCCGACCTGCCGCTCGCCGCCGAGGCCGTCACCGAGGCGTTCTACGGCTCGGGCCAGATCTGCATGGTCCCCAACTACGTCCTCGCCCACCCCGACATCGCCGACGCGCTCCTCACGGAGGTGACGGCCAAGGCCCGCGACATCAGGCCGGGACACCCCGGGGACGAGGACGTCCTGCTCTCTCCCGTACGGCGCAGTGAGCGGTTCTTCGCCCTGCTCGACGAGGCCCTCAAGTCCGGGGCCGAGCTGGTCTGCGGCGGGCACCGTATGGAGGCCGACGCCACACGGTCGGAGACCGGGGTGTTCCTGGAGCCGACCGTCGTCCGCGTCGACGGCCTCGCCGGTGCCCGGAAGCTGGAGATGGTGCGCCGCGAGACGTTCTTCCCGCTGCTGCCGGTGGTCGTCGCCGAACCGGCCGCCGACGAGGCACTGCTCGACCGGTTCCTCGACTTCCTGAATGCCAACGCCTACGGCCTGCGCAACTCCCTGTGGACCCGCAGCACCTCCGTCGTGGACGCCTTCGTGCGGCGGGTGGGCAACGGCGGGCTGCTCAAGGTCAACGACTCGCACATCGGCTTCCTGCCCTGCTTGCCCAGCCACGGCGGTACCGGCCTGACCGGCGGCGTGCACGGCGAGGCCAACTACCCCATGCTGACCACCTCGCACCTGCAGGGCGTCGGCATCAGCTCCGGCGTCAGTCCGCGCCGGACGGTCTTCGGCGAAAGGTGACCTTCATGCGTTCCCTGGAATCCGCCCGCACCACCTGCGAGCAGTACCACCCGGGCCTCGGCAAGGCCCTGGAGGAGACCGACCTCATGGACCGGGAACAGGTCGGCAGCCCGGTCGTCCCGCTCTTCCGCGAGCACGGCGGCCCCGCGCTGCTGGTGCCCGCCGCCTTCGGCGGCCGCGGCGCCGACCCGGTGGACGCCGTACGCGTCCAGCGCGCCGTCGGCTCGTACTCGCCCTCCCTCGCCGCCGCCGCGACCATGCACCACTTCACGGCCGCGATGCTGTACTCGCTGGCCGGCCGCGCGGACGGGCTCACCGCCGCCCAGCGCGACCTGCTGGCCGGCGTCGTGCCCGGCCGGAAGCTGATGGCGTCCGGCTGGGCCGAGGGGCGCACGCAGCAGAACATCCTCGCTCCCGCGGTCTCCGCATGCCCCGTCGACGGCGGCTACCTCCTCAACGGCGCCAAGAAGCCGTGCAGCCTGTCCCGTTCGATGGACCTGCTCACCGCGAGCGTCACCGTGCCCGGCGCCGACGGACGGCCCGAACTGGCCGTCGCGCTGGTCACCGCCGGCACCCCCGGCATCACCGTGCACCCCTTCTGGGGCAGCGGCGTGCTCGCCGCCGCCGAGAGCGACGAGGTCCGGCTCGCGGACGTGTTCGTGCCCGAGGAACTGGTGCTGCGCACCACGGCCGACGGCGAGGGCCGCGACCGGCTCTCCGAGATGCAGAGCGCCGGGTTCGTCTGGTTCGAGCTGCTGATCTCCGCCGGATACTCGGGCGCCGCGGCCGCACTCGCCCAGCGCGTACTGGAGCACGCCCGGGGCAGCGTCACCGACCGGGCCGCGCTCGCGGTCCGCGTCGAATCGGCGTACCTGCTCCTGGAAGGCACGGCCCGCGGGGTCCGCGACGGCGCCCTGGCGGGGGAGGAAGCGGTCGCCGCCGTGCTCGTCGCCCGGTTCGCCGTCCAGGAAGCCCTGTCCGGCGCTGCCGACCTGGCCCTCGAACTCCTCGGGGGCATGGACTTCATCCGCTCCCCGGAAGGCGCGCTGCTCGCCGCCGCAGTCCGCCCGCTGGCCTTCCACCCGCCGTCCCGCACCAGCACCGCCGAACCGCTGCTCGGCTACTTCGGCGGCGCCCCGCTCGCACTGGCCTGATGGGACGATGCCGGACATGCCGGAGACGATGGAGAGCGCGATGCTCGCGCTGTGGCACGAACTGACCGGGGCGCAGATGCTGCAGGCCCTGGCCGACGGAAGGGTGCCGCACGGCGCCCACCACACCCTGCTCGGCCTGCGGGTGACCGGAGCGCGGCAGGGCGCGATCGAGGAGACCTGGCGGCCCCCGCGGGAGCTCGCCAACTTCGCCGGGAGCGGTGTGCACGCGGGGTACCTCGCCATGGTGCTGGACGACGCCTGCTGCGCCGCCGCGATGAGCCACGGCGAGCGTGCGAACCCGATGGTCACCCTCAGCCTGGACATCGACTTCCTGCGGGCGGTGCGGCCCGGCGACACCTGCACGGTGTACGCCGAACTCGTGCACCCGGGCCGGCGCCGCATGGTCGCCAACGCCCGCGTCCTGGACGCGGCGGGCCGTACGGCCGCCCAGGCCCGCGCGAGCGTCGTCCCGGACACGGCCTTCGCCGACCGGATGCGGGACGCGGCGGAAGGAGGCGCGGGATGACACGGCCGGGCCGCTGGTTCCATACGGCGGAACCCCGCGCGGACGCGGCACGCCAGCTGTTCTTCTTCCCGCACGCCGGGGGCAGTGCCGCGTTCTACCGCCACTGGGCGGCGCTGCTCCCCGGCGTCGAGGTGCGGGTAGTCCAGCTGCCGGGACGCGGGGAACGCCACGCCGAGCCGCCCTACCGGCGGGCGGAACCGCTGGTCGAGGCGTTGCACGAAGCGATCGAGGCAGAGCTGGACGATCGCCCGTACGCGTTCTTCGGGCACAGCCTGGGGGCGCTGCTCGGATACCGGCTGGCCGTGGCGCTCGCGGTGGCCGGCGGCACGGGGCCGGCGCTGCTCGGCGCGTCCGGCTGGGCGCCCGAGCGGTTCCGGCCGGTCGACGCGCTGCTGCCGCTGCCGGACGGGGAGTTCGCCGCGGCGATCCGGCGCTTCGGCGTGCTGCCGGCGGAGGCCGGCACCGACCCGGAGCTGGTCGCGCTGATCCTGCCCGCGGTCCGCGCCGACCTCGCTCTGGTCGCCGACTACCGTGAGGACGGAGCCCGGGTCGGCTGCCCGGTCGCCGCGTACGGCGGCAGGTCCGACCCGACGCTGGAGCCCGGCGGACTCGCCGAATGGGCCTCCCGTACCCCTTCCTTCCTCGGGGCCAGCGAATTCCCAGGAGGTCATTTCTACCTCACGGAGCACGCCCTCGCCGTCGCGACGGATTTCGCCCGGCACTTCCAGCGACTCTCGCCGGAGAGGAACTTCGATACTGACCGGAAAGCCGGACGATAGCCGGACGGTATAGCTTCCTGGCATGGTCGAGTTCCGGATTCTCGGTGGCTTGGAGATGCTCTCACCGGAAGGCCGTGTCACGGTGTCCGGTGGTTTCCAGCGGATGCTCTTGCAGGCCCTTCTGGTGAGCGAGGGAAGGACGGTGTCCAGTGCGACGTTGATGGCCGAACTGTGGGCGGAGTCGGCGCCGGCAGGTGCGGCCAACGCCCTCCAGGCGCACGCCAGCCGGCTCCGCAAGAAACTGCGGACGATCGAGCCGGGCCGCACCACGCCACGCCTGGTCTGCCTGCCGTACGGCTATCAGCTCCGCATGGACGGCGCCCGGCTGGACGCCACCACCTTCATGGAGAGCACGGCGCGGGCCGAACGGCTGCGCGCCGAGGCGCCCGAGGAGACCGTCACGCTGCTGCGCGGCGCACTGCGCCTTTGGCGTGGCGCCGTCTGTGGCGGCAGCCCCGGCGGGCCGCTCGGCAAGGCTGCCGCCGCGCGGTACGAGGAGTACCGGCTGCGGGCCCTGGAGACGCTGTTCGACAGCGAGCTGCAGTTGGGACGGCACTCGGCGGTCCTTGCCGAACTGCGCGAAGCCCACCTGGCCGATCCGTTGCGCGAACGCTTCTGCGAGCAGCTCATGGTCGCGCTCTACCGCTCGGGCCGGCAGGCGGAGGCGCTGGACACCTGCCGGCAGACCTGGCAGTGCCTGGTCGAGCAGCTCGGCGTGGACCCCTCCCCGTCGCTGCGCCGGATGGAGCACGCCATCCTGGTCCAGGACCCGGGGCTGGACCGAGGCCCGGCCTCGGTGGTGCGCGCGGCCCGGGTGCCCTCGCGCGGCTGAGCCCTTCGACGCCGTACGCGCACGGCCGCCCTCCGTTCTCCGGAGGGCGGCCGTGGACTTGTCAAAGGACCTCTCAGGCGGCCCGGCGGTGCCGCCCCCGCTCGTGGTCCGCCCGCATCGGGGCGCTGACCTCGTGCAGGAAGGCGGCGACCTCCCGGTAGGAGGCAGCGAACCCCAGCTCCCGGTACGGCAGGCAGTGCGCCGCGCAGTACGCGCGCACGATCTTCCGGCACCGGCCGAGGTTCTGCCGCGGCATCGCCGGGAAGAGGTGGTGTTCCACCTGGTAGTTCAGCCCTCCGTAGAGGAAATCCGCCAGCGGGGAGGGGCGGACGTTGCGGGACGTCAGCACCTGCCGCTCCAGCCAGTCCAGGGCCTCCTCCTCGCCCTCACGGACCGCCATGCCCTTGTGGTTCGGCGCGAAGACCAGCCCCAGGTACACACCGGTCAGCGCCTGGTGGACCAGGAGGAACGCCAGGGCCTTGAGCGGCGGCAGCACCAGCAGCAGAGTGCCCAGGAAGACGCCCACCCGGGCCGTCAGCAGGAATCCCTCCAGCACGGGACGGCGCAGCACGCCGCGGGCGACCGCCAGCACCGAGGTCTTCTGGATCTTGTACGCCTCCAGGACGAGCAGGACGAAGAAGAGCACCGCCTGGTGGCGCACGATGAAGCGCTGCCGGGCGTTCCGCTTCGCGTACTGCTTGACGTGGAACACGGCCGTGCGCCGGGCGATGTCGGGATCGCGGTCGATGTGGTTCGGGTGACTGTGGTGACGGTTGTGGTGGCCCACCCACCACCCGTAGCTGACCCCGTTGACGAGATTCAGATGGATCAGCCCCACCGCGGTCGCCGCGCGCTTGTCGCGGAACATCGCCTTGTGCCCCGCGTCATGGCCCATGAAAGCGCACTGCACGGAGAACAGCGCCAGATACGCGGCGACGGCGAGCTGGTACCAGGAGTCGCCGACGAGGACGAACGCCACCAGGCCCGCGCCGAACAGCGCCCCGTTCAGCGTCAGCCTGCCGACGTAGCGCCGGGGCCGCAGCGCGAGCAGCCCCGCGTCCTTGACCTGGTGGAACAGCTCGTTGAAGGACGCGCCGGGCAGCGCGCCGGAACGGTACGGGGATACGTAGGTCATACCGGATGGCCTCCTGGGATGTCGGTGGCGGCGCACGGCTACAGCGCGTTGGCCGCCCGGAAGACGTGGGTCAGTGACCGGAGGGAGGCCCGCCCGCGGAAGGCGATGTACTCGGGGAACACCGTGTCGGGCGCCCACTTCTCCTTGTAGGCGAGCTGGCTGCGCGCGGGGTAGACGGCCTCGCCGCGCTCCCACAGCTTGCCCACCAGCCACCGGAACGCCGGGCTGTGACCGGGCACCTCGTACTCGCGGCCGAGCCCGGTGAACGGGGTGAAGCCGAAGTGCAGCCAGCGCACACCCTCGCCGCGGAACACCTCGATCGCATGGCTGTTGATGGCCTCCGCCACCCCCGGCGGCCCGTCGGGACGACGCCGGCTCAGGTCGTGCAGCCAGCCCGAACGGTTCCCGTAGACGGGCGAGTACGAGATGTATCCGGCAGGCCGGCCGTCGACGGTGCCGACGAACAGCCGGCGGTGCCGGTGCCCTGCGCCGCCGTGCTGCCCCACCAGGAACTCCAGCGGCCTGGCGTGCTTCCCCTTGCCGGCGAGCCAGCACGCGTCCAGCTCCCGCAGCGCGCCGTCCCACTCTCCCGCGGCGGCCTCCCGCACGACCAGGCCACTGCGCCGAGCCCGCGAGATCTTGTTCCGGAGCCGTACGAAGCGGGAGCCGCGCAGGCTGAATCCGGCCAGGTCCACCGCGTAGGACGCGCCGATCTGGTTGACGGTGAAGCCCTCCGCCGCGTACCGCACGGCATCGGCGTGCTGAAGCTGGACGCTCACCAGCCGCAGCCGTTTGCGGCGTGCGTACCCGGTGAACGCGGCGAGCAGCCGGGAGTAGTCCTCCGCAGGCGCGAACGGCCCACCGAACTGGACCAGGCAGCGCCCCGAACGCCGGTAGACGATCACGCCTTCCACGCCGGGGGCGGTGAAATTGCTGTTCCCCTCGTTGAGTGCCAGAAACGCGCTCGGATTCGCGGAGCCGGTATATGTGCTGATGGCGTGGTGAGTCAGGGCACCCGGGACCGATTCAATGGTCATACGTCCATTCCTCCGAGCCTGTGCAAGCGAACGGGCCGAGGTCCGAGTAGAGCAGTGCGGGACGGCCGCGACAAGTAATTCCTGGGCCGTGGAACGGAAATGGAGCCGTGGTCAGCGCACTGTCAGCGGAATATCAGGAATCGGTCAGGAAGAGGTCAGGGAATGGTCAGTACGCTGGGCCAGGCTCCTTTCCGTGAATCCCTTTCTCTTTCCGTCGAGCGCCCTCATCGTGGCCAATCCGGCGGCCGGCGGCCACTCCGCTGAACTCATCGAGGACCTGGCCGCCCGCTGCCGCGAACGCCTCGGCTCGGTGGCGGTGCACCGCACCACAGGACCGGGTGACGCCACGGACGCGGTACGCCGCGCACTGACCGGAGGGCCCCACGGGCACGGACCCCAGCTGGTGGTGGCGGTCGGCGGGGACGGCACCGTGCACGAGACCGCCGAGGGGCTGCTCGGACAGGACGACGGCCCCCGGGCGGCGCTGCTCATGATCCCCGCCGGCAGCGCCAACTCCGGCTACCGCATGTTCTGGAACGACCGGCCCTGGCAGGACGCGGTGGCCATGGTGCTGGACGGGCGTGCTGCCGTACGCCGCGTCGACCTCGCGCGGCTGGCGGAGACCGGTGCGCACGTCCTGCTCGGCTCCTGCACGGGACTGGGCGCCGAGATCCTCGCAGCCCGCGCGGCGGCGAACGGGACGACAGCGAACGGTGCGCCGGACGGCGGCAGCCGGGGCCCCGGCGCGGGCCGGGAACGCTACGCCCGCCTGCTGGCCGACACCGCGGCCGGCTACCGCCCCTACCCCGGCCGGGTCACCGTCGACGGCGAGGTGCTCGCCGAGGGCCCCACCGTCCTCGCCGGGGTCGGCGGCGGGCGCTACCGCGCCGGGCAGTACCTCCTGCTGCCCCGCTCGGAGCCGGACGACGGCCTGCTGGACGTCTGCGTCGTCGGCGGCCGGACCGACCCCGCGCTGCTGCCCCGGCTGGCGCGCGACGGCAGTCACCTGGACCAGCCGGACACCGCCTACGGCCGCGGCCGGCGCGTCGTCCTGGAGCGGCTGGACGGCGAACGGCTCGTCCTGGAACACGACGGTGAGCTGCGGGACGCCATCGCGGCCACCGCCACCTTCGAGGTCGTGCCGGGGGCGCTGCCGGTCTGGGCCGCACACCGCGCCCGGCAGGGAGGGTGAGCCGCGATGTCCCTGTTGGCAGAGATCGGCGGCTGGTCCGCGCGGCTCACACCCGATGACGTACCCGAACGCGTACTGCGCCGCGCCGCCAGCCAGGTACTGTCCCAGCTCGCCGCCGTCCGCGCGGGCGCCGCGCATCCGCTCGGCCGGCGCCTGAAGGCCGCCTTCGGGCCGCCCCTCCAGGGCGATCCGCGGCAGTCCGCGAGTGTGCTCGCCGGCCTCGGCTCCTTCCTGAACCTCGACGACACGGCGTACGCGGGGCACCTGTCCAACTCCACCGTCGCGGTGCCCCTCGCCTACGCCCACGCCCGGCGGCTGGACGGCCGCGCGCTGCTCACCGCCGTCGTCGCCGCCAACGAATGCGCGGCCCGCATCACCGCCGCCGCCACGCTGGGGCCGCTCCGGGGCCAGACCGCGCTGCACGCCCACCTCGCAGGCGCGGTCGCCGGGCGGCTGCACTGCGAGGGCGCCCCGGCCGGCCGCTGGACGGACGCGCTCGGCCTCGCGTACGCGCAGCCGCCCTGGCCCCTGATGCACGCCTTCCTCGCCGGCGACGCCCGGGTGCTCAATGCCTTCGGCCCGGTCCGTACCGGGCTGGACGCCTGCGACGCGGCCGCCGCCGGGCTCGGCGGCCAGCCCGACCTGCTGGAGCACCCGGACGGCTTCCTCCGCCGGTTCGCGACCGTACCGCTGCCCCAGGAGGTCACCGCGGGGCTCGGGGCGCGCTGGCACACCGAGACGTTCTCGTACAAGCTGCACCCCGGTGGGCCCGGCATCGACGCGGCCGTGGACTGCGCGCTGGACCTGCACCACGACCTGGGCGCCCCGGACGCGGCGGAGCTCGCCGCCACCCTCGACGACGTACGCGTGGAGGCGTCCCTGTACACGGTGCTCGCCGGACAGCGGGCCCGCCGCTACCTCGACGGGCTGCGACGGCCGCTCGGCGCCCTGGTCCTGGACATCGCGTACCCGGTGGCCACCGCACTGCTCACCGGACGCCTGACCGTCGCCGACCTGGAGCCGCCGGCCGCAGACGACCCGGTACGCCGGGCGGTGGCCGGAAAAGTACGGCTGTGCCACGACCCCGGCCTGACACGCGCGCTCCTCGCCTCCGAGGCACCCTTCGGCGAGGCGCTGCGCCGGGCGGGCCCGGCGGGCACGGCATGGCTGCGCGAGTTCGGCGGCGAGGACCTGGTCCGCACGGCGGGCGAACCGGCCCCGCCCGCGGCGGATTTCACCGCCGCGACGAAGGCCACGGGCGCGCGGGTGACGGTCCGCCGCACCGACGGCCGCACCGCCGTACGCGAGCTGCTGATCCCCTACGGCGCGGCGGGCCCGCACACCCACGCGCACCACGCCGAGCTGGTGCGGGAGAAGTTCCGGGCGCTCGGCGGGCCCGCGCACGTCGCCGACGCACTGCCCCGCCTGCCGGAGATGAACGCGGCCGAACTGGCCGCGTGGACGGCCGCCGCGCTGGACCCGGCAGGCGGGGATCAGGCGGCCGTCAGCGATCCGTCAGGCGCCCGTGCCACTGTGACGGCGCAGTCCCACCGGTCGCCGGACGGTTTCCTCCCGCGCACCGCCCGGCCCGCCCGGCGCACCGGTCCGGCCGACGACATCCTCAAGGAGCGACTCCCGTGAGCGCTGCGGCGGAACCCGGACCCGGTACGGACGCGGAGACCCTCCGCCTGTACCGGGCCCATCTGAGCAAGGGCCGCGCGACCGTGGCCGAACTGTTCGGCGGCCGGACGGAGATCGCCTCGTCCGGCGCCTGGCTCACCACCGGCGACGGCGGACGCTACCTGAACTGCGGCGGGTACGGCGTGTTCCTGATGGGCGCGAAACATCCCCTCGTCATGGCGGAGGTACGCCGCCAGCTCGACGTGCACCCGGTCGCCACCCGCATCCTCCTGGAACCGGCCGCCGCGCGCGCCGCCGCGGCGCTGACCGAGGTCGCCCCGCCCGGCCTGGACCGCGTGCACTTCTCGCTCTCCGGCACGGAGGCGGTCGAGACCGCGCTGAAGCTGGCCCGCGCGAACGGCAGGCGGCACGTCGTCGCCACGCACATGGGCTACCACGGCAAGACGCTCGGCGCGCTGTCGGTCTCCGGCAAGGACGTCTACCGGCGGCCGTTCCGCCCCCTGCTGGACGGCGTCACCCACGTCCCGTACGGGGACGCCGACCTCCTGGAGAAGGAGCTGGCCGAACGGCCCGGCGAGGTCTGTGTGATCGTCGAGCCGGTGCAGGGCGAGGGCGGCGTGATCCTCCCGCCGGACGGCTACCTCCGAACCGTCGCCGAACTGTGCCGCGCGTACGGCGGGTTCTTCGTCCTGGACGAGGTGCAGACCGGCCTGGGCCGGCTGGGCACGTGGTGGGGCGCGGACGCCGCCGGGGTGGTGCCCGACGTGCTGGTCGCGGGCAAGGCGCTGGGCGGCGGCGTCGTCCCGGTATCGGCGGCGATCGCCACCCCCGAGGCCTTCCGCCCGTTCGACAAGGACCCCTACCTCCACACCGGGACCTTCTCCGGCGCCCCGCTCCTCATGGCCGCCGTACAGGGCGCGGTCCGCGCCGTACGGGAGGACGATCTCGTCCCGCGTGCCGCGGCGCTCGGCGCCCGGCTGCTGCCCCCGCTCACCGAGATCGCCGCGCGCAACCTCCCGGGGCTGGTCACCGAGGTACGCGGCCGCGGGCTGCTCATCGGGGTCGAGCTGGTGGAGGCGGGCCTCGCGGGCGAGCTGCTGATCGAACTCTTCAACCACGGCGTGGTGGCCAACCACTCGATGAACGGCAGCAACGTGGTGCGGTTCACCCCGCCCGCCGTGCTCACCGACGCGGACGTGGACCATCTGCTGGCCGCCTTCGACGCGGCCACCCGCGACCTGGTCGAGCACGCTGCCCGGATGCCGGAAAGGCGGTAGCTGACATGCGGCACGTGACCGTGGACGCGCTCATCCCCGACGTCCCCGCTGCGGACGTCTTCGACGCCGTCCTGCACTTCGAGCGCTACCCCGAACTGACCCCGCACGTACGCTCCGCCGTGGTCCACGAAGGACCGCCGCGGCCCCACGGCAGCTCCAGCTGGGAACTGTACTTCCGCAGCGGGCTGCTGCGCTGGACGGAGCGCGAGGAGTACGACCGGGACGGGCTGCGCATCTCCTTCCGGCAGACCGACGGCGACTTCGACCAGCTGGCCGGGACCTGGCTGCTCCGGCAGACCGGCCCTGACTGCGCCCTCCGCTTCGACGTGGACTTCTGCTTCGGCATCCCCAGCATGGCGGGCATCCTCGACCCGATCGCCGCGCGCGTCATCGAGGAGACCATCGCCTGGGCGGTCACCGGCATGTTCCCCGGCGCCCGGCTCGGCGCCGGGGCCGGTGCGGAGGCGGTGTCCGGCACGGTGCGGGCCACCGGCGCGGGGGAGTGAACGGTGGACCAGGCCAACCCCTTCGAGACGCGCACCACCTTCCTGCTGCACCGGGCCGAGTACCTGGCCGGGCTCGCCGTCACGGCCGTGCTGATCGTGCTGCACTTCGACGAGATCCGCTGGCTCCCCGCGCTCCTCCTCTTCGCGTACATCGACGTCATCGGCTACCTGCCCGGCGCGCTCGCCTACCGCCGCAGCCCCGACCGGCGCATCCCCAAGGTCTACTACGTCCTCTACAACACCATGCACAGCCTGATCACGGCGGGCGCCGTCGCCGCGCTGTGGTGCTGGCTGGTGCGCCCCGAGTGGGCCCTGCTGGCGCTGCCGCTGCACCTGTGCGGCGACCGCGGCCTGTTCGGCAACTTCCTCAAGCCCTTCGCCCTGCCTTTCGAGCCCGTACCCGAGCCGCTGTACCGGCGGCTGGCCGATGCCCTGCGCCCCCGCGCAGCGGGCACCAGGGTCCCGGCCCCCGCGGCCGTCCCGGCGCCGGCCGGCGGGCCGGTCCGCACCCACCACAGGAGGACACGCAGCGATGACTGACGCCGCCACACCCGCAGCGGACTGGGACACCGCGCCCGGACTCCTCGACGGGGCCAAGACCCTCGACCTCACCGCGGCCCAGTGCGACCTCGCGTACTGGCTCCGCCACGTCGCCCAGGGCACCCTGCGCGGCCGCGCGGTCACCGGACACGCCGACGACGCGCCCGTCCCCGCGTACATGAAGGAGCCGGGCCCGCTGCGCGAGGCCCTGACCCTGGAACTCGGCTTCCGATCGGTGGCCGAGGAGATGGCCACCCGGGCACTCGGCCACTACGTCGCGAACGCCCCCGGCATCGCCGAGCTGGAGTTCTACGCCACGCAGCTGCTGGACGAGGCCCGGCACGCCCGGGTGTTCCGCGAGCACCTGGTCGAACTCGGCCATCCCGCACGGACGTTGATGCGGGACATCGACGAGATGGCGGCCGACTACCGCACGCGGGTGCTGCGCCCGATCGAGGACTACTGCCTGGAGGTCGTCCGCGACCGGGCCGACTTCGCGGGCGGCGTGGCCGTCTTCACCCTCATCGTCGAAGGCGTCCTCGCGCCCGCCGCCGAACTCAGCGAGCGCAAGTGGGACCCGCTCGACCCGGCCGCCGGGGAGATCGCCCGCGGCGCCGCCATCGACGAGATCCGCCATCTCACCGTCGGCAGTTCGATCCTCCGCGACCACCTCGCAGCCCACCCCGGGTACCGGCCGCGGCTGCTGGACATCCTCCGCGAGGGCCGGAAGCTGTGGGACGAGCTGCCCGACGCCGAGTACGTCCTCGCCCGCGAGGAGCTGTTCCAGGAGGGCATGCGGCAACACGCCGACGTGGTCGGCGACTACGAGGTCTGGCCCGGCCGCCGCCTGCTCGACACCACCCCGGAGGAGCGGTACGCCATGGCCGGGCGCTGGACGGACGAGATGGCCGAGGTCCGGCTGGTCCACATGGGACTCCCGGAGGCCGTCGCGGTACTGGGCGGAGAGGGCTGAGGGCACGGTGAACGGTGACCAGCTGTCCCGGGCCGGCGTGCCCGCGGCGGTCGTGGCCGGGCTGGGCGGCCACCTGCCGCCCGACGTGGTGACCAACGACGACCTCAGCGCGCGCCTGGACACGACGGACGAGTGGATCCGCTCCCGTACCGGCATCGTCCGGCGCCGGGTCGCCCCGCGCGGCACGGCCACCTCCGACCTGGCGGTGGCGGCCGGCCGGCGGGCCCTGCGCTCCGCGGGCTCGCCCACGGTGGACGCGGTACTGGTGGCCACCATGACGCCGGATCACCCGTCGCCGGCCACCGCGCCGGAGGTCGCCACCCGGCTGGGTCTAGGAGACGTCGCGGCGTTCGACATCGGTGCGATGTGCGCCGGTTTTCTCTACGGGCTGGGCGTCGCCTCCGGACTGATCGCCGGGCGCGTCGCCGAGCGCGTTCTGCTCATCGGCGCCGAGGTGCTCACCAGCGTCGTCGACCCGGCGGACCGCTCGCTCGCGGCGCTCTTCGCCGACGGTGCGGGCGCCGTGGTGCTGCGCGCGGGCGCCCCCGAGGAGCCGGGTGCGGTCGGCCCGGTCGTCCTCGGCAGCGACGGGGCACGCGGCGAACTGCTGAAGATCGCCGGCGGCGGCTCGCGGGAGCGGCAGAGCGGCCGTACCCGCGCACCGGGCGGGGAGTACCTGCGCATGCGCGGCCGGGAGGTCTTCCGGCAGGCGGTGGAGCGGATGTCGGACGCCTCGCGAGCCGCGCTGGAAGCCGCGGGCTGGAAGAGCGGCGACGTCGACCGGCTCGCAGCCCACCAGGCCAACGCCCGCATCCTGGCCGCGCTCGGCGCCGAACTCGACATCCCCGCAGAGCGGCAGCTCAGCAACATCGCCGACACCGGCAACACCGCCGCCGCCTCCGTCCCCCTGCTGCTCGCCGACAGCGCACGCGACGGCGAACTCCGGCCCGGCCACCGCCTCCTGCTGACCGCCTTCGGCGGCGGCCTCACCTGGGGCGCCACCACCCTGGTGTGGCCGGACGTGACGCCCTGCCACTGATCGCGGCGCAGCGCCCGCCGGGGCTTCCGGCGCGTACGACTTGCCGCCGCCCACGACTTCCGAGGAGCGACCGTGTTCGAGCAGCTGAAGGAGATTCTTGCCGGCAAGCTCCAGGTGCCGGCCGACCTGATCACCATGGAGGCCACGCCCGAGGCCATCGAGCTGGACTCCCTGGCCGTCGTCGAGCTCTCCCTCGTCCTGGACAAGGAACTCGGCATCAAGATCAGTGACGACACCCTCGCCGAGGCCGGCACCGTCGGCGACATCGTCCGCCTCATGGAGGAACAGGGGGCGGCCCTCTGATGCCCGGTACGGAGGCGGCCGTCACCGGCATCGGGCTGGTCACTCCGGCGGGCATCGGTACCGCACCGAACTGGGAGACGATCTGCGCGCCCAAGCCCGCCGCCGCCCTGGACCCCGAGCTCGACGGCGTACCGGTACGGCTGTCCTGCCGGGTACCGGACTTCGTCCCGGCCGCGCTCCTCGGGGCGCGCCGGGCCCACCGGCTGGACCGCTGCGCGCAGTTCGCGCTGGTGGCCGCGCGCGAGGCGCTCGCCGACGCCGGCCTGGACCCGGCCGGCCGGGACGGCGCCCGGGTCGGCGTGGTGCTCGGCTGCGGAGTGGGCGGGGCGGCCACCCTGGAGCGCGAGCACCAGGTGCTGCGAGAGGAGGGAGCCCAATGGGTCTCACCCCTGCTGCTGGCGATGCATCCGGCCGGCATGCTGGCGGGCCAGGTGGCGATCGAGTGCGGCGCCCGCGGCCCCAACCTCGTGGTGAGCACGGCCTGTACCTCGGGCACCGCCGCGATCGGTGTGGCCAGGGACCTGCTGGCGCTCGGCCGCTGTGACGTCGTGCTGGCCGGCGGGGCCGAGGCCCCCGTCACCCCGTTGACCGTCGCCGGCTTCGCCCAGATGGGTGCCTTGTCGCGGCGCCACGACGACCCGTCGGGCGCGTCCCGTCCCTTCGATGCGGACCGGGACGGCTTCGTGACGGGGGAGGGGGCCGCACTGCTGGTGCTGGAGCGCCCCGAGCACGCGCGGGCCCGCGGGGCACGCGTCCGCGCCCGCATCGTCGGTCACGGTGGTACCGCCGACGCGCACCACATCACGGCCCCGCACCCCGAAGGCCGGGGCATCGAGGCCGCGATGCGGGCGGCGCTCGCCGACGCCGACGCGTCCCCGGACGCGGTGGCGCACGTCAACGCCCACGGCACGGCCACCCCGCTCAACGACCTCACCGAGGCCCGCGTGGTGCGCCGGGTGCTCCCGGACGGCCCGCTGGTGACCTCCACCAAGGGCGTCACCGGCCATCTGATCGGCGCTGCCGGTGCGGTGGAGGCCGCGTACACCGTCCTCACCGTGGAACACGGCCTGGTGCCGCCGACCGCCAACCTCGACCGGCCGGACCCGGCCGTCGACCTCGACCTCGCCACCGCCCCCACCCACCGCCGCGTCGGCCTCGCCCTCACCCACTCCATCGGCTTCGGCGGCCAGAACGCGGTCCTCGCGGTGGCCGCCGCCTAGCGGGGCGGCCCGGAGCGCCGGCCGGGCCGCCTTCCCTACAGAGCCGGGATGTCGTCCTGACGGAGGATGGCCCGTTCCAGGGCACGCAGCTCCCGCCCCGGTTCCAGGCCCAGCTCCGCCACGAGGTGGTGACGGGCCCGCTGGTACGAGGCCAGCGCTTCGGCCTGTCGGCCCGACCGGTACAGCGCCGTCATCAGATAGCCGCTCAGCCGCTCGTTCAGCGGGTGCTCGCCCACCAGGCCGGTCAGTTCGTGCACCAGTGCCCGGTGCCGGCCCAGCCGCAGCTCCAGTTCGATGCGTTTCTCGGCCGCCGCGATCCGCTCCTCGTCCAGCTGCGCGGCCGCCCTGCTCGCCGCGGCACCCCGCAGTCCGGACAGCGCGGGCCCGCGCCACAGGCCGAGCGCGGCACGGTACAGCTCGGCGGCCTGCTCCCCATGGCCCCGGGCCGCTGCCAGATCGGCGGCCGCCACCTTCTCACGGAACACGGCCACGTCCAGGTCGCCGGGCTCGGTGTGCAGTACGTAGCCGTACGCCCGGGTCTCGATCCGGCGGCCGTCCCGTGCCGTGTCGGCCAGCTTGTGGCGTAGCTGGGAGATGCAGATGTGGATCTGGCTGCGCGCGGTGGCCGGCGGCCGTTCCTCCCAGACCGCTTCGATCAGCCCGGCCACCGGTACGACGCGCCCGGCACTCACCAGCAGGGTGGCGAGGATCAGCTTCTGCCGTGCCGCACGCAGTGGCAGCGGGCATGGTCCGTGGCCCGCCTCCAGGGGCCCGAGAAGGCGGAAGAACGGCGGATCGGCGCGTCGGGGACGGGGATCGGAAGGGTGCATGGTCCTTCTCCGTGGCGAGAGAGCATGGGGGTGCCGTGCTTCCGGACCGTGCGCACACTAGATGCTTCGCCAATTCCCGCTCAAGCCGGGAGAATCGGTACAGGGGAACATGAGCCAACCACGGTACCGAGGTTGCCTCCGAGGTGGGCCGGCGATGTCAGCGTGCTGTCAGCCACCGGTCAACGGCAGCCCGCATCATGGCCTACGACCGCCGGAGGACAACGGAAGCGAGGACGACGGTGTCCCTGCCCGCAGAGGACGACCTGCGCCGGGAGCGCGCCCGCTTCCTCGACACGATCGAAAGCCTCACCGACGCGGAGTTCGAAGGCGCGAGGACGCTGTGTGCCGGCTGGGCGCCGCGCGACATCCTCGCCCATGTGATGGGCACGGACCGGCTCGCCGACTACCTCGCCGGCGGATTGCGGATCGACCGGGTCAACTCCGCACAGGTACGCAAAGGCCGGGGATCGAGCCGCGCGCAGCTGACGGCGGCCGGGCGCCGCTGGGCCCGGCACCCCTCCCTCTTCGGCCGCTGTGCCGCCGCCTTCCTCCTCGGTGACATCGCCGTCCACCACCAGGACGTCCTGCGCGGGCTCGGCCGCGGCCGCCGGCTGCCGCGCGCCGTGGAGCGCGCCGTCTACCAGGAAGGCGTACTCCTCAGCCTCGAACACAACCGGCGGCTGACGCGGTACCGCGTGGTGCCCACCACCGCGGGCGTGCCCGCGCTGGGACGCGGCCCGGAGGTACGGGGCACGGCCGAAGCGCTCGGCCTGTGGCTCGGCGGACGGGACGTGGTGGCCGGAGAGCTGCAATTCGCCGGCACGCGAGGCAGGCTCAGCGACGGACAAGACCGTTCCGGACCGGCGACCGCTACGATCTGACCGTCCCGTGCCCCTTCGTCGACCGACCGCCGGCCGTCCGACACGGACGACCCGCCCGGTGACGAAGCCCTGGAACCTGGAGTCTGGAGCCCGCCGCCATGACCACCCGGCCCGCGTACACCACGGACCAGCTGCTGGAGTCCATGCCGCTCGCTGTCACTTTGGGCGTCCGCATCGACTCGGCCGAACCCGACGCCGTAGCAGGGCACCTGGCCCACTCGGCCGCGCTGACGACGCTCGGCGGTGCCCTCCACGGCGGCGCGCTGATGACCCTGGCCGACTCCGTCGGTGCGGTCTGCGCCTTCCTCAACCTGCCGCCGGACGCCACCACCACGACGCTGGAGTCCAAGACCAACTTCCTGCGCGCCGTGCGCGAGGGCACGGTCCGGGCGACGGCGCGCCCGCTGCACACCGGCCGGACCAGCATCGTCGTGGAGACCGACCTGCACGACGACCGCGGCCGGCACATCGCCCGGACCACCCAGACGCAGGCGGTGCTCCCGGCCCGACCGACGGCCTGACCCGGGAGCCGCGCTGCCCGGTACGCCGTGCTGTCCCGTACGGGTCCGGCTCAGACGCGGCGGTGCGTCAGCCGGACCCACGGGTCGTCGAGGGCTTCGGTCAGCCAGTCCAGCGGGTCCCGGCCGGTGCGGACCGGATTGACCAGCCGGCCCACGCCGTCGACGGCGATGTCCACCAGGTCGCCGGCGCGCAGGGTGAAGTCCAGCTCCGGCACGATGCCCGTGCCGGTGGAGAGCACCGCGCCGTCGGGGAACGGCTGGCCGTGGAAGAGATGGCGTACGAGGTCCTGCGGATCGCGGTGGAAGGCGGCGGTGGAGGTGGTGGCCTCGTAGGCGGCGCCGCCGTCCCGGGACACGGTCATCGTGATCTTCAGGGCCGACGGGTCGCCGATCTCCCAGGCCGGCACGATGCCCGACGAGAGCGCCGTACTTCCGGCATAGACCTTGGCCTGGGGGAGGTACAGCGGGTTCTCGCCCTCGATGGAGCGGGAGCTGACGTCGTCGGCGACCAGGTAACCCACCGTCTCGGCATGCCGGTTGAGGACGAGCGCCAGCTCCGGCTCGGGAACGTTGAGCGCCGAGTCGTCCCGTACCGCGATCGGCTCGCCGTCGGTCACCACGCGCCACGGCACGGACTTGAAGAACAGCTCGGGGCGCTCGGCGTCGTAGATCCGCTCGTACACCGACTGCTCGGTGCTCTCCGCGATCCGTGCCTCCCGCGACCGCTCGTACGTCACACCGGCCGCCCACACCTCCGTCAGCCCGTCGACCGGCGGCAGCAGAAGGACCTCCGTCTCGGTGGCGTCCGGCTCGCGCGCCGCCGTCTCCTCGGCCAGCGCCCGCAGTTCGGCGACGGTGCGGCGCAGCAGCCGGGCGATCTGCGGCGTACCGGGGAAGACGCGGATCGCGCCGCCGTCGTCAGCGAGTCCGGTGCGGACCACGCCAGTGGTGTCAGCGAAGCGCACGATGCGGGTCATCGGTGATCTCCTCCTTCTCGGTCTGCGGGTGCGTGGTGGGGGAGGCGCGGAGGCCCGCCCAGCGGAAGCCGGTGACGACCGCTGCGCCGGCCGCGACGATCAGGGTGATGGCGTAGAGGCCGTTGGTGCCGGAGCCGGTGGCCGACTCGGTGACGCCCATGACGTACGGGCCGAGGAAGCCGCCGAGGTTGCCGAAGCCGGAGATCAGCGCGATCGTGCCGGCCATCTGCACGCCGGTGAGAATCGTCGGCGGCACGGTCCAGAACACCGGCTGGGCGCCGAGGAAGCCGAACGCGGCCACGCACAGGGCCAGTACCGCGGGGACCGGCGGCAGCAGCGCCCCGCCCACGAGGCCCGCCGCGGTGAGCAGCAGGGCGAGGCGGAGCGGGCCGCGCCGGTTGCCGCTGCGGTCCGAGAGCCAGGGCAGGACCAGCACGCCCAGCAGCGCGAACACCCAGGGCAGGGCCGAGACGAAGCCGATGCCGACGTCGTCCAGGCCGTTGATCCGGCCGACCAGCGCGGGCAGCCAGAAGGTGACCCCGTAGACGCCGATCTGGATCGCGAAGTACACGAACATCAGGCGCAGTACGCGGCTGTCGCCGACGATCTCGCGGATCCGGCGGGGCGGACGCGCGTCCTCGGCCGGGCGGTCCGCCTCGATCCGCGCGGTCAGCAGCGTCTTCTCCTCGTCGGTCAGCCAGCGTGCGTCCTCGGGACGGTCGGTGAGCAGCCACGGCACGGCGAGCGCCAGCAGTACCGTCGGCGCGCCCTCCAGCAGGAACATCCACTGCCAGCCGTCCAGTCCGCCCAGGCCGTGCAGCCCGATGAGGTAACCGCCCACCGGATTGCCGATGATGCTGGAGACGGCCACGGCGGACTGGAACATGCCGGTCGCCTTCCCGCGGTCGGCCGCGGGGAACCAGTACGTGAGGTAGAGGATCACGCCGGGGAAGAAGCCGGCCTCGGCGGCGCCGAGCAGGAAGCGCAGCACGTAGAAGCCGGTCGGGCTGCTGGTCAGTGCCATCGCGCAGGAGAGCAGCCCCCAGACGAACATCAGCACGGCGAGCCAGCGGCGGGCGCCCCAGCGGTGCAGCACCAGGTTCGAGGGCACCCCGAGGAGGGCGTAGCCGACGAAGAAGACGCCGGCGCCGAAGCCGTACGCGGCCGCGTCGATCCCGGCGTCGGTGGCCAGGTGGGTCTTGACGAGTGCGACGTTCGTGCGGTCGAGGAAGCTGAGCACGAACATCAGGAAGAGGGGTGGGAGCAGGCGCCTGGCCACTTTCCGGCGCACGGTGTCCGCGTTCATCTGACCTCCTGCGGGAGACATCTGACCGCTGGACCGTACGAGCCGTGTGCTTGTCCGGCAATACTCCGCGCACCGGCAATTTTTCTCGTCGGAATCTCTGGTCGACGATGCAGACATCTGACATGTTGGTCGCGCTGCGCCGCAGCGCCCCTCACCCGACGCACCCGTACAGGAGTGAGCGCCGATGACCGCCCGTATCGTCGACGTCGAGACGATCGATGTCCGTTTCCCCACCTCGCGGCAGCTCGACGGCTCGGACGCCATGAACGAGGCCCCCGACTACTCGGCCGCGTACGTCGTCCTGAAGACCGAGGGGGCCGATGTCCCCGACGGCCACGGCTTCACCTTCACCATCGGCCGCGGCAACGACCTCGCCGTCCACGCCGCTCGCGCGATCGGCGAGCGGGCCGTCGGCCTGACGGTCGAGGAGATCACCGGCGACCTCGGCGGCTTCTCCCGCCACCTGCTCGGCGACAGCCAACTGCGCTGGCTCGGCCCCGACAAGGGCGCCATCCACCTCGGCACCGCCGCCGTCGTCAACGCCGGCTGGGACCTGGCGGCGAAGCAGGCCGGCAAGCCCGTCTGGAAGCTGCTCGCCGACATGACGCCCCGGCAGATCGTCGACCTGGTGGACTGGCGGTACCTCAAGGACGCGCTCACCCCCGAGGACGCGCTGGCCATGCTGGAGGAGAAGGCCGCCGGGCGGACCGAACGCGAGGCCTACGTACGCGAACACGGCTACCCCGCCTACACCACCAGCGCCGGCTGGCTCGGTTACGACGACGCCAAGCTCGCCCGGCTCTGCCAGGAAGCCGTCGACGCGGGCTGGGACTCCGTCAAGCTCAAGGTCGGCGCCGACCTCCAGGACGACATCCGGCGCTGCCGCATCGCCCGCGACATCATCGGGCCCGGCCGCCGCCTGATGATCGACGCCAACCAGACCCTCGGCGTCGACGAGGCGATCGCCTGGGCCAAGGCCCTCGCCGAGTTCGACATCTGGTGGTTCGAGGAGCCCACCAGCCCCGACGACGTCCTCGGCCACGCCGCCATCGCCCGGCAGATCGGCCCCACCCACGTCGCCACCGGCGAACACGCCCACAACGCCGTGATGTTCAAGCAGTTCCTCCAGGCCGACGCCATCGGCATCTGCCAGATCGACGCCTGCCGGCTCGGCGGCGTCAACGAGGCCGTCGCGGCTCTCCTGCTCGCCGCGGCGCACGGCGTACCGGTCTGCCCGCACGCCGGCGGCGTCGGCCTGTGCGAACTGGTCCAGCACCTCTCCGTCTTCGACTACATCGCGGTCAGCGGCTCCATGGAGAACCGCGTCATCGAGTACGTCGACCACCTCCACGAGCACTTCCACGACCCGGTACGCGTCCGCGGCTCGCGCTACCTCGTCCCCGAAGCGCCCGGCTACAGCGCCCGCATCCGCCGCGAGACGCTGGACGCCCACCGCTACCCGGACGGCCCGGTCTGGAACGGCGGCGGCCGGGTGGCATCCTGACGTCCATGCCCACCAAGAAAGAGCGGCCGGGCCGCGCCGACGGGGCCGGCAGCGTCGTCGACGAGGCCATCGGCCGGCTGCGCAAGCGCATCGAGAGCGGCGAGTTCGCGCCCGGCCACCGCCTCCCCCCGGAGGCGGTGCTCGCCACCGAGCTGGAGCTGTCCCGCCCCTCGCTCCGCGAGGCGGTCCGGGCGCTCGCCATGGCGGGGGTGCTGGACGTACGGCGCGGGGACGGCACCTTCGTCACCGACCTGCATCCGGAGCGGCTGCTCAGCGCGCTCGGCAGCTTCCTGGACCTGGCCCAGGACACCGGGCTGGAAGAGATGCTGGAGTGCCGCAAGGTCCTGGAGCCCGGCGCCACCGCGCTGGCCGCCACCCGCATCGACGACGCCGCGCTGGACGGGCTGCTGGAACGCATCGAACGGATGCGGACCCTGCAGGACCCGGAGGAACTGGTCCGCGAGGACCTCGCCTTCCACGCGGACATCGTCGCCGCGACCGGCAACCGCACGCTGACGTCGCTGGTCTCCTCCGTCACCCAGCGCACCGCCAGGGCCCGCATCTGGCGTGCCCTGGTCAAGTCGGACGTCCTCTCCTGGACCCATCAGCAGCACATGGACATCTACGCCGCGCTGCGCTCCCGCGACAGCCTGGCCGCCTTCACCGCGGCCGGCCGCCACGTGGGCGACGTGGAACGGTGGGTCCGCGCACGCCTGGACCCGCTCCGGGGAAGCACGGAGCGGGCCGGGGAGGGACTCTGACGGACGTACCGGCCTCCGGCAGGCACGCGGAGGCCGGTACGCGCGCCGCTCTCACTCGCTCCGCGGCCAGTAGTCCAGGTCGCCGCCCCGCCACTCGATGAGCGCGGGATCGGCCAGCGGGATCTCCTCGGCATCGGACACCCCGGCCCGGCGCAGGAACTCCGCGACGTCCCCGCGGCCGTGGGCGAGCCCCACGATCTGGCCGTGAATGGTCACCCGCCGCCCACCGGCGGCGGGCGGATACACGATCACCGGTGGATGTGTGGTCATACCCCCAGGCTGTCCCCCCGCTGCCCGCCGCGCATCCCGAAGCCCCGAATCCGCTCGTGACGATGGCGTCGGGCGGATTCCGGTACGTGCTCCGGACGGCGTCACGCGCGGTCGAGACCGGACCGGCGGGCGGCTACCATCGGCGCATTCGTGGCTGTCGCCGGGAGGAAGAGGAAGAGATGGGCCTGTTCCGCCGCGGACCGAAGAGGGATCCGCGCGACACCCCGCGCGACGCGGAGTTCGGATTCTTCTCCGACCGGGAGGGCGGAATCTTCCGCGGCCAGGTGCGGACGGCCTTCGCCGAGCAGGGCCTGGAAGTGACCGTGTACGCCGGGATGGTCGCCGATTCCTCCGGCCGGCAGTTCGGCCTGGGCAACCTCGCCGCCGTCTGCCACCGCGACCGGCGCGGCGAGCGCGCCTGGCCCGCACTCGTCCGGGACCACGTCGGCAAGGTCCTCCGTACGATGGACGGCCCCCAGCCGCTGGAGACGCTGTCCGAGGACGAGATCCGGGCCCGGCTCTACCCGCGCGTCGTCGCCGAGGACTCCCTGCCCGCTTCCGACTCCTTCCGGTACGCCCGGCCGCTCGCCGCCGGCCTGCGCGAGGTGCTCGCGCTCGACCTCCCCGAAGCCGTGCAGATGCTCGGCGAGGACTCGCTGCTGGACATCGGGGACCTCGCCGAGCTGCGCATCCGCGCGCTGAACAACCTGCGGGCGCTGCCCGTCGAGGGGCACGAGACGGTCCGCCGGGGCGACGGCTCGAACTTCGAAGTGGTGCTCGGCGACTCCTTCTTCACCGCCAGCCGGGTGCTGGTCCTCGACGAGCTGGCGGAGCGGCTGACCGGGGCGCCGCTGACGCCGGACGGCGCGCTGGTGGCGCTGCCCTTCCGGCATCAGCTGGCCTTCCACCGGATCCACGACGCCCAGGTCATCCCGGCGCTCCAGGCGATGGCGCAGTTCGCTGCGGCCGGGCACGAGGACTCGGCGGGCGCGATCACCCCGAATGTGTTCTGGTGGCGGCGGGGCACGATGACCCGGCTGAGTGAACCGGACGGGGACGGGCTGCGGGTGATCGTCGACGAGGATTTCCAGACCATGCTGGACCGCCTGGTCCAGGACGAGGCGTAGCAGTCCGCGACCGGCTACCGGCCCGGGGCCGCGGGCATTGGTGAGGCCCCGCACACGGGGGATGATGCGGGGCCTCACTCTCTACAACGGGCGGGCCCGCCAAGAGGTTCCGCGGTTCCCGAATTTTTCGCGAATAAATCCATGGGGCGCCCGGCAGGGCGGGCAGATCCGGGCAGACCCGGAGATAATTTCCCGGGGAGATGCGGGGAACAGGTCCGATCCCAGGGAGCGACAGTGATCCGGGTTCTTCTCGTCGAGGAAAACGGGCTCATGCGCGGAGCGCTCGCCGCACTCCTGACCCGCGAAGCGGACATCGAGGTCGTCGCGCAGGCCGAGGGAGACGGCCAGGTCCTCGCGCGGGCCCTGACCTACCGCCCCGACGTGGTCGTCATCGACGCCGACGGCCGGCAGGACGAGGTGCTCGCCGCCGCCGGCGCACTGTGCGAGCGGCTCCCCGAATGCCGGACGCTGCTGGTCGCAGGAACGCCGACGCTGGAGCGGCTGCGCAGCGTACTGGCCCTGCGGCCGCCGGGTCTCGTCTGCAAGGACGCGCCCTCGGACCGGCTCGTCGAGGGCATCCGCAAGGTGGTGGGCGGCCACCGCTACATCGACCCGGAGCTGGCGCTGCTGGTGCTCGACGCGGCGCAGGACCCGCTGACGCCGCGGGAGCGGGAGGTCCTGCGGCTCGCCGCGGCGGGCACCCCCGGGCGGGAGATCGCGGACCTGCTGTCGCTGTCCGTGGGCACGATCCGCAACCACCTCTCGGCGATCACTCGCAAGGTCGGGGCGCGGAACCGGATCGATGCGATCCGGATCGCCCGTGAGTCGGGCTGGCTCTGAGCCCCGGGACCCCGCCGTCCCCGTCCTCCCAGTGCCCCACCAGGTCCCGGTAGAGCGCTGACCCCGCCATCAGCTCCTCGTGCGTGCCGAGCGCGGCCCGCGCCCCGTCCAGCACCATCACCCGGTCGGCCCGCAGCGCCGAACTGATCCGGTGCGCGCACACGATCAGCGTCCCCGGGCGGCGGGCGAACGCCTCCTCCGCGCGCGCCTCGGCGGCCGGATCGAGATGGCAGGTCGCCTCGTCCAGCAGGACCAGCTCCGCCGGCGGCAGATAGGAGCGCACGAGGGCCACCAGCTGGCGTTCCCCGGCCGACAGCCGCTGCCCGTCCACGGCCGCTTCGTAACCGCCCAGCCGGCCCACCAGCGGCCGCGCCCCGACCTCGTCCACCGCCTCGTCCACCGTCGCCACCGCAACGTCCGGCGCCAGGTAGGTGAGGTTCTCCCACAGCGTCCCCGCGAACACGTACGCCTCCTGCGGGATCAGCACCCGGTGCCGGGCCGTGGCCCCGTCCAGGGAAGCGACCGGTGCGCCGCCCAGCCGGACACCGCCGGACCGGGGCGTGAGCACCCCCGCCACCAGCGCGGTGAACGTCGACTTCCCCGCCCCGCTCGGCCCCACGACGGCCAGATGCTCGCCCGGCCGCAGCGTGAGAGCGAGCCCGTCGATCACCGGTTCGGCGGATCGCGCGTAGCCGAATGTGACGCCGCGCAGCTCCACCCCCGCGTCCCTCGGGCGTCCGGGCTCCCGGGACGCGGCAGTAGCCCGCTGCCCCTCTGCCACCTCCGCGATCCGGCCGAGCGTCACCAGCAGCCACAGCCCGCTGTCGCCGACCCCCGAGACGAGCTCCTGCAACGACGGCTGAAGCCCCTGCGACACGTACGTCACCGCACCCAGCACCGCACCCGCCGTCACCCCCCGCTGCACCAGCCAGGGCGCGCCGGCCAGGACGAGGACGAGCGGCAGCCAGCCGCCGACCGCCAGCGAAGCGGTCCGCACCGCCGTCATCCGGGCCAGCGCCCGGGTGGCCCGCGCCGAGGCGTCGATGTGCCGCCCCGCGTGCTCCCGTACGACGTCCTCGGCGCCGCACGCCACCACGTCCCGCAGCCCGCCGGTCACCTCGCTCGCGGTCCCGGCGACGCGCTCGTCGGCCAGCGCCACGTCCCGCTGGCGCGCGGCCATCGCCCGCAGCGCCCCCGCGAACAGCCCGAGCCCCACGAGGAGCGGCGGCAGCACGAACAGCAGGAGGGCGGGGTCCAGGGTGGCCAGGCCCAGCAGCGCCCCCACCGACGAGGCGGCGAACCCCTGCACGAACATCACCACCGCCGCGTACGCCTCACGGGCGATCTCCACCTGCTCGGTCAGGCGTGCCACGCCGCCGGTGTCGGCCGGCCGGTCGGCACGCCGCGCCGACCGGTGCAGCGTGCCGGAAGCGACCATCGTGACCAGCTCGTCCCGGAGCGGCTCGACGACCGCCGCGAGCCCGAGCGTCGCATGCCGCGTCGCCCACGCGCCGACCCCGGCCGCCACCGCCAGCACCCCCAGCCAGGCGAAGCCCGTTCCGGCCCGGCCGGCGAGGAAGCCGTCGTCCACCGCGCGGGCGACCACCCACCCCGAGAGGAACGCCGGCACGGCCTGGATCAGCGACCACCCGGCGAGCCGCAGGAATTCCCGGCGCCGACGGCGCAGCGAGGACCGCAGCAGCCCGGCCGCGCCCGTCACGCCGCGCCCCCGGCCTGCTTGGCGCCGTCCTGTGCGGCCGCCCCCGGTGCGGGGCACGCGCCGGGCGGGTCCGGCCGGAACACCGCCCGGTACTCAGGCCGCGACCACAGCTCACGGTGCGTGCCCTGCCCCCGTACGCCGCCGCCGTCCAGCCACACCACCCGGTCGGCGCGGGCCGCGGTGGACGCGCGGTGGGTCACGACGAGCCGGGTGCGTCCCGCCAGGGCGCCGGTGAGGACCTGGCTGACGTGGTGCTCGGTCACGGTGTCCAGGCTGGCGGCCACATCGTCCAGCACCAGCACCCGCCCGGCCTGCACGAATGCCCGGGCCAGCCCGACGCGCTGCGCCTCGCCGCCGGAGAGCGGCGCGTCCGCCGGACAGGTCCGGTACCCCTGGGGCAGCCGGCGGATGAAGGCGTCGGCCCGCGCCGCCGCGGCCTGCCGGACCACCTCCTCGGCACCGGCGGGCCGCGGACCCATGCCGATGGCGTCGGCGAACGTCTCGCCGAGCAGCACCGGACGCTCGAAGCCGTACGCCACGGCGCCGCGCAGCGCGGGCCTGCCGAGGCGCCGCAGCGGCACGCCGTCCAGCAGCACCTCGCCCTCGTCCGGGTCGGCGAGCCGCCCGGCCAGCGCCGCCAGCAGGGACTTCCCGGACCCGGACCGGCCCACGACCGCGACCAGGGCTCCGCCGGGGACGGTCAGCCACACGTCCTCCAGGACGGTGCCGCCGGGGCCGCGCCCGTCGCCGCCCGGCCCCCGCACGGTGACGCCACGGAACTCCAGCGTCCCGGGCCCGTCGGGGAGGCTGGTACCGCCGTACGTCACCGGAGGCTCGGCGAGCACCTCGGCGACCCGGCCCGCGGTGGCGCGGGCCATCGCCAGCCGGCTCGCCGACGACACCAGCGCGCTGATCCCGGTGGCCAGCACCACGTACTCGCCCGCCGCGAGCACCTGGCCCGGCGTGATGCGGCCGCGGGTCAGCTCCAGGCCGGCAACCGCGAGCACGGCGACCTCCAGCAGCGGGATGACCAGGGCCTCCCGCGCCGAGACCCGCGCGAGGGCCCGCCACATCCCGGAGCCGTGCCGGCGCAGCTCCGGCAGCGGGCCGAGGACCCGGCCCACTTCGCGGTCCACGGTCCCGGCCGCGGTGATCGTGCGGATCCCGGTCAGGGCGTCGACGAGCCGGGCGGCCACCCGGCCCTGGGCGGCGTAGTAGCGCTCGTTGATGTCGGAGGCGTCGCGCACGAACGTCCGCACCAGGGACAGCACGATCGGCAGCCCCACGAGGAAGGTGAGGCACAGCCAGGGGTCGATGAGGGCCAGCGCGACGACCGCGCCGACCGGCGGCACCAGGTCCATCACGGCCCACACCAGCGTCGACGCGACCTGCCCGGTCCGCGCGGAGTTGCCCACCAGCCGGCTGACCAGGTCCCCGGCCGTGAAGCGGCGGGTGGCGCTGGCGCCCAGGTCCAGGATGTGCCGGAGGAGGGTGTGCCGGAGCCAGGCGGTGGCACGCGCCTCGGCCAGCTTGCCCACGAGGTCGTCCAGCAGGTCGCACACCATGAGGACGGCGATCGCCGCGATGCTGAGAGTGAGCCAGCCGGCGGCGTGGCCGCCGGCGAGCACGGCGTCGACGGTGCGGCCCATGAGGGCGGGCAGCACGGTGTACACACCTGCGAGCAGCAGGGAGGTGGCCAGCATGGCGGGCACCCAGGGCCCGCCCCGCCGCGCTGCCGCCAGCAGCAGGCGGTCCGCGGCGTGTCGGTCCATGGCCCACTCCCGGTACGGATACACGAAGGGGCGGGGACGTGTCGCACGTCCTCGCCCCTACGGCCTTCAGCAGAGCAGCAGGCTCAGCCGGCTGGTGCCGCCGCAGTACTTGCTGGCACCGCTCCTTCTCGGCTTGCCGCCGTAGTGAGCGGTGGTTTCCATGCGTTGCAGGTCAAGAACGGTCATGACGTTTCACCTCCGTACTTCTCCATGGGGACGGGGACGGAATGGTTCGGGGGCCCGGCGTGCCGGGCGGGCGGCGGCGCGAGGAACGGCAGCCGCACGGGGGAGTCGTGGAGGGCGGCACCGAGCGCCAGCAGCACTCCGGCGCTGCCGGTGGCCAGGTCCAGGGAGAGGCGCAGCAGCTCCTCGCCGGGGAAGGCGAGCCGGCCTTCGTGGACCACGGCGTACCGGGCCAGTCGGCGGATCTGTTCCGCAACGGCCGGGTCCCGCTGGGCCGCGGTGCCGGCGGGGTACGCGCGGCTGAGGTGCAGGATCATCCCCGCCAGGCCGTCGAAGAGGCCCGGTTCGACGTAGAAGCGCCCCTCGGCGGCGCGGCGGATCGCCGCGGCGGCCGCCGTGAAGCCCTCGTTCTCCCGGTGTGCCAGGTAGTCGTCCAGGGCGAGGCCGATGCCGACGCTGCCGTCCGCGAGGTACGGCATCGTCCGCCAGCCCTCGTCGACCTCCATGACGCCGTCGTCGTCCCGGAGGAGACAGCGGCGCAGGTCCTGCCGGAGCGCCGTCGCGGCGAGGTCGAGGAATTCGGGGTCGCCGGTGTGCTCGTACCACCGGAGGAACAGCAGCGCGGGGCCGGACGAGCCGCGCAGCAGGCCGGCGTACGGGTTTCCGCCGCCGCTCACCTCCGGCACGGCGTCGGCCGGGCCCAGCCGGGCGGCCACGGCGTCCACCGCCTCGCGGGCCGCGTCCTGGAGGGCCGGTTCGCCGGTGGCCGTGGCGAAGTGGAGGAGGTTCAGGCCGATGCCGGACAGTCCGCCGTGGAGGTCCAGGCCGAGCCGCTGCCAGTGCTCGCCCGCCAGCTGGTCGAGGATCTTCAGCGCCTCGTGCCGGTGCCCGAGGTGGTCGAGGACGTACGCGACGCCGTGCAGCCCGTCATAGAAGCCGAGCAGGGTGCCCGGCTGCGGGCGCAGGGCGCGCCGGATCAGCCACTCCTCGTGCCCCGGGTGGCGCCCGGCGCCCGTCACGTCCAGCGCGTACAGCACCCCGGCCGCGCCGTACGCCACGCCCAGGCCGCCGCCCGGCGAGGCGAACTGCTCGATGTCGCCGGGGAAGAGCCGGTCGTCGCGCCCGGGCGTGGCCGCCGCGAGGACGGCACCGGCCAGGGAGTCTCGGGCCTCGGCCCAGCCGGCGCGGTCCGGCCGCAGCCGCGGTTCGGCCGCCGTTCCGCCGGCCGTTCCGCCGGCGCCGGTGAGGAGGCGTACCGCGGCGTCGAAGTACCCGTCGGGCAGCGGGAAGGTGCGGGCCGCCTCCCGGGCGAACTGCCCCGCCTTCCCCGGCGCGAGGGTGAGCAGGCCGGTCAGCGGCAGGAAGAGGAAGAGCTGCAGGCAGGCCAGGGCGTAGTCGTCGACGGCGGTGCCGCGCATGCTCCGCGGCGCCGTGAAGCCCTGGGCACCGAGGGCCTGCCGCCGCCCCTCGGCCTCGTCCGCCGCTCCTTCGAGGTCGATGAGGACCACGCTGCCGTCGGGGCGGACGATGACGTTCGACGGCTGCAGGTCGCCGAGGACGACCCCGCGTGCGTGGACCTCGCGGACGGCCCGCGCCACGCGGTCGTACACGTCGAGGGCCCAGGCGGTGTAGTCGGCTGTGGCGGCCTCGTCCGGGCGCGCGAGGGTGAGCGGGTACCGGTCGACGAACAGGTCGTTGAGCTCGGTCCCCTCGATGAACTCCTCGACCAGGAAGTGGTGCCCGCCCTGCTCGAAGTGGTCGTGCAGCGCGGGAACGCAGTCCAGTCCCCGCAGCCGCGCCAGCATCTCCCGCTCGCGCCGCTGCCGGGCGACCGCGTCCCGGCCGTCCGGCGTCAGCCCCGCGTACGGCCGGGCCTCCTTGAGCACCACACGCTCATCGGTACGCACGTCCCTACCTGCGTAGATGCCGCCGCCGTTGGAGAAGTGCAGCGCGCTTTCGAACCGGTAGGGCAGATCGGCGAGGGCGGCGCCGTCGCCGCGCCGCGCGAGGTGCGGGGCGAGGAAGTCCGGCAGCTCCACCCAGTCGGGGACCTGGAAGGACGGCCCGCGGACGTCCGGCACCAGCCGCCCTTCGCCGTCCGTCACCGCCGGTTCGACCTCGCCGTCGGCGGAGACGCAGTACCGCTCGGCGAAGGCTCCGTACCGGACGTAGAGCGGGCCGTCGCCCCAGCGCAGGTCGCTGAGGATGTACGGGCCGGCCCGGCCGTCGAGCAGCCGGCCCAGCTCGGTGAGCACGCGCGCCAGCTCCGCCTCGTCCGCCGGGTAGATTGTCACGAACTTGCCGCTCGAACCGCGGTGCGCGTACTTGGCGTTGGCGAGCAGCAGGGTGTCCCGGTCGGGCAGGAACTTGAAGGCGATCCGGCGCGGTACGCAGTACCCCCAGACCGTGGTGAGGATGTCCGCCGCGTTGTCCGGGCACGCCGACACGTGGATCTTCCAGCCTTGCGCGGGGAGCGTGCCGCCGCCGGGGCGGAAGGCGATCCAGTCGTCCACCTCCGCGCGGCGCCAGCCGTCCGGCGCGGGCCCCAGGGCCTGCGGGAAGGCGGTTTCCCCGCCCTCGGCGCGGGCCGGTGCGTCGTAGAAATGGGGATCCATGAGGCAGTAGACCTCGTACCGTTTGTCCACTGAACCCTCCGGTCCCGGAGCGTCGGCCCCTGAAGCGTTCGCCGCGCGCGTGGCACCGGAGACGATCCGTCCCGCGGATCTCGCTGCGGTACCACCTATCTGTGACCATCCCAGAGTTGCCCGGCGCGCAACAGCACCGTCCGTCACGTGCTGACCGGGAAAGACGCACGGCCCACCCGTGACAAACGCACGGTGGGCCGGGGGCGGGCGAGGGTGCGGTGTCGCGTCAGCCGACCGGTGGCACCGGGGCGTCGGCGCGCAGCCGCAGGCCGTCGGCGATGATCACGTCCGAGGTGACCAGTGCCTGCTCCGCCGAGACGTCCGTCAGGTACACGAAGGGCGGTACGAGCGGAGGCACGGGCAGCCGGTCGGGCGTGAAGGTCAGGCAGAGCACGCCTTCCACGCAGCCGCTGAACTTGGTGAGGTAGAGCGTCACGTCCCCGCTGAGCTGCAGCTCCTTCGCGCCCAGCCCCAGCTCCTCGCTGCCGTCACGGGTGAACAGCCGGTAGTCGGAGAGCGAGGCGGCCTTCATCCTCAGCACCATCGCCCGCACCGGGCCGCGAGCGGTGGGCACGTCCTCGACCCCTGCCACCGTGAAGCCCTTCGGCGCGAAACGGCTGGTGGTGACGGTGGGGACGGTGGCGGGCGCGGGGACGCCCGGTCCGGCGGCGCGCGCCTCGGTGGCGGGCGCGCCGAGCGTGACGAGCAGGGCCAGCGGGAGCGCCACGGCGAGCGCGGTGCGCGGACCCGTACGGCCCGGCGGGCGAGCGGCGTCCTCCTCCGCAACGCCTTCCTTCGCCACGCCTTCGTCCGCCGCGGGATCCGGTTCCGCGGGCAGTGGTGTCCAGCCGAAGCCCATCGCCGCGCCGGCGATGCCCAGCCCCATGCCGACCAGGAAGCCGCCGAGGTTGGTGGCCGCGAAGGAAATCACGGACAGGATCAGCGCGTTGACGCTCACGTAGTGCCGCGCGCCGGGGGTGCACCACAGGAACAGCCCGGCCACGATCAGCGCCAGCCCGATGCCGAGCGCGGCGAGTCCGCCGATCCCCAGGCTGATCAGCACGCCGAGCGGGGAGAGCGGCACGAGCAGCAGTTCGGCGCCGCCGAGGATCAGCAGCAGCCCGGCCCAGAACGGCCGGGTCCGCCGCCACCTGCCGAACCGTGTCCGTGCCTCGGGCCATGGCAGGCGCGCGTCCCACCGGGCCCGGAGAGCCGTCAGCCGGGCCGACGGGCGCGGGCGCCTCAGAAGCACTTCTTGCCGCCCAGGCTGACGCCCAGCTTCAGCCCCTTGAGGCGGAAGTTCCCGCCGGTGGCCGACCAGGCGTGCGACTTCACGCCCGCGACCTCGATGTCCCCGGCCTGTAGCCCGAACTTGCCCTTCGGCCCGCGGATGCCCGGTACCTCGTCGAGCGTCGAGGCGTCCCGGCCGATCTGCGCGGTGCCGAACCGCGCGTCGCCGACGAGGTCCTCGCCGTCGATGACGAGGCTGTCCGCGGTGACGGGGCCCGCGGCGCCGCCCGCGGTGAGCTTGAAGACCACCTGCCCCACCGGCGTTTCCACCTGCGCCGACTGGCAGATGTCGGAGAGCGAGGCCTTGCCGATGCCGAGCAGCGCGACGGGGTGGCCGGTGCCGTCGGCGGCGCGGTCGGTGTGTACGTACGAGGACAACCCGTCGCTGGTCAACTTGCCGGAAGCGACCTGGAAGTGGGTGCCGGAGACGGCGAAGGACGCGGCCAGTACGCCCTGCGCCATCACGGTCGCCAGCGCCCCGACGGCCAGTACGGCGGGGACGGCCACGGCCGCGCTCTTCTTCCAGGACGTGCGGCCTTCCGGTACGGCCCGCTGATCACTGCCCACTGCTTCCTCCCGGGGGAGCGCTCGGTCATGGCGTATGGCGTGCGGTCACAGCGCTGACGTGCGGTTACTTGCGGTAACGAAGGTAGCTGTCGAGAGATTAGAGCCGTTGTTGACGGCGCGTCAACAGTGCTGCACGACGAAGGGCGGGAGGCCCGTGGCCTCCCGCCCGACGTGCAGTTGATGGTGCAGTTGGTGCGATGGGGCTACCGGATCGCCTTGATCAGCTCACCGTTCGCGGTGTCACCGCTGAGCTCCCAGAAGAACGTGCCGCCCATTCCCTGCGCGTTCTTGTAGTCCATCTTCGTGCCGATGGTCTCCGGAGTGTCATAGCTCCACCACTGGTCACCGCACTTGGCGTACGCGGTGCCGCCGACCTTGCCGGTCGCCGGGCAACGGCCCTTGAGGTCCTTGTAGTCCTCGATGCCCGCCTCGTACTTGCCCGGTGCCGCGCCGGTCGCGGTGCCGCCCGGCGCCGCCTGCGTGACGCCGGACCAGCCGCGCCCGTAGAAGCCGATGCCCAGCAGCAGCTTGTTCGCCGGGATGCCGAGACCCTTGAGCTTCTTGGTGGTGTCGTCGCTGTTGAAGCCGGCCTTCGGAATGCCGTTGTACGAGGTCAGCGGGGAGTGCGGGGCCGTCGGGCCCTTCGCGTCCCAGGCGCCGAAGTAGTCGTACGTCATGGGGTTGTACCAGTCGACGTACTGCGCCGCGCCCGCGTAGTCGGCCGCATCGATCTTGCCGCCGGAGGAGGCGTCGGCGGTGATCGCCGCGGTCACCAGGTTGGAGCTGCCGAACTTCGTCCGCAGCGCCTTCATGACGTTGGTGAAGGCGGTACGGCCGCTGGTGTCGCAGGTCAGGCCGCAGGCGTTGGGGTACTCCCAGTCGATGTCGATGCCGTCGAAGACGTCCGCCCAGCGCTTGTCCTCGACCAGGTCGTAACAGGACTGCGCGAAGGCGGCCGGGTTCTTGGCGGCCTCGGCGAACCCGCCGGACCAGGTCCAGCCGCCGAAGGACCAGATCACCTTGAGGTTCGGGTGCAGCTTCTTCAGCTTGCGCAGCTGGTTGAAGTTGCCGCGCAGCGCGCCGTTCTCCCAGGTGTCGGCCTTGCCGTCGACGCTCTGGTCGGCCGTGTAGGCCTTGTCGTAGTCGGCGTAGGAGTCGCCGATCGCACACTTGCCGCCGGTGACGTTGCCGAAGGCGTAGTTGATGTGCGTCAGCTTGTTGGCCGAGCCGGAGGTCTCAATGTTCTTGACGTGGTAATTGCGCTGGTAGACACCCCAGTTGGTGAAGTAGCCGACCACCTTGTTCCCGGCCGCCGCGGTCCCTGCGCCCGAGGCGGGCTGCGCGGCCTTCGTGGTGGTGGCGGGCTTCGCGGCGGTGTCGGAGGGTGCGGCCGCGGCGGTTCCGGCGAGCCCGCCGGCGGTCAGCGCGACCGTACACAGGCCGGCGGCGACCGCGGCGAGTCTGTGGGGGAAGCGCTTTTTGTGCGGTCTGAGCATGGTTGCTCCTCGGAGTGGGAGTCCATCGAGGGGAGAGTGCTGTGACCTGCGTCCGCAGTGGCGCCGAACGCGTGGAGCGTCGGAGGAGAAGGTAGAAGGACTAGACCAACTCGGTCAATGGTTTGGACCAATTTGCTGAACTCCCGACGGCTCCCGGGCGACCTCCGGAAGAAGTCGATCAACCGGTGACGGACACCGCCGTACCGGGCATACTCCCTGCGCCGCCGCCGCAGGTCGTCGCCTTCCGCGATCCGGAGAGGGATCATCACCGCGGCAGTGGCAACCGGCCGCGCCGCACCACCCGGGCGGCGCGCTGCCGTATCGCCCGACAGGGAGGAGAGCGCCGCCATGACCGAGTACGGCCACGGACCCGTGGACCGCAGGCTGCCCACCGACGAGGCCCGCCAGCTGATGACGCTCGTACGCGACCTGGCCGCGCGGGAGATCGCGCCCCGGTCGGCAGCGGAGGAGGAGGCGGGGCACTTCCCCCGCGAACTGTTCACCCTGCTCTCCGAGTCCGGCCTCCTCGGCCTGGCGTACGCGGAGGAGTTCGGCGGGGGCGGCCAGCCCTACGAGGTCTACCTCCAGGCCCTGGAGGAACTGGCCGCCGCCCGGCTCACCGTCGGCCTCGGCGTCAGCGTGCACACCCTGGCCTGCCACGCCCTCGCCGCCTTCGGCACCAAGGAGCAGCGCGCCGAGCACCTGCCCGCGATGCTCGGCGGCGGGCTGCTCGGTGCCTACTGCCTCTCCGAGCCCGCCGCCGGATCGGACGCGGCCTCCCTCACCACCCGCGCCACGCGCGACGGCGACACCTGGGTCCTCGACGGCACCAAGGCCTGGACCACCCACGGCGGCCTCGCCGACTTCTACACCGTCCTCGCCCGCACCGGGGGAGCGGGCGCGCACGGCATCACGGCGTTCCTGGTGCCGGGCGATGCCGAAGGGCTGAGTGCCGCGCCGCCCGAGCGCAAGATGGGCATGAAGGGGTCCCCCACCGCGCAGATGCACTTCGACGGCGTACGGATCGGGGACGCTCGCCGGATCGGCGAGGAGGGCCAGGGCTTCGCCATCGCGCTGGCCGCACTGGACTCCGGCCGGCTCGGGATCGCCGCGTGCGCGGTGGGCGTGGCGCAGGCGGCGCTGAACGAGGCGCTGGGGTACCTGGCGACACGCCGTCAGTTCGGCCGGCCGCTCGCCGACTTCCAGGGCCTGCGCTTCATGCTCGCCGACATGGCCACCCAGCTGGAGGCCGGCCGCTCGCTGTACCTCACCGCGGCCCGGCTGCGGGACGAGGGCCGCCCCTTCACCAAGGAGGCGGCCATGGCCAAGCTCTTCTGCACGGACATGGCGATGGGCGTCACCACCGACGCGGTCCAGCTCCTCGGCGGGTACGGCTACACCGCCGACTTCCCTGTCGAGCGCTATATGCGCGAGGCGAAAGTCCTGCAGATCGTGGAGGGCACCAACCAGATCCAGCGCATGGTGATCGCGCGGCAGCTGACGGGGCCGGAGAGCCGCTGACGGGGCCCGAGGGCCGCGCCTGCTCGGGCGGCCGGGACGTACCGGTGGCAAAGGCGTGCGAGTGAGTCCTACGGCTCACTCGCACGGTTCTGCTCGCGCCGGGGGCTTCAGAGGCGCCGGCGCATCATGGGCACCCGCACCGGCCGGGAGCCGGGGCCACCCACGTGGGAGAAGGGCTGCGTACGCCAGTTCAGGCCCTCCGGGAGGGTCAGGAGCATGCCGCTGTCCTGCTCCTGGGGCTCCAGTGCGTCGTCCGGCGAGTCCGTCTCGGAAACCGCCCGTCCGGACCCCTGGCAGACCGTCAGGCCGAAGGGGTTCCACGGCGAGGAGCAGACCGCGTGCTCGGGCAGCGCGTCCTCCTCGGCGAGCAGCGCGATGGGCTGAGCGCAGTCCGGGCAGCTGACCCGGTAGAGCTCGACGGTGTCAAAGGCGTCGTGGAAGTCGTCGTCGCGGAAACTGTCGCCCTCCTGGGCGGCGGTGTTCTCCAGCGTGGATTCCTGCTTCGGGCGTCGCATGATGTCCATCCCCCTCGGGTGGGCTGCGAGATACCGCCATCTTCCGGTGTCGGGCGGCCTCGACCATCACGAGCATTTCCCTGCCTCTCCTGTGCATAATCTCGGCTGCGCTCCGGACACGGAGTGATGGGTGTGGTGTTCGTCACACAGGGGGCGTGCGATGTCCACGATCCGGCGCGAGCTGCGCCGCAGCGCTCCGGCACAGTAGGTTGATCGTGTGGAGGAGCTGGACCGACAAATCGTGGATCTGCTCGTCAAGGACGGGCGGATGAGCTACACCGACCTGGGCAAGGCCACTGGCCTGTCCACCTCGGCGGTGCATCAGCGCGTGCGCAGACTGGAGCAGCGCGGCGTGATTCGCGGCTATGCCGCCATCGTCGACCCCGAGGCGGTGGGGCTGCCGCTGACCGCCTTCATCTCGGTCAAACCCTTCGACCCCAGTGCCCCGGACGACATCGCCGAGCGGCTGGCCGAGGTACCCGAACTGGAGGCCTGTCACAGCGTCGCGGGCGACGAGAACTACATCCTCAAGGTCCGGGTCGCGGCCCCGCTGGAGCTGGAGCACCTGCTCACCCGCATCCGCACCCTGGCCGGCGTCTCGACCCGTACGACCGTGGTCCTGTCCACGCCGTACGAGGCCCGGCCGCCCCGCATCTGATCCGCCGGGACACGCGGGGGAGGGGCGCGGGCGGCCGGCCCGTACGGATCCGGCCGCGCCGTGGCGACCCCGCGCGACCGCCGCGCACACGCAGGGGCGAAACTGTCCGGTATGAGTGAACGCACCCCCGTACCGGCCCCCGACCGCACCGTCCTGCTGCGCGGCGGCGAGGTCCACAGCCCGGCCGACCCCTTCGCCACCGCCATGGTCGTCGAAGGCGGCTCGGTCGCCTGGGTCGGCTCGGAGGGCGCCGCCGACTCCTTCGCCGACGGGGTCGACGAGGTCATCGACCTCGACGGCGCGCTCGTGACCCCCGCGTTCACTGACGCACATGTGCACACCACCGCCACCGGGCTCGCGCTGACCGGCCTGGACCTCGGCGACACCTCCTCCCTCTCCCAGGCCCTGGAGCGCATCCGCTCCTTCGCCGCCGCCCGTCCCGCCGACCGCGTACTCCTCGGCCACGGCTGGGACGCCGCCGCCTGGCCCGAGGGCCGCCCGCCGTCCCGGGCCGAGCTGGACGAGGCCACCGGCGGCCGCCCGCTCTACCTCAGCCGCATCGACGTGCACTCCGCCGTGGCCACCACCGCACTCCAGGACCTCGTTCCCGGCCTGCGCGAACGCCCCGGCTTCCACCCCGAGGCACCTCTCACCGGCGACGCCCACCACGCCGTGCGCGAAGCCGCGTACGCCACCGTCACCCCCACCCAGCGAGCCGCCGCACAGGACGCCGCGCTCGCACATGCCGCATCCCTCGGCATCGGCACCGTCCACGAATGCGCCGGCCCCGAGATCTCCGGCGAGGACGACCTCGTCGCGCTGCTCGCCCGCGCCATCGAGGGCGACGGGCCGCGCGTCGTCGGCTACTGGGGTGAACTCATCACAAACGCAAAGGAAGCGGAGCGGATCAGGGAGCTGGGCGCCGTCGGCGCGGCAGGCGACCTCTTCGCCGACGGATCCCTCGGCTCGCACACCGCGCACCTCTGCACCCCCTACACCGACGCCGCACACAGCGGCAACGCCCTGCTCGACGCCGACACCGTCGCCGCCCACGTCGCCGCCTGCACCGAAGCCGGCCTTCAAGCCGGCTTCCACGCCATCGGCGACGCCGGCATCACCGCCGTGATCGACGGCGTACGGGCGGCCGCCGGACACGTCGGCCTCGACCGCGTGCGCGCCGCCCGGCACCGCGTCGAACACTGCGAAATGCTCACCGCCGACACCATCGCCGGCTTCGCCGAGCTCGCCCTCACCGCCTCCGTACAGCCCGCCTTCGACGCACTCTGGGGCGGCGCCGACGGCATGTACGCCACCCGGCTCGGCGCCGAACGGGCCCGCACCCTCAACCCGTACGCCGCCCTCCTCAAGGCCGGCGTACCGCTCGCGCTCGGCTCCGACAGCCCCGTCACCCCCCTCGACCCCTGGGGCACCCTCCGCGCCGCCGTCTTCCACCGCACTCCCGAGCACGGCATCTCCGCGCGGGCCGCGTTCACCGCACACACCCGCGGCGGCTGGCGCGCCGTCGGCCGCGACGACGCGGGCGTGCTGGTACCTGGCGCACCCGCCGACTACGCGGTCTGGCGTACCGGCGAGCTCATCGTCCAGGCCCCCGACGAGCGCGTGGAACGCTGGTCGACCGACCCCCGCTCCGGCACTCCGGGCCTCCCCGACCTCACCCCCGGCCGGCCGCTGCCGCAGTGCCTGCGGACGGTCGTGGGCGGCCGGACGGTCTTCCAGCGGCCGAACGAGTGAACCTCCCGTGGCGGGTGCCGCCGGGCGCCGTGCCCGGCGAGTACTCGCCCTACCTGCGGCAGTTCGGCACTGACCTGGTTGAACGCAAAAACGACGCAGGTAGAACAGCTGTTGACAGCAGGCCGCCGTCGGCCGGTAGGTTCGGCCGAGTCCACCACAAGGACGTCCGACCGGCAGACCTCCGCGCAGCCGTCGAACGCAGCTGGGCCATGGGGTGGTGCACCGCGCAGGCGCACCACAACTGGGAGCCAGGTCCACCCCTGCGGCACGGAAGCGACGGACAGGCTTCAGTCGGCCGGCGGGTGCGACCCGGGTGGGGCCCGGACGCTCAGTAGACAACGGCTCTCGGTCGACCCGCAGCCAGCGGGTCCCAGGTCGGCCCGAAGGGCTCCGGGCCCCTATCCGCACCGCGGATCCGCCCCACCCCGCACCTGCACGCCACGCCCCGTACGGCCCGCGCCGCGCCCCTCACCGAGAGCGACCGCGCGCCCCGTACCCGCCACCGGCGTCCCGCAGGCCCACGCCCCGTTGTACCGTCGGCTCACCACCGCACGACCTGCAGGAAGGCCGCGACCGTGCCATCGGGCTCCGAAACCACCGCCGAAGCCGTGCCAGGCCCTGCCCAGGGACCCGGCGCGCACGGCCCCGCCACCGACGGCGGCACGGCGGCCACCGGGGCGCCCGACGCCACGGGCCGCACAGCGGGACGCCTGCGCCGCCTCGGCGCCCTCGTACGCCGCGAAACGCCCCGTACCGTGCTCGCGGTCCTCGCCGGACTCGCCCTCGGACTGGCCTTCCCGCCGTACGACCTGTGGCCGCTCTCGCTCGTCGCCGTGGCGGCCTTCAGCCTCCTCACCCGCGGCCGCACGGCCCGTCAGGCGGCCTGGACCGGCCTCGTGTTCGGCTGGCCGTTCTTCTTCCTGCTCCTGAAGTGGCTGCACGTCATCGGCTGGGACGCCGTGATCGGCCTCTCCTTCGCCGAAGCCGTCTTCGTGGCGCTGCTCGGCGCCGGCCTCGCCGTCACCTCCCGCCTCAAGGCCTGGCCCCTGTGGGCCGCCTGCTTGTGGGTCGCGCAGGAATGGGCCCGCGACCGCGTGCCCTTCGGCGGATTCCCCTGGGGACGCCTCGCCTTCGCCCACACCGGCACCCCCTTCACCCCGCTCGCCGCACTCGGCGGCGCACCCCTGGTCACCTTCGCCGTCGCCCTCACCGGCACGCTGGCCGCCGCGATCGTCGTCACCCTGTGGGGGCTGCGAGGCCGGGCCGACGGCGGCGGCACGCGACTGCGCCGGGCGCTGCCGGCCCTGGAGGCGTTCGGGCTGGCCGCGGCCCTCACCGTCGCCGGGTACGCCGTCCCCGTCCCGACCAAGGCCACCGACCACCTGAACATCGCCGTCGTCCAGGGCAACGTCCAGCAGCCCGGCATGGACTTCCTCGGCCGCCCCATGCAGATCCTGGACAACCACGCCACGGCCACCGAGAAGCTGGCCGCCGACGTGCAGGCGGGCCGGGTCAAGAAGCCCGACCTGGTCATCTGGCCGGAGAACTCCTCCGACCTGGACCCGTTCCAGTACCCGGAGGCGAAGGCCCGCATCGACGAGGCGGTACGGGCGATCGGCGTGCCGGTCCTCGTCGGCGCCCTCGTGGACCACCCCAGCAAGCCCGGCTACGTCTTCAACCAGGGCATCGTCTGGGACCCCAAGACCGGGCCCGGCGCCTCGTACACCAAGCAGCACCCGGTCCCCTTCGGCGAGTACGTGCCCTTCCGGGACCAGCTGAGCAAGGTCATCACCCGCCTCCAGCGAGTCCCCCGCGACTTCTACCCGGGCGACCACACCGGCGTGCTGGACATGGCGGGCGCCGAGCTCGGCGACGTCATCTGCTTCGAGGTGGCGTACGACGAGATCGTCCACGACACCGTGAACGCCGGCGCCCGCGCCCTCATCGTGCAGACCAACAACGCCACCTACGGGCGCACCGGACAGCCCGAGCAGCAGCTCGCGATGTCCCGGCTGCGCGCCGTCGAGCACGGCCGCGCCGTGGTGACCGCGGCCACCAGCGGCATCAGCGCCGTCGTCGCCCCGGACGGCGAAGTCACCCACCGCATCCCCGAATTCACCCGGGGCGTGGTCAGCGCGAGCCTTCCGCTACGGGAGGAAAAGACGGTCGCCGACCGCGTCGGCGCGTCTCCGGAATGGGTGATCGCTATGGTGGGCCTTCTGTCCTGCGCTGCCGCGTTCGTGCTCGGCCGGCGCGGGCGTACGAAGGACGAGAAGGGGCAGCAGTGACAGACGGCCGACAGGACGGCGGGCAGCGGCAGTACGGACCGCTGGGCGACACCTTGGTGATCATTCCGACGTACAACGAGGCGGAGAACATCAAGCCGGTCGTCGAGCGGGTGCGCGCGGGTGCGCCCGACGCGCACGTACTGGTCGCGGACGACAACAGCCCGGACGGTACGGGCAAGCTCGCCGACGAACTGGCCGCCGCCGACGACCACGTGCACGTCCTGCACCGCAAGGGCAAGGAAGGCCTGGGCGCCGCCTACCTGGCCGGCTTCCAGTGGGGCATCGAGCACGGCTACGACGTCCTGGTGGAGATGGACGCCGACGGCTCCCACCAGCCCGAGGAGCTGCCCAGGCTGCTGACCGCGCTCAAGGGCGCCGACCTCGTGCTGGGGTCCCGCTGGCTGCCGGGCGGCCGGGTCGTCAACTGGCCCAAGTACCGGGAGGTCCTCTCCCGCGGCGGCAGCACGTACTCGCGGCTGCTGCTCGACGTACCGATCCGGGACGTCACCGGCGGCTTCCGGGCCTTCCGCAGGCAGACCCTGGAGGGCCTGGGCCTGGACGAGGTCGCCTCGCAGGGCTACTGCTTCCAGGTCGACCTGGCCCGCCGCGCCGTCGAGGCCGGGTACCACGTCGTCGAGGTGCCCATCACGTTCGTCGAACGGGAACGGGGCGACAGCAAGATGAGCCGCGACATCGTCGTGGAGGCCCTCTGGCGGGTCACGGCCTGGGGCGTCGGCTCCCGCCTGGACAAACTGCGGGGGAAGAAGAGCGGCTGACGAGGCCCTGTGGATAACTCGGGGGCGGGCTGCGGGCGGGGCTGGTTTGGGTGTGTGCGGTGGTGGCGGGGGAGGGGGTCCCACGCACGGTCCGGGGAGAGGGAGGGGCCCTGCCCAGGGCTGATCGGGGCGACAGGGAACGCTCCGCCCCCGGCCGCACGGCGAGGGAACTTCCCGCCCAGGGTCAGCCCCCCGTCGCGTACGCCGCCCGGCCAGGCACACTTGAGTCATGACGTCCGCCACCACGCCACCGCATTCCCGTCCGCCGCAGCGTTCCCGCGCCCGCCGTCTGGTGCCGATCGGCATCGCCGTATGGGCCGTCCTGGAGATCTGGCTGCTCTCCCTGGTCGGTGGGGCCGCGGGCGGACTGACGGTCTTTCTCCTGCTGGTGGCCGGGGTGGTGATCGGCGGGTACGTCATCAAGCGGGCCGGCCGGCGCGCCTGGAAGAACCTGACCGAAGCCTTCCAACAGCCCGGCGCCGACCCGGCGAAGGCCGCGCCCGAGCGGAGCGGCGGCAACGTCCTGCCGATGCTCGGCGGTCTGCTGCTGATGTGCCCGGGGCTGATCTCGGATGTCGCAGGGCTGCTGTGCCTCTTCCCGCCCACCCGCAAGCTGCTTCAGCGGCGCGTGGAGCGGCTGCTGGAGCGGCAGACCCGCCACACCCCGGGCTCGTTCGGCGACGCCTTCCAGCAGGCGCGTATGCACGCTCCGGACGGCAAGGTCGTCCAGGGCGAGGTGATCCGCGACGACGAGCCGCCGGCCGCGCCGCGCCAGGACCCGCCGCTGCCCCGCTGAGGGGCGCGGCGCCCCCGGGCCCCAGGGGTCGGCCCTCGGCTCACGGCTGACGGGAACGGTACCGGGGGAGACAGAAACGACATGAGGGCCGGGACCCCTGCCGAAGCAGGGGTCCCGGCCCTCATGCGCCGTCCGCCGTCAGGCGGACTTCTTGTTGGTGTCGCGCGGATGCACGGCGATGTTCATGGTGCCGGAGCGCAGGACGGCCAGCCGTTCGGCCAGCACCTCCTCCAGCTCCTCGCGGGTACGCCGCTCCATGAGCATGTCCCAGTGCGTACGCGCGGGCTTGCCCTTCTTCTCCTCAGGGCCATCGCCATCCACCAGGAGTGCTTGAGCGCCGCAAACCTTGCACTCCCACTCCGACGGAATCTCGGCCTCTACCGAGAAGGGCATCTCAAAACGATGGCCCTTCTCGCATGCGTACTCCACCGCCTGGCGCGGTGCCAGGTCGATGCCGCGGTCGGTCTCGTAGCTGGTCACCACGAGTCGCGTGCCGCGAAGAGCTCGCTCACTCATGAATCGTGCCTCCCGGGCTTGTCGCCCACAGGACAGGTGTCGCTGTCGTCGTCATCCGGTCAACGTCCGGTCGGCGGTGAAGATTCCCGTAACCCGCACATGCGTCGCCCGTCGTGCCGCCCCTTGTTGTACCCACCAACGCCCGGTTTGTCACATCTGGCAGCAGATGTCACCCGCCGCTGTCCGAGGTTCAGCGCGCAGTAACGGTCCGCCTGGTGAGCCAAAGGCGTACACTACCGCCCCGCGCCCCGCTTGCCTAAATCAGGTCCGGTGCGCGATTCCCCGCGGCGATCACGGCGCGCCGCACCGGCACGCGGCTGAGCAGGACAAATCCGATCACAAAGAACGCCGCCAGCGAGACGATCGCGTCCCGGTAGCTGCCCGTCACTTGGTAGGCGACCCCGAAGACCAGCGGCCCCAGCCAGCTCACGCCCCGGTCGCTGATCTCGTAAGCGGCGAAGTATTCGGCCTCTTTTCCGCGCGGTATCAGGTGCGAGTACAGCGACCGCGAGAGCGCCTGGCTGCCGCCCAGCACCAGCCCGATGGCCACGGCCAGGCAGAAGAACCACACGGGCGCGTGCGCGGGCAGGAAGTACCCCGCCACGATCACGGCCGTCCATGCCACCAGCGAGCCGAGAATCGTCCGTTTGGCGCCGTACCGCCGGGCCAGTCGGCCCATCAGCACCGCGCCGGCCGCCGCCAGCGCCTGCACCAGCAGGACCGCCACGATCAGCGTCGTCTGGTCCAGGCCCAGCTCCTCCGAGCCGAACACCGACGCCTGGGTGATCACCGTCTGCACGCCGTCGTTGTACACCAGGTAAGCCAGCAGGAAGCCCAGCGTCAGCGGATGCCGCCGCAGGTCGCGCAGGGTCTCCCGCAGCTGCCGCAGACCGCCGCCCGGGGCCGGGGCCGGGGCCGGGGCCGTCGCGGCGCGGGCCGGGAACCGGTCCCGGAGCCGCCGCAGCGGCACCACCGTGAAGACCGCCCACCACAGCCCCGCGGAGGCCAGGCAGATCCGTACGGCGCTGCCCTCGGAGAGCCCGAAGGAGGCATGGCCCGCGTACAGCACGAGGTTGGCCACGAGGACCAGCGCGCCCGCCGCGTACCCGAAGGCCCAGCCCCGGGACGACACCGCGTCCCGCTCCTCCGGCGCCGCGATCTGGGGCAGGTAGGAGTTGTAGAGCATCATCGACACCACGAACGAGACGTTCGCGATGATCAGCAGCGCCCCGCCGAGCAGATAGCGGTCGCCGTCCAGGAAGAACATTCCCGTCGTCGCCGCGGCGCCCACGTACGCGCAGCAGCCCAGCAGCGGCTTCTTGCGGCCGCTGCGGTCCGCCGCGGCCGCGGCCAGCGGCATCGCCAGCACGGAGAGCAGCAGGGACGCCGACACCGAGTACGCGTAGAACGATCCGGCCCGTACCGGGATGCCCAGCGGGTGCACAAAGCCGTGCGCGTCCGCTGCCGCCTTGGCCACGGACGTCAGATACGGCCCGAGGAAAACCGTCAGGACGGTCGTCGAGTAGACGCTGTTCGCCCAGTCGTACCAGTACCAGCCGCGCTGCTCGCGCCGCCGGGCCGCGCCGTCCGTCGGCCCGTCCGGTTCCACGGCGATGTCCACACCCACCCGTTCCCCCTCGCGTTCCCGCCACGGCGGGTGGAAACGGTCGCGGTGCGGCATCCCGTAGGTCAGGTCCAGGCGCCCCGCGCGGCCAGTACATCCCGCAGCGTGTCTATGTGATCGGTCATGATGCCATCCACGCCGAGGTCCAGAAGATCCGCCATCCGCCGCGCATCGTTGACCGTCCACACGTGCACCTGGAGGCCGAGCCGGCGCGCGGCCTGGAGGAACAGCCGGTCCACCACCCGGAGGCCCGCGTGCCGCTCCGGTACCTGGACGCACACCGCGCTGCGCCGTACCGCCGCTCCCAGCAGCCGGTCCAGCGGCAGGCTCCGCCCGTAGGAGCGCAGTCGCAGCCCCGCCACCCCGCGGGTGCCCAGCGAGGTGGCCAGCCGGCCGCCCGCCAGCCGCTGCGCCCGCTCCACCCGTCCCTCCGAGAACGAGCCGACGCACACCCGGTCCCACGCCCCCGTACGGCGCAGCAGCGTCAGCAGCGGGCGCAGCGCGGGCTCCGCCTTCACGTCCACGTTCCAGCGCGCCTCGGGGAACTCCTCCAGCAGCTCTTCGAAGAGCGGCAGCGGCTCCCGGCCCGCCACCCTGGCCCGTCGTACCGCGTGCCAGGGCAGTGCGCCGATCCGGCCGCGGGCGTCGGTGACCCGGTCCAGGGTGGCGTCGTGGAACGCCACGAGACGGCCGTCCGACGTGGCGTGGACGTCGGTCTCCAGATAGCGGTAGCCGCCCGCCACGGCGCGGCGGAAGGCGAGTGCGGTGTTCTCCAGGCCGTCCGCCGCGCCGCCCCGGTGGGCGAAGGCGAGCGGCGCCGGGTGATCGAGGTACGGGTGGCGGGGGCGCGGGAGCAGTGCGGTCACGCGGGCAGTATGGCGGGCGGCCCGTGGGGCGGGGGAGCGGGGTCCGGCCAGGAAGGCCGCTACGGGAGGCGCTCCTGGAGACGTGGCCCCTCCCGAAGGCGCCTACCGCCCCGAAGGCGCGGCCCTCCCGAAGGCGCGCCCCCGAAGCGCCGCGCTCAGCAGCCAGGCCTCGTGGCCGATTCCGCCGCGGCCGGTCCTGTGGCCGCTTCCGGTGCCGCCGCCTGCTCCTCCGATGCTGCCGCCGGCTCCTGGGGCGCCGGTGCCGCGCTCCCCGCGGCGACCACCCGGGACCGTTCCTCCTCCAGTCCCTCGATCGCGAAGACCCGCAGGAAGAGCTGCGCCATCGGGCCGATCGCCAGCGCGTACACGACGGTGCCCACGCCGACCGAACCGCCCAGCACGAAGCCCACCACGAGAACGGTGACCTCGATGCACGTACGGACGAGGCGGATCGGGCGCCCGGTACGCAGGTGCAGGCCGGTCATCAGGCCGTCCCGGGGCCCGGGCCCGAAGCGCGCGGAGATGTACAGGCCGGTCGCCGCGCCGTTCAGAGCGACCGCGAGCGCCAGCATCGGGACGCGGACGGCCCACGAGGAGTACGCGGGCACCAGGGCGATCGTGGCGTCCATGACCAGGCCGAGCACGACCACGTTCGAGACCGTCCCCAGCCCGACGCGCTGCCGCAGCGGGATCCAGAGCAGCAGGATCAGCGCTCCGCCGATGATCGTGACGGTGCCGATGCTCACGCCCGTGTGCTCGGAGATGCCCTGGTTCAGCACGCTCCACGGCTCCAGGCCCAGCCCCGCGCGCACCATCAGGCCCATGCTGACGCCGTAGGCCGTGAGACCGACGTACAGCTGGAGCAGCCGCCGGGGCAGATGGCGCCTGCCCGGCCCGGCTCCCGACCCCTTCGCGGACCCCTTCGCAGACAACGGGTTCCCCCTCCTGGCAGAATTGGACTGTAGGAGGTCAGCCTGTGGCGGGCCGATGAGCCGGTACCAGGGCCAATTCGGGAAAGGTGGACTGGTCGAGATGGCGCAGTGGACTTCAGCGGTGGGCGCGACCCAACTCGCCCGCCTGGTGCGGTCGCAGGACGACCGTGCCGCCGCGGCGGCGGTCGGCGGCCGCCGCATCCCCGCCTACCGGACCCTCGCCGACGGCGTTCGCCTCCTGGTGCTGGAGGGCCGCGTCCCCGTGGCGGCCCGGCTGCCCGCCGAGCGCGAGCTGGCAGCCGCGCTGTCGGTCAGCCGGACCACCGTCGCCGCCGCCTACGAAGCGCTGCGCGCGGAGGGCTTTCTGGAGTCCCGGCGCGGCTCGGGCAGCTGGACCGCCGTCCCGGCCGGCAACCCGCTGCCCACCCGGGGCCTCGAACCGCTGCCCCCGGAGGCCGCGGGTTCGATGATCGACCTGGGCTGCGCCGCACTGCCGGCGCCCGAGCCCTGGCTCACCCGTGCGGTCCAGGGCGCCATGGCGGAGCTGCCGCTCTACGCCCACACGCACGGCGACTACCCGGCCGGGCTGCCCGCGCTGCGGCAGGCCCTCGCCGACCGGTACACCGCGCGCGGCATCCCGACCATGCCCGAGCAGATCATGGTCACCACCGGCGCGATGGGCGCCGTGGCCGCGATCTGCCGTCTGATCACCCGCCCCGGGGAGCGGGTGGCCGTCGACTCGCCGTCGTACGCCAACATCCTCCAGCTGATGCGGGACGCCGGGGCCCGGCTGGTTCCGGTCGCGCTGGCCGAGGGGCTGGGCGGCTGGGACATTCCGGCCTGGCGCCAGGTGCTGCGGGACGCCGCGCCCCGTATGGCGTACGTCGTCGCCGACTTCCACAACCCCACGGGGTCGCTCGCCACGGAGGAGCAGCGGCGCGGGCTGGTCGCCGCGGCCCGCTCGGCCGGCACGGTCCTGGTCGTCGACGAGACGATGACCGAGCTGTGCCTCGACCCCGACGTCGAAGTGCCGTCGGCGCTCTGTTCGTTCGACCCGTCCGGCAGCTCGGTGATCACGGTTGGTTCGGCGAGCAAGGCGTTCTGGGCCGGCATGCGCATCGGATGGGTGCGTGCCGCGCCCGACATCATCCGCAGCCTGGTCGCGGCCCGTGCCTACGCGGATCTCGGCTCGCCGGTCCTCGAACAGCTCGCGATCGTCTCGCTGCTGGAGGGCGGCGGCTGGGAAGAGGCGGTCGAGATCCGCCGGGAGCAGGCGCGCGAGAACCGTGGCGCGATCGTCGAAGCGGTCCGGCGCCACCTGCCCGACTGGGAGTTCAGCGTTCCCCACGGCGGCCTGACCCTGTGGGCGCGTACGGGCGGGCTGTCCGGCTCGCGCATCGCGGAGGCGGGGGAGCGGCTGGGCGTACGTGTCCCGTCGGGGCCGCGCTTCGGCGTCGACGGCGCCTTCGAGGGCTTCGTGCGGCTGCCGTTCACGGTCAGCGGCGCGGTGGCCGACCAGGCCGCCGCCCGGCTGGCCGGCGCCGCTCATCTCGTGGCCACGGGCCAGTCCCTCGATGCCGAGCCGGTGCACTCCTTCGTGGCCTGAGGCTGCCGGCCCCCGACCGGTGCACTCCTTCGTGGCCTGAGGTTCCCGGCCCCCGAAAGGGTCCGGGCGGCCACCGGTGGAGCGCGTCACCGGTGGCCGCCCGGAGGCGGGGTGCCCCTGGGGGGCAGCGGCTATACCGCCTCCGAGGCGGTGCCGCTCCGGTACCCGAATCCGAAGTCCGGGTCGGCGAGCGGGTCGGCGGCCGCGGGGACGGAGCCGAGCTGTGCCGAGCGCTCCGGCAGCAGCGCCAGCACCGCCTGCCGGTGGTATTCACTCGTCGCGTCGTCGAACGGGTCCGGCGTGGCGGGCACTTGGAGGCGGAGCACCGGGCCTGACCCGAGGCGGGCGTAGCCGCGCCCCGGCGGCACCTGGTCGGCGGGCGTGGTCTCCGGGGCGGCGCCGAGGACGGCGCGTACGTCCTCGGGCGAGGTGGGTCCGAGCACGACCCGCGCGCGGGTGTGGGCCCGTACCGGCTCGCTCAGCAGCTCGGCGCCCTCGAACTGTTCGGCGAGGACGATCGTGACGTTTGCCGCGCGTCCGTGGCGCAGCGGGACCTGGAGGAGGCGTTGCGGGTCCTCGCGGCCTTCGGCGGCGGCGAGGTGGGTCAGTGTGGCCGGCCGGTCGACGATGATCCACAGCGGCTGGCGGATGTCGTCGGGGACGGGGAGCCCGGCCTGCCGCGCGCGGTTGGCGGCGATCAGCCGCCGCTCCGTCTCGCGGGCCGCCCACTCCAGCGTGGCGAGCGTGCCGCTGAGCCCGCATTCCACGCCGAGTACGCCGGGCCGCCCGAGCAGGAAGGCGTACTCGCCGGTGCCGCTGCCGTCGACGACCAGTACGTCGCCGTGGGCGAGCGCCTGCAGTGCGACGGAGCGCAGCAGGGTCGTGGTGCCGCTGCCGGGGCGGCCCAGGGCCAGCAGGTGGGATTCGGTGGAGCGCGGTCCGGTCCGCCAGACCACCGGCGGCACGTCCCTGGGCTCCGCCTCCTCGGCGGCGCCCGCCACGGGGACGGTGCGCTGGACGGCGCCGGCGTCGGTGAAGCCGAGGACGGTCTCGCCGGGCGCGGTCACGAACCGCTGCGCGGCGATGTCGGTCGGCAGCGCGGGCAGCACGCTCAGGACGAGCCGGTTGGCTTCCTGGTCCCATGCGAAGTGGTACTCGCGGCCCCGCCCGGACTTGGCGAGCAGGACCTGTTCGATGCGTGCCCGGGACGGGGCCTCGGCATCGGTGAAGTACACCGGGTACTTCAGGAGGAGCCGGGACAGCCGCCCGTCCTCGTCGAACTCGTACTCGGTGAAGGCGGCGGTCCAGTCGCCGTCGTGCACGTAGAGCGGGTTCGGGTCGCCCTCGAAGCTGAGGTACGGCACCAGCGCTTCGTACAGCGCGCGCAGCCGGCCGGTCTCCGCCTCACTGGGACCGGTGTCCGCCGGTGTCCGCTCGCGGCCCGCCCAGGCCGCCGCGGCCATCAGGGAGATGAGGGCGAGCAGCGGCCCGTACGGCGCGAGGGCGAGCGCGGCCAGGCCCATGGCGGCCATGCACAGCGTCGGGCCGCGGCGTTCCCGGGGCGTCGCCGACCACCGCTGCCGGCCGGACCCGACCAGGCGGCGCAGGCCGCGGCCGATGACGAACAGCGGGTGGAACACGTCGGAGGCGCCGTCGGCCGCGGTCCGCGCGAAGTCGCGGCCGCGGGCGAGGGGAATGCGGTTGCTCAGGATGCTGGGCAGTGGACGCCGGGGCACGGAAGGTCTCCTGGAAGGTGGTGGCGTGGCGGCTCGCGCGTCACGGCTCTCAGAGGTTCAGCCCGCTGATCAGCCCCGCGAGGCTGGCGCCGCCGGCCTTGATGCCCGGGGCGATGGCGGTCCCCGCGAGGTAGAAGCCGAAGAGCGCGCAGACGAGGGCGTGGGTGACCTTCAGCCCGTCCTTGCGGAAGAAGAGGAAGACAATGACGCCGAGCAGGACAACGCCGGAGACGGACAGGACCATGGGGATGCTCTCCTGGGGTCGTGGGGACGGTCACCGTGAGTTCTTCCAGCCTCACAGTACGTATCAAGCCCAAGAAAGCCGCAAATGGGTGATTTATCGTTGAAACCCCCCATTCGGGGTCCGTCGTAGCGCAGCATGGCCCGGAGTGTGCCTACGGGCGCCGAAGACGCCGTTCGCGCCCCTTGTGCGGTACCTCGGTACGCAGGATCCTGTGCGCCATGGCCGTATCGGTGCCACCGCACTGCTCGAAGTGCTGCCCGGTCGTTCCTGCCCGGCCGGTGCCCAAGCCGCGCCTTCCGGTCGCCGCGTGGGTCGAGTTCGTCCTCCTCATGGTGGCCCTGGCAGCCGCCTGCGCACTGGTCCTCTGGATCGGCGACAGCCTGTTTCCGTGACCGCTCCGAGCGCCGGGCTCAGCGGCCGGGCTGCGGTTCCGCGCCGGTCATCTCCAGGTCCGACCAGGTCACGGCCGTCCAGCCGGTGGCGGGCGTGCCCTCCAGGACGACGACCGCGGTGTTCGGGAGCGGGTGCGCGATGGCCCAGTCCGCGTCCAGGTTGCCGGCGCGCGCCGCTGACCAGGTACGGATCGCCGCGCCGTGGCTGACCACCGCGGCCGCCTCCACGCCGGACGCGGCGATCTCCTCGATCACCGCGTCGTAGCGCGCCAGCATCTCCGTGCCGTTCTCCCCGCCGGGCATCCGCAGCTCCGGCCTGCCCGCCGGCCACGAGAACGCCACGCGCTGGTACTGGTCGTTGGAAGCGGCGTCGCCGCGCATCTCCAGGTCGCCCGCGGTGATCTCGCGGATGCCGTCGCGGACCACCACCTCCAGGCCGCGGGCCTGCGCGAGCGGCGCCGCGGTCAGCTGCGTCCGCACGAGCGTGGAGGCGTAGAGCGCGTCGATCTTCTCGTCGGCCAGCCGCTGCGGGAGCGCCGCCGCCTGCTGCTCGCCCAGTTCGGTCAGGCCGGGCCCCGGGGCGGTCGTGTCCAGGAGGTGACCGACGTTGGACGGGGTCTGACCGTGACGGATCAGCAGCAGGCGCATGGGGGAGCTCCGATGGAAGCGCGGGCGGGCTCCGCACGGCGCCGGCCGTACGGCGCGCCGCCCGTACGGCACGTACGTATATGGGCTATGCAATCAATTTCAGGCTACCGGACACCGGTACGGGCCCGGCAGCCACGCCGGGCGCTCACGCCGTGACTCCCGTCGCGCCGTCCGTCTGCTCACGGAGGATGTCCGCGTGCCCGGCGTGCCGGGACGTCTCCTCGATCATGTGGACGTAGATCCAGCGCAGCGAGACCTCGCCGAGCTGCGGATGCGGAACGACGTGGTCCAGCGGGAGGCCGGCGGCCACAGCGCGGGACCGCGCGCAGGCCGCGTCGTACGCCGTCACCAACGCGTCGAGGGTCTCCTCGGGCGCCACCTCCCAGCCGCCCGTGTGCCCGCTCTCCACGGGCGGTTCGCCGTCGGTGAGCAGGGCGGGGAACCACTCCCGCTCGACCAGGGTCAGGTGCTTGACCAGGCCGGCGAGGGTGGTCTGCGAGGGCACGAGCCGGCGGCGCGCCGCGGCATCGGCCAGGCCGCCGACCTTCCCCCTGACCGTCGCACGGTGGAAGTCCAGGAATGCTTCGAGGACCTCGTGCTCGCCGCCGGTACGGACGAGCAGCGGGGCGGGCAGGGCAGCGGTGCCGGTGCGGTGGGACTCTGTCATGCCGTGATCTTCGCGCACCTACGGCAGCGCGGTAAGGGACCAACGGGCACTGCCATACGCGCCCGGCGGGCGGTATAGGAAACCGGAGGGCAATAGGAGCGCCGGGGGGCGCGTGAGTGCGCGGGGCGGGAACGGGGGCGTGGCGACGTGAGACCAGCCATGGGCGAGCGGCCGAGACGGACACCGGGCCGGTGGGCGGGGAGTCGCGCCCGGATGCGGCCGCTGGCGGGGCTGCTGGTCGCGGCCGCCGTCTCGCAGGCCGGTACGCGGGTCTCGGCCATCGCGCTGCCCTGGTTCGTCCTGGTCAGCACCGGCAGCGCGGCCCGCACCGGCCTGGTCGCCTTCTGCGAGATGGCGCCGTACGTGCTGATCAAGGCGCTGACCGGGCCGCTGGTCGACCGCGCGGGACCGCGGGTGATCTCCTGGACGACGGACGTGGCCAGCGCGGCGGGGGTCGCCGCTATACCGGTGCTGCACGCGCTCGGGGTGCTGGACTTCTGGCTGCTGCTCGTCGTGGTCGCGGTGATCGGCGGCGCGCGGGGCCCCGGTGACCTGGCCAAGGAGGTCATGATCCCGGAGGCGGCGGCGCGTTCGGCGGTCTCCATCGAGCGGGCCACCGGCCTCCTCGGCGTCGTCGAACGGCTCGCCTCGACGGTCGGCCCCGGCGCGGGCGGCGTCCTGGTCGCCGTGCTCGGACCGCTGACCGGACTCCTCGTCAACGCCGCGACGTTCGCGCTCGGGTCGGTGCTCGTCGGCCTGGCGCTGCCGCGCGGCATGGGCGGTGCCGCGGCGCCGGACCCCGCCGCCGCGGACGGCGGTCCCGGGCCTGGCTACTGGCGGCGGTTCGCCGAGGGCTTCGCCTACCTGCGCGGCCAGCCGCTGCTGCTCGCCATCATCGGCACCGTGGGCTTCACCAACTTCCTCGACGCGGCCCGCAATGCCGTGCTGCTGCCGATCTGGGCCAGGGAGACCGGCAACGGACCGTCCGCCATCGGGCTGATGACGGCAGCGACGGGCCTCACGGCGGTGGCCGGCAGCCTGGTCGCCGCGGTCGTGGCCCACCGGATGCGCCGCCGGCTGGTCTTCTTCACCGGCTTCCTGCTTTCCGGCGCGCCCCGCTTCGTGATCCTGGCGCTGGACGTACCGGTGTGGGCAGTGGTGGCCGTGTACGCGCTCTCCGGCTTCGGCTCCGGCTTCCTCAACCCGATCTTGGGCGCGGTCGTCTGGGAACGGGTCCCGCGCCGGCTGCTCGGCCGGGTCGGCGCCCTCGGCGACTCGCTGTCCTGGGCGGGCATCCCGCTCGGCGGCCTGGTGGCGGGTGCGGTGGTGGGCTGGCTCGGGCTGGTACCGGTCCTGGCGGTGAGCGGCGCCGCGTACCTTCTCGCCACCCAGCTGGCGGGACTCCGGCGGGAGTGGCGGGAGATGGACCGGGAGTGGAACGGCGGGGAGGACGCGGGCGGCGCGGGCCCGGAGGGAACGGTGGGGCCGCCCTCGGATCGGGGGAACCAGGCATAGCCGGCGGACGGCCGGGCACGCGGGCGTCCGAGGCCCCGGCGCGCTGGACGGCGCGGACCGGGCACAGCCGTTACGTTCGGGGCAGCGCACACGCCCCGCGGAACCGAAGGAACCGGAGGACCGACATGGCGAAGATCCTTTTCGTGCTGACCGGCGCCGACCACTGGACGCTGAAGGACGGCACCCGGCACCCCACCGGCTTCTGGGGCGAAGAGGTGGTGGCCCCGTACCGGGTCTTCACCGAGCTCGGGCACGAGGTCGTGGTCGCCACGCCCGGCGGCGTGCAGCCGACCCTGGACCCGGCGAGCCTGGCGCCGGAGTTCAACGGCGGCCAGGACGGCTCGGACGCGGTCGCCGCCGCGCTGCAGTCGATGGACCCGCTGCGCAGCCCGGTCAAGCTGGAGCAGGTCGACGTGGCGGGCTACGCGGCCGTCTTCTACCCCGGCGGCCACGGCCCGATGGAGGACCTGGCGGTGAACGAGGCCTCGGGCCGGGTGCTCACCGAGACGCTCGCCTCGGGCAAGCCGCTGGGCATCGTCTGCCACGGCCCGGCCGCGCTGCTCGCCACGCGCGGCGCCGACGGCACCTCGCCGTTCGCCGGGTACCGCCTCACCGCCTTCACCAACGCCGAGGAGGCGCAGGCCGGCTTCGCGGACAAGGCGCCGTGGCTGCTCCAGGACCGCCTGGTGGAGCTCGGTGCGGACTTCCGCGAGAGCGAGCCGTGGGCGCCGCACGTCATCGCCGACCGGAACCTCTACACCGGCCAGAACCCGTCCTCGTCGGCGCCGCTGGCCACCGAGGTGGCCAAGGCGCTGGGCTGACCGCGGGCCGGCTCCGGCCCCGGCGCCGACCCCGGGTCCGCTCCGGCTTCGGTACTGCCTCCGGGCCGGTCCCGTCCTCGGCGGAATGAATGCTTCCACTCCGACGCTGTGCATAACCGATCGCACGCAACACCTCGAACGAATCGAGCACCGCATGACCGGCTCACCCGCCACCACCGCCGAAGCGCCCGCAGCCACCGCTGACACCGCCGCCGAGGCCCCCGCCGACCTCGTCGCCCGGCTGCGTGCCACCTTCCGCGACGGCCGCACCCGCTCCCTGGAGTGGCGTGCGCAGCAGCTCTGGAAGCTCCGGACGCTGCTCACCGAGCACCGCGCCGACCTCGCCGCCGCGCTCCACGCGGACCTGGGCAAGAGCGAGGCCGAGGCATTCGCCGCCGAGGTGGACTTCCCGGTCCGGGAGATCGACCACACCCTGGAGCACCTGGAGGAGTGGCTGCGGCCCAGCGCCAAGCCGCTCTCGGCGGAGGGCTTCCCGGCGGGCAGCACGGCGGGCACCCGGTTCGACCCGCTCGGCGTCGTCCTGGTCATCGCCCCGTGGAACTATCCGGCACAGCTGCTGCTCGTGCCGCTCGCGGGCGCGCTGGCGGCGGGCAACACCGTCATCGCCAAGCCCAGTGAGCTGGCCCCGGCCACCTCGGCGCTGCTGGCCCGGCTGCTGCCGGAGTACCTCGACAACGACGCGGTCGCCGTCGTCGAGGGCGGGGTGCCGGAGACCACGGCACTGCTCGCGCAGCGCTTCGACCACATCTTCTACACCGGCAACGGCACGGTCGGCCGGATCGTGATGCGGGCCGCCGCCGAGCATCTCACGCCCGTCACCCTCGAACTGGGCGGCAAGTCCCCGGCGTTCGTCGACCGGGACGCGGACGTGACGCGCACGGCGCAGCGGCTGGCCCGCACCAAGTTCCAGAACGCCGGCCAGACCTGTGTCGCACCCGACTACGTGCTGACCGACCCGGAGACCTCCAAGGCCCTCCAGGCGGCGCTCGCTGAGGCCGTCGAGGGGCTGTACGGCACCGACCCGGCGGCGTCCCCCGCTTACGGCCGGATCATCAACCACCGCCACTTCGACCGGCTCACCCGTCTGCTCGGCTCCGGCCGGACCGTCACCGGCGGTGGCCACGACCGGGAGCAGAAGTACATCGCGCCGACCGTGCTGGCCGACGTCGCTCCCGACTCCCCGGTCATGCAGGAGGAGATCTTCGGTCCGCTGCTGCCGATCGTCGAGGTCGAGGGCCTGGACGAGGCGATCGCGTTCATCAACGACCGCGACAAGCCGCTGGCCCTCTACGGCTTCACCGAGAACGAGACCACCCGTCGCCGGCTGGCCACGGAGACCTCCTCGGGCGGCCTGGGCTTCGGCATGCCCATGGCCCATCTGCGCATCCCCGACCTGCCGTTCGGCGGCGTCGGCGAGAGTGGCATGGGCGCGTACCACGGCCCGCACTCCATCGCCACGTTCAGCCACCGCAAGGCCGTGCTGGACGTCCCGCTGGCCTGAGGCCCCGCGTCGCCGCCCCGCCCCCGGAGCGCGTACCCGACGCTGCCCGACGCCTTCCGCACCGGGCCAATAGGCCCGGCAGGCGGCGGAGTTACTGTGACGGGCATGGGGAATGAGACATGCGTGCTGCCGGGTGGCATCGAGATGCGCCCGGCCGACGCCGGCGATGTCGACGCGCTGCTCGCGGCGTATCTGCGCAACCGCGAGCACCTGCGGCCGTGGGACCCGTGGCGGGACGAGGGCTTCTACACCATCGAGGGACAACGGGACCGCCTGGCCGTGCAGTTGGCGGAGCGCGAGGCCGGCCGGGCGATGCCCTGGGTGCTCACCGACGGCTCTCGGCTCGCCGGCACGGTCACGCTGTCCGGGATCGTGCGCGCCCCGCTGAACAGCGGCAGCGTCGGCTACTGGATCGACGTCGACCACACCGGGAAAGGGCTGGCGAGCGCCGCCGTCGAGGCGGTCGCCCGGTACGCCGACGAGGACGCCGGGCTGCACCGGCTCGAAGCGGGGACGCTGCTGCACAACGTCGGTTCCCAGCGCGTCCTGGAGAAGTGCGGCTTCCGGGCCTACGGCGTCGCGCCGCAATTCCTCCACGTGCACGGGAAGTGGCAGGACCACCGGCTCTTCCAGCGGATCCTGAACGACCGGCCGCCCTCCGGGGCCTGACGCCGGGGGCGGGGATCAGCGGCGCAGCCGGACCCGGTAGGAGTACTGCTCGGGCAGGAAGTAGCTGGTGGCCAGCTCGACGCGGCGGCCTTCGGAGGTCGTGTAGAGCCGGTCGATGCGCAGCAGCGGGTGGTGCGGCTCGCACGCCAGCTCCTCCGCGACGGCCGCCGGGGCCGGTGCGACCGTGATGGACTGCTCGGCCTCCGTGATGGGCGAGTCCAGCCGGTCGTCCAGCAGGCCGATGATGGTGAAGGTGGAGCGCGCGCCGGTCTCGGTGAGCTGCTCCACGTCCGCCAGCGTCTCGCCGACGTCCGGCGGCAGCCACACCGTCGTATGGCAGAACGGCACGTCGTCGTGGAGCCGGCGGAAGGCGAGGGTGTGCACCACGTCGCTGTCCAGCCGCAGCCGCCCGGCCGCGTCGATGTCCACCCGCCGCCGCAGCGGGCCGGTCAGCTGCATGATCGTGTCCAGCGACAGGCCCATCAGGTCGTCGACCGAGCCGAACCTGCGGAGATAGCGGCCGTCGCGCGGCGCGGCGAACGTGCCGCGCCCGGGCACCCGGTACACCAGGCCCTCGGCGACCAGGTCGTGGAAGGCGCGGCGCACCGTCTGCCGGCTGACCCGGTACTTCTCGGCCAGCTCCGCCTCGGTCGGCAGCCGCACCCCTTTGGGGTACCGGTCGCCCGCGAGGTCCGTGCGCAGGTCGTCCGCCAGCTGCTGGTACGCGGTCCGTCCACGGGTCGGCTTGTTGGCCATCACATCCTCGTCGCCGTTCGGGTGGGAAGGGAAGGCCAGCTTATCGGCCGCGGAACACCCTGGTCACCTGCGGGGACGTCTCCGACGCGGTGCGGCGCGCGGCCCGGCCGGCCCGGCGCGGCCGCCGGGCCACGCGCCGCACCGACCTCAACCGCGCCCCGCTGCCAGAATGCGCCGGGCCCGCTCCAGCACCGGCCGGTCCACCATCTGCCCGTCGACCACCGCCACCGCGCCCTCCGCCGCCAGCACCCGCCGCGCCCACTCCGTCTCGGCCGCCGACGGAGTGAACCCTTCGTGCACGGTGCCGAGTTGACGCGGATGGATGCAGAGCTTGCCGCCGAAGCCCAGCCGCCGGGCGTGCGCCACGTCCCCCGGCAGCGGCCCGTCGGCCGCCAGCCCGGCCGTCACCCCGTCGAGCGGCGGTGCCAGCCCGGCCGCCGCGGAAGCGCAGACCAGCCGCGAGCGCGCGTACGCCAGCGCCTGGTGGTCGTCGGGATCCACGCCGAGCTGCGCCGCGAGGTCGATGTTGCCGAAGGCGGCGCGTACGACGTTCGGGGCGCGGCACAGCGCGGCGGCGTTCTCCACCCCGGCCGCCGTCTCCACCAGCGCCAGCACCGGCAGCCTGCCGCCGGTCCGGTCGGCGACCGCCGCGAGGACGGCCGGGTCCTCGGCCTTGGGGAGCATGACGGGCGCGCCGTGCGCGGCGGCCATCGCCAGGTCGGCCTCGTGCCATTCGGTGTCCGGCGGGTTGATCCGCACCACCGCCCGCGCGCCGCCCGCCAGCCACTCGGCGACGGCGTCCCGCGCGGCGTTCTTGCCGTCCGGTGCGACCGCGTCCTCCAGGTCCACGATCACCCCGTCGGCGCCTGCCCCGGCCGCTTTGGCGTAGCGGTCGGCGCGGTTGCCGGGGACGAAGAGCAGGCTGCGCGCTGCGGCCAGGGCCCGGACGTACGGGGCTGCCTCGGCGACGGTCATGCGAAGGTCACCTCCGCGGTGGCGTGCTCGGCGGCGCGCGGTCCGGCGACGGACAGCCGGACGCCCGCCCGGCCGTCCTCCTCGTACGGCGTGCCGCAGGACAGCAGCCGCTCGCCGCAGAAGGACGGCTGCCGCAGCCGGTAGGAGAGCGTGCGGACGGTGCGGCCGGGCGCGTGGCGGCGGACCAGTTCCAGCATCTGCAGGACGAGCAGCGGGCCGTGCACGACCAGCCCGGGGTAGCCCTCGACCCCGGTGACGTAGGGCTGGTCGTAGTGGATGCGGTGCGCGTTGGCGGTGAGCGCGCTGACGCGGAAGAGGACGGCCGGGTCGGTGGTCCACGGCAGCTGCCACGGCTCGTCGCTGTGCGGTGCGGCGTCCGGGTCGAGGGTGATCCGGTCCGGTACGGGCGCGCCGCCGCCGCTGCGGTAGACGATGTCCTGCTCCTCGGTCACCCGCACCTCGCCGTCCTGGCGGAACTCGGTGCGCGCGGTGACGAACAGCAGCCCGCCGGTCCGGCCCTGCTTGGCCTGCGCCTTGACCACGCCGCTGGTCTGCTCGGCCGGCCGCCCGACCGTGAGCGGCTTGCGGACCTTCAGCCGGCCGCCCGCGAACATCCGGCGCCGCTCGGGCAGCGGTGGCAGGAAGTGGCCGTCGCGCAGGTGCCCGTCCGGTCCCAGCTCGCTCTGCCGGGGCCAGGTCAGGAAGTGCAGCCAGTGCCACAGCGGGGGGAGCGGCTGCCCGGCCGCGGCGACCGGCTCCGGCAGGTCCAGTACGGCGGAGAGCGCGGCGACCGGCGCCGGGTCGAGGGGGTCGGTGGCGCCGGTGTCGGCGGGGTGCCAGGTGCGGGCGGTCTCTTCGAGGACGCGGAAGTCGGCGGCCGGGACGTCGGCGGGGGCGCCGGTCATGAAGGCTCCTGTCGTACGGGGCGGGTGCGGGTCAGCGGGTGGTGGCGGGGCGCGGGATGCCGTCGGGTACTCCATCGTCCTGCGCGGTGCGGCCGTGCAGGTCCTCCAGCGGCCGGTCGCGGGTGTCGATGCCGAAGAACGCGACGGTGAGGGTGGCGACCAGCCAGGTGCCGGCGACGAAGGCGAACACGCCCGCGTAGCCGAGGTGCGGGGCGGTGTAGACGGCCGCGATGATCAAGGGAGCGACGATGTTGGCGGCCCGCCCGGCGCCGTTGCCGAGACCGGACCCCGCCGTGCGGAGGGCGGTCGGGAAGTGCTCGGGTGTGTAGGAGTACAGGACCGCGATGTAGGCCTGGCTGAGCGCGGCGAACGCGACGCCGAAGAGCATGATGGCCACCGAGCCGGCGCTCAGGCCGTAGCCGATGCCGACGGCGGCGACGATCAGCCCGAGGGCCACCGCGAGGTGCTTGCGCGAGAAGCGGTCGATGAACGGGGCGGCGAGGAAGGCGCCGGGCACCGCGCCGATCGTGTTGACCGCCGACATGGTCATCGAGGTGGCGAAGTCCTGGCCGCGATCGGCCAGCAGGGTCGGCACCCAGGACTGGAAGCCGTAGAAGCCGGTCAGCGCGAAGGCCCAGACGACCATCATGACGATCGAGTTGCGGCGCTGCCCCGGTGCGAAGAGGTCGCGGAAGCGGGCCTTGGGCGCGGCCGCGGGAAGCGTTCCGCCCGGCTCTTCCTGCCCGCCGCCGCGGAAGTCCGGTACGAAGCGGCGCACCGTCTCCTCGGCCTCCGCGGTCCGGCCCCGGGTGAGCAGCCAGCGCGGCGACTCGGGCAGCCGGAGGACCAGCGGGAGCAGCAGGAAGCCGAGCGCGCCGGCGACGAACAGCCAGCGCCAGGAGGCGGGGTGGGACACGGTGATGCCGCGGGCCGTGAAGGCGACCAGCGGGATGCCGACGAGGCCGACGCCGAGGGCGACGGCCTGGAAGCGGCCGCGGTGGGTGGTGGGGGTGACCTCGGAGAGGTAGGAGATCGCGATGGCGGTCATCGCGCCGAGGCCGAAGCCGGTGAGCGCGCGGGCGGTGGCCATCGTGCCCGGCGTCGAGACGGCGGCGTTGAGCAGCGAGGCGGCGGAGAAGAGGGCGACGGCGGCGGACATGCCGAGCCGGCGGCCGACGAGGTCGGCCGCCCGGCCGCCGAGGACCGCGCCCACCGCCATCCCGGCGAAGCTCAGCGCGGTCACCAGAGCCACGTCCTGGACGGTGAAGTGGTGCGTGGCGCGGATCGCCGGCGCCGCGAAGGCGAAGGTGTTCAGGTCCGCGAGGTCGAACAGGAACATCGCGCTGACGACCAGCAGCACCTTGCGGTGGGTGCGGCCGATCGGCGCTGTGCCGAGCGCGGCGAGGGCGGGGGACGGGGGCGTCACTGACGTACCTCCAAGGAGTCCCGGAAAGGGTCGGCCATTCGGTGCGGCAATGTACGGCATTGCTGCGTACAAAGTGGCTCCACGCATGGCGTCGGCATTCTGTGGTCCGGCTCACGGCGACGTCAAGGCCCGGTGATCGCTGGATTTGTCGGCCGGGTGAGGCGCCATTGACACCGCGATCATTTGGCCGTACAAATCCTCGGCAGAGGAGCCGCCGACCGTGAGGCCGGTGGCCGCCGAACCACGGAGGGGACCGCATGACCGCCGCCCGAGCCCTTGCCCAGTGGGCACACGACCACCGGGCAGACCCCGACGGCCACGCGCTCGCCGACCGGGCGCTGGCCGACACCCTCGCCGTCGCGCTGGCCGCCCGGGACCACCCGCTGCGCCCGGTCGCCGCGCCGCTCCCGGACGCGGCCCGCTGGGCGGCCATGGCCCACGTGCTGGACTTCGACGACCTGCACACGGACACCACCACGCACATCTCCGTCGTCACCGTCCCCGCCGTGCTCGCCGCAGGCGGCGACGCGCGCGCCTACCTCGCGGGCGCCGGCGTCATGGCCCGGCTCGGCGCGATGCTCGGCTGGGGCCACTACGCGGCGGGCTGGCACGCGACCTGCACCGCGGGCGCCCCGGCCGCCGCCGTCGCGGCCGGTATCGCCCTCGGCCTGGACGTGGACCGGCTCGCCACCGCCATGGCGCTCGCCGTCCCCGCGGCCGGCGGCGTCCAGGAGGCGTTCGGCACCCACAGCAAGTCCCTCCAAGTGGGCTTCGCCGCCGACGCCGGAGTACGCGCCGCCCGGCTCGCCCGCGCCGGCGCCACCGCCGACCCGCGCGCCCTGGATGCCTGGCTGACCCGCGTCGGCGGCACCCCGGCCACCGACTTCCCCACAGCCCCCGCCGTCCCCGGCGGTCTGGCGATCAAGATGTACCCCTGCTGCTACGCCATGCAGCGGCCGATCGCCGCACTGCGCGAGGTCCGCGACCGGGTGCACGGCGACCTCACCGGCGTCACCGTCACCACCCCCGCCGGCACCGTCCACCCCCTCATCCACGACCGGCCCCTCACCGGCCTGGAGGGCAAGTTCTCCATGCCGTACGCGGTCGCCACCGCGCTCCTCGACGACTATCCCGGCTTCGGCAGCTTCACCGACGAGGCCGTGTCCCGCCCCGCAGCGCAGCAGCTCATGGGACAGGTCACCGTCGACCGGCGGCCCGGCGGGACCACCACCCTGCTCGACGGCGAGGTCGCCCTCCGGCTGGACTTCGCCGACGGCACGGCCGTCCACTCCGAGCTGGCCCTGCCGCCCGGCTCCCCGCAGCGCCCGCCCTCGGCCGGCGAACTGCGCGACAAGTTCGCCGCCTGCGGCCCCGGCGTACCGGACCTGCTCGCCGGCCTCACCTGGGAGCGTGCGGCGGAGCTGATGCGTACGGCGTTCCCGGCCGCCACCGAACCCACCGCGCAGGAGTCCTGATGGAACACCAGCAGCGCCCCCTCGAAGGCATCACCGTCGTCAGCATCGAGCAGGCCGTGGCCGCCCCCTTCGCCACCCGCCAGCTCGCCGACCTCGGCGCCCGCGTCATCAAGATCGAACGCCCCGGCGACGGCGACTTCGCCCGCCGCTACGACACCACCGTCCACGGCCACTCCAGCTACTTCGTCTGGCTCAACCGCTCCAAGGAATCCCTCACCCTCGACCTCAAGGACGAGCGCGGCCGGGAGATCCTGCACGAACTCCTCGCCGAGGCCGATGTTTTCGTGCAGAACCTCGCGCCGGGCGCGGCCACCCGCCTGGGCCTCGGCCCCGACGCGCTCGCCGCCCGCTACCCGAAGCTGATCCCCTGCACCGTCTCCGGGTACGGCACCAGCGGGCCGTGGGCCGACCGCAAGGCGTACGACCTGCTCGTCCAGTGCCAGACCGGCCTGGTCTCCCTCACCGGCAGCGCCGACGAGGCCGCCCGCGTCGGGGTCTCCGTCGCCGACATCTCCGCCGGCATGTACGCCTACAGCGGCATCCTCGCCGCCCTGTTCACCCGCGCCACCACCGGCGTCGCCCGCGCCGTGGAGGTCTCCCTCTTCGAAGCGCTCTCGGAGTGGATGAGCCAGCCCGCGTACTACACCCGGCACAGCGGCAGCCAGCCGCCGCGCGTCGGCACCCGGCACGCCACCATCGCCCCGTACGGCGCCTACACCGCCGCCGACGGCAAGGACGTGCTCTTCTCCATCCAGAACGAACGCGAATGGGCCGCGCTGTGCGCGGGCTTCCTCGGGCGCCCCGAGCTGACCGACGACCCGCGGTTCGCCACCGGCTCGGACCGCGTCACCCACCGCGACGAGCTGGACACCGTCATCGCCGAGCGCTTCACCCGCTCCGCCGCAGCGGACGTCATGAAGGTGCTGGACGAGCTGGGCATCGCCAACGCCGGGGTGAATTCCGTCGCCGAATTCCTGGACCACCCCGTCCTCGAAGGCCGGGACCGCTGGCGCGAGGTCGCCGTGCCCGGCGCCACCGTGCAGGCCCTCCTGCCGCCCGCCGACCTCGCCGGGCTCACCGCCCGCATGGACCCCGTACCGGCCGTCGGCGAACACACCGAAGCGATCCTCACCGCACTCGGCCGCACGCCCGCCGAACTCGCCGCGCTCCGCGCCGACGCGGTCGTCTGACGCCCCGCCCCGTACTCACCGAAGGACCCCGCATGAGCACCCTGGACAGCCTCACCGACGACGAGCGCTTCGTGGTCGAGACCGTGCACGACTTCGTGAACAAGGACGTCAAGCCGGTCGTGCAGGAGCTGGAGCACACCAACACCTACCCCGAGGCCCAGATCGAGAAGATGAAGGAGCTGGGCATCTACGGGCTCGCCGTGCCCGAGGAGTACGGCGGCACGCCGGTCTCCACGCCCTGCTACGTGCTGGTCACCGAGGAACTGGCGCGGGGCTGGATGAGCCTGGCCGGCGCGATGGGCGGCCACACCGTGGTGGCCAAGCTGCTGCTGTACTTCGGCACCGAGGAACAGAAGCGCCGCTACCTGCCGAGGATGGCCACCGGCGAGATCCGCGCCACCATGGCGCTGACCGAGCCGGGCGGCGGCTCCGACCTCCAGGCCATGCGCACCACGGCCCGCAAGGGCGGTGAGGGCACCTCCCACGCGAGCGAAGCCGAGCGTGGGGGAGGGTACGTGGTCAACGGGTCCAAGACCTGGATCACCAATTCCCGCCGCTCCCAGCTGATCGCCCTGCTCTGCAAGACCGACCCCGACGCCACCCCCGCCCACAAGGGCATCTCCATCCTCCTGGTCGAGCACGGCCCAGGCCTCACCGTCTCCCGGGACCTGCCCAAGCTGGGCTACAAGGGCGTGGAGAGCTGCGAGCTGTCCTTCGAGAACTACCGGGCGGCCCCGGACGCCGTGCTCGGCGGCGCGGAGGGCAAGGGTTTTGGACAGATGATGAAGGGGCTGGAGACCGGCCGCCTCCAGGTCGCGGCCCGCGCGCTGGGGGTGGGCCGGGCCGCACTGGAGGACTCCCTGGCCTACGCCCAGGAACGCGAGTCCTTCGGCAAGCCGATCTGGCAGCACCAGTCGGTCGGCAACTACCTGGCCGACATGGCCACCAAGCTCACCGCGGCCCGCCAGCTGACCCTGCACGCCGCCCGGGAGGCGGACGCCGGGCGCCGGGTGGACATGGAAGCCGGCATGGCCAAGCTCTTCGCCTCCGAGACCGCCATGGAGATCGCCCTCAACGCGGTCCGCATCCACGGCGGTTACGGCTACTCCACGGAGTACGACGTCGAGCGCTACTTCCGCGACGCACCGCTGATGATCGTCGGGGAGGGCACCAACGAGATCCAGCGCAACGTCATCGCCGCCCAGCTCGTCAAGCGGGGCGGACTGGACTGACGGGAGGTGCCGGACGGGGGCCGGCCGGTGGCCGGCCCCGCGGTCAGGCGGAACCGCCGTCCCCGGGGCCCCGCCCGGCCTCGATCGCGCGCAGCTCCGTGAGCGACTCGGTCAGCCACTGCACCCAGAAGGTCTCCTGGGCGATGCCGGCCCGCAGGACGAGATGCTGGAGCCGGTCCGGCTCCGCCGTCTTCGTCGGCGGGAAGTCGCGCGCCTCGATCTCGTGATACTCAGCCAACTGCCGCTCGTGCAGAGCCAGATGGCGCTCGAACTCCGCGGTGAGGCCGGCCGCGCCGACGACCGCGGCGGCCCGCAGCCGCAGCAGCAGCGGGTCGCGCATGGCCCGCGGTTCCTGCCGCTCGGCCACCCACGCGGTGAGTGCCTCGCGCCCCGCCGGCAGCACTTCGTACTCCCGCTTCTGGCCGCGCGAGGGCTGCGCCTGCGGCAGGGCGTGGATCAGTCCGGCCTCCTCCAGCTTCCGCAGGTCGCGGTAGATCTGCTGATGGGTGGCGGACCAGAAGTAGCGGATGGACCGGTCGAACCGCCGCGTCAGCTCCAGCCCCGACGACGGCTTCTCGAGCAGGGCCGTGAGGATCGCGTGCGGGAGGGACATGGCGGCCTTCCAGGGGGCGGTGGTGCCGGTGCGGTGCGGGTACCGGCGGCGTGCGCCACCACCGGTACCCCGCATCCTAGGGCGCGGTCAGATGTCGGCCGCCAGCCGCGTGCCCTGCAGAATGGCGCGCTTGGCGTCCAGCTCGGCGGCCACGTCGGCGCCGCCGATGACGTGCGCGGTGTGCCCGGCCGCCACCAGCGCGTCGTACAGCTCGCGGCGCGGCTCCTGGCCGGCGCAGAGCACGATCGTGTCGGCCGCGAGGACGGTCTGCTCGCCGTCGACGGTCAGGTGCAGCCCCTCGTCGTCGATGCGGTCGTACGTGGCGCCCGCCGTCATCGTGACGCCGCGGTGGCGCAGCTCCGTGCGGTGGATCCAGCCGGTGGTCTTGCCCAGCCCCTTGCCGACCTTGCTGGACTTGCGCTGGAGCAGGTGGACGGCGCGGGGCGCGGCCGTCCGCACCGGGGCCTTGAGCCCGCCGCGCTCGCCGTACGCGGTGTCCACGCCCCACTGGCCGAAGAAGACGGCCGGGTCCAGGCTCGCCCCCTCGCCCCCGTCGGTCAGGAACTCCGCCACGTCGAAGCCGATGCCGCCTGCGCCGACCACCGCGACGGTCTTCCCGGCCTCGACCCGGCCGCCGAGCACGTCGAGGTAGCTGACCACGCTGGGGTGGTCGATGCCGGGGATGTCCGGGGTGCGGGGCGTGACGCCGGCCGCGACCACGATCTCGTCGTACCCGCCCGCGCCCAGGCCCTCGGCGGTCACGGCCGTGCCCAGCCGCACGTCGACCTTCAGCTCTTCGAGCCGCGTACGGAAGTACCGCAGCGTCTCGTTGAACTCCTCCTTGCCCGGGATGCGGCGGGCGACGTTGAGCTGCCCGCCGATCTCGTCGGCGGCATCGAACAGCGTCACGCCGTGGCCGCGCTCGGCCGCCGACACCGCGAAGGCCAGGCCCGCCGGGCCCGCGCCGACCACGGCCAGCTCCTTGCGGCGGCGGGTGGGGGAGAGGCTCAGCTCGGTCTCGTGGCAGGCGCGCGGGTTGACCAGGCAGGAGGTGATCTGGCCGGAGAAGATGTGGTCCAGGCAGGCCTGGTTGCAGCCGATGCAGGTGTTGATGGCGTCGGCGCGGTCGTCCCTGGCCTTGGCGACGAAGTCCGGGTCGGCGAGGAACGGGCGGGCCATCGAGACCATGTCGGCCCGGCCCTCGGCGAGCAACTGCTCCGCGACCTCGGGGGTGTTGATGCGGTTGGTGGTGACCAGCGGGACGGACACCGCGCCCATGACCTTCTGCGTCACCCAGGAGAAGGCGCCGCGCGGGACGGACGTGGCGATGGTGGGGATGCGAGCCTCGTGCCAGCCGATACCGGTGTTGATGATCGTGGCGCCGGCCGCCTCGACCTCCTTGGCCAGCTGGACGACCTCGTCGTACGTGGAGCCGCCGGGCACCAGGTCGAGCATCGACAGCCGGTAGATCAGGATGAAGTCGGGGCCGACCCGCTCGCGGGTCCGCCGCACGATCTCGACGGGGAAGCGGATCCGGTTCTCGTAGGAGCCGCCCCACCGGTCGGTGCGGTGGTTGGTGGGCGCCGCGATGAACTCGTTGATGAGGTAGCCCTCCGAGCCCATGATCTCCACGCCGTCGTAACCGGCCTGCCGCGCCAGCTCGGCGGCCCGTACGTAGTCCTCGATGGTCTGCTCGACCTCGTCGTCGGTGAGGGCGCGCGGGGTGAAGGGGTTGATGGGCGCCTGGAGCGCGCTGGGCGCCACCAGGTTCTCGCTGAACGCGTACCGCCCGGTGTGCAGGATCTGCATCGCGATCCTGCCGCCCTCGCGGTGCACCGCCTCGGTCACCTGGGCGTGCTGCGCGGCCTCCGCCTCGGTGGTGAGCTTGGCGCCGCCGTCCATGGTGCGGCCGGCTTCGTTGGGCGAGACGCCGCCGGTGACGATGAGGCCGACGCCGCCGCGGGCCCGCTCTGCGTAGAAGGCCGCCATGCGCGCGAACCCGCCCGGCGCCTCCTCCAGGCCGACGTGCATCGAGCCCATCAGGACTCGGTTGGGCAGGGTGGTGAATCCCAGGTCCAGCGGGCTCAGCAGGTGGGGGTACGGGCTCATCCGAAGTCTCCTCGCGCGCACAGTGCCGACGAGCTTCGTTTGTAGACGAGCGGAGCCGGTTATGCAACATGTTGCATAATGAGGCGTCGGTCACCCCGCCCGGCGACGACGGCTCGCACCAGCGCCGGCGGCCGGAAAAAACCGGTTGCCGCGCCGCGCACCGGCACCGGCATGATGAGCCCGCCACTCGACCGAGCGGCCCCGGCCACCCACGGACAGGAAGACGCGATGCGCCGATACCTCGACACGACCCAGCGCCCCCATCGGACGGTCATCGAGGACTTCGGCACCCATGCGCACTCCGCACACCCCCAGCGCCATCCGGCGCACCCTGAACATCGGCATCCTGGCCCACGTCGACGCCGGTAAGACCAGCCTCACCGAGCGGCTGCTGCACGACACCGGCACCATCGACCGGCTCGGCAGCGTCGACGCCGGCACCACCCGCACCGACACCGGTACCGTCGAACGGCAGCGCGGCATCACCGTCCGCTCCGCCGTCGTCTCCTTCACCCTCGGCACCACCCGGGTCAACATCATCGACACCCCCGGCCACGCCGACTTCGTGGCCGAGGTGGAACGCGCCCTCGCGGTGCTCGACGGCGCCGTCCTGGTGCTCTCCGCCGTCGAGGGTGTCCAGGCGCACACCCGCCTCCTGATGCGCACCCTGCGTGAGATGCGGCTGCCCACCCTCCTCTTCGTCAACAAGACCGACCGGGCCGGCGCCCGCCACGACGGCCTGCTCGCCGACGCCCGCCGGAAGCTCGCGCCGCACCTCGTCCCCATGACGGCGGTGCAGGGCCTCGGCACGCGCACCGCCCGCACGGTGCCGTACTCCCTCGACGACCCGGACTTCCGCACCCGGGTGGCCGAGACGCTCGCCGAGACCGACGACGCGCTGCTGGCCCGGGTCGTGGACGGCCCGTACCCCACCCCCGCCGAGCTGCGCACCGCCCTCGCCGACCGCACGGCCCGCGGGCTCGCGCACCCCGTGTACTTCGGCTCGGCGCTCAGCGGCCAGGGTGTCGCCGCGCTCCTCGACGGCATCACCGGGCTGCTGCCGCCCGCCGCCGTCCCGGACCCGGCGCGGTCACCGGACCCGCGCGGCACCGTCTTCGCCGCCGACCACACCGCCGCCGGAGCGAGGACCGCCTACGTACGGCTGTACTCCGGCGAACTGGCGGCGCGGCAGCGGGTCACCCTCCACCGCCGCGAGCCGGACGGCACCCCGCACACGTACACCGGCCGGATCACCGCACTGGAAGTCGTCGGCGCGGCGGACGGGACCTGCCACCGGCTGACTCCCGGCAACATCGCGAGGATCAGCGGCGTGGCCGGCATCCGGGTCGGCGACCGGCTCGGCACCCCGGACGACGACGCACACCGGCCGCACTTCCCGGCCCCCACCCTCCGCACCGTCGTCCGGCCCCGCGAGCCGGGCCCCGGCGCCGCGGCCCGGCTGCACGCGGCGCTCCGGCGCCTGGCCGAGGAGGACCCGCTCATCCACGCCTGCGCCGAACCGGACGGCACCACCTCCGTCCTGCTCCACGGCGAGATGCAGAAGGAGATCATCGCGGCCGCGCTCGCGGACGAGTACGGCATCGACGCCACCTTCACCCCGAGCCGGGTGGTGTGCCGCGAACGCCCGGCCGGCACCGGCGAGGCCGTCGAGGAACTGGGCCACCGGGCCCCGGCCCCCAGCGGCCACTGGGCCACCGTCGGACTCCGCGTCGACCCGGCCGCCGACGGCACCGGCGCCGTCTTCCGCTACGAGACCGAACTCGGCGCGCTGCCGCGGGCCTTCCACACCGCCGTCGAGGAGAGCGTGCACGCGGCGCTGCGCCGCGGCCCGCACGGCTGGGCCGTCACCGACTGCACCGTCACCCTCGTCCGCTCCGGCTTCGTCGGCCCGCTCAGCACGGCCGCCGACTTCCGCGGTCTGACCCCGCTGGTGCTGGCCCGCGCCCTGGAACGGGCCGGCACCCGGGTGTACGAGCCGTACCACGCCTTCGAGGCCGACGTGCCGGCCGACGCGCTGCCCGCCGTCACCGCCTGCCTCGCCGGCCTCGGCGCGGACATCGCCGAGACGGCGGCCGAAGCGGACGCCGGCTGGCTGATCAAGGGCACCCTCCCGGCCCGCCACCTGCACACCGTCGAACGGCGCCTGCCGGGCCTCTCGCACGGCGAGGGCACCTGGTGGTCACGCGCCTGCGGGGACCGTCCGCGGAAGGGAGGCGCGTAGCGTCGTGCGCGGGCGCCGGCGCCGCTCAGGACGCCGGACGGAGCTGGATCTTGCGGCCGGTGCCCTGCTGGAAGGTCTCCAGGGCCCGGCCGAAGTCGCCCAGGCCGTAGGAGTGGGTGATCATCGTGTCGGCGTCCAGCGCGCCCTTGCCCATCAGCTCCACGGCCCGCCCGAAGCTGTGCACCACGGCCATCGAACCGACCACGGTGATCTCGTCGTTGTAGATGCGGAACGGCGAGATCCTCGCCATGGCGTCCGAGGGCGCCACACCGAACTGCTGGAACGTACCGCCCCGCCGGACCCGCGTGATGGCGTCCTCGATCACCGGCACCACCCCCGTGCAGTCGATGACGATCTCCCAGCCCTGCGGCCGGTCCAGCGCGTCCGCACCGGTCGCCACCGCGTCCGCGCCCAGCTGCTCGGCGACCTTCAGGCGCTCGGTGTTGATGTCGATGACCGATACCGAGGCGGCCCCGGCCCGCCGCGCGAGCTGCAGCATCATCAGGCCCATCGTCCCCGCGCCGTAGATGAGGTAGTGCGCGCCCAGATCGCGCGGCAGCACGTCGAAGCCGTGCACCGCGCAGGACAGCGGCTCGATCAGGGTGCCCTGCGCGAGGTCCACGCTCTCCGGCAGCCGGTAGCAGTTGGCCGCCGGCACCTTGACGTACTGCGCCATCGCGCCGTCCACCGTGTCGCCGATCGCGCCCCATCGCTCGCAGAGGTTGCCCCGGCCGATGCTGCAGAAGTGACAGGAGCCGCAGAACAGTGAGGGATCGACCGCGACCCGGTCGCCCTCGCGCACCCCGCTCACCTCGGCACCCAACGCCACGACCGCCCCGGTGAACTCGTGCCCGGGAATGATCGGATACGGCGTCGGCGCGAACTCCCCCTGCACGATGTGCAGATCGGTACCGCAGATGCCGACGGCGGCCACCTCGACGACGACCTCGCCCGGCCCCGGCGCGGGATCGGCGACGGTCTCGACGGAGTAGGAACCGGGGGTCTGGATGACGACGGCACGCATGGTGAACTGCCTTTCAAAAAGGGGGCGTTGCGGCTGGCGGTCAGTCGGTGTCGGTGCCGGCTCCGGTGGGGGCGGCCGGCGGGACGGCGTGGACCCGTACGCCCAGCCGTTCGATGGCGGCGGTCTGGTCCTCCGGCGTCGCGGTGTCGGTGATCATCAGGTCGTACCCGGACGCGTCACCGTACCCGTGGGTGGCGGTCCGGCCGAACTTGGTGTGGTCCACCGCCAGCACGCTGCGCTCGGCGGCCTCTCGCAGTGCCGCCTTCAGCTCGGCCCACTCCCGCACCGGATGGAACAGCCGGCCGCGGTCGACCGCGGTGGGGGAGGAGAAGGCGACCGTGGCGCGGACCCGGGCGAGGTGGCGCAGGGTCTCCGGGCCCGCGCAGGCCTCGAAGTCGGGGCGGTAGCGGCCGCCGAGCACGACGACCTCCGCACCGGGCGCCCCCGCGGCGCCGATCAGCGCGGCGACACGCAGGGAGTTGGTGAGTACCGTCAGCCCCTCGATGCGGCCGAGCCGGCGGGCGAGCGGGAAGAGGGTGGAGCCGCAGTCCATCAGCACCGTGTCGCCGGCGCTGACCTCCCGCACCAGCAGTTCGGCGAACGCCTCCTTCGCCCCGGCCTGCTGGTCCTCCCGGAAGCGGGTCGCGGTCTCCACCGTGACGGTGGGCAGCGCGACGGCCCTGCCGCGGCGCTTCTCCAGCAGCCGCCGGGACTCCAGATTGGCCAGATCACGGTGCACGGTCATGGTGCTGACCTGCAAGGTTTCGGCGAGCGCGGTGATCCGTACGGAGCCCTCGTCGATGACCTGCCGGAGTACCCGGCGGCGGCGACGCTCGACGTCGGCCTCGGACCCACGACTCTGCCGCACCATGTGCCCTCCTCCGACGCGTACGCGACCGCCGCGCAACATCACACACTTCCTGTGATGTTTTGGCAAGAGGCCGCGGTCTTGCCCCGGCGCCCGCGTGTGCCCGACGCTGAAACGGACGCCACCGGAGCAACGGCAGGAGGGCAACGTGCCGCAGCCGGCCCCGCAAGGACCGCCGCCCGGCCCCGCCAGGGGGCGCCCCGATCCGGAAGTCGCCGAAGTGGTCTACCTCGTGGGGCGGGAGCTGGACGCCCCGGACAAGGTCGTGCTCGCCGCCTTCGAGGCCGGGCTCGTCGAATCGGGGATGGAGAACCTCGACCACGGTCACCTCGACTCGGTCGGCGTGTTCCAGCAGCGCCCCAGCATGGACTGGGGCACGGCCGAGGAGTGCATGAACGTCAATCACGCGTCGCACCGGTTCTTCGAGCGGGCCATCGAGGAGAACGAGGAAGACCCGGACCTGACCCCCGGTCAGCTCGCCCAGAACGTCCAGGTGTCCGCCCACCCCGGCCGGTACGACGAGCGAGAGGACGAGGCCAGGCTGCTCATCGAGGCCACTGGCGACGCGCTCGGCGAGGAGCCGCGACGGTAGTGGGCCCGGGTTCCGGCCCGCCGCGCGTCATGCCTACGCCGTGTGCCCGTGGCCGCGGCACATGCCGGTGCCACGGTCACGGTCTGTGACGGAATTCTTCGATCGGTTTCGATCGCCGGGCCGCGTGGCGCCCGTTTCCGCGTCACTATGGCCTTGAGCCGGCGAGACCGGTGAGGGTCGGCTGAAGGGAGGCGGCCGGGATGCATGTGAAGACCCGGACCGACAGGCGCGTACGCATCGAACGGTGGCCGGTCCCCGACGGCTCGCCCACCCTGGCCAAGCTGGCCGTGGTGGGCGTGCTGGACGGCGAGAGCGTCAGCGATCTGTGCGACGCCACCGCGGCGGTCATGGCGAGCGGCTCCCGGCATCTCCGGCTGGACCTCGCCGGCGTCACGTCCTGCGACAACGCCGGCCTCTACACCCTCCTCGGGGTGCAGAGCGCGCTGCGCTCCATGAGGGGCAGCCTGACCCTGGTCCGCCCGAGCCTCCCCGTCCACTCCGGCCTCAGGGCCGCCGGCCTGCACCTCAGGCTGGTCATCGCGCCGCCCGGATCGGTGATGTAGCCGGCTCTCAGGCCCGGGGCTTTCCGACGGCTCTCCATGGAGCCCGTTCGGAGGCCCCTAGCGCGTCTTCTCGCCGACCGCGTCCGCCGGCGGCAGCAGCGGGCCGCACGTCCAGCGCTGGAAGACCAGCCGCGTCTCGACCCGGGCCACCTCGCGCCGGGCGGTGAACTCGTCCAGGACCAGCCGCTGGAGGTCGGCCGCGTCCCGCACGGCGACATGGACGAGATAGTCCTCGGGCCCGGTGAGATGGAAGAGGGAGAGCGCCTCGGGCAGCGAGCGGATCCGCTCCACGAACGGGCCGACCAGCTCCCGGCGGTGCGGACGCACCTGCACCGACAGCAGCGCCTGCAGCCCGCGGCCCAGTTTCGCGGGGTCCAGGCGCAGTTCGTGCCCGAGGATCACGCCGCTGCGCCGCAGTCGGGTCACCCGGTCCAGGCAGGTCGACGGCGCGACGCCGACCGCCGCGGCCAGCTCGCGATATGTGGTCCGGGCGTCGTTCTGCAGCAGGCGTAAAATCTCCAGGTCCACCGGATCGAGACGCACAGAGTCGGCCATGTCCCGAACGTAACACGGAAGTTGACCATCCGGTCAGCCCGCCTGACCAGCATCGTGGCATGACTCGCTCACCCGCGCGCCCGGACCGCGCCACCCCCGCCGTCACCGTCCCCCGCACCGCCCTCGACACCGCGCCGCCGCGTGCCCTGGCCACCGAGGCCGTGCACGCCGGCCGCGAGGACCTCGCGGCCCAGGGACTGCACGCGGCACCGCTGGATCTGTCCACCACCTACCCCTCGGCGGACAGCCGGGCCGAGGCGGCCCGCCTCGACGCGTTCGCCGCCACCGGCGCCGAGTTGGCGGGCCCGCCCGTCTACGGCCGGCTCGGCAACCCCACCGTCGCCCGCTTCGAAGCCGCGCTCGCCCGCCTCGAAGGCACCGAGTCCGCCGTCGCCTTCGCCAGCGGGATGGCGGCCCTGACCGCCTGTCTCCTCGCCCGGCACGCCGAGGGCCTCCGGCACGTCGTCGCCGTACGACCCCTGTACGGCTGCAGCGACCACCTGCTGACCGGCGGCCTGCTGGGTACGGACGTCACCTGGACCGACCCGGCCGGGATCGGCGACGCGATCCGGGCCGACACCGGCCTGGTCATGGTCGAGAGCCCGGCCAACCCCACGCTCGCCGAGACCGACCTCGCGGCCGCCGCTCACGCCTGCGGCTCCGTACCGCTGCTCGTCGACAACACCTTCGCCACTCCCGTGCTGCAGCGCCCCGCCGACGCGGGTGCCCGGCTGGTCCTGCACAGCGCGACCAAGTACCTCGGCGGTCACGGCGACGTGCTGGGCGGCGTGGTGGCCTGCGACGAGGAGTTCGCGCGGCGGCTGCGCCAAGTGCGCTTCGCGACCGGCGGCGTACTGCACCCGCTCGCCGGTTACCTGCTGCTGCGCGGGCTGGCCACGCTCCCCGTACGGGTGCGGGCCGCGTCGGCCACCGCGGCGGAGCTGGCCCGGCGGCTCGCCGCGCACCCCCGGGTCTCCCGGGTGCACTACCCGCGGCTCGGCGGTGCGATGGTCGCGTTCGAGGTGTGCGGGGACCCGCACGAGGTGACCGCCGGGGTGCGTCTGATCACCCCGGCGGTCAGTCTCGGCAGCGTCGACACGCTCCTCCAGCACCCGGCCTCGATCAGCCACCGCATCGTCGACGCCGCCGACCGCGCGACCGGCGGCATCTCCGAGCGGCTGCTGCGGATGTCGGTGGGCCTGGAGGACGTGGAGGACCTGTGGCGGGACCTCGACGCGGCGCTCAGCGGCCGGCCGTCTCCCGTCCGGCGGGAACGGCGGGAGCCGGCTGCGGCCGGTGCCGCAGCCCCGCAGGCCGGGCCGTGATCACCAGCGTGCCCTCCTCGATCTGGTAGTCCAGCGGCAGCCCGAGGCCGCGCATGGCCGCCACCATCCCGGTGTTGGACGCCTGCGTGATGGCGTACACGCTCTCGGAACCCGTCTCGGCCGCCATCCCGACCAGCCGCTCCAGCAGTTCGGCGCCGATGCCGCGGCGCTGCCAGGCGTCCTCCACCAGCAGTGCCACCTCGGTCTCGTCGCCGTCCCACAGCAGGTGGCCCAGCGCCACCAGCCGCCCGGACGCGGCCTCCACGGCGAGCGTGCGGCCGTGCCGCGGGCTCAGCAGGTGGTCGAGGTAGCGGTCGGCGTCGTGCACCGGTCCGTGGTACCGCAGCGACAGCGTGCGCGAGGAGCAGCGGTCGTGCATCTCACGGGCCGCGGCCAGGTCGGAGGTGTCGGCGCGGCGCACCGTGATGGGACTGCCCTCAGGGAGGGTGAGGGTGTCCCGGCGCTCCGGCACGCGCTGGCCGAGCCGGGCGTCCAGCTCCACCAGCGCCCGGACGCGGGCGAACTCGGTCGGGGTGAAAGGCAGCTGCGGCCGCTCGATGGTGATAGACCCCCCGGACGGGTCGCGGAACTTCATGGTGTGGTCCTCAAGAACGCCTTCGTCCGGCACCCGTTCGGCCAACGGCTCGCCCTTCAGCGTGCGCGCGGGTACCGAGTGGATGGTGCAGCGGCCGAGCAACTGCCGCAACGCCAAAGGGAGTTCTGCGGAGTCCAGGGCCGTACGGGTGGCCAGGGACAGCATACGGGCCGGCGCGTCGACGAGATCATGCGCATCGGCGCGTTCCAGCCAGGTGTCCCGGCCGCCCGCCGCGGCCACGGCGCCGGTCAGCGCCGTCCGGTCCGGCGTGCCCGGCACTCGCAGCAGGAACTCGTCCACCGTGCCCTCGGACAGCGGGTGGGTCTGCAGGCTCAGAATGTCCACCCGGTGCACGGCCAGTGCCTGGCACAGCGCGGCCAGGCTGCCCGGCTCGTCCCGTACGGTCGTGCGCATGCGCCACAGCGTCGTGTCGGGGAGCGCCGCGCCCTCGGTGAGGACGGGTGCCGACGACGCCGCGGCGCCGGTATCACCCGGCGGCGGCGCCGGTTCTTGGCGTCCTGGCCACCCGAGGGGCAGGCCGGTGGCGAGACGGTCGGCGGCCCGCCGCCACATCGAACGGCGGGCAGTGCAGTGCTCGGTTTTCTCAGTCATGCACTCCAGCATCACCGACCGGTGTTGCATGATCACAAACGCCTTGTGTCCGCCAGGTAAAGGACGCAATTGCCTCTGTGTTCGCCTTCGGGTCGGACGCCCCTACTGTCCGACTCGCCCCGGTTGCAAGGTCTGGCTGAACAGCACCTCTCCGCTGTCCTGCCGCAGCCGCACCGTGAGTTCGCCGCTCCCGCCGTCGATGTCGATCTCACCGAAGTACTGCGGTGTCTCGGCCGGCGAGGTGTTCGCCCGGTTCGGTGCCTTCAGGAACCGCTGCTCGGGCCCGAACGTACCGTCCAGCTTCAGCGCCTGGAACCCGCCCGCGTTCAGCGGCCCGGAGACGAACTCCCAGAAGGGCTCGAAGTCCTTGAACGCCGCCCGCGACGGGTCGTAGTGCTGCGCCGAGGTGTAGTGCACGTCCGTCGTCAGCCACAGCGTGCCTGTGATCCGCTGGTGCTTGATGTGCCGCAGCAACTCCGCGAGCTGCAGCTCCCGCCCCAGCGGCTGCCCCGGATCGCCCTGCGCCACGGCCTCGAAGCGGGTCTTGCCGTCCGGCACGACCAGGCCCAGCGGCATGTCGGAAGCGATCACCTTCCACACGGCCCGGGACCGCGACAGCTCCCGCTTCAGCCACCGCAGCTGCTCGGCGCCCAGGATGCCCTGCGCGTCCTCCGTCTGCCGCCCGTCGGAGTTGGCGTTCCGGTACGTCCGCATGTCCAGCACGAACACGTCCAGCAGCGGTCCGTGGTTGACCACCCGGTACACCCGCCCGCGCCGGTCCGGGCGCAGCGTACGGATGGGGAAGTACTCGCTGAACGCCCGCAGCGAGCGCGCCGACAGCACGTCGGCGTCCTTCACCGTGTACCGGTCGTCGTCCAGGATCTGCCCCGGATACCAGTTGTTGTGCACCTCGTGGTCGTCCCACTGCGTGATCGTGGGCACCTGCGCGTTGAACCGCCGCAGGTTCTCGTCCAGGAGGTTGTACCGGAAGGCGCCGCGGAACTCCGCCAGCGTCTCGGCGACCTTGGACTTCTCCTCGGTCGTGATGTTCCGCCAGACCCGCCCGTCCGGCAGCGTCACGCTGTCCGTGATCGGGCCGTCGGCGTAGATGTTGTCGCCGCTGCACAGGAAGAAATCCGGGTCGCGGCGCCGCATCTCCTCGTAGATCCGGTAACCGCCGCGGTCCGAGTTGATGCCCCAGCCCTGCCCGGCGAGGTCCCCGGACCAGTGGAAGCGCACCCGCTCGCCGCGCTTCTCCGGCGCGGTACGGAACGTGCCCGTCACCGGCTCGCCCGCGCGCCGCGGGTCGTCGGGATCGGCCAGCGTGACCCGGTAGTGGATCTGCTCGCCGGGCGGCAGGCCGCGCAGCGACGTCACGCCGGTGAAGTCCGTGCCCGCGCCGACCACCGGGCCGCGCCAGGTGCGCGCGTGCCGGAAGGACTCGGTCGCGGCGGTCTCCACGGTCATCCGCGCGGGCCGGTCGGAGCGCACCCACACCAGCCCGGAGCCCGTCGTCACGTCGCCGACCTGTACGCCCCACTCGGCGCTCGGCCGGCCGCCGCGCGCCTGGGCGGGGGCCGCGCAGCCGATCGCCGGCAGGGCGAACGCCGCGGACGCGGCCGCCGCCCCGTGCAGCACCTCGCGCCGCCCGAAGGCTCTGCCCGCTGCTCCCTGCGCCATGTGCGTCCTCCCGTGGTCCGCTCGTCCTCGCTGACGTCCGGTTCCTATCGCTGTCCGGTGCCCCGCAACCCAACACCCGGTGAACAACCGGATGCCGCGGGCGCGGAACGCGGAACCGGGCCATGGTCGCAAGCGGGGGCGAGGATGGCCAGGAAGGGGGCCGCGGCGGTTCGGGCTTGCCTGCCCCGCCGTACGGGTAATCCCCCGGTGGGGGTGCGGATGCGTTCGATTCGCCCCGTAGGCGAGCGCCCGCCGTACCCGCCCGCCGTACCCGCCCGCCGCGCTCGCCCGCTCGCGCCGTTGCTACGCCGCTGCCGGCGCCACCGTGTCCAGGATGACGCGGGCGACCAGCGCCGGGTCGTCGTTCATGGGGACGTGGCCGCAGCCGGGGAGGCGTACGAGGCGGGCGCCGGGGATCACGCGCTTGGCCCGTACGCCCTGGCGGGGAAGCAGCAGCCGGTCGCGGCTTCCCCAGCCGATGGTCACGGGGATGTCCGGGAGGTCGTGCCGGAAGAGCACACCGGGGCCGCGCCCCGCCGCGAGCGTGGCGGAGAAGCCGGGCGCCTCCCGCAGGGCCCGCGTCTCGGCCGCCACGGCGGCTGCCGACCGGCGACCGGGGCGGGCGTAGATGGAGCTGGTCAGTGCGGCACGGCCGACCGCAGAGCGGGCCAGCGCCTCGACCGCGGGCTGGGGCAGCGCCTTCGCGCCGGCCCGCATGCCCATCAGCACCCCGAAGGCGTACCGGCGTTCGGCCTCCGTCCAGAAGCCCGCCGGGGACAGCGCCGTCACCGATCGCGCGGCGCCGGTCAGGCCCAGCTCCAGTGCGAGCAGCCCGCCGAGCGAGTTGCCCACCACGTGCGGCCGTTCGATGCCCAGTGCGGCGAAGGCGTCCGTGAGCAGCGGGACCACCGACGTCATCCCGTACGGTACGCCGTCGGGGAGCGCGGGCGAGGCGCCGAAGCCCGGCAGATCGAGCGCGATCACGTCGTGCGAGGCGGCCAGGACGCTGAACACCGGCTCCCAGGCCTGGTAGTGGTGGCCGATGCCGTGCAGCAGCACGACCGGCTCGCCGGCGCCCTTGCGCTCGTACGCGACCGTGAACGGCGGGCGGCCGTCGGGGGAGACGTGCAGGGCGGAGGCCGTGGCGGTCGTCATGGGGGCTCCTTCGGGGGAGGGGAAGCCGTTGAGGGGAGGGGCCGCGCGTGGGGGCGGCTCGATAGACACCATGTCAGCAATCATTACCGGGCGGTAGCAGGCGGACCCGAATTCCGCGGCGTACACCGTCCGCAGGGGACCGGCTCCTCCCGCAGGCGCGCGACTGTACGCCGCAGGCTGGACAACGCGTGGCCGTCCCGGTGGGATGAGGGCGTGCTCATGGATGCCGCGACCGATGTCTTCGAAGAACACCGCCCCTTCCTGCAGGGCGTCGCCTACCGCATGCTCGGCCGGGTGGCCGACGCCGAGGACGTCGTGCAGGAGGCGTGGCTGCGCTGGTCGGCCGCCGACCACGACACGGTGCGCGAACCGCGCGCCTACCTCGTACGCGTCACCACCCGGCTCGCCATCGACCGGCTCCGCCAGGCGCAGGCCCGGCACGAGACGTACGTGGGACCGTGGCTGCCCGAGCCCGTCGCGACCGACTTCGGCGGTGTTGTACCGGACGGCGCCGACCGGGCCGTCTTCACCGAGTCCGTCACGCTCGCCGTGCTCGTCGTCATGGAATCCCTCTCGCCGCTGGAGCGTGCCGTCTTCGTGCTGCGCGAGGCGTTCGGCTACCCGTACCCGGAGATCGCCGCGGTACTGGAGCGCGGCGAGGCCGCCGTGCGCCAACTGGCGGGGCGCGCCCGGCGCCACGTGGAGGAGCGCAAGCCGCGCTTCGAGGTGAACCCCGAGCGGCAGCGCGACCTGACCGAACGGTTCCTCGCCGCCGCTGCCGGTGATGACCTGCAGGGGCTGATCGGGCTGCTCGCCGAGGACGTACGGCTGGTCGGCGACAGCGGCGGCAAGGCCAAGGCGCCGCTGCGGGTCATCGAGACCTCCGACAAGGTCGGCCGCTTCATGGTGTCCATCGCCAAGAACCAGCCGGCGGACCTGCGGTTCGACTTCGCCGCGCTCAACGGCGGGTTCGCGCTCGTCGGGCGGGTCGGGGACCGCGTCGACACGGTCTTCCAGATCGATGTGGTCGACGGCCGCATCCAGACGATCTACGTCGTCCGCAACCCGGACAAGCTGGCCGGGGTGGGGGAGGGCCCCGCCGCGGCCTGACGCCCGCCGTCGCCTACCGCGGCACGACGCCCGCCGCCCGTGCCGCGGCACGCAGGCCGCTGCGCGGGCTGGTCAGCACCTCGGTACGCACGTCGGCGCGCTCCGCCGCCGGCGCCATCGACGCCTGCGCGAGCACGATGACGTGCGCGCTCCTGGGCGTCCCGGCGTCCTCCGCGCCGTCCACGGCCTCGTCCACGGTCACCGCGCTGCCGTCGGTGTCCGCCTCCCGTACGGCCTCGGCCACCGCGGTGAGATAGCCCTCGTGGTCGTCCGCCTCGAAGAGCGCGAAGGCGTCCGGCACCAGATGCGTACGGACCACGACCCGCCGCCCGGCGCGCTCCGCCTCCTCCTCGATGAGCGCGACCGTCGGTTCCAGGGTGCTCGCCACCGTCGCCAGTACGGTGATCCGCTCACCGCCCGCCACCGCGGCCTCCGCCATCGGCCGGTCGGCACGCAGCACCGGTACGTCGAACTCCGCGGCCGCGGCCTCGGCGACGCCGCCGATCGTGGAGCACGTGCACAACGCGGCCGTCGCGCCCTCGGCCACGGCCGCCGCGAGGGCCCCGCGCACGTCGTCGGCGACCGCTTCGGGGCCGGCCTCGCGCGCCCGGTCGAGCAGCTCGGGGTGCACGAGGTGACGCAGCTTCAGCGCGGGTGCCTCGGCGTCGCGCAGCGCGTCGAACACGGGGACATGGGCCGGAGAGGTGTGGAGCACGGCAAGCATGCCGGGACCGTACCCGCCGGAACGGACGCCATGCCATCAGGCAGGGCGGGCCCCGGCCACCGTCTCCAACCGTGTTGAGTCGGTCACGCTACGGCATCGGAACGCCGATTGGTCTTGACCAAGGGTGGGGCCGCCCATATCGTCACAGCCATACTTCAACAACCTTTAATAAAGAAGTACTCAAAACCCCGGGGCCACCCGGGACACCCCCGGAGACGGACCGGGGAAACCGGCGAATGCGGAGGACAGGGTGGGGACCACGCAGCTCGACACGGTGCAGGAACCGAAGTACTGGCACCTCAAGACCGTGCTCAGTGACGCGCTCGACTCGGAGTTCGCGGTCGGCGAGATCCTGCCGAACGAGCGGGACCTCGCGGCGCGCTTCGGGGTCGCGCGCGCCACGCTCCGGCAGGCGCTCGAACAGCTCGAACTGGAAGGCCGGCTGCAGCGCCGTCGCGGCGTGGGTACCACGGTCGCCCCGCCCCGCATGGGCGTGCCCGTGGACCGTTCCGGCCACAGCTGGCCCGGCGCGCCCGGCGACGCCTGGCAGCCGGAGGACGCCGCCGTGGTGGACGGCGGTTCGGTCTCGCCGGCCGTCGCCGAGGCGCTGGGCGCGGGCGCGGCGGACACCGTGCACGTCGTGCGGCGCACGCGGGTCGACCACGGCCAGCCGGTCGCGGCCGAACTGCTCTACGTACCGGCCGAGTCCGTCCCGGGCATCGCGGCGGACGCCGCCTCCGGGCCGGTCGCCCGCGCGCGTGCCGTCCTGCAGGAGCTGCAGCGGCTCGAACTGGACGGCGAGGAGCGCGCGGTGGAACTGGGCTCGGCCCGCGCCGAGGACGCCAAGCAGCTGGACCGGCTGCCCGGCGCGCCCGTCCTGGTCGTCACCACGCGGTACGTGACCGGCGGCCGTACCACCGCCGTCGCGGTCTCCACCTACCGCGCGGACACCTGCCGCCTCACCTTCGGCGACCACGACACCCTCGCCGTACTCGCCGGCTGACCGGCCGTCAGCCGCTCCGGCCCGGCCCGCGACCGGTCCGCTCGGCGCCTCCGGGCGCCCGGCGTCCGGTCAGCGCCGGGCCGTGACCGTGCCGTCCACCGCGAAGAGCTGCTCCTCCACGTGATCGAGGGCCAGGCGCAGCGCGCCCGTCGCCACCACGGCCTCGCCGAGGGTGGACAGGGCGACATGGGGCGGGCGGAGGCAGTAGCGGGACAGCTCCTCACGGAGCGGGCCGAGCACGCCGTCCAGACCGGCCGCCCAGCCGCCGATGACGACCAGTTCCGGATCGAGGGCGAGGACCAGCGCCGCGACGTCGTGGACCAGCCGCTGGAGGAAGCGCTGCACCGCGTCCCGGGCCTGTGCGTCGCCCTCGCGTGCGAGCGTGAAGACCTGCGCGACCTGCGCCTCGTCCAGCGGATGCAGCGGTTCGCCGGTCGTCGACAGCAGCGTCTCGGGTGTCGCCTCCCGCCCGAGCAGGTGCAGGGCGCCGATCTCGCCGGCCGCCCCGCCGAAACCGCGGTGCAGCCGCCCGCCGATCAGCGATCCCGCGCCCGGACTCAGCCCGGCCAGCACGAACACCACGTCGTCCGAGCCCGCCGCCGCGCCCTTCCAGTGCTCGGCCACGGCCGCCGCGTTGGCGTCGTTCTCGACCAGGACGGGGCAGCGGAACCATTTGCGCAGCCGTTCGCCCAGCGGCAGTCCGGTCCACCCCGGCAGTGCGGTACCCAGCCGTACCCGGCCGTCCGCCTCCACGATGCCGGGGCCGGCGACGCCCACCGCGCGCAGCGAATCGCGTGCCACGCCGGCCTGCAGCAGCAGGTCGGCGACGGTGTCCCGGACGCAGGCCAGCCGCCGGTCGGCGGAGGTGACCTCGTCGACGTCGTGCTGGACCGAGCCCAGTACCCGCCCGCACAGATCGGACAGCAGCGCCGAGACCCGGTGCGGGCCGATCTCGATACCCAGCAGGTGCCCGGCCTCGGCGCGGAAGCGGAACCGGCGCGCGGGCCTGCCCTGCCGTCGCGCCACGCCCTCGTCGGCCGGCACCTCGACGACCAGCCCCGACTCGATCAGCCCCTCCACGACCCCCTCGACGGTGGGCCGGGACAGGCCGGTGACCTCCACCAGCTGGGTCAGGGTCGCGGAGTCGGCGGCACGCAGCGCGTGCAGCACCACGGCGGAGTTGATCCGTCGCAGCAGAGAGGGGTCCCCGCCGGTGAGCCGCCCCAACTTCTGCCTCCCTCGCCTCAGGTGTTTGCGGGATCGTAGCCCGTCGGACGGCCTGCGGCGAGCCTTGAAGCCGCTGGTCACGGCCTGTGACGGCCGATTGTCAGAGGCGGGGTCTTTACTGTTGACATGACGAGGCAACAGATTTCCTGTCACCTGTCCGCGATCGACGCCGCGCTCGCCGCGCCGGGCGAGGCCGGCCGCGTTCTCCGGCTCCGTGTGAGCGAGGAGTTCTGGGAGGCCGACCCGGCGGACGCGCCGGTCGTGGCCGAGGAGTTCGCAGCGGAGCGGGAAGCGCTGGACGGGGTGTTGTCCGCGCGCTGGGGGCCGTCCGGGGTGCTGGACCTGACGCCCCATCTGGAGCGGTCGGCGATGGGCTTACCGGTGCCGCAGCCGCTGGCGGACCTGGCCGCGCTGACCGGGACGGCCCATGTGTGGGCGGCGGGGGAATGCCGGGTGGCGACCGGTGTGGGAAGGGCCGCCGAGTTCCTGCCGTACGAGCTGGTCGTGGCGGTGTGGCCGGACAGCGGCGCGGGTCCGCCGCTGCCCCGCCGGGGCGGTCATTCCTCGGCGAACGCCGCCGCGCGGAGCCGGCCGTACTCCTCCGCCAGCGTGGTGGGGTTCCAGTGAGCGTTCAGACCACTGGGGTTGGGCAGTACCCAGATGCGGGCGCCGCCGATGGTCCGCTCCTGCGGCCCGACCTTGGCGTGCTTGTCGCCGAAGGCCGCGCGGTAGGCGGTGACGCCGGCGACCGCCAGCCAGGCCGGCCGCAGCCGGCGCACCTTCTCCTCCAGTTGGCGGCCGCCCTCCTCGAATTCCTCCGGCGCCAGCTCGTCCGCGCGGGCCGTGGCCCGCTGGACGACGTTGGTGATGCCGACGCCGTACCGCAGCAGCTCCTGCTCCTCGTCGGGCCGCAGCCGCCGGGGGGTGAACCCGGCGGCGTGCAGCGTCGGCCAGAAGCGGTTGCCGGGCCGGGCGAAATGGTGGCCGGTGACGGCCGACATCAGGCCCGGGTTGATACCGCAGAAGAGGACCCGGAGTCCGGGCGCGGCCACGTCCGGGACGAGGCGGTCACGAGCGGCTTCCAGTTCTTCGGGGGTGTACCGCGGCACGGCGCTCCGATCGTCCGGAGGGTCAGAGGATGGAACCGGGCGTGTAGGCCGCGGCCTCGGGGTGCTGCTTCGCGATCTCCTCGATGCGCGCGACCACGGCCGCCACCTGGTCGGCGGCGGCGCCGGTGAAGGACAGCTTGTCGGCCATCGACTCGGCCAGCTGGTCGCGGTCCAGCGGGATCCGCTCGTCGGCGGCGAGCTTGTCGAGCAGCTCGTTGCGCTCGGCGCCCTGCTCCCGCATGGCGAGCGCGGCGGCCACGGCGTTCTCCTTGATCGCCTCGTGCGCGACCTCGCGGCCCACGCCGGCCCGCACGGCGCCCATGAGGACCTTCGTGGTGGCGAGGAAGGGGAGGTAGCGGTCCAGCTCGCGGGCGATGACGGCGGGGAAGGCGCCGAACTCGTCCAGGACGGTCAGGAAGGTCTCCAGCAGGCCGTCCAGCGCGAAGAACGCGTCCGGCAGCGCGACGCGGCGGACCACGGAGCAGGACACGTCGCCCTCGTTCCACTGGTCGCCGGAGAGCTCACCGGCCATCGAGGCGTAGCCCCGCAGGATGACCATCAGGCCGTTGACGCGCTCGCAGGAGCGGGTGTTCATCTTGTGCGGCATCGCCGAGGAGCCGACCTGGCCGGGCTTGAAGCCCTCGGTGACCAGCTCGTTGCCGGCCATCAGACGGATGGTCTTGGCGAGCGAGGACGGCGCGGCGGCCAGCTGCACCAGGGAGGTGACCACGTCGTAGTCGAGCGAGCGGGGGTAGACCTGGCCGACGGAGGTGAAGTTCCGCGCGAAGCCGAGGTGGCCGGCGATGCGCTGCTCCAGCTCGGCGAGCTTGCCGGCGTCGCCGCCGAGCAGGTCGAGCATGTCCTGCGCGGTGCCCACGGGGCCCTTGATGCCGCGCAGCGGGTAGCGCGAGAGGAGGTCCTCCAGGCGGCCGTAGGCGACGAGCAGCTCGTCGGCGGCGGTGGCGAAGCGCTTGCCGAGGGTGGTGGCCTGGGCGGCGACGTTGTGCGAGCGGCCGGCCATGACCAGCTCGGCGTGCTCGCCGGCCAGCTTGCCGAGGCGGGCGAGGACGGCGACGCTGCGGTCCCGCATCAGTTCCAGCGAGAGGCGGACCTGGAGCTGCTCGACGTTCTCGGTCAGGTCGCGGGAGGTCATGCCCTTGTGGACCTGCTCGTGGCCGGCGAGGGCGTTGAACTCCTCGATCCGGGCCTTCACGTCGTGCCGGGTGACCTTCTCGCGCTCGGCGATGGAGGCCAGGTCGACGTTGTCCAGGACTCGCTCGTAGTCGGCGAGGGCCTGCTCGGGCACCTCAACGCCGAGGTCCTTCTGCGCGCGGAGCACGGCGAGCCACAGCTTCCGCTCCAGCTTGACCTTGTACTCGGGGGACCACAGGACGGCCAGCTCCGTGGAGGCGTAGCGGCCGGCCAGGACATTGGGGATGCGGGGCTTTGCAGTCACGTGAGCCGATTCTACTGTTCGTTTGCGCAGGCCAGTGCCACGGTCCGGATTGTGGCTTGCTACAACCGCACGGGCACGGTCGTGACCGCCACGCCCAGTCCCCGCACGGCCGCGGTCTCCGCCTCTTCCGTGCCGGTGTCGGTGAGCACCGCCTCGTACTGGGTGGCGTCCCCGTAGCAGTACGTCGCGGTCCTGCCGAACTTGGTGTGGTCGGCGAGCAGCAGGCTGTTCCCGGCGGCCGCCAGCATCGCCTCCTTGACCTCGACGAACTCCGGCAGCGGGTGGTAGAGCCGGCCGTCGTGCACCGCCGTCGCGGACATCAGCGCCAGGTCCGCGCGGATCCGGGACAGCGCCCGCGTCACCTCCGGTCCGGTGCAGGAGTGGAAGTCGCCCCGGTACTCCCCGCCGAGCAGTGTGACGGCCGCGGCGGCGGCCGACGACACCCGCTGCGCCAGCCCCACCGAGTTGGTGACGACCCGGACGCCCTCGACCCCCGCGAGCGCGTCGGCCAGCGGGTACAGGGTGGTGGAGTCGTCGATCAGCAGCGTGCTGCCGGGCCGGATCCGCTCCGCGGCGGCGGCGCACAGCGCCTCTTTCACCTCGCGGTTGGTGCCCTCCCGGAAGCGGGTGGCGGTCTCCATGGTCAGCGCCGGGAAGGCGACCGCGCGCCCGCGTTCCTTGCGCAGCAGACCGCGCCCCGCGAGGTCGTCCAGATCGCGGTGCATGGTCATCAGGCTGAGGCCGAAGCGCGCCGCGAGGGCGTCGATGCGGATCTCGCCCCGCTCGGCGACGTACCGCAGGACGTCCTGCCGGCGGTCCTCGACGGCCGCCTGTGACAGCCGTGCGTTGGCGGGCACCTGTGGCTCCTCCCCTCGTCCGGGCCGGTGTGCCGTCACTCCGGCTGCGGGCGCACCACGGCCTTGATCGCCGTCGGGTCGGCGGCGCCCGCTGTGAGGGCCGCGACGCTGTCCCGCAAGCCGTACCGGTGGGTGACCAGCCGGGACAGGTTCACCTCGCCGGCGGCGGCCAGCGCGATGGCCGTCGGCCAGGTGTTGGCGTACCGGAACGTGCCGGTGACCTCGATCTCGTGATTCTGCACGTGCGAGAGCGGCAGCGGGATCGTGTCGCCGCCCATGCCGACCAGCACCGCGCGCCCGGCCCGGCCGAGTGCCCGCAGCCCCTCCTCGGCGGCGGCAGGCGCGCCCGAGCACTCCAGCAGGACGTCCGGTGCGTACCCGGTGTCGGCGAGCCGGGTGGTGCGCGCGTCGACGGTGGCCGTGGCGCCCAGCTCGCGGGCGACGGTGAGGCGCTCCGACGCGACGTCGGTGACCACCACCTCGCTCGCCCCGAAGGCCCGCGCCGTCTGGAGCGCGACCAGCCCGATGGGCCCGGCGCCCGTCACCAGCACCCGCGAGCCGGGCCCGATCCGGCCCTTGCGGGAGGCCCAGACGCCGACGGAGAGCGGTTCGAGCAGCGCCGCGCCCTCGGCGCCGAGCGACTCGGGCACCGGGTGCGCGAAGTCCTCGTCGACGGCCACGTACTCGCACAGCGCCCCGTCCACCGGCGGTGTGGCGTAGAACGTCACGTCCGGGCAGAGGTTGTACCGGCCGTGCCGGCACTGGGCGCAGCGGCCGCAGGGCACGCCGGGCTCGATCGAGACGGGCTGCCCGGGGGTGTGCCGCCGGGCGCCGGGCCCGAGGGCGACGACGGTGCCGCCCGGCTCGTGGCCGAGGACCATGGGGGAGCGGACGACGAAGTCGCCGATCCGCCCGTGCTCGTAGTAGTGCACGTCGGAGCCGCACACGCCGACCGCCTCGACGCGGACGAGCACCTGCCCGGGGCCCGGCCGGGGGACGGGGCGCTCCTGGATCTCCAGCTGCTTCGGTGCGACGAGCACGGCGGCGCGCATGGTGTCGGGGATGTCGTACTGAGCGGTGGCGGTCATGCTCCGGTCACGGCTCCCAGGGGACGCCAACAGGGACGACAGCATTCTTAGCAGAAATGACCGCCGTTGTTAACGCAGTTTGCGTTAAGTCAGTCGTCGTCTCCGTACGGAAGGAGCTCCGGCCGCTTCGGCGGGCGGCCGTCGCCGCTCGACCGGCCCGTGAGCCGGCGGCCTATCCACGGCAGCAGATGGGTGCGGGCGAAGCGGGCGTCCGAGGTGCGGCGGGCCACCCAGCCCGGCGGGACCGGCGGCGGCAGCGGCGCGTCCCACTCCGCCTCCGGCGGCAGCCCGAGCGCCTGCCACACCGCCTCGGCCACCCGCTCGTGGCCCTCGGCGGTCAGATGCAGCCGGTCGTCCGCCCACATCCGCTGATCGCCGAGGGCGGCGGAGCCGTAGAGGTCCACGACGATCGCGCCGTGCCGCCCGGCGACCTCGTCGATGTGGTCGAAGAGCGTCTCCATGCGTGGCCGGAAGCGTTCCAGTACCGGGCCCTGCCGGCCCGGGCTGCGCATCAGCACCAGCTGCTTGCACCGGGGCGCCAGCAGTGCGGCGGCCTCCTCCAGGAGCGCGCACACCCGGGCCACGTCGCACTTCGGGCGCAGTACGTCGTTCAGGCCGCCCACCAGCGTGACCAGGTCCGCGTCCATCTCCGCGGCCGCGGGCGCCTGCTCGCGGGCGATCTGCCCGATGAGCTTGCCGCGCACGGCGAGGTTCGCGTACCGGAAGTCCGGCGTACGGGCCGCGAGGCGGGCGGCGAGCAGGTCCGCCCAGCCGCGGTACGAGCCGTCCGGCAGCGCGTCCGACATTCCCTCGGTGAAGGAATCCCCGACCGCGACAAAGCTGGTGTATTGAGCACTGATCTCCATGGCGCGAGCGATCCTATACGCAGTACAGGACCGCCCGCGCCGGGAGGTGCCATCAGGCCCTCAGGTGTCGCCGTCAGCCCGCCGGGCGCTGCTGGAGCACCAGCTCCCGCAGCACGTCCTCCATCGTGACCAGCCCGGCCAGCCGCCCGTCGTCGCCGCTCACGGCGGCGAGGTGGGTGCGCGAGCCGCGCATCGCGGTCAGCACGTCGTCCAGCGGCGTCGCGGCGCGCACCCGGGCGATCGGTCGCATCGAGGAGACCTGGAACGGCAGGTCGCGCGGCATCGCGTCCAGCGCGTCCTTCACGTGCAGGTAGCCGAGGATGCGGCGGGAGTCGTCGACGACGGGGAAGCGGGAGAAGCCCGACTGGGCAGCCAGGTCCTCCAGGCTCTCGGGCGTGACGCCCAGCCGGGCGTAGACCACCTTCTCCAGCGGCAGGACCACGTCGCGGACCGGGCGGCGGCCCAGCTCCAGCGCGTCCCGCAGCCGCTCGGCGCCCCGGTCGTCCAGCAGTCCGGCGTCGGAGGAGTCCTCCACCATCTTGGCCAGCTGGGCGTCGGAGAAGGTCGCGGCGACCTCGTCCTTGGCCTCCACCCGCATCAGCTTCAGCAGCCCGTTCGCGAACGAGTTGACCGTGAAGATCACCGGGCGCAGCGCCCGCGCCATCGCCACCAGCGGCGGACCCAGCGCCAGCGCGCTGCGCACCGGCTCGGCCAGCGCGATGTTCTTCGGCACCATCTCGCCGAAGAGCATGTGCAGATACGTCGCCAGGGCCAGCGCGATGACGAAGGAGACCGGGTGGACCAGGGCCTCCGGCACGCCGGTGACGTGGAACAGCGGCTCCAGCAGGTGGGCGATGGCCGGCTCGGCGACCGCGCCCAGGACCAGCGTGCACAGCGTGATGCCCAGCTGGGCCGCGGCCATCAGCGCCGAGACGTGCTGCAGGCCCCACAGGACGCTGCGCGCCCGGCGGTCGCCCTGCTCGGCGTACGGCTCGATCTGGCTGCGGCGCACCGAGATCAGCGCGAACTCGGCGCCGACGAAGAAGGCGTTGACGACCAGCGTGAGCAGGCCGATGAAGAGCTGCAGTGCGGTCATCGGGCGGCCTCCTCGTGCGCCGGGGCGGTGTCCTCGTCACCGGCGGCGGGGGCGTGCAGCAGCACGCGCGCCGCGCGGTGGCCGGACGCGTCCACGACGTCCATCCGCCACCCGGCGACGGTCAGCCCGTCGCCCTGGCCGGGGATGCGGCCCAGCTCCGTGGCGATCAGCCCCGCCAGCGTCTCGTACGGGCCCTCCGGCATCCGCAGGCCGATCCGCTCCAGCTGGTCGGCGCGGGCCGCGCCGTCCGCGTCGTAGAGCGTGCGGCCGTCCTCGTCCACGCCGGCCGGTGCCAGGTCGGGGGTCTCCTGCGGGTCGTGCTCGTCGACGACCTCGCCGACGACCTCCTCGACGATGTCCTCCAGCGTCGCGACGCCGGCCGTGCCGCCGTACTCGTCGATCACCACGGCCATCGTGCGCTTGCCGGACAGCCGGTCCAGCAGCTCGTTGACCGGCAGCGTCTCCGGCACCAGCAGCGGCTCGCGGAGCATCTCCGCGACGGCGTGCCGGGGCCGCCGCGCGGCCGGTATCGCGAGCACGTCCTTGATGTGCGCGACGCCGACGATGCTGTCCAGGCTGCCGCGGTAGACCGGGAAGCGGGACAGGCCGGTGGCGCGGGTCGCGTTGGCCACGTCCTCGGCCGTGCACTGCACGTCCAGCGCTGTGACCTGCACCCGCGGGGTCATGACGTTCTCCGCCGTCAGGTCGGCGAGGTTCAGCGTGCGGACGAACAGCTCGGCCGTGTCCGGCTCCAGCGCGCCCTCCCTGGCGGAGTGCCGCGCGAGCGCCATCAGCTCCTGCGGCCCGCGCGCGGACGCCAGCTCCTCGGCCGGCTCCAGGCCCATCCGGCGCACCACACGGTTGGCGGTGTTGTTGAGGTGGCCGATCAGCGGTTTGAAGGCGGCGCTGAAGCCCCGCTGGAGCGTGGCCACCCGCTTGGCGACGGGCAGCGGGCTGGAGATCGCCCAGTTCTTCGGGACCAGCTCACCGATGACCATCAGTACGACCGTGGAGATGGCCGTACCGAGGACCAGCGCGATGCTCTCGCCCGCCGAGCGCGGCAGCCCCATGGCTTCCAGGGGGCCGGTGAGCAGCGCGGCGATCGAGGACTTGGCCAGCATGCCGATGATCAGGCCGGTCACCGTGATGCCCAGCTGGGCACCGGAGAGCTGGAAGGTCAGGCCGCGTACGGCCTTCAGAGCGCTGTCCGCGCCGCGCTCACCGCGCTCGGCGGCGCGTTCCAGATCGCTGCGCTCGACGGTCGTCAGCGAGAACTCGGCCGCCACGAAGACGCCGCAGGCCAGGGTCAGCAGAAGCGCCACGGCCAGCAGGAGCAGCTCGGTCATCGGGTCACCTCCATCCCATGGTCGGACAGGGTCGGGAGGCTCGCGCGGTGTCGACTGCAACTAGGAGGGTCGCCCATGGCCGGACGCTCACACCTTTCTTCGGGGATGGGGCCGCGGATTCCGTGTATCCGACAGCCAGGAGAGTATCCATAGTAAAGGACCGGCAAAAAACTCGGTTGATCATTTGTTCGGCGGGGCGGCGGGGGCGGCGGCGCGTTCCGGCGCGGGACGCCCCATGAACCCCCGCTGCGCCAAGGGTGGCAGCCCCAGGCGGTCGCGGGTGGACTCGTCGAAGTCGTCGAGGAAGCCGTGCAGCGTCTCGGCGAGATGGTCGAGTGACTCCACGGTGTACAGGACCGGCTGGTATCCGGCGACCTGGTACGGGCGGGCCGCGATGTCGGCGAGGTCCCAGGCCCGGATGTCGGCACGGTCGAATCGCCGCAGCTCGCCGTACGACGACAGCAGCGCGGCGCCGTACGCCTTCGGCCGGCCGCCCTCGTGGACGACGCCGTACTCCAGCGTGTACCAGTACACCCGGCTGATCAGGTCCAGCGCGTCGTCGGACGTGACCCGGGCCGCGGCCCGGCCCACCGTGCGGTACAGCTCGGCGAACCACGGATCGCACAGATGGGTGCCGTGGCCGAGCATGTCGTGCAGGACGTCGGGCTCGAAGGTGTACAGGGGCATCGCCGGATGCCGTACGTACTGCACGGCGTGGAAGTAGCCGTCGGCCATCGAACCGAGGAAGCGGGCATTGGGCACGATGCCCCCGGCCAGGGTGAAGCGGAAGCCGGTCAGCTCGTGCAGCCGGTCGCCGACCTCCGCGTGCTGGGGGATGTGGTCCGCCGGCACGGGCGCCCGTTCCCGGGCCGCGGCCACCGCGCGGCACACCCGCCCCCGCTGGGCGTCGGCCAGCGCGGCGAGCACGGTGCGCCAGGTCGCGTGCTCCTCCGCGGTGTACTCCACGAGCGGGGAGGGCGCGCCGACCCGGTGCCCCGTCGCGAGGGCCGCGATGCGGTCCCGCCGCCGGACGTACGGGCGGTCGGCGTGGCCCGGGTGCTCCTCGGCCCTGCCCAGCCGGCCGTCGTGGGACACCGGCGTCCGTGCCATCAGATCGATCATGAACAGCATCGTCGGCCGGATCGGCGGCCCGGAGCGGCCGACGCGCCGCGCATCCCGCTCCGTCCGCCCTACGCCTCGACCTCGCTCCGCGCCCCGGCGCTCGGCGCGCCGTCGGCGGCCTTCGGGCCGTCCAGGTGCCGCACCCAGCGGCTCCACTGCGGCTCCGGCGCGTACCCGGACGCCTGCCACGCCTGGTGCGCCAGGTCGTTGCGGTCGAGCACCATCGCGTCGGCGCGCCGCCCGCCCAGCGCCGCGAACCGCTCCTCGGCCGCCGCAAGCAGCGCCCGGCCGATGCCCTGCCGGCGCCGCTCGGGGTGGACCGCCAGTCGGTACAGATGGCAGCGCCAGCCGTCGAAGCCCGCGATCACCGTGCCGACCAGTTCGCCGTCCCGCTCGGCGAGCAGCAGCGCCTCCGGGTCGCGCACGACCAGCCGGGCCACGCCGTTCCGGTCATCGCTGATGCTCGTTCCCTCGGCGGCCAGCTTCCAGAAGGCCAGCACGGCGTCGATCTCTGCGGGCAGTGCGGCACGGATACGAAGATCACTCATGCTGGCATCCCATCACCGGCCGATGGCCCCGGGCCACCCGGTTTCACCAGTCAAGACGGCCGTGGGGGCCCGCTGTCCCGCGCGTCAACGCTCCTGAGCCAGCTCGTGGTTGAGGGCCTGGAGGAAGGCGGTGACGGTCGCGAGCTGCTCGTCGTCGAACTGGCTCCGGGCGGCGTCCGTGCTGCGGGCGAGGGGGTGGAAGTAGCGCCGGGCCAGTTGGCGGGCGCTGTCGTTGTAGTGCAGATGGACCACGCGGCGGTCGCCGGCATCGCGGATGCGGGTGATGTGCCCCGCGCGTTCCAGTCGGTCCAGGCAGGCGGTGACGGCGCCCGAGGTGAGGTTGAGCCGTTCGCGCAGCCGGCCGGGTGTCATGGGCTGCCCGTCCTCGGCCTCCGCGTCCATGATCGCGGACAGGGCCTGGATGTCGGTGGTGTGCAGATGGTGATCCTGCGCGAAGTCGTGGGCGATGCGGTTGAACTCGCTGTTCATCCGGCGCAGCAGGACCGCGAAGGCCTGCAGGTCGGTGGCGGGAGGGGCCGAGGGCTCCCGGCGGGGAGAGTGCATGTATCAAGGATAGGATGCCTCAACCATTGAGATACTTTATGGTCGAGGCAGTTCTCCGCGTACCGCGCCCTCTCCGTTTGGACAGTGAATGAACACTGCACGCCGACCGTCCCGTTGGGCGGTCCCGCTGGTCCTCGTACTCGTATGGCTGGCCCTGGGAGGAGTCTTCGGGTCCTACGCCGGCAAGCTGGGCGAGGTCGCCACCAATGACCAGGCGGCATTCCTCCCGCAGAGCGCGGAGTCCACCCGGGTCATCGACGCGCAGCAGGACTTCGACCAGAGCGAGACGCTGCCCGCCATCGTGGTGTGGACCCGGGACGACGACGGGCGGTTCACCGACGCCCAGCAGGCGGCGGCCACCCGCGCGCTGCAGGGCCTCGCGAAGGCCGAGGGAGTGACGGAACGGCCCTCGCCCGCGCTCGTCTCCAAGGACCGGCGCGCGCTCGAAGGCATCGTGCAGCTCCGCCCCGACCTGGGCGACCGGCTCTCCGAAGCCCTCCAGGACGTCACCAAGACCGCCGAGCAGGTCGACGGCACCGAGGTGCAGCTGGCCGGGCCCGCCGCGAGCCGGACGGACCTCTCCGACGCCTTCGCGGGCATCGACGGGATCCTGCTCGGCGTCGCCCTGGCCGCCGTGCTGGTGATCCTGCTGCTGGTCTACCGGAGCGTCCTGCTGCCGCTGGTCATCATCGTCAGCGCGGTCTTCGCCCTCGGCGTCGCCTGCGCCGTCGTCTACGTCCTGGCCGATCACGACGTGGTGCGCGTCGACGGCCAGGTGCAGGGCATCCTCTCGATCCTGGTGATCGGCGCGGCCACCGACTACGCGCTGCTCCTGACGGCACGGTTCCGCGAGGAACTGGCCCGGCGCGGCAACCGCTTCGCCGCCGCCCGGGCCGCGGTGGTCCGCTCCGCGGCCGCCATCGGCGCCAGCGCCGCCACCGTCGCGCTCGGACTGCTGGCGCTGCTGCTCAGCGATCTGACCAACAACCGCGCGCTGGGCCCCGTCGGTGCCATCGGCATCGTGTGCGCCGTGCTGTCCGCACTGACCTTCCTGCCCGCCGTACTCGCCCTCCTGGGCCGGGCAGCCCTCTGGCCCGCCAAGCCGCACGCCGAGGGGACGGCCGGACACGGCCTGTGGCAGCGCGTCGCGACCTGGGTGGACACCCGGCCCCGCCGGCTGTGGATCACCACCTGCGCGGTGCTCGCCGCGGCGGCGGCCTTCTTCCCGGCGCTCGACTCCCGTGGCGTGCCGATGGAGGAGCTGTTCATCAACGACGCGCCGTCCGTGAGCGCCCAGCGGACACTGAGCGCACACTTCCCCGGCGGCTCCGGACAGCCGGTCGTCGTCATCGCCTCGGCCGACCGGCGCGACCAGGTCGTGAAGGCTGCCGCCGCCACCCCCGGGGTCGACGGCGCGAGTGCCGTCGGCGCCTCCGGCCGGCCCGGCGGCGCGCCCCTGGTCGTGGACGGCCGCGTACGGATCGACGCCACGCTCGCCGACACACCCGACAGCGACGCCGCCAAGCGGACCGTCGGCGCCCTGCGCGACCGGCTGCACACCGTCGACCCCGGCTCCCTGGTGGGCGGCTACACCGCCCAGCAGTACGACACCCAGCGCACCGCCGAGGAGGACCGGGCGCTGATCATCCCCGTCGTTCTCGCCGTCATCCTGGCCATCCTGGTCTTCCTGCTGCGCTCACTGCTGCTGCCGCTGCTCCTGGTCGCCACGGTCGGGCTGAACTACCTGGCCACGCTGGGCATCTCCGGCCTGGTCTTCCAGCACGTCTTCGGCTTCAGCGGCACGGACGCCTCGGTCCCGCTGTACGGGTTCGTCTTCCTGGTGGCGCTGGGCGTGGACTACAACATCTTCCTGATGTCCCGGGTACGCGAGGAGACCCTGCTGCACGGCACCCGGCAGGGCATGCTGCGCGGCCTGGTGAGCACCGGCGGCGTCATCACGTCCGCCGGGGTGGTGCTGGCGGCGACCTTCGCGGCGCTCGTCGTCATCCCGCTGGCGTTCCTCGCCCAGATCGCCTTCATCGTGGCCTTCGGCGTGCTCCTCGACACCGTCGTCGTACGCTCCCTCCTCGTCCCCGCGCTCGTACGGGACATCGGTCCCGCGGTGTGGTGGCCCGGCCGGCTGCGCCGCGACGCCCCGGCCGGCGCCACCCGGTGAGGCCGGGCCTCAGGTGCCCCGCAGCTCCTCGACGACCGGCGCGAACGTCTCCAGGGCCGCGTCCAGGACCGTGATGTAGGAGAAGCCGTACCGCTCGCGGCGCTCCCGGAGCTGGTCGGCCAGCTGCCGGACCGTGCCGAACAGCAGCGTCGGCGCGTCCAGCACCTGGTCCTCGTCCAGGTTCTCGAAGTACGCGGCGAACTCGCGGGCCGTCGCCCGGCGGTCGTTGGTGATCACCACGCGCTGGATCAGCATGTTCAGCTCGGCCGGGACGGCGCGGCCGGCCGCCGCCTCCCGGTAGCCGGCGACCGTCGCGTCCAGCTCTTCGGCGGTGGCCAGCTCCAGCGTGCCCTCCGGCTTGCCCGGCGCCTGCCGGCCGCCCTGGAACGCCGCGATCTCCGCGTGCCGCGCCGTCAGCCGCATCATCCGCGGGCCGTTGCCGCCGATCAGCAGCGGCGGCCGCGGCGTCTGCACGGCGTGCGGTACGTGCTCCGGATCGGCCAGCAGCCGGTCCAGCTCCTCGATCGTGCGGGCCAGATGGTCCACCCGCTGTCCCGGACTGCCCCAGGGGAGCCCGGCCGACTCGTGTTCGCCCTTCACGTACCCGGTGCCCAGGCCGAGTTCGAGACGGCCGCCGGTGAGCGCGTCGGTGGTCGCCACCTCGCGGGCCAGCAGCGCCGGGTTCCAGAAGCCGGTGTTCAGCACGAAGGTGCCCACCCGCGGCCGTTCGGTGGCCTCGGCCGCCGCCACCAGCGCGGGGAACGGCGCGGGCATGCCGAGATGGTCGGGGACGAGCAGGACGTCGTAGCCGATCGACTCGGCCTGCCGGCACTTCTTCCGCCACTCGTCGGCGGAGGCGATCGCGAGCGTGTTGACGCCGAAGCGGAACGGGCGGGTCATCGGGCCTCCTGGTGTCTTCTGTTGTCGCCGTCCTGTGGTGCCGCGGGTCGCGTACGCCTGCCGGCCGGTGCCGGCCGCGTGGAGGTGCCAGGCGCGCCCGCCGTCACAGTGCCAGATAGGGCAGCGCTATCGGGGCCATTCACAATTCCCGGATGGTGCCCGCACCTTCGCTGGGACAGCCTGGCGATTGGCTGTGACCGAGCACGTCACAGCAGTCTCCGCAGATGTCCAGCGAAGGGACGGGGCATGGCACACCTTTCCGCCGGGGAGCCCGTGGCAGCGCACCACCTGCTGAATTTCATCGACGGCCGGTGGAGCCCGGCCGAGTCCGGCCGGACCAGGACCAACCTCGACCCGGCCGACCTGACCGACCGGATCGGCGAGTTCGCCGAGTCCGGCGGCGTCGACGTGGACCGCGCGGTGGACGCCGCGTCGGCGGCCCTGCCCGCCTGGCGCGAGCTGGGCCCCATCCGCCGCGCCGCGATCCTCACCGAGGCCGGCCGCGGACTCACCGACCGGGCCGCGGAATTCGCCCGTGCCATCACCCGCGAGCAGGGCAAACTGCTGCGCGAGGCACAGGGCGAGGTGGCCAGGGCCCGCGCCGTGCTGGACTTCACCGCGGGCCAGGCCCGGCTCCTCGGCGGCGTCACCGCACCCGCCGAGGAGGACCGTACGTTCGCGTACACCTTCCGGCGCCCCATCGGCGTCGTCGGCCTGGTCTCGCCCTGGAACTTCCCGCTGGCCATCCCCATGTGGAAGGTCGCGCCGGCCCTGCTCTCCGGCTGCACGGCCGTCTTCAAGCCCTCGCCGCTCACCCCGCTCACCGCGGCCCTGCTGACCGAGGTCTTCCACGAGGCGGGGCTGCCCGACGGCGTACTCAACCTCGTCCAGGGCGACGTCGCGGCGGGCGAGGCGCTGGTCGCCAATCCCTCCGTGGCCGGCATCAGCTTCACCGGCTCGCTGCCCGTCGGCACCGCCATCCACGCCGGCGGCGCCCACCGGCTGCTCCGTACGCAGCTCGAACTGGGCGGCAAGAACGCGGTGATCGTGCTGGACGACGCGGACCTGGACGGGGCGGTCGACGCTGTTGTGCACGGCGCCTTCGGGCAGGCCGGGCAGCGGTGCAGCGCCACCAGCCGGGCGGTCGTCGACGTACGGGTACGGGACGCCTTTCTCGACCGGCTGGTGGCCCGGGTCGCGGACATGAAGGTCGGCCCCGGCAGCGACCCCGCCGCGCAGATCTGCCCCGTGGTCAACCCGGCCCGTATGGAAGCCGCGCTGGCGGCCATAGCAGGGGCGCAGCGCGACGGCGGCAAGGTGCTGTGCGGCGGCGGCCGTGCCACCGGCGACGGGCTGCCGGACGGCTGCTACGTCCGGCCCACCGTCATCCGCGACGTGCCCTGGGACAGCGAGCTGGCCCAGGAGGAGGTCTTCGGCCCGGTGCTGGCCGTGGTCGACGCCGACGGTTTTGACGATGCGATGCGGATCTCCAACTCCGTGAAGTACGGCATGTCCGGCACCATCTTCACCGCCTCGCAGTCCCGCGCCTTCGAGGCCATCGAACGCTTCGAGGCGGGCATGCTGCACGTCAACCGCCCGGGCGTGGGCGCGTACGCCCACCTGCCGCACGTCGGCGCGAAGGCCTCCCAGTACGGCCCGCCGGAGTGCTCCCCGCAGGTGTGGGACTTCTACACGGAGTGGCACTCGGCGTGCATCAGCTACTGAGTCGTGCCGGGACCGGGCGCACCCGGGCGGTGTGCGGTCACGGGGTGACGGCGTACTCGGTGAATCGGCCGCAGGGGCGGAAGCCCAGCCGGCGGTAGACCGGTTCGCCCTCCGCCGAGGCCTGGAGGACCGCGATGCGGTGGCCCCGGTCGCGGGCCGCGTGGAGGGCGGCGAGGGTGAGGGCGCCGCCGTAGCCGCGGCGGCGGTGGGTGGCCAGGGTGGAGATGTTGTAGACCCCGGCCACGCCCGCGTGAGGGAAGACCTCGGCCGCGGCGACCGGGAGGCCCGCCGCGTAGCCGACCAGATAGCGGGCCGGGCAATCGGCGGCAAGGGCCTGCGGGGCCGCCCGGTCGAAGAACCGGCGGACGGACCGGCTCCTGGTTTTTGACCGCCGGGCGCACACAACGAAGAGCCCCGACCGGTCGGGGGAGGCCGGTCGGGGCGGTCTGGCGCGGCTGCCGGTGGCGGTCGCCTCTCGGCGAAAGGCTCCGTGGGGCTTCAGCCGAACGATCTTCCCCACGGGCAATAGGTGAGGCCCGGGGACACAGTTCCACCGCCAGTCGCACCTATGACAGCAATCCGGGCGGGCCAGGCATTCCACCGCGAATCGGTGACCTGTCTCACACGACGCGACCGCACGTCGCCCGTGCGGTCGCGTGCCGTGCGCGCGGCGCCGGCCCGTGGCTCAGCGCGCCGCCACGATCTCCTCGGCGAGCCCGAAGGACAGCGTCATCCCGGCGCCGCCGACCCCGTTGACCACCGTCACCCCGGGCTCCGGGTCGGTCACCAGTTCCGTACGGCCGTCCCGGAGGGACGGGTAGAAACCCGACCAGCGCTCGGTGACCGTGGTGTCCGGGAGCCGCGCGAAGCCCGCCAGGTAGTCCATGATCGCCGCGTTGATCTCCTCGCTCTCGAACGGGTCGTGCGTCGTCGCGTACGCGTGGCTGTCGCCGATCGTCAGCCGCCCGTCCGCCGTCTGCGACAGCAGTACGTGAATGCCGTTGTGCCGGTGGAACGGCAGCTCGGCCCGCATCCGCCGGTCCAGCGCGTCCCGCGCCGCCAGCCCCTCGAATGCCGCGTAGTGCAGCAGCGTCAGCCCGCCGCACAGCATCGGCCCCAGCTGCCACCCGCCCGGCTGCACCCCCGTCCGCAGCATCTGCAGCTTGCAGCGGACCAGCCCGCTGTCCGCGAAGACCTCCGGGTACAGCGTCTCGAAGTCGTTCCCGCTGCACACGAAGACCCGGTCCACCTGCCAGTCGCCCGCCGTCGTCGAGACGGTCGGCATGTCGATGCCGCGGACCGTCGCGCCGAACCGCACGTCCACGCCGTACTCGTCCGCCAGATGCGCGGCGACCGCCGGTATTGCGTGCCGCGGGTCGACGTTCAGCTCCGTCGGGCTCCACATGGCGCCCAGCAGCCCGTCCGGGTGCGCGGCGTGACTGCGGGCCGCCGTCTCCCGCGCGGAGAGCAGCTCCGTACCGCGCTCCCGGGCCGCGGGCGTGGTGGCCACGAACTCCTCCAGCACCGCGACCTCGTCGGGACGGTGCGCCAGGTGCATCGAGCCGGCCGGCACGGCCCACAGGCCGGTCTTGGCCGCGACCTCCAGCCAGATCTCCCGGCTGCGCAGGGCACGCTCGTAGATCGCGCCGCGCTGCTGTCCGATCGCCCAGATCATGCCGAAGTTGCGGATGGAGGCGCCTACGGAGTGGTCGTCGCGCTCGAAGAGGACGACGCGGTCGCCGCGCTTGGCCGCCGCGAGGGCGTGCGCGAGGCCGACGATGCCGCCGCCGACGACGGCGGTGTCGGCACGGTGCTCGGTGCGGTGCGGGGTACGGGACGCCATGGGTGAGCCCCTCTCAGTGGTGGTGCACTGCGGATGGACCTCGGGATGGAGCTGCGGACAGCGTGGCTCAGGACGCCGCGGCCGGCAGCCGGTTCCACTGCGGCAGCATCAGCAGGCCGGCGAGCAGCGCGGCCGCGGCGAATCCGTAGAACAGGGTGGTGCCGGAGAGGAAGCCGGGCAGCAGGCCGCCGAGTATCGCGCCGACCGAGCCGCAGCCGTTGACCAGCCCGGCGGCCGTGCCCGCGCCGCCGGCACTGCCGAAGTCGACCGCCGCGACGCAGCTGATCATCGCATCGGCCGCGTACACGGCCAGGCCGATCACCGCCAGCACCGCGATCATCACCACCGCGCTGCCGGTCGCCGTCAGCGGCATGAACAGCGCCAGCGCGACGGTCAGCAGGAGCAGCGCCAGGACGCACGGCGGCACCCGGCGGGACCGGAAGACGGTGTCGGAGACCCAGCCGATGAGGACCGGTGCGAGCACGCCCGCGATGCCGAACGCCACCGGGACGAGCGTGGCGCCCGCCTTGCCGACCTCCGGCAGCTGCCGGCTGACGATCACCGGGCCCCACAGCAGGATCGCGTACCGGGCCGGCTTGAGCAGGAAGTACGCCGCGCCCAGCGTCAGCACCATGCGGTCGCCCAACGCCTCCTTGTACAGGCTCAGCGCGCGCCGCCGGGGCGGTGCCGCCTTCCCGGCAGCGGCGGGCTCCTCCTCCGTACGGTTCGGGTCGGGCAGCCCCACGTCCTGCGGGGTGTTGCGCTGGAAGATCAGGAACACCGCAAGGACGACGGCGAGGGTGACCGCGCCCGCGAAGAAGGCCGCGTGCCAGGTGCCGAACACCTCGTACGCCCACCAGCCGAGGAACGGCGGCGCGGCCAGCCCGCCGAAGGCGTAGTTGCTGCTCCAGACGCCGAGCACCCGGCCGCGCTCCCGCACCGGGAAGAAGCTGCCCATGTTCTTGCACAGCGGTGCCCAGCCCGCCGACTGCGCCAGCCCCTGGAGGACCATCGCGCCGCCGAACATCAGTACCGCGCTGCTCAGGCCCATCGCGCACGCGGCGACGACCGCGCCGGCCATGCCGCCCGCCACCACCACCCGCGGCCCGAACCGGTCCGCCCACATGCCCCACAGGAACTGCCCGGCCGCGTACGCCGCGAGGTACACCGCGTCCAGCACGCCCAGCACCTGCTCGGTGAGCACCCCGTTGACCAGGGGGTCGTCCAGGATGCCCAGCTTGGCGACGGAGAACGCCTGGCGGACGAAGTAGAAGCCCGCGTACGCGATCCAGGTGACCGCGAAGATCTGCCGGCGCCAGCGTGCCGTCCGCCGCAGCGCTTCCCGCGTGGCGAGCGCGGGCCCGGGCGGTGATGTCGGTACGGACTGCGGTGCGAGGTCGGCCATGGCGGTGTCCTGTCCCTCGGCCTGGAATCGGGCATGACGGGGCCCCGGCGCGCGCCTCGGCGGCGCGCCGGGGCCGGGTGGTGCGTCCGTGTGAGGGGGTGGCGTGCCGGTGGGTCAGCCGGTGAGCGGCGCTCCCGCCGCCACCGACGTGCCCACCCAGTAGCTGTCGAAGTTGCGCAGCCGGTGGCCCTGCGGGAGCGGTCCGACCGGCGCGTTCACCAGGAACGGCACCCGCTGCTCGGTGAGCCCGCCGTGCGAGCGCAGCGGTTCGGTGAAGCCGGAGATGTCGTGCCGCGCGGGCGTGGTGCCCAGCACCGTGTTGCGTTCGGAGATGACCACCAGCTCGCCGATCCGATCGGCCGGCAGTTCGAAGCGGACGCAGGCCCGCTCCCGCCCCATCACCTCGGCCACCCCGTCCAGCGCGGCCAGCTCGGCACGGAGCGCGTCCGCGTCGGCGTCCGGCGGCAGGTGCACCGTGGCGTACGAGCCGAGCGCGCCGTGGTGCACGGTGTACGGGTCGGTGATCGGCAGCACGACACGTGCCGCGCCGGCGCCCAGCCGCGCGTCCAGCTCGTCCTGGAGGAAGACCACCTGCGCGTCCCCGGTGCCGTCGCTCTTGGCGTTCATGCCGTGGTCGGCGGTGACGACCAGGACGGCGCCGAGCGCGTCGATCCGCGCGAAGTAACCGTCCAGCATGGCGTAGAAGTCGTTGGCCACGGGGGAGCCGGGCGCGTGCTTGTGCTGGATGTAGTCCGTCAGCGACAGGTACATCAGCTCCGGACGGTCCCGCTCCAGCACGTCCGTGCCCGCGGCCATCACCAGCTCGCTCAGCTCGGCGCTGTAGACGGACGGCAGCTCCATGCCCACCCGCTCCAGCACCTTCTCGATGCCGTTGTCCTGCTGGGTGACCCGGTCGGCCTTCTCCGCCGAGAAGCAGATGCCGTTCTCCAGCCCCTTGCCCAGCAGCCGGCGCAGCTTGTCCTTCGCGGTGATCACCGCGACCCTGGCGCCGGTCTTGGAGAACTCCGCGAACAGCGTGGGCGCGCGGAGCAGTTCCGGGTCGTTCATCATGACCTCGGCGTCGGCCGCGGGGTCGTAGAAGTAGTTGCCGCAGATCCCGTGCACCGACGGCGGCACCCCGGTCGCGATGGACAGGTTGTTGGGGTTGGTGAAGGACGGCATCGTGCAGTCCGCGCGCAGATCGCTGCCGTCCCGCAGCATCCGCTCCAGGAACGGCATCCGGCCGTCGGCGATGGCCCGCTCGTGATAGGCGTCCTCGCTGCCGTCGATGCACACCACGACGACGGGCCGGGCGGGCCGGCCGTAGCCGCGGCCGTTGACGGTCAGCCGCTCGGCACCAGCTTCCTTCATGTGCGGTTCCACCTCTGAGGTCGACGTCGGCGGCCGGTCGTGCCGCCCCGCCCACCAGGGAACACCGCCGCGCCCCGGGGCAGAACCACCGGAATTCCTATACCGCCCATAGCCCGGAACGCATGGCCGGTTCCGCCGTTGCGCGGCGCACCGCGCCGGTGTGCGATCGGTCTGCCGGCCGTCCGCACGAGGGGGAGTGGTGATGACCGACCGGGATCCGGGAAATCCGCCGGAGGCCGCCGCGGTGGGGGCCGTCCTGGCGGGCGGCGGTGCCCGGGGCGCGTACGAGGCGGGAATGCTGGCGACGCTGCTGCCGACGCTCGCGGAATTCCGGCAGCGGCCCGATGTGTTCGTCGGCACCAGCGCCGGCGCGCTGAACGCGGTGCTCTTCGCCTCGCTGGCCCATCTGCCTGCCCAGCAGGCCGCCGACGAAGCGCTGCGGGCCTGGCGGGGACTGACGAAGGACCAGGTGTTCGCGGCGTTCCTGCCCGCGGTGCCGGCCCTCCTGTGGCAGTACCTCACCACGCTCTTCGACCCGTCCGCGCCACCGGTGTCGGGCCTGCTGGACACCCGCCCGCTGCGGGAGACCCTGCGCGCGAAGCCGGACTGGCACCGGCTGCATGCCAACATGCGCAGCGGCGCGGTGCAGGCCGTCGCGGTGGCCACCACGGACTGCCGCAGCGGCCGCACGGAGATCTTCGTGGAGGGGCCGCGGGCCGCGACGCTGCCCGAGAGCGACGCCGACCGGGCGGTGGACTACACCCGGACCGTGCTCACCGAGGAACACGTACTGGCGTCCGCCGCGATCCCGGTGGCGTTCCCGCCCGTGTACATCGCGGAGGCCGACGGCTGGTACATGGACGGCGGGGTACGGCTCAACGCACCCATCAAACCGGCGATCTCGCTCGGCGTACGCCGCGTGGTGATCGTCGCCACCACGCCGTTGCGCCATCTGCCCCGCACCCACGGCCGGAGCGCGCCCGCGCCGGCCGTCGCGGACGTCGTCGCGCAGGTCCTGAACGGCGTGCTGTCCGACCGGATGATCGAGGACACCCGGACGCTCGGCAAGGTCGACGAACTGCTGCGGTCCGGCGGGCGGGGCCGCAGCCCGGGCGGCCGGCCGTACGAGGTCGTCGAGTACCTCTTCGGCGGCCCGCCGCCCGGCCAGGGAGACCGGCTCGGCGAGCGCGCGGCGTACGTCCTCGACACGTACTTCCGCGGCACCCGCCGGCTCGCCGACCTCGACCTGGCCCTGCTGTCCCTGCTCCTCGGGCCGGGGCACAGCCGGGGTGAACTGCTCGGTTACCTCCTCTTCGAGCCGGAGTTCATCGACGAGGCCATCGCGCTGGGGCAGCGGGACGCCCAGCTCGTCCTCGACGGCGTGGGTGACGACCCGGACGCTCTGTGGCGGAGCGACGCCGGCTAGTCCGCGCGCCGCCGGCGCCGGAGCCCGAGGGCGCCGACGGACAGCAGCAGGACGACCGTCCCGAGGGTGAAGGCCTCGAACGTCGTCCGGGAGACCCCCCAGGTGTCCTGGAAGGCGTAGCCGAGGCCGAAGAGGCGCTCCAGCGTGCCGGGGAACAGGGCCACCCAGGACCCCAGCAGGATCCAGGCGTAGACGACCCCCGCGCAGACGACGAAGCCGCGGGTGCCGAACGGCACCTGGTACGGGCGCGGCACCTCGGGGCGCCGGAGCCGCAGCCGGACCAGCGCCGGCACGATCACCAGGTACGACAGCAGCAGCGTGGTGATGGCGACCGTCAGCACGACGCCGAACACCGCGGCGGCGTCCCCGGCCGCCAGGTTCATCGCGGCGACCATGAAGAGCGTCGCGGTGATCCCGGAGAGCAGGTTCATCCGCACGGGGGTGCCCAGCCGCGCATGGAACGCGCCCAGCCCGCGGCTGAAGAACCCGCCGTCGGCGGCCGTCATCGCCTGCATCCGGTCGCTGACGATCATCCACGCGCTGCCCTGGGTGAGCAGCGCGAAGACGAACGCCACGGCGGCCGTGGTCAGCAGCGGCCCGCTCCAGCTCCCGTACACCGCGAAGACCAGCCGGGCCGCGTCCATGAACCCGCCGATGCCGGTCACCTGCCCGGCCGGTGCCGCCGACAGGATCGCCAGCACCGGCAGCAGGTAGCAGCACGCGGCGATCAGCCCGGAGAAGCCGATGGAGACCGGCACGTCCCGCTGCGGGTCGTGCATCTCGTCCCCCGCAGCGTTCGGCGCCTCGAACCCGACGTACGCGAAGAGCAGCACCGGCACCAGGGCCAGGAAGCCGGCTCCCGAGGGGGCGAACGAGGCGTGGTCCAGGCCGTGGAAGCCGTGCTCCGCGCCGTACGCCACCGCCGTGCAGGAGAACACGGCGAGCGCGAGCACCTTCGCCGCGGCGCCCGCCGTGGTGATCCACTTGCCGCGGCGCAGCGACACGATCGCGGTGAGGATCGCCGCCCAGATGAACAGCAGCTTGAACGTGTAGTCGGCCACCGTCCCGGAGCCGAGCGGGAAGACGAAGCCGTCCCACGCCTCGGCGGCGACGAACACCAGCGAACCGCCGAGCCACACCGGATTGGTGACCCAGTAGAACATCGTGGTCAGCGCCGCCGCCGCGCGACCGAACGCCAGCTTCACCCAGACGTACGGCCCGCCCTCCTGCGGGAAGGCGGCCCCGGTCTCGGCGAAGACCAGCGCGTACGGCAGCAGGAAGCCCACCGCGATCACGGCGATCCAGGTGACGGCCTCACCGCCGCCGGTGGCGAGCTGCCCCAGTACGTCGAAGGAGATGACGGCCGCCACGCCCATCGCCAGGATGTCGAACCGGCGCAGGCTGCGGTGCAGATGGGGAACGGTCTCCGGCGATGGTGGCGGCGGTGGTGCGGGTGCGGATCTGGTGGGTGGTACGGACACGGCAGTGCGCCCTTCCAGTCGTGGCCGGTTGCGGATGAACGGATCAGTCCCGGATCTCTCCGGTCGGCAGGGTGCGTTCGAGGACCGAGCGCATCGCGGTGACGGTCTCCTTCACCTCCGCCTCGGTCATGACCAGCGGCGGCGACAGCACGATGCTGTGCGCGGAGTCCCGTACGATCACGCCGGTCTCGCGCCGGATCACATCGTGCGGCATCCGCTCCGGCCGCACCGGCAGCGGCTCGCGGGTCGTCCGGTCCGCGACCAGTTCGACGGCGAGCATCATGCCCACCGACCGCACCTCGCCGACCACCGGCAAGTCGCCGAGCTGCGCCTGGAGTTCGTTGTGCAGCGCGCCACCGGTCGCCACCGCGCGGGCCAGCAGCCCCTCGCGGTGGATGATGTCGAGGTTGGCCAGTGCCACCGCGGCGGCGACCGGGTGACCGTTGTAGGTGTAGCCCATCGGGAAGCCGTGCTCGCGCAGCAGCTGCTCGGCCACGTGGTCCCCGACCAGCAGCGCGCCCAGCGGCGTGTACCCGGAGGTGATGCCCTTGGCGGTGACGATGATGTCCGGGGTGACGCCGAAGTGCTGCGCGGCGAACCACTCGCCGACCCGCCCGTACGCCGTCACGACCTCGTCGAAGATCAGCAGGATGCCGTGCCGGTCCAGCACCTCCCGCACCCGCGGCCAGTAGTCGGCCGGCGGCACCAGCATGCCGCCCACGCCCATGATCGGCTCGCCGATCATCGCCGCGATGTTGCCGGGCCCGATCTCCGCGATCCGCTCCTCCAGCTCCCGGACGAGGAAGTCGCAGGGGTCCTCGCCGCCGTACAGCTCGGTGCGGTAAGGCCACGGCGGCGTGAGGTGGCTGACGTGCGGCATCATCGGCGCGAAGCCCTCGTGGTACAGCGGGAAGCCGGTCGCCGAGCCGCCGCCGTAACCGATGCCGTGGTACGCCTTGTCGCGCGCCAGGATCCAGGTGCGCGAGGACTCGCCGCGCCGGTGGTGGTAGTAGCGGGCCATCTTGATCGCGGCCTCGTTGCCCTCCGAGCCGCCGGAGGTGAAGTAGACATGGCCCAGGCCCTCGGGCGCCAGCGAGGTCAGCCGGGTGGCCAGCTCGATCGCCCGGTCGTTGGAGAACTCCCAGAAGCTGGTGAAGTACTCCAGCTTCTTCATCTGTGCGGCGGCGGCTTGCGCCACCTCCTCGCGGCCGTGCCCGATCTGCGCGAGCCAGAGTCCGCCGGTGGCGTCCAGGTACGAGCGCCCCTCGGCGTCGGTGAGCCGGCAGCCGGAACCCTCGGTCATCACCACCCGCTCCTCGACGGAGGACGGGAGATAGGGGTGGATGATCCGGGCGCGGTCGGCGGCGGCGAGTTCGGCGTGATTCATGGTGTTCCTTTCAGGTTCGGGCAGGCTCGGTGGTCGTGGTCGTGGTTGTTCGCCGATGACGCGCGGGGTGCGGCCGAGCCCGGTGGCGGCCTCATGGAGCGCTCCGACCAGGCGGCGGTGGTCCGCCGGTACCTTCGCGGGCGCCCCTCGTCCTGACGATGCGTCATGCGTACTGGATCCATGTCGTCTTCAGCCCCGTGTACTTCTCGAAGGAGTGCAGCGAGAGGTCCCGGCCGAAGCCGGACTGTTTGAAACCGCCGAACGGCGTCACCGGATCGAGCGCGTCCACGGTGTTCACCGACACCGTCCCGGCGTGCAGTGCGTCGCTCACGCGGTGGGCACGCGCGATGTCCCGGGTCCACAGGGAGGCGGCCAGCCCGTACGGCGAATCGTTGGCGAGCCGCACCGCCGCCGCCTCGTCCGCGAACGGCAGCACGGCCAGCACCGGGCCGAACAGCTCCTCGCGGGCGAGCGGTGCGTCCGGCGCCAGGCCGGTGACCACGGTGGGGTCGACGTACGCGCCGTCGCGGTCCGGGCAGGTGCCGCCGCAGGCCACCCGCGCGCCCGCGGCCCGGGCGGTCGACACGGCGGCCAGTACGCGGCTGGCCTGTGCCTCGTCCACCAGCGGGCCGAGCGCGGTGGCGGGGTCGAGCGGGTCGCCGGGGTGCCACTGCCGGACGTGCGCCACGACCCGGTCGGTGAACTCCTCGGCGATCGAACTCTCCACCAGCAGGCGGGTGTTGGCGGAGCACACCTGTCCGGAGTTGTAGAGGAAGCCCCACGCGGCCTTCTCGGCGGCGGCTTCCAGGTCGGCGTCGGCGAAGACGACATTGGGGCTCTTGCCGCCGCACTCGGGCCAGACCTGCTTGAGATTGGACTCGGCCGCGTACGAGAGGAACAGCTTGCCGACGGCCGTCGACCCGGTGAAGGCCAGCACGTCCACGTCGGGGTGGCGGCCGAGCGCCTGGCCCGCCTCCTCGCCGTAGCCGGGCACGACGTTCAGTACGCCGTCGGGGATGCCGGCCTCCGTCGCGAGCCGGGCCAGCAGCAGTGCGGAGAGCGGCGACTGCTCGGCGGGCTTGAGCACCACGCTGTTGCCGGCGGCGAGCGCGGGTGCCAGCTTCCAGGCGGCCATGTCGAGCGGGAAGTTCCAGGGCACGACGGCCCCGATCACGCCGAGCGGCACCCGGCGCACCACCGCGAGGCTGCCCGGCGCGGTCGGCGCCACCTCGTCGTAGAGCTTGTCGATCGCCTCCGCGTGCCAGGCGAAGCAGCCCGCAGCGCCCGGTACGTCGACGGTCAGCGTCTCGGTGATGGGCTTGCCCATGTCGAGGGTGTCCAGCAGCGCGAGTTCCTGGCCGTGCTCGGTGATCAGCTCGGCGAGCCGCAGCAGCCGGCGCTTGCGCTCGGCGGGCGCGGCCCGGGACCAGCGGCCGTCCTCGAAGGCGGTCCGCGCGGCGCGTACGGCAGCGTCGACGTCGGCCGCGCCGCACCGGGCGACGTCGGCGACCGCCTTGCCGGTGGCCGGGTCGATGTCGGTGAAGGTACGGCCGTCAGCGGCGTCGGTGTGCGCGCCGCCGAGGAACGCCCGGGTCTCGGGGCGAAGTGCGGCGGCCCGCTGCTGCCAGTCCTGGTACGTGGGTGCGGTCATGGTGGTGGAACTCCAGATCGGTGGGGTGCCGGCCGTCGTGGGTGGGTGCCGGTCGCCGGTGGATGCGGGTCGTCAGGGGGCGGCGGTGTACGGGGGAGCGGCCGGTGTTGCGCCCGGCGCGGTGCGGGCCGCGGCCCTGCGAAGGCGGCGCCGGGCCGCGCAGAGGGCGGGCGAGAGGAGTGCGTGGACGGTCGGGCCGGGCAGCCGGCGGTGGGCGGAGGTCTGGACGGCGGTGACCACGCACAGCGTCGCGCCGTAGAGGTTCATGGAGTTGGTGAGCATGGTGACCGCGGCGAGGGACCACAGGGCGATCTGCGCGAGCGGGCTGCCCGGCAGCTGCGACTGCGCGGCCACCGGATCGTCGCCGCCCACCGCGAGGCCGACCACGAGGGTGCGGCCATGGCGTTCGCCGTCGGGGATGACGTCGATGGTGTGCCGCTCCACCGTGGTCCTCGCTGCGCGTGCCACGCCGCCTCCTTGGGAGGGGGAGAGGGATTCTTTGAACCGAGATTCAAACTATGGAGCGCTAGGATGTCAATGGATCGAGCGGAGAACGGTGCTTTTCGTTGAACTGAGAAACGGGGAATCCACACCGTGGCAAGGACCAAGAACCAAGGCGCGCGGCGCGAGGCACTCATCGAGGCGGCGGGCCGGGCGATCGCGGGGCGCGGCCTGGCAGGGCTGCGCATCAAGGACATCGCGGCCGAAGCGGAGGTCTCCGCCGGCTCGGTGCTCTACTACTACCCGGAACTGGACGACCTGGTCTTCGAGGTCCACCAGGCCGCCGTGGAGCGCTATCTCGCCCACCGGCACGCCGGCACGGACGCGATCGCCGACCCGGTGGCGCGCCTGCGCGCGGCGGCCGGGAGCGGCCTGCCGCGCGACAGCGACGACGGGGTGCACAAACTGCTGTACGAACTGCACGGCCTCGCCGACCGCAGCCGGCCGCACGCCACCCTGATGGCGTCGCTGTACGCGCGCGAGGTCGCGCTCTACACCACCGTGCTCGAACTGGGCGCGGCAGCGGGGGAGTTCACGCTCACCGCGACAGCGGCCGAGGTGGCACGCGACCTGGTCGCGCTGGAGGACGGGTACGGCCTGCACATCTTCAGCCGCAACCCGGCGGTGGACCACGCCGCGGCGTGCGACGCGGTCCTCCGCTTCGCCCGTACGGTCACGGGGTGCGCGCGGCTGTGAGCCGCCGCGGCCGGGGAGGTGCGGCTCAGGCGCCCAGCGCCGTCCGGCAGACCGCCGCGAAGGCCTGGGCGCGGGCGGTCGGCCGGACCCCAGAGAGCCGCGCCAGGACCACCGGCAGGGCCGGCAGCGGATCGGTCAGCCGCAGTGCCACCGCCCGCCCGCCGTCGTACGTCGCGTCGTGCACCGGCCGCTGGTTCAGCAGCGCGAACCCGTGCCCCGCCGCCACCATCGCGCGCACCGTCTCGTAACTCGTACTGCGGTGCCGCACCTTCGGTTCGACCCCCGTCTTGAGGAACAGCGAACGGAAGTAGTCCCGGCTCAGCGGCAGATCGAGCAGGATCATCGGCTCCGCCGCCAGGTCCGACAGTCGCACCGCCTCCGCGCCCGCCAGCGCATGGTCCGGCGGCACCAGCGCGTACGGCGGCGCCTCCGCCAGCACCTCCCGCTCGATGTCCGGGTCGAGCCCCAGGTCGTACAGGAGCGCCAGCTCGCATCTGCCGCCGCGCAGATCCTGCTGCACCGCCCGGATGTCGCCCTCCGTGACCTGCACCCGCACCGCCGGGTGCGCCTCCCCGAACTCCCGCAGCAGCCGCGGCAGGGAGAACGGCGCCAGGGTCTGGAAACAGCCCACCGCCAGCTCGCCCACCAGCTCCGTCCCCATGCTGCGGGCCGTCTCCGTCAGCTCCTCGGCGTGCGTGAGGAAGCCCCGCAGCTCGTGCAGGAACCGCTCGCCGGCCCGGGTCAGCGACAGCCCCCTGGCGTGGTGCCGGATCAGCAGCTGCACGCCCAGCTCCCGCTCCAGATGCGTCACCGCGGTGGAGACCGCCGACTGCGACACACTGACGCGCTGCGCGGCGGCCGTCATGCTGCCGAGCTCCGCTGCGGCCAGGAAATAGCGGAGCTGTACGAGGGTGAAGTTGGCGTCCTTGGGCATGGCGTGATCCTTGCACCCCCGCTGCATCAATTCATCGGATGCCGGAGCACGGGTTTTCTCCGCCGACCGGGACGTCGTGGCCCTGTCCGGCGGACGGCCGGAAGGCTAGGCTGCCCGCCGCCAGGTGATCTTCGGATGTCGCAAGCCCTCGGGGGTGTCATGGAACTCAACCTCCACCGGCTCTGGATCTTCATGCAGGTCGTCGAGCACCAGGGCTTCTCCGCCGCGGCCCAGAAGCTCTACATGAGCCAGCCCTCCGTCTCCAACCAGGTACGCAGGCTCGAACAGTCGCTGCGCGTCACCCTGGTGGACCGCTCGGGGACCCGGGCCCGGCCGACCGCCGAGGGCGAGGTCCTCGCCGAGTACGGCAAGCGGGTCTTCCTGCTGGCGGAGGAGGCGGTGGCCGCCGTGCAGCAGGTCAGCGGGCTGGCCACCGGCCGGCTGCTGGTCGGCGGCTCCACCACCGTCGGCACCTACCTGCTGCCCGCGCTGCTGGCCCGGTACCGGGAGCGGCACCCCGCCATCGAGTGCGACATCTTCGTCGGCAACGGCGAGGCGGTGCAGGAACAGCTGCTCGGCGGCGGCATCGGCATCGCGGTGGTGGCCGGCAGTCCGTACGGCGACCGGCTCGTCGTGGAGACCGTGCTGGACGAGCGGCTGGTGCTGGTCGCGGCCCCCGGCCACCGGCTCGCGGGCGCGGCCGAGGTGACGCCCGCAGAGCTGGCCGGTGCCCGGTTCCTGCTCCGCGAACCGGGCTCGCAGACCCGCAGCCTCCAGGAACAGGTGCTGGCCGACTGGGCGCTGGAGGACGTGCCGCGCGCCGACATATGGGGGCCCGAGGCGGTGAAGCAGTGCGTGGCCGCCGGCCTGGGCCTCGCCCTGATCTCCGAACACGCGGTGGGGGAGGACGTACGGGCCGGACGGCTGGCCGTACTGCCCGTCGAGCCCGCGCCGCTGCCCCGGCCGGTCAGCCTGGTGCACCGCAGGGACCGGCTGCTGTCCCCAGCGGAGCGCGCCTTTCTCACGCTGCTGCGTGAACTGCGTCACTGGCCGGGGGAACTGTCGGCCGCGGAAGCCGCAGGTACGGACGAGTAACGGCTCGTCAAGGGCAGTGTCGTACGCCACGTACCGCCCTGATCCGGCCGTCACCCCGTGCCTTCCGTCCGGGTGGCCGTTTGCACCCGGACAGGCCCGTGATCAGCCCAAGTGCGGCGCCGAGGGCGGTTCGAGGTGATTCCGCCGAACCATTTCAGCGGCCGAGGTCAGCGGGGCGGCGACCGGCTCGTAGCGGGGCGTGATCAGGGTGGCACGCACTGCCATCAAGGCGGCGTGCGCCCGCGCGAAGGTGCATCCATGCACCCGTCCTGACGAATGCAATATTGCACTTTTGCCTGGCAGGGCGGAGCGCATGCCCTGCTCGGACGGTATATGGCACCCAGTGCCACTTGAATGCGGTCCACCCGGTCGTCCCTACCGGCTCAGCAAACGCCCGGACGCCCGCAACGCGCGTATACCCAAGGGTCGGCAACGTGACCGGATCGGAGTGTGCGCGAAAGCGAACGAGCCGCCACAGTAACCGGACCGAATCAGGCAGGACCGAAGGACGCTCCCGGGGGAGGGGGCGCACTGAACGGACTGCCGCACACGGATGGGGTGGGAAGAGAAGTGTGGGCTGTGATGGTGCGGTGAGGGCGCTGCAGGTGAGGCAGGGCGACCTGGTACTCATTCAGGGCCAGTGGCGGCAAGTCCAGTCCGTTAGAGCGGATGTGCGGGCAGGGGGAGGGCCGGCAGTGGTGCTGGTCTTCCAGCGGGGCTCGGCGGCGCGGGTCCGCGCCGCCGACGCGCTCGCCGTACAGCGCGGCACCAAGCCCTCGCGGGCGCAGGTGGCGTGCACGACCGTACGTACCCCCGCCGCACGACGCGTCGGCGCGGCCGGTGAGGCCCGCTGACCGTCCCGCGGACGCGGCCGGCGTCCGGAGACGGCCCTACGCCACCGTCTCCGGACGCCGCGCCGTACCCAGCACGGCCGGCGACGACGGCAGCGTCACACCGCCCGGCGGTACGCGCAGCCGCCGGTGCCGCTCCACGGTGAAACCGGCGTCCCGCAGCGCCGCCAGCGAGTCCCGCGACGTGTGACAGCCGCCGTTCAGCAGCGGCCACACCGTACGGTCCACAGCCCGCTGCACCGCGCGCAGCCCGCGCCCCTCGGCCCGTACGTGCTCGAAGAACCGCAGCTCCGCACCGGGCCGCAGCACCCGCCGCAGCTCCGCCAGTGCACGCTCCACGTCCCGCACGGAACACAACACCAGCGCCACCACCGCGGCGTCGAACGCCTCGCTCTTGACCGGCAGCGCCTCGGCGACCGCCGGCACCACGTCCACCGGCACCTCGGCACGCGCGGCCTCGGTACGCGCCGCCCGCCGCAGCGTCGCCTCCGGCTCGATCGCCACCACCTCCGAGACGGTCCCCGGATAGTGCGCGAAGTTCAGCCCGCCGCCCGCGCCGATCTCGATGACCCGCCCCGACAGCCCCGCCAGCAGCTCGCGACGGAGTGGCCGCACCCCGCCGTGCACATCGGCGAGCGGCCCGAGCCGCGCATAGGCGCGGGCGAAGAGCGGATGGTGCACAGCGGTCCGGTGTCCTCTGTTGCGCAGCGACATGCCTCGCCCTTCCCGTACGACACGACAACGGCTCCCGATTCCGATTGTGCCGCCGGGGCGCCCGTCCGTCGCCCGTCACTACCGCGTGTACCTGACATCAAAGGTCCCGGCCTAGAATGGCGTCTCGGCCGCGTCGGCGCGGGCCCGCGGCCGAGTCCCCCTTGCCGCACGCCTGCCCACTCCGACGTACGCCCAGCACCAACCCGTACGGACGGAAGAGCAGGACCAGGACGCATGCCGAACCCACCCGCGGACGTGGCCACGGAACCGACCGCCACCCGCACCGACGCCTACGCCCGCAAAGCGGTACTCGCCTCCGCCGTCGGCTACGGCCTGGAGGGTTTCGACCTCCTCATCCTCAGCTTCGCCCTCTCCGCGATCACCGCCGGACTGCACTTGGGCCCCGCCCAGGCGGGCTCGCTCACCACGATCACCCTCATCGGCTGCGTCGCGGGCGGCCTCCTCTTCGGCGTGCTCTCCGACCGTCTCGGCCGCATCCGCGTCCTGACCTGGTCGATCATCCTCTTCGCCGTCTTCACCGGGCTCACCGCGCTCGCCCAGGACTTCACCCAGCTCTCCCTCGCCCGCTTCGTCGCGGGCATGGGCATCGGCGGCGAGTTCGGCATCGGCATGGCGCTCGCCGCCGAGGCCTTCCCCAGCCGCAAGCGCGCCCGCGGCACCTCGTACGTCGGCCTCGGCTGGCAGACCGGCGTCCTCGCCGCCGCCCTGGTCTCCGCCCCCGTCATCGAAGCCTGGGGCTGGCGCGCCCTCTTCGCGCTCGGCGTGCTGCCCGCCGTCGCGGCCTTCCTCTTCCGCCGCACCATGCACGAGCCCGCCGCCTTCACCGAGGCGAAGACCGCCGAACGCCCGGCCACCGCGCCGCTGCGCTCCCTGGTCGCCACCCCGGCCGCGCGCCGCGCCACCCTCGGCGTCCTCGTCCTGACCTCGGTACAGAACTTCGGCTACTACGGCATCATGACCTGGCTGCCGAGCTACCTCTCGCAGCAGTTCGGCTACAGCCTCACCAAGTCCGGCGCCTGGACCGCGGTGACGGTCGTCGGCATGGCCTGCGGCATCCTCGCCTTCGGGCACCTCGCCGACCGCATCGGCCGCCGCCCCACCTTCTGGATATTCCAGGCCGGTTCGGTCGTCACGGTCCTCGCGTACGCCACGCTGTCCACGCCCACCGCGCTCCTCATAGGCGGCGCGGTCATGGGCGCGTTCGTCAACGGCATGACCGGCGGCTACGGCGCGCTCATCGCCGAGCTGTACCCGACGCACGCCCGTGCCACCGCGCAGAACGTCCTCTTCAACGTCGGCCGCGGCATCGGCGGCCTGGCCCCGCTCGTGGTCGCCCTGGTCGCCACCACCTACGGTTTCCAGAAGGCCATCGGCCTGCTCGCCGTCATCTACGTCCTGGACATGGCGGCGATGCTGCTGATTCCGGAGCGGAAGGGGGCGGAACTGGAGTGATCCGCGCCCGCGACGAAGGGGGCACCGGCTCGCAGCCGGTGCCCCCTTCGTCGTACCGCTAGCCCTGCCAGGTCCCCCCGAGCCGCGGCGCCAGCCATGACGCCGCCTCCGCCCGGAACCGGGCAGGCGGCAACGCGCCGGACCCGGCCGGCACAAGGCCGAGCAACGGCGCCCCCGCCGACCGCGGCAGGTCCTCCAGGTTGCACCGCGAGGCCAGATCCGGCTCAGCGGGCCAGCTGCCGACGACCACGCCCGCGCACGCGATGTCCATCGTGCGCAGTGCGAGGGCCGTCAGCGCTGTGGAGTTGAGCGTGCCCAGGCCCGCCTGGGCCACGACCAGCATCGGCGCACCGGCTGCCCGCGCCGCGTCGGCGAGCGTCGCGCCCGCCTCGTCGAAGCGGACCAGCAGCCCGCCCGCGCCCTCGACCAGCACGAGGTCGTGCTCGGTGGCCAGCTTGGCCGCGGCCTCGGCGATCTCGTACGGCCGCAGCGTCGGCATCCCGGCCCGTCGGGCCGCCGTATCGGGCGCCAGCGGTTCGGGATAACGGGCGAGTTCGGCGGTGGTGACGCCGGAGCCCGCCAGTCGCGCGACTTCGGCCACGTCGCCCGGCTCGCCCGGCGCGACCCCGGTCTGGGCGGGCTTGAGCACCGCGACCGACCGGCCGCGGGCCGACTCGGCGGCGGCGATCGCGGCGGTGGTGACCGTCTTGCCGATCTCCGTGCCCGTGCCCGTGATGAACAGCACCGACATGTGAACCGTGTTCCTCTCAGCCCTCGCGCGCGGCAGCGCACACCGCGGCACAGATACGGGCGATGTCCTCGTCGCCGGTGATGTACGGCGGCATCGTGTAGATCATGTCGCGGAAGGGGCGCAGCCAGACGCCCTCGCCGACCGCGGCCCGGGAGGCGGCCGTCATGTCGACGGGATGGTCGAGCTGGACGACGCCGATGGCGCCCAGTACCCGTACGTCCCGAACGCCCGGGATTATCCTGGCCTGTTCCAGTCCGTCGCGCAGCCCGGCCTCGATCCGCTTGATCTCCTGGCGCCAGTCCTGCGTGAGCAGGACGTCCAGCGAGGCGTTGGCGACCGCGGCGGCCAGCGGGTTGGCCATGAACGTAGGCCCGTGCGCGAGCACCGGCACCTCGCCGCGGGAGATCCCGTCGGCCACCCTCGGTGTGCACAGGGTTGCCGCCATCGTCAGATAGCCGCCGGTCAGCGCCTTGCCGACGCACATCACGTCCGGCGCGACGTCCGCGTGTCCGGCGGCGAAGAGTTCGCCGGTCCGGCCGAAGCCGGTGGCGATCTCGTCGAAGACCAGCAGCACGTCGTGCGCGTCGCACGCCTCCCGCAGCACCCGCAGGTAGGCGGGGGAGTGGAAGCGCATGCCGCCCGCGCCCTGCACGACCGGCTCGACGATCACCGCGGCCAGTTCGTCGGCGTGCGCGCCGATCAGCTCCCGCAGGTGGTCGGCGTACGCCTCGTCCAGGGGCGCGTCGAAGCCGGCCGGCGGCTCGTCGGCGAAGACCTGCCGGGGCAGTACCCCGGACCACAGGTCGTGCATCCCGCCGTCCGGGTCGCACACCGACATCGGCTGCCAGGTGTCACCGTGGTAGCCGCCGCGCCAGGTCAGCAGCCGCTGCTTGGCCGGACGGCCCAGCGAACGCCAGTACTGCAGGCACATCTTGGCGGCCACCTCGACCGAGACGGACCCGGAGTCGCACAGGAAGACGTGCTCCAGGTCGCCCGGCGCGATGTCGGCGAGCCGCTTCGCGAGCCGGACGGCGGGCTCGTGGGTGAGCCCGCCGAACATCACATGGCTCATCCGGTCCAGCTGACCGCGCGCGGCCTCGTTCAGTACCGGGTGGTTGTAGCCGTGGATCGCCGACCACCAGGACGACATCCCGTCGACCAGCTCGGTGTGGCCCTGCACCGGTTCGGCGGTGCGCAGCCGGACCCCGGCGGCGGACTCGATCACCAGCGGATCGTCCGTGCCGGGCATCGGGCCGTACGGATGCCACACGTGCTGCCGGTCCAGGGCCAGCAGGTCGCGCACGTTCATCGGCTCAGGCATTGGGCGGCAGGTCGGTGCCGGCGCCCCGGCGGCGTACCGAGACCAGGTCGGTACGGACGCCGTCGGTGTCCCGCGCCTCCGCGACCGCGCCGGCGGGTACCGGCTCGGGCTCGGTGGCCACCGGCTCCGGCTCCGCGTCGCCGTCACCGCACGGCCCGCAGCCACCGCCGCCACCGTGTCCGCCGCAGCCGCCGGCGGCGGGCTCCTCGGTGTGGCTGCCGCAGCCGGCCGCGGCGAGCGCGTCGGCGCGGTGCGCGGGCAGCGTGGTGGTGCCGGCGCCCTCGACCTCGAACCCGGCGTCCTCGATCATCGCCAGGTCGTCCTTGCCTGCCTGGCCCTCACTGGTGAGGTAGTCGCCCAGGAAGATGGAGTTGGCCAGGTGCAGCGCCAGCGGCTGGAGCGTCCGCAGGTGCACCTCGCGCCCGCCGGCCAGCCGTACCTCCACGTCCGGGCAGACGAAGCGGACCATGGCCAGGATGCGCAGGGCGCGCTGCGGGGTGAGGTGCCACTCCTTGGCCAGCGGAGTTCCCTCGAAGGGGATCAGGAAGTTGACCGGTACCGAGTCCGGGTCCAGCTCGCGCAGCGAGAAGACCACGTCGACCAGGTCCTCGTCGGTCTCGCCCATGCCCGCGATCAGGCCGGAACACGCCGACATGCCGGCCGCCTGGGCCTGCTGCACGGTCGAGACCCGGTCCGCGTACGTATGGGTTGTGGTGATCTGTCCGTACTGCGCCTCGGACGTGTTGAGGTTGTGGTTGTACGCGTCGGCGCCCGCGTCCCGCAGGCGCGACGCCTGGCCGTCGGAGAGCAGGCCCAGACAGGCGCAGACCTCCACACCCTCGTTCTGCTCCTTGATGGCCGAGATCGTCTCCGAGACCCGGTCCACGTCCTTGTCCGTCGGCCCGCGACCGCTCGCCACGAGGCACACCCGCTTGGCGCCGCCCGCGACGCCGGCGGCGGCCGCCTTGGAGGCCTCGTCGGGCTTGAGCCAGGTGTACTTGAGGATCTCGGCCTTCGAGCCCAGCCGCTGGGAGCAGTACGAGCAGTCCTCCGGGCACAGGCCCGACTTCAGGTTGACCAGGTAGTTGAGCTTCACCCGCCGCCCGAACCACTGGCGGCGGACCTTGCCCGCCGCCGCCACGACGTCGAGCAGCTCGTCATCGGATGTCGCCAGTACGGCGAGTGCCTCTTCGCGGGACGGCGACTCGCGCCGCAGTCCCTTCTCCACCAGAGCGTTCAGCAGGTCCATGGCGAAGATCCTGGCTTACGGCACCGGCCCCGGCCAAGGAGGATTCCGACAACGCCGCAGGTTGGGGGTGTGTGTATTGCCACACCGTAGACAGGCGTAACGACCGCTAACGTCTATCGACAGCCAACAAACCCGAGGATGCCGATGCCTGCCGACCCCGCCGCCGTCCCGTCCGGTGACGACCCCTTCGACTGGATCGACGAGGCGCGCGAGAAGCGCCGCAGAGCGGGGCTCGTACGGACTCTGAAGCCCCGCCCGGCCGACTCGGCCCTGCTGGATCTGGCGAGCAACGACTACCTCGGCCTCGCCCGGCACCCCGAGGTCACCCGGGCCGCCGCGGCCGCCGCGCACCGCTGGGGCGCCGGCGCGACCGGCTCCCGGCTGGTCACCGGTACCACGGAACTTCATGCCCGGCTCGAAGCCGAACTGGCCGAATACTGCGGTTTTGAAGCGGCTCTGGTGCTCTCTTCGGGTTACGCGGCCAATCTCGCGGCCGTCACCGCGCTCACCGGGCGCGGCTCCCTGGTCGTCTCCGACGCCGGGAACCACGCCTCGCTCATCGACGGCTGCCGGCTCTCGCGCGCCCGTACGGCCGTGGTGCCGCACAGCGACCCCGAGGCGGTGCACAAGACGCTCGACGCCGCGCGCGCCGAACCGGACCACGAGGGCCGCGCCGTGGTCGTCTCGGACTCGGTCTTCTCGGTGGACGGCGATGCCGCGCCGCTGGCCGCGTACGCCACCGCCTGCCGCGCGCACGGCGCGGCGCTGCTGGTGGACGACGCGCACGGGCTGGGCGTCCTGGGGGAGGGCGGGCGCGGCGCGCTGTGGGACGCGGGCCTGGCGGGGGACCGGGACGTGGTCGCCACCATGACCCTCTCCAAGTCCCTGGGCAGTCAGGGCGGTGCCGTGCTCGGCCCGGCGAAGGTCATCGAGCACCTGGTCAACACGGCCCGTACGTTCATCTTCGACACGGGGCTGGCGCCGGCTGCGGCCGGTGGCGCGCTCGCCGCGCTCCGACTGCTGCGCCGGGAGCCCGAGCGGGCCGGCCGGGCCCGTGCCGTGGCCCGTACGCTTCATCGGCGGCTGACGGCCGCGGGGCTCGCGGCGGTCCTCCCGGACGCCGCCGTGGTGTCCGTGCGCGCCCCCTCCCCCGAGCAGGCGGTGCAGTGGGCGGCGGACTGCCGCGCGGCCGGTCTGGCCGTCGGCTGTTTCCGCCCGCCGTCCGTTCCCGACGGCATTTCGCGGCTGCGGCTGACCGCCCGCGGGGACCTGACCGACCGCCAGATGGACGAAGCGGTCGGCGCGATCCTTTCGACCGCACCGACCGCTTGAACTATTTCCCCGGAACCGGTCGCCGAATTTTATTCTTGAACCGGTTCCTCGAAGGTGTCCGGATCAGCCCGCCTTTGTGGGCTCACCGGTGTGCAGGGCGTCGACAAAAGCCCGCCACGCGGAGCCCGCGAACAGCAACGCGGGCCCCGAAATGTCCTTCGAGTCGCGAACGGCGAGAGTTTCACCGTTGACCCGGGCGGTCTCGACGCAGTTGTTCATTCCCGTACTGCGCGTGCTGCGCACCCAGCACGCGCCCGTAAGGGCGGTGCTGGCGGGTACGTACCGCGGCGATGCCGTCATGTTGGAGCCTCCTCAACGCGCCCAGACCAGGCCACTCAGCCGTCTGCGATCTGGGCAATCAAAGCCGATGATTCCTCGCATGAGAGGGCGTGCCCCCGCAGCGTGTCGAATGCATCGCTGTACGCCCTGAGGTCCTCTTTGCGTTCGAGGTAGAGGCTACTCGTCAAATGGTCGAGAACCACCACATCCAAGTCAGCAATGAGCGGAAAGGAGAAGATAACGAAAGGGCCGGTGATGCCGATGTGGACACCGGCTGCAAACGGCAGCACCTGCAGCCGCACGTGCGGCAGTTCCATGACCTGAAGCAGATGCCGCAATTGGTCCTTCATCACCTCCGGACCACCCGCCGGACGGCGTAGGACGGCCTCGTCCAACACGGCTGAAAGATTCAGTGGATCGTCCCCGTGCAGCACGTTCTGACGCTCCATGCGGACACCGACCAGCGCATCGATTCTGCTCTGCGGCAGGTCGGCCAGGGCCGCCCGGGTGACCGCCCGTGCGTAGTCCGGGGTCTGCAACAGCCCCGGTACCACCGTCGTCTCCAGCGTCCGCGCGTGCGAGGCGCCGGCCTCCAGGCTGATGAAATCCCGGTACTGCGGCGGCAGCAGGTCACGGTAGGTGTGCCACCAGCCTCGTCCCGCGTCCCCTCCGCCCCCGCCGCCCGCGTCCTGGCCGCACAGCGCGGCCAGCAGTGCACGCGACTCCTCGTCGCGTACGTCATACGCGTCCAGCAGCCGTTCCACGTCGGCCGGACGCACTCCGCTCCGGCCGGTCTCGATCCGGCTCACCTTCGACTGGTGCCAGCCCACAAGGCGGGCGGCCTCGCCGCTGGTGAGCCCGGCCAGATTCCGACGGCGCCTCAACTCCGCACCGAGCTTGCGACGGCGCACTGCGGGACCGTGGTGCATGAACCCTCCTCACGGATAACCGCGACTCGTCATAACTGACACCGATGCGTCAGTGTGCCGCCCAAATACGGTCTCGCGTAGCAGAGTTCACCGCTTCGAGCGACAGATATATGCATATCTTGGTGGATGGCTCACGGCAGGGGCAGCATGGGTGGCAGTCTGGCGCAAAGCAGCGGCACGGGGCCGATTTTCGGACCTGATCATGCCCCTGCCCAGCGAAGAGACGGCCTCGGGCGGGAAAGGGACGGGCGCGGCGATGGCAGACCACCAGGAAGCATCACTGACCCTGCCGAGCGCGCCGGAGTCCGTACCAACGGCGCGCAGATACGTTACTGGAGTCCTCTCGGGGTGGGACGAAGCGGGTGGCGCGGAACGCGCGGACCTCCACGACACCGTGCTGCTCATCGTCTCCGAACTGGCCACCAACGCCGTCGTCCACACCCTCGGCAGATCCCCGGCCTTCACCGTCGTCCTCCACCTCGACCGGGACGAAGTCCTGACCATCGGTGTCACGGACAGTCACCCCCGCATGCCGCGCCGGCTCCCGGCCGCCGTCCAGCAGGACAACGGCCGCGGGCTCGTCATCATCCGCACCCTCGTCGCGGAATCCGGCGGAAAGATCACCATCGAACCTACCGACGCCGGCGGCAAGACGGTCTGGGTCGCCCTCCCCTGGCCGACCCCGGCCCCGCGAGCCGCTCCCCGCGGTGCGAAGGGGTGAGCGAGGACCGCGGCGTGAGCGACCGCCGCCAATGCGGCCGAGATCATTCGCCGCACGCGGTTGGGGTCCGGAGGGCTGTCCGGGTGTCCGTATGGTGTGCACGCGAGGCCCTTCCCGGCCGAGACCCGGCCGGTGTTCCACATGCGGCCGGTGTCCGCCGTTCAGCCGGTGTCCATCGTGCGACGGGCGTCCGTCGTGCAGTCGACGGCGTTCGGCGTTCCGCTCTCCCTCGCCGCGAGGAGTGCCTCGGCGCCGACCGGGGTGAAGCCTGCCGCGAGCAGCGCCCGCACGCTGGCGGCGTTCGCCGGGGCGACCTGAGCCCATAGGGGCCGGTCCGCCGGTACGAGATGACGGGCCGCCACCGCCAGCCGCCGGCCGAGCCCGTGTCCGCGCGCGGCCTCGGGCACCTCGAACGCCACCTCCCACCGCCCCGCGACACCGCGGCCGAGCACCACGACGCAGTGCCCGTCTCCGTCGGCAGCCCCTTCCAAGGCCAGGTCGGCGGCCAAGTCAACAGTCAGGTCGCCGGTCAGGCCGACGGTCCACGCCCGTACGTCGTCGCGATGGCGCAACGCGCGTGCGAGACGCGGGTGCGCCGGATCGCGGATCTCCCGCAGTGCCAACGGCGGCGGCCCCGGGAGCGGTTCGGCGACCATGAGCATGTCGATGCCCTCGACCGTACGGCCGGTACGGTCCGCCAGCGCGGCCAGGAACCCCGGGCTCAACGGAGCCGCCGGATCCCCCGGCGTGATCCGCCGTCGCACCCAGTCGGGGGAGACGTCGGCGCACACGAACGCGCACCCCGAGAACGAGAGGACACCGCTGTCGCGTTCCGACACCGGCGGCAGCACGGTGACGCTCCCGTCAGCAGCCGGAAACGCACCGCCGGCAGCGGCGTCCAGCACCTCGCCCCACACGTGGCCCATGCGGCGCGCCTACGCCGGTTCCGGGAGCGGGGTGGGCGTGTTGATCCGTACGTGCTGCAGCGCGGTGAGCCGCCACACGAACACGATCGCGAGGACAGCGGCGGCCGCGTCCAGCAGATCGGACAGAAACAGCGTACGCACCGCCGCCCGCAACTCCCCGAACCCGTCGGCTCCGCGCATCTGAGAACTGCCGACAACACCAAGGAGATTCGTCGCGACCCACATCCCCCACCAGGCATTCACCACGACATACGAAACTCGGCTCCCGGGTGGGCTGCTGGCCTTCCAGATGTCCCCGGCGAGCTGCCGCGGAAACCACAGATTGACGATCGGGGTGACCCACGCGCCGACCGTCCAGAGCCGCCCCCTCCGGTGACCGTCGGGAGCGAAGACCTCGCCGTTGATTCTGGTACGGAAGAACCAGAAGAGGAACGCCACCGCGACGACCGGCAGAAGCTGGGAGGAGAGATTCCCGTAAAACGAGTAATCCTCTTCAGCCGCAGCGAACTCCGCCCCGAAGGACTCGAGGGCCGAGCCGTCAAAATCCCCCTTCTCCGCCGCCAATTCCCCCAGCACACGCAAATACCGCCCGTCGGCGGCCAGTATCAGCACGTCCACCGCAATGAACACGCCCAGCAGTACCACCACAACCGCCGCCCACCGAACCGGTGAAACAAGCGCCCCGCGTCTCCCGCCACTTGCCGTCACCGCCTTTTCCGCGGGCGCGGGAACGGGCATGGACACGGGTGCGGGCTCCTCAGCACACACCTCACATAAACCGCCCGCGGTATCAGCCGTCATCATCCGACAGCCCGAACACAACATGGCGCGTCCCCCCCCGTAATCGTCGAAGCCCCCCTGGCCCCGCCCCGAACGGCACCCTCATGGCCGCCAGCGGAAGCTACGACAACCAACCCGCCCTGTCCACACAGATATTCGTATCGTGCGGTGGCTGATGCCCCCGATCCGCTCCCGTAGTTCGACCGGGGCTGGGGCCCCTCGCGCAGTGCCCAGAGCACCACGGCGTTCCAGGTGTTCGGCAGCAGGTCGAAGGCGAGGCGGGCGCGGCAGTCGGCGAGGAAGGCGTCGGTCACGTACCGAGTGGTGCCCACCGGGTGCGGGGGCCGGGCACGAGGTCACCATCGGGGGGGGCGGGACGCGGACAAGGCGGAGCGGCTCGCGGCGCGCATCGGAGGCGACGCGAAGCCTGCGGATCTGCGCACGGCGGCGGAGTCCGGCCAGGACGTGGCGCATGCGGCCGCCGGTCTTCGACGGGCGGGGCTGCTGGAAGCGAGCGTCGCGCTGTTCGTCGCACGGTGGTCGGTGAGGGAGCGGATGCGCAAGCGATCGCACCTCCGCCGGCCTGCGCGGCCGGACCGGACCACCGGACAACGGACGGCGGGACGGGGGCTTTTCGTAAGGGATCTCGGTGGTCCGGCTCGGAAACCCGGGGAAGCCGCCGCGGTTCGGCTCCCCGGGGCCCCTGTCGGCCTATGGACCCTTACGCGCGGCCGTACCAGACGCTTCGGGTCCAGATGCGTTCCTTGCGGACCGAGGCGCCGGGCTTGGGGGCGTGCCAGATGCGGCCCTTTCCGGCGTAGATGCCCACGTGGTACACCGAGCGACCGGAGTGGAAGAAGACCAGGTCACCCCGCTTTCGTGCGGAGGCGCTGACGTGCCGGACGTGGCGGTACTGGGAATCCGCCGTGCGTGGCAGCCGCTTTCCCACGCGCTTGAACGCGTACTGCGTCAGCCCCGAGCAGTCGAAGCTGTGCGGGCCCGTGGCTCCCCAGCGGTACGGCGATCCCTTCTTCGACGCCGCGATCCGCAGCGCCCGGTGGCCGGACCCCGACGAGGCCGCGGTGACCGCGGCCGTCGCGGACACCGCCGTGGACGCCGCGGCGGGTGCCGCCGTCGCGTCCGCCGTGCTGCCGGGGACCAGGCCCCCGCCTCCCACCAGTGCCAGCGTGAGCACCGAAACCGCCGCGGCGCGGGACACCAGGGCGGGCACACCGGAAGCAGGATGATCATCGCGCGCAGACATGCGCACTCCTTCGTCAGCCGCCTGCGAAGGAAGACCTGTCGGGTTCGGGCAGGCGAAGATGCCCGGCCGGATGTGCTGCCGCCCGAAGGCGGGCACCGGCTTCACCCCAAGGGACCGCCGGCCGCAAGAGCGGTCGGCCGGTGGCCCCGTCGTGCTCGGGTCCTCCGCTCCTGCCGGTCCACGTGTATCGACCAGACGTCCGGGTACGGCGGCAGGATTCGGCGTCCGCCCGGACCGCCCCGCCGCTGTGGCGGGGGCTTGTCGTCGGAGGGATCGTTGCGCAAGGCACCGGTGAAGCCGGAGTGGAACATGCCTGGTGTGAGGGTCGTCACGCTTGATCCATTCGGGTGGACAGGCGCCGTGCGTCGAGCGGACCGAGGGCCGTACGCACCCCCGTACCGGCGCTGTCGTACGGTCCGCAATCCGACACGTCGGCGCGGCGCGCAAGTCGAGCCCCGCATCAGTCGCACCCGGAGGCACTCCAACGGGCGGAGACCGATCGGGTGCCGGAGGCCCCAGGGAACGGAATCGTCCCGTCATTCCTCAGCAGGCGGCGGGACGGCGACGAGACCGGCCCGCCGCTCCCCGTCCAGCACCCGGAGCGCGCGGGTGAGGGTGTCGGCGTGCAGCTCCGTCTCGCCGCGCTCGTGCATCAGCGCCAGCGCGTCCCGCAAATCCGCGGCCCGGCCGACGAGTGCCTGCGCGGCCCGCAGTCCCTGATACGTGCCGTTGCCGCGGGCCGGGTTGATCCGTCCCAGCAGGTCCAGCACCTGGAGGTAGCTGTCGATGAAGGCGCCTTCGGCCCTGGTCAGCGCGGGCAGCGGCGGCAGCTCGGGAGGGAGGGCGGCCATTCCCTCACCTCGCGCCGGGAGCCGTACCGGAGCCCGCACCCGGAGCCCCGCCGGACAGGCCCGCCGAGGCCTTGCGCCCGCGGGTGACGTCGTCGATCAGCCCGTAGGCCACGGCCTGCCGCGCGTCGAGGATCTTGTCCCGTTCGATGTCGGCGGCGATCTGCTCGCGCGGCCGGCCGGTGTGCCGGGCGAGCAGCTCCTCCAACAGGTCGCGGGTGCGGAGCAGTTCGCGGGCCTGGAGGTCCAGGTCGGTGGCCTGCCCCTCGATCGGTTCGCTGAAGGACGGCTGGTGGATGAGGACCCGGGCGCCGGGGAGCGCGAGGCGGCGGCCGGGGTGGCCGGCGGCGAGCAGGACGGCGGCGGCGGAGGCGGCCTGGCCGAGGCAGACCGTCTCGATGGGGCTGGTGACGAACTGCATCGTGTCGTAGATCGCGGTCATCGCGGTGAACGAGCCGCCGGGGGAGTTGATGTAGAGCGAGATGGCCTGGTCGGGAGCGGCGTGTTCGAGGTGGATCAGCTGTGCCATCACGTCGTTGGCCGCGGTGTCGTCGATCGGCGTGCCGAGGAAGACGATGCGCTCGTCGAAGAGCTTGGAGTACGGATCGAGCGTGCGTGCGCCCTGCGTCGTGCGCTCGGTGAACTCCGGGAGGACATGGCGGGCCGTCGGTTCGATCATGAGGGCTCCTCCTCTTTTCGTTTGTAGAAAATGTACAGGACGTACATCCCGTTAGAATGGGGAGCATGACCTACGAGATTCCGGTGACGCAAGCCCGTGCGGAGCTCGCGGATTTGATCAACCGCGTGGTGTACGGCTCCGAACGCGTGGTCGTCACGCGCCACGGCAAGCCGTTGGTCGCGCTGGTGTCCGCTGCTGACCTGCAGAGGCTTGAAGATCTCGACCGCGCGGAAGCGGGTGCCGAGGAGGAGGTCATCAGCACCGTCTCCACGGTCCGGCAGCTGCCGGCGTCCGCTCCGGGCGAACGACGGCGGTTCGGCATCGCCGCGGAGCACCGCGGCCCGGCCGCCGGGGATCGGCGACCGGGCCACGAGGGGTGAGGCGGGTCAGCCGCTGAGCCGACCCGGCGGGGGAGCGGGCGTCAGGAGCTGAGCTCCCAGATCGCGTGCGCGATGGCGTCGGTGTTGGTGTCCAGCGCCTTCTCGTCGATGTTCTTCGTCGTGTCGCAGGACCGGTGGTAGCAGGCGTCGAAGGGCTCGCCCTCCGTGCCGCCCCAGTTCTTGGCCTGCTCGGCGGTCTTCCGGTAGTCGGCGCCGGAGAAGAGGCCGCCGACGGGGATGCCCGCGTCCTTGAACGCCGCGTGGTCGGAGCGGCCGTCGCCCTCGGTCTCGATCTCGGTGGCGATGTTCTTGCTCGCGTACCAGTCCTTGAAGACCTTCTCCAGCCGGGTGTCGTCGTCGTAGACGAAGTAGCCGGGGTTGGGGGAGCCGATCATGTCGAAGTTCAGGTAGGAGTCGAACTTCGCGCGGTCGCCCTCGGACAGCCCGTCCACGTAGTGCGACGAGCCGACCATGCCGAGCTCCTCGGCGCCCCACCAGCCGAAGCGGAGGTGCTTGGCGGGCTTGAGGTCCGCCTTGGCGACCGCGAGGGCGACCTCGAGGATGCCGGCCGAGCCGGAGCCGTTGTCGTTGATGCCCGGACCCGCGTCGACGGAGTCCAGGTGGGCGCCGGCCATCACCGTCTTGCCCTCGTCACCGCCGGGCCAGTCGGCGATGAGGTTGTAGCCCTTGCTGCCGCCCGAAGTGAATTCCTGGACCTGGGTCTTGAATCCGGCCTCGTCCAGCTTGCCCTTGATGTAGTCCACGGACGCCTTGTAGCCGGGCCGGCCGTGAGCGCGGTTGCCGCCGTTGGCGTCGGCGATGGACTGGAGCTGGTCCAGGTCGCCCTTGACGGCGGAGACCGGGATGTCCGGCGCGGCGAGCGGGGCGGTACCGGCCTGGGCGCCGGCCGCGGTGAAGAGCGTGGCGGCGACGGCGGTGCAGGCGCCCGCCGCGAGGACGGCCCGGCGTATTCGTACGGTACGGGTCACGATGTGGCTCCGATACTGGTGTGGGGGGTGGTGTTGCGGAGCTTGCTGTTGTGTTGAAGCGCGTGCGCGACGCGTGAGGCGTGCGAGCGCGCGGACATGAGCATCGTGACTTGTCGATGGGCAGTCAAGAGCGGATAACGAACGCGCTGTTCCGGGCAGCGGAGCGCCAGTCTGTTTTGTCTCTTTCGGGGGACGTGCCGACCGGGCGGGGAAATGCCGCCGAGGGGCCCGGTCTCCAGATTTAACAAGGGATTCACCGCGGTAACGCGGACGACATCAGGCGGAGCTAGCCTGCGAAGTCCGTGCCGATCCATGGAACTTATCTGGAGATTGGTTTGCCTTTCCTTTGTTGAATGTGTGATACATCTACTTAGCGGGTGTGCCTACCCCGTGACCTGGGCCGATGCGGTCCGGGCGCAAGATTTGTGAGGTGGAATATGCAACTGACCCCGCATGAACAAGAACGGCTGATGATTCATGTCGCGGCGGACGTTGCCGAAAAGCGCCGGGCCCGCGGCGTACGGCTCAACCACCCCGAAGCCATTGCCCTGCTGACCGTGCACATCCTGGAAGGCGCGCGCGACGGCCGGACGGTCGCCGAGCTGATGTCCTCCGGGCGCAAGGTCCTCACCCGGGACGACGTCATGGAGGGCATCCCCGAGATGATCCACGACGTCCAGGTCGAGGCGACCTTCCCGGACGGCACCAAGCTCGTCACCGTTCACGACCCCATCAGCTGACCCAGGGAGAGCCGAAGATGATCCCGGGACAGATCATCCACGCGGACGAGCCGGTACGCCTCAACGAAGGCCTTCCCGTCACCCGCATGACCGTCCTCAACATCGCCGACCGCCCCGTGCAGGTCGGCTCCCACTACCACTTCGCCGAGGCCAACCCCGGCCTCGACTTCGACCGTGCGGCCGCGCACGGCAAGCACCTGAACGTCCCCGCCGGCTCGGCCGTGCGCTTCGAGCCCGGCATCCCCACCGAGGTCGAACTCGTGCCCCTCGGGGGCAAGCGGATCGTCGCGGGCCTGCGTGGCGAGACCGGAGGCACCCTCGATGGCTGAACTTTCCCGCGCCGCGTACGCCGACCTCTTCGGCCCCACGGCGGGTGACCTGGTGCGGCTGGCCGACACCGACCTGCTGATCGAGATCAGCGAGGACTGGGCGGGCGGCCCCGGGCGCAGCGGCGACGAGGCCGTCTTCGGCGGCGGCAAGGTCATCCGGGAGTCGATGGGCCAGTCCCGGCTCTCCCGCGCGGACGGCGCGCCGGACACCGTGATCACCGGCGTGATCGTCATCGACCACTGGGGCATCGTCAAAGCGGACGTCGGCATCCGCGACGGCCGGATCGTGGCGCTCGGCAAGGCCGGCAACCCCGACACCATGGACGGCGTCCACCCCGACCTGGTCATCGGCCCGGAGACCGAGATCATCGCCGGACAGGGCAAGATCCTCACCGCCGGTGCCATCGACACCCACGTCCACTTCATCTGCCCCGAGCAGGCGAACGAGGCGCTGGCCTCCGGCGTCACCACCATGATCGGCGGCGGCACCGGCCCCGCCGAGGGCAGCAAGGCCACCACCATCACCCCCGGCGCCTGGCACGTCGCCCGGCTCTTCGAGGCGATGGACGCCTTCCCCGTCAACGTCGGGCTGCTCGGCAAGGGCAACACCATGTCGGTCGCCTCCATGCGCGACCAGCTGCGGGCCGGCGTGCTCGGCTTCAAGATCCACGAGGACTGGGGCGCCACCCCGGCCGTGCTCGACGCCTGCCTGAACGTCTGCGAGGAGAGCGGCGCCCAGCTCGCGATCCACACCGACACCCTGAACGAGGCCGGCTTCCTCGGCGACACCATCGGCGCCATCGCCGGACGCTCGATCCATGCCTTCCACGTCGAGGGCGCCGGCGGCGGCCACGCGCCCGACATGATCGCCATGGTGTCGGAGCCGAACGTGCTGCCCGCTTCGACCAACCCGACCCGGCCGCACACCGTCAACACCGTCGAGGAGCACCTCGACATGCTGATGGTCTGCCACCACCTGAACCCCGCGGTCCCCGAGGACCTGGCCTTCGCCGAGTCCCGCATCCGCCCCTCGACCATCGCGGCCGAGGACATCCTGCACGACATGGGCGCCATCTCGATGATGTCGTCCGATGCCCAGGCCATGGGGCGCATCGGCGAGGTCGTCATGCGGACCTGGCAGACCGCGCACGTGATGAAGAAGCGCCGCGGCGCGCTGGCCGGGGACTTCGCGGCGGACAACAACCGGGTACGGCGGTACGTCGCGAAGTACACCATCAACCCGGCGATCGCCCAGGGCGTCGATCACGTCGTCGGCTCCGTCGAGGCCGGCAAGCTCGCCGACCTCGTGCTGTGGGACCCGGCCTTCTTCGGCGTCAAGCCGCGGCTGGTCATCAAGGGCGGCCAGATCGCGTACGCGCAGGTCGGCGACGCCAACGCGTCCATCCCGACCCCGCAGCCCGTCCTGCCGCGCCCGATGTTCGGCGCGATGGGCAAGGCGCCCGGCGCGAACTCGCTCAACTTCGTCTCCGAGCAGGCCGTCGAGGACGGGCTGGCCGGCCGGCTGGGCATCGCCAAGGACCTGACGGCGATCCGCTCCACCCGGCAGGTCGGCAAGTCGTCCATGCGCAACAACGACGCGCTGCCGCGGGTGGTGGTCGACCCCGACACCTTCACGGTGACCATCGACGACGAGGTGGTCGAGCCCGCACCCGCCGCCGAACTGCCCATGGCCCAGCGGTACTTCCTGTTCTGATGGATACCGCTGACACGCCCCTGCCCGAGGACCGCCGATGAGCCGAGCCGCGCTGCTCGTCCTCGCCGACGGCCGCTTCCCCGCCGGCGGCCACGCGCACTCCGGCGGCGCCGAACCGGCCGTCGCCGCGGGCCGCATCAGGGACGCGGCGACGCTGGAGGAGTTCTGCCGCGGCCGGCTGCACACCGCGGGGCTGGTCGCCGCCGGACTGGCGGCGGCCGCCGCGGCCGGCTGCGACCCGCTCACGCTGGACGACGCGGCCGATGCCCGTACGCCCGTACCGGCGCTGCGCACCGTCGCCCGCAAGCTCGGCCGCCAGATGATGCGCGCGGCCCGCGCGACCTGGCCCTCGCCCGAGCTGGACGCGCTCGCCGCGGCCCGCCCCAAGGGCGCGCACCAGCCGGTCGTCCTCGGGCTCGCCGCGCGCTCGGCCGGGCTGACGCCCGAGGACGCCGCGTACGCCGTCGGCTACGAGACCGTGAGTGGTCCGGCGACCGCCGTCGTCCGCCTGCTGAGCCTGGACCCGTTCGACGCGACCGCGGTGCTCGCGCGGCTCGCGCCCGACCTCGACGGGGTCGTGGCCGAGGCCGTCGCCGCCGCCGAGCACGTGCCCCGAGAGGGCACCGGCGCGCTGCCCGCCCGCTCGGCGCCGCTGCTGGACATCACCGCACAGCAGCACGCCGCCTGGCCGGTACGGCTGTTCGCGTCCTGAGGGCACGCGGCGCCGCACCGCCACCACAACTCACGCACCACACGGAGTGACCATGCACCTCGACCACGACCTCGACGAGAAGTTCCCCCACCGGCACACCTACAGCGCCGCCGACCCCAAGCGCCCCGACGGCACCCGCCGCGCCGTGCGCATCGGCCTCGGTGGCCCGGTCGGCTCGGGCAAGACCGCCACCGTAGCGGCGCTCTGCCGCGCTCTGCGCGACACCCTTTCCATCGCCGTCGTCACCAACGACATCTACACCCGCGAGGACGCGGAGTTCCTGCTGCGCGAGGCGGTCCTGCCGCCCGAGCGGATCACCGCCGTGGAGACCGGCGCCTGCCCGCACACCGCCATTCGCGACGACATCTCCGCCAACCTGGAGGCCGTGGAGGACCTTGAGGACGAGATCGGCCCGCTGGACCTGATCCTGGTGGAGTCCGGCGGCGACAACCTCACCGCCACGTTCTCCAAGGGCCTGGTCGACTTCCAGATCTTCGTGATCGACGTGGCCGGCGGCGACGACATCCCGCGCAAGGGCGGCCCCGGCGTCACCACCGCCGACCTGCTCGTCATCAACAAGACCGACCTCGCCCCGTACGTCGGCTCGGACCTGGAGGGCATGGCCCGGGACGCCAAGGCCCAGCGCGGTGAGCTGCCCGTCGCCTTCACCGCGATCAAGTCCGAGAACGGGGTGGCCCCGGTCGCCGACTGGGTCCGCGAGCGCCTCGCCGAGTGGACCGCGGGCCCGGCATGACCCTTGCGCCGCCCGCCCCCGCCCCCGCCGCGCCCGTGGCACCCGCCGCCGTACCGCCGGCCGCCCGGCAGCTGCGCGCCACCGCCCGGATCACCGCGGTCGCGGCCCCGTCGGGGGAGTCCCGGCTGCCGGTGCTGGACGGCGAGGGCCCGCTGGCCCTGCGCCGGCTGACCTCGCACGACGGCGCTGCCCGGGTCTGCGTGGTCGGCGCCATGAGCGCTCCGGTGGGCGGCGACCACCTGCGCATCGAGGCGGCCGCCGGGCCCGGCAGCGACCTGCGGGTCACGGCGGCGGCCGCGACCCTCGCGCTGCCCGGCCACCACCCGGCGACGGCCCGCTACGACGTGGCGCTGGACGTGGCCGACGGGGCCCGTCTGGACTGGCTGCCCGAACCGCTGATCACCGCGGCCGGCAGCGATCTGATCCAGACCACCACCGTCGATCTCGCGGCCACCGCCCGGCTGGTGCTGCGCGAGGAGCAGGTGCTCGGCCGGGCCGGTGAGGACACCGGCCGGCTCGCGGCCCGGCTGACGGTCCGGCGCGCCGGCCGGGTCCTGCTGGACCAGGAGACCGCGTACGGCCCCGGAGTGCCCGGCTGGGACACGGCCGCGGTCCTCGCCGGACACCGCGCCGTCGGCCAGCTCCTCGTCGTCGACCCGGCGTACGAGGAACAGCCCGTACCGGTACGGATCCTGGAGGCGCCGGATGGCGCGGGCCAGGCCGTGGTCACGCCGCTCGCTGGGCCGGCCGCTCTCGTCACCGCCGTCGCACCGGACGTACTGGCCGTCCGGCGCCTGCTCGATGCGGCCGCGATTCCTACGGGTTGGTAAAGAATAGGCCGCCCGGTCTTTTCATCGGACGGATGTACGAGACAGGATCCCCCTGCAGCTCTGTGATCATCGCCGCCACAAGTGGCGCACCATGCAGGGGGAACAACCACGTGAGACGTACAGCAGCGCTCGGCGCCGCCGGGAGCCTGGTGGCCGGCGCGCTCATAGCCGGCGCCATCGCCGCCACGCCCGCCAGCGCCGGCGTGAACCACCAGCGCGGCTCCGCCGAGGACCGCGGTGTGAAGCTCGCCGCGGCGCGCGCCGCCGATGCCGGTGTCGACTGGCAGACCTGTCCCAAGGACTGGGGCCTGGACGCCCCGATCCAGTGCGGGTTCGTGACCGTGCCGGTCGACTACGCCAAGCCCAACGGCAAGAAGATCAAGATCGCGGTGGACCGGGCCAAGAGCACCGGCACCAAGGGCGAGCGCCAGGGCTCCCTGGTCTACAACCCCGGCGGTCCCGGCGGTTCCGGCCTCCGCTTCCCGACCCGGGTGACGACCAAGAACCCGATCTACGCCAAGATGGCCAAGGCCTACGACTTCGTCGGTTTCGACCCGCGCGGTGTCGGCCACTCGTCCCCGATCTCCTGCGCGGACCCGCAGGAGTTCGTCAAGGCGCCCAAGGCCGACCCGGTGCCGGACAGTGAGGCCGACAAGCGCGCCCAGCGCAAGCTCGCCGCGGAGTACGCCGAGGGCTGCAAGGAGCGCAGCGGCAGCCTGCTCCGGCACATGACGACGCCCAACACCGTCCGTGACCTGGACGTGGTGCGCGCGGCCCTGGGCGACAAGAAGCTCAACTACCTCGGCGTCTCCTACGGCACGTACCTCGGCGCCGTCTACGCCACGCTCTTCCCCGACCACGTGCGCCGGATGCTCGTCGACTCGGTCGTGAACCCCTCGCGCGAGAAGGTCTGGTACCAGGCCAACCTCGACCAGGACCTCGCCTTCGAGACCCGCTGGGGCGACTGGAAGAAGTGGGTCGCGAAGAACGACGCGACGTACCACATCGGCGACACCCCCGAGAAGGTCCAGGCGCAGTGGGAGAAGCTGCGCGCGGCCGCGAAGAAGTCGCCGCTCGGCGGCAAGGTCGGCCCGGCCGAACTCACCGGCTTCTTCCAGAACGCCCCGTACTACGACTCGATGTGGGCGCCGGTCGCCAAGGCGTGGAGCGCGTACGTCGCCGGTGACGAGAAGCCGATCATCGAGAACGCCGCGCCCGACATGAGCGACAAGGCCGGCAACATCGCGTCGGAGAACGGCAACGCGGTCTACACGGCCGTGGAGTGCAACGACGCCAAGTGGCCCACGAGCTGGCAGCGCTGGGACCGGGACAACACCCGTATCCACGAGAAGGCCCCGTTCATGACGTGGTCCAACGCCTGGATGAACCTGCCCTGCGCCACCTGGCCGGAGAAGCAGCAGACCCCGGTGAACGTCAAGACCGGCAAGGGCCTGCCCAGCGTGCTGATCGTGCAGAGCGAGCGGGACGCCGCGACCCCGTACGAGGGCGCCGTCGAGCTGCACCGCCGCCTGGCGGGCTCGCGCATGATCACCGAGAAGGACGCCGGTTCGCACGGCGTCACCGGCCAGGTCAACCCCTGCATCAACGACCGCGTGGACGCGTACTTCGTGGACGGGAAGACCGACGCCAAGGACGTGACCTGCACTCCGCACGCCACGCCCAAGCCGTAGCGGTCACCGACAGCACGGCACAGCACGGGGCGCCCGGGATTCTCCCGGGTGCCCCGTTCGCTAGTGCTGGTGGCCGGACGCCTGCTGCTGTGCGGCCTTCGCGTCGGGTGCGTACAGGTCGACGTACTCCTGCCCCGACAGCTTCATGATCTCGTACATGATCTCGTCGGTGACGGCCCGCAGTGCCGCGTGCTCGGACGACAGATCCGCGTACCGGGAGAAGTCCATCGGCTCCCCGAAACGGATCGTGACGCGGATGGCGCGCGGCAGCCGCCGCCCGGCCGGCTGGGCCTCGAACGTGCCGATCATCGCGCACGGCACCACCTTCACCCCCGCCTCCAGCGCCATCGCGGCGACGCCGGTACGGCCCTTGTAGAGCCGCCCGTCGTGCGACCGGGTGCCCTCCGGGTAGATCCCCAGCAGCCGCCCCTTGCGCAGCACGTTGACCCCCGACCGGATCGCCGCCCGCGACGCCTTCCCGCCCGACCGGTCCACCGGAATCTGCCCGACGCCCCGGAAGAACGCCGCGGTCAGCCGCCCCTTCAGGCCAGGCCCGGTGAAATACTCGGACTTGGCCAGAAACGTGACCCTGCGGGGCACGATCGCGGGCATCACGAAGTGATCGGCGAAGGACAGGTGATTGCCGGCGATGATCGCCGCCCCTTCCTCAGGTATGTGCTCCAGCCCCTCCACCCTGGGCCGGAAGACCACCCGCAACAGCGGGCCCAGGAAGACGTACTTGAGCACCTGGTAGAACACGCCCTTGTCCCTCCCTCTGCCGACCACGGGCAACACCAGTGTTTCCGCAGGTCAGCTGTGTTGTGAGGGTCAGAAGTGTAAGCGCGTGAACGGGTAGCTGTAACCACGTACAACCGGACGGATACCGGATCGGTGCGGTGGGGTCACCCCAGGGCGGCGAGGCTCTTCGCGATGCCGTTGCGCTGGATCTCCGACGTACCCGTCAGTACGCGGAACATCCGCATCTTCCGGAACAGGAACTCGATCTCGTTGCCCTGCGTGAGCCCTTCCTTGCCGTGGATCTGCACGGCGCGGTCCAGGACGCGGAAGGCGGACTCGGCGACGAACAGCTTGCACATGAAGGCCTCGGTACGGACGTCGGCGCCGCGGTCCAGCGAGGCGAGGGCGGCGTACGTCATGGCGCGCGCCGCGTAGAACTCGGTCGCCATGTCGGCCAGCTGGTGCTGGATCGCCTGCAAGGAGCCCAGCGGACGGCCGCCGGCCACGGTGCGGTCGCGCGCGCGGTCGAGGGTGAGGCGGAGCGCGCGCCGGGTGGCGCCGAGCGCGGTCGGGCAGTGCAGCAGCCGGTTGACCGTCACCCGGCCCAGGGCGATGCGCAGGCCCTCGCCCTCCTTGCCCAGCAGGTTGCCGGCCGGCACCCGGCAGTCGTCGAGGACGATGTCGCTCTCGATGTGCTCGCCGGACATCGGCGTCGCCCCCTCCCGCACCTCGCAGCCGGGACTGTCGAGGTCGACCAGGAAAGCGGAGAAGGCGTCCTCGGTGTCGGCCATGCGGGCCACCATGATGGCGAAGTCGGCGAACGGCCCGGCGGAGCTGAACACCTTGTGACCGGTCAGGCGGTAGCCGTCGCCGTCGCGTACGGCGGTGGTGCGCATCGCGCGCACGTCGGATCCCGCGTCGGTCTCCGTCAGCGAGAAGCAGCACGCCCGCTCGCCGCGCACCACCGGCAGCAGATGGCTGTCGAGCTGCTCCTCCGTGGCGTGGCGCATGATGTCACCGGCGCGCAGCGGTCCGCCCATGTCGCCCAGGACGGAGTGGCCGAGGACACGTCCGCTCGCCGCCACCTCCTCCTTGAGCGCGGCCAGTTCGGTGTGGGAGAGGTGCTGTCCGCCGTACCGCTCGGGCAGGTGGATGCCGTAGAAGCCCAGCTCGCGGCTGCGCCTCCAGACGGGTTCGAGGTCGGCGCGGGTGAGCCGGGACTCGCGGGTGAGGCCGCGGTCGGCTTCGTACGCGGCGAGTTCGCCGTCGAGATAGTCGCGGAGCCGGCCGACGAGGGCGGCGAGGCGCGGCTCCGCGTACTCGGGCCGCAGGGAGAAGGACGGGGAGAGGGGCGTGTCGGGGTGCATGGACGGGGTGTCTCCTGGTCTCGCGAGGCGGGCGTTTCTCAGTTCACGCGGCGGTCGGCGCCCGCCCAGTACGGCTCGCGGACCGCCCTGCGGTCGAGCTTGCCGTTGCGGTTGTGGGGCAGTTCGGGCACGAAGGCCACCGAGCGGGGCTTCTTGAACCGGTCCAGGTGCCGGGCGCAGAACTCGGTCAGCTCCTCGGCCGTCACGGTGCGGCCGGCGCGGGTGACGACGACGGCGTGCACGGCTTCGCCCCAGCGCTCGTCGGGCACGCCGACCACGCAGACCTCCTGCACGGCGGGGTGCTCGTAGAGGACGGTCTCCACCTCGGTGCAGTAGATGTTGAAGCCGCCGGAGATGATCATGTCTTTCATGCGGTCGACGAGGAAGAGATAGCCGTCCTCCCGCATCCAGGCCAGATCGCCGGTGTGCACCCACCCGTCGCGGAAAGCCCCGGCGGACAGCTCCGGTGCGCGCCAGTACTCCCGTACGCAGTCCGGGCCGCGCACGATGATCTCGCCGATCTCGCGCGGCGGCAGGTCCCGGCCCGCCTCGTCCACCACCCGTATCTCGGAGTCGTAGGCGGCGCGGCCGCAGGACTGGAGCAGCTCGGGGTCCTCCGTGATGGCCCGTGCGAGGTCCGCGCTCGGTATCCCGGCGACGACGCTGGTGGTCTCGCCCAGGCCGTACCCCTGCGCGACCACGGGACCGAAGAGTTCCACCGCGGCGCGGAGCCGCGCGGGGGAGACCGGGGCGCCGCCGATGCGGACGCTGTCGAGGCTGGACAGGTCGCGGTCGGCCACGCCCGGGTGGGTCAGTACGCCGTTGAGCATGGCCGGTACGAGGAACGTGGCGGTGATGCGCTCCCGCTCCACGGTGTCGAGGAACGCCTCCGGACTCCAGGCCGGCAGGACGTGGGTGGTGGCGCCGCCGAAGACCTGGGCGAGCAGGACCATGCCGGTGGCGTGGGTGATCGGCCCGCAGGCCAGGTAGCGGGAACCGGGCCGGGGGCGGGAGTCGTCGCTCATCAGCTGCTTGCGCATGTTGGCCAGCCGGTTCCCGAACGTCTGCACCGCCGCCTTCAGCGCACCGGTTGATCCGGAGGTGAAGTTGAGGACGCACGGGTCGTCCTGCGCGGTGTCGACGCGGACGGCGTCGCCGCTTCCCTCGGCGACCAGCCGCTCGTAGGGGAGCACCCCGGTGGCCTCCGGCGTGGCATCGTCCGGTGCGGCGAGGTCCGCCGTCGTGGCCGTGGCCGTGGCCGTGGGCGTGGGCGCCGCGCCGATCTCGTCGTCCCCCAGTTCCACGGGCAGACAGCCGGTGCCGGCCGAGGTGAGGGCCGCGAGTGCGTCCTCCCGGTGGGCGGTGTCGAAGACGAGCACCCGGACCGGGGCGTCCCGCAGGATGTGCCCGACCTCCCGGCGGCCGAGGCGTGCGTTGACCGGTACGCGCATCAGCCCGGCCTTGTAGAGGGCGAACTCGATCTCCACCAGCTCGCCGCGGTTCCACGCGAGCGAGGCGACCGCGTCGCCGGGGCGCAGCCCCCGTGCCAGCAGCGCGGAGGCCAGCCGGCCGGCCCGCTCCTCCAGGAGCCGGTACGACCAGGTGCGGGACCGGCAGACCAGCGCGTCGGCATCGGGCCAGTGGCGGGCGCTGCGGGTGAGGTAGACGCCGAGGTTCATCGGACAACTCCAGGCTTCATGCTGACTGTTTTCAGACAGAGTGTTCAGTAACAAATTCAATGTCAAGGGTCCCTAGACTGGAGACCGCGCTCCGGCCCTGCCGTGAGCGCGCCGAAACAGGTGCCGGCACGGGGATGCGGAGAGGCGATGGCCGAGGACAGAAGGGTCAGGAAGACCCGCAAGGCGCTGCGCGACGCCCTGGTGGCACTCGTACTGGAACGCGGCTTCGCCGCACTCAGCGTCGAGGACATCACCCGGCGCGCCGACGTGGCCCGCGCGACCTTCTACAGCCACTGCCGCGACAAGGACGAACTGTTCGCGCGGGTGACGTCCGACCTGCTCGCGGAGCTGGAGGCCCGGCTGCGTCCCGCGGTCGCCGAGAGCGCCGTCGGGTTCACGGGCAGGCCGGTGCTCGAAATGCTCCGGCACGCCCGCGACGAGCGGGACCTGTACCGGATCGTGCTGCGCGGCGAGGGGGACGGCAAGCCGCTGCGCATGTTCACGGAGGCCTGCGCGCGCGTCACGGCCGAGGAGTTCCGCACCCGTTCGGAACGCAACGACGTCCAGCCCCGCATCGACCCCGGCCTGCTGGCCCGGGCGTGGGTCGGCGAACAGATCGCCGTACTGCAGTGGTGGGTCGAGCACGAGACGGTACCGATGCCGGCCGAGGAGGTCGTCCGCATGCTGCTCGACCTCGCACTGCGAGGCCGCTACTGGGCCACGGGATTCGCCCCGCCGGCCTGATGTAGCGGTCTGACGCCGCGCCCCGCCGACCGGGGCCGACGGGGCGCCGGGCGAGGCCGTCAGGAGCGGCCGGGGGAGTCGGTCGGGAGACTCAGGCGGGTGGCGTCGCGTTCCGGGCGGACGAGTGTGAGGGCGAGTACGCCGCATACGGCCATCGCCGCGGCGGCCAGCAGGAACGCGTGGGCGTACCCGGCGGCCTCCGAGGTGGCGCCGTCGATGAGATGCCCCGTCAGGTACGGGACGAACAGTCCGGGCAGGGTGCCGGTCGCGGCGACGATGCCGAAGACCGCGCCCCGCTGCCGGGTGGGCACCACCTCGGCGGTGGTGACGTAGTGCAGCGGCAGCGCGACCGCGTGGCAGCCGAAAGCCAGTGCGAGCAGTACGAGTTGCGCGGGACCGGGGCTGGTGAAGGGGAAGGCCGCCATGGCGCCGCCCGACACCAGCACGGCCAGCCCCTGCGGGAGGCCGCTCGCCACGCGGCTGGAGGCGCCGCGCGTCTTGAGCGCGTCGGTGAACGGCGAGACCGTCAGCAGCAGGACGAAGCTCAGGGCCGAGACGCCGCTGACCATCAGGCCCACCTGCGCCGCCCCCATGCCCGTCTGCGTTCTCAGGTAGGCGGGCAGCCAGGCGCTGGCGAGGGCCAGGGCCCACTGCGCCGCGAACGCGCTGCAGATGCCGCCCAGTACCGTGCCGTTGAGCAGCACCTTCCGGTACGGCAGCGGGGCGCCGTCGGGCCGCGGCGTCGGTCCCGGTGCGGTCTTCGCCGTCGCGGGTTTCCCGTCGTCGCCGAACGGTCCTTCGCGCCCGGCCCGCAGCCAGACCAGCCCCCACGCGAAGCTGATGACCGCCAGCGCGGCGAACGCCGCACGCCAGCCGAAGTCGCTGATGAGCCAGGTCAGAAAGGGGGCGGCGAGCAGCGTGCCCAGTGCGGCCCCGCTGATGTGCAGGGCGGAGGGCAGCCCCCGCCGGTCGGCCGGGAACCACTTGTACAGGGCGTGCATGGACATCGCGGCCGCCGGCCCCTCGGCGGCGCCGAGCAGCACCCGGCCGGCGATCAGCGCGGGCACCGCGGCCGCGATCAGCGCCGGTAGCTGCGCCACCGCCCACAGCATCGTCAGCGTGAACAGGATCCCGCGCGTGCCAACGCGGGCCGAAAGGAACCCCACCACCAGCCCGGACACGCTGAAGAGCAGGTAGAAGGAGCCGGCGATGAGCCCGTACGTGCTCCTGCCGATGCCCAGCTCGTCCATCAGCGGCACCGCGGCCAGGCCCAGGACGGCCTTGTCCGCGTGGTTGACCACCATGAAGGCGACGATCAGCGCGGTGACGAGCCAGGCCCGGCGGGGGGCGCCGCCGGGCGGCCCGAACGGATCGGCGGGAACGGTGAGCGAGGGCTCGGAGGGACGGATGACCATGACAGCTCCCGCCAGTTACTGAACTAAGTGTCTGCTAACGCTTTAGCTGTCATGAAACTAGGCCGAAGGTGGTATGCCGGTCAACGGTCCGGAAGCGGGTTCCGTGAGCTCCGCTTCCGAGTCCGCGGTGCGGTGTCGGCCAGGGCGCGGATCTCCGTGGCGACCTTGTCCCACGCTGGCGCCGGAAGTTCATGGCCGACCTCGGGCAGGAGCACCAGCCGGGCGCCGCGGACCCGGGCCGCGATCGCCCTGCCCGCGGCGGGTTTGATCAGCGGGTCGTCCGCGCCGTGCAGGACTAGCATGGGCAGGGCGAGCGCGCTGATCGGCGGGCCGTGCCACTGCGCGCCGATCTGCCGGCTCTGCGCCTCCTGGTCGTGCACGCCGCTGTCGGCGTTGCCCTCGGCCGCCTCCCGGGCGGCCCGCTCGTCGAAGGCGCGGCGCGGCGAGGCCAGCAGCCGGGAGACGGCGACGCCGGCCGCCACGGCCCCCTCCCGTGTGTCGGGAAACCTCAGGCGGGCGAACTTCGCCAGCGTCCCCAGCCGTACGTACCGCAGGGTCCGCAGCCCCGAGACGTCGCCGGGAACGGAGGCCATGGTGGTCAGCGTCCGCACCCGGCCCGGGTGCCGCAGCGCCACGCGCTGTGCGACGGCGCCGCCGAGCGAGACGCCCAGCAGGTGTGCCGATTGCCAGCCGAGGGCGTCCAGGACGGCGACCGCGTCGTCCGCCATGTCCTCGGCGGTGTAGGCCGTTCCGCGCCGGCGGAGCAGCGCCGAGATCGGATTGCGGGTGGCGGTGGGCGGCAGGTGGGTCGACTCCCCGCCGTCGCGCTGGTCGTAACGGGCCACCGCGAAGCCCTGTGCGGCCAGCGTCCGGCACAGCCCGTCCGGCACCCACCGCCGGTTGGCGCCCAGGCCGATGACCAGCAGCAACGGCTCGCCGTCGGCACATTCGGCCAGCCGGTCGTAGGCCAGTCGCACCGTGCCGTTCTCGGCCCGGCGTACCGGGCTCCACGGGCGCGTCGGTGATGAGGACATGAGTCCCTCCCTGTAACTGCGAACGGTGTTCTCAGTTTTAGGGTAAGGGATGTGCCGAAGAGGGATGAATCGAAGAGGCAGGCGCCGAAATCCGGGGACGGCCGGGAGAAGGCGGGTGGGCGAGTGTCCGGGGAACCTGTGACGGTCTGGGCGCGGCCCGAACGCGGCACCCGCGGCCCGGCGGCCGCGCACAGCCGCGCGGAGCTGACCGCGGTCGCCGTCGCGCTGGCCGACCGCGGCGGTCTGGCGGCGGTGACGATGCGTCAGGTGGCCAAGGAGCTGGGCGCCGGCCAGGCATCGCTCTACCGCTACCTCTCGGGCCGCGCGGACCTGCTCGACCTCATGGCGGACGCGGTGGCCGGCGAGATCGACCTCGCGGAACCTCTCTCCGGCGACCCCGTTGCGGACCTGGTCGCCCTGGCGGTCCGGACCAAGGCCGTCCACCTGCGGCACCCCTGGCTGTCCGACATCCCGCCGGAACCGCTCCGGCTCGGCCCCCGGGGCCTGGACTACCTGGAATACGCGCTCCGGGCGCTGGCGCCTGCCCGATTGCCGGGCCGGGCGAAGGTGGAGGCCGTCGCCCTGATGAACGCCCTGATCGCCCAGTTCGCCCGGACGGAGCTCCAGGGGGCCCGTACGGACACCGACCGCCGGACGGCACAGGCCGCCTACCTGAACGAAGCGGCGGCCCGCGGCGACCACCCGCACCTCGCGGCCGCCCTGGCGGATGACACCGCGACGGACCCGGCGGCGGGCCCGGTGGCGGACCCGGCAACGGACGCCGCGGCGGACCCGCAGGAGCTGTTCACGCGCACGATGCACCGCGTCCTCACCGGCCTCGTGCAGCCCGCCCCCTGAACCGCCCGGCCGGGGCGGCGGCGCTCACGGGCGCACGGACTGCCAGATACGGTCGGGGAGGGTGCGGACGGCCTCGTCCAGGTCGACGTCCCCGACGGAGAGCCAGCGGCGGGCGACCCCGATCACGGGCCCGAGCAGGAGGGACTCCAGCAGCGGGGTGGGCAGCGGGGCGAGTTCACCGGCGTCGGTACGGCCCTGGATCCAGCCGGCGATCGGCGACAGCCGGGCCTCCGGGGCGGCACGGATCTGCGGGGCGTGCGCCATGCCGTAACGGTCGGCGCTCGCGGAGTGCACGAGCCGCGCCGCGTCCGGATGCTCCCGGAGGAAATCCAGGTAGGCACGGACGACGGCCCGGATGCCCGAGCGGGCGGTGCGGGTCCGCTCCAGGGCCCCGGACAGGCGGTCGAGCAGCCGCCCCAGCCAGCGCAGCGTGAGCGCCGTGACCAGGCCGTCGATGCTGCCGAAGTGGTGGTACAGGCTGCCCGGGCTGACGCCGCTGGCTCTGGTGACCGCGCTGACGGTGAGGCCCGGTTCACCCGAGGCCGCGTACACCCCGAGAGCTGCGCTCGGCGCACCGGATTCCGGACCGGAACCGTGACCACCGCCGCACCTTCACCCTCCGCCCCGGCCCCCAGTTCCGGGCATTGCGCGCCGCCGCCGGGCGCGACTACACCGCGGCCGAGCGCAGGCTCCTGCCGGCCGGGACGCCGCCCGGCCCGCCCTGTTCCTGACCGGTGCGCGAGACATGGGCAGTGCCCCGCTGTGACCGATAGCGCCGCTGCGCCGACCGGGTGCAGGCCAAGATGGTGAACTTCTGCACTGATTCCGCCCGAATGGGTACCCCTGTTCCACCCGAGCCCTACCCATACGGCGCGGACCGAGCGTCTTCGAGTGCTGAAGGAAACCGAGAGCAGTGACAGACGTAGCAAGCCAGGGGCCGGCCCCCGGCGACGACCGCCCCGTGCTGACCAATCGTCAGGGCCACCCGGTCTACGACAACCAGAACCAGCGGACGGTCGGCGCGCGCGGACCCGCCACTCTGGAGAACTACCAGTTCCTGGAGAAGATCAGCCACTTCGACCGCGAGCGCATCCCGGAGCGCGTCGTGCACGCCCGCGGTGTGACGGCCTACGGCTACTTCGAGAGCTACGGGAAGTGGGGCGAGGAGCCGATCGGCCGGTACAGCCGGGCCAAGCTGTTCCAGGAGGCCGGCAAGCGCACCGACGTGGCCGTGCGCTTCTCCACCGTCATCGGCGGCCGGGACTCCTCCGAGGCCGCCCGCGACCCGCGCGGTTTCGCGGTGAAGTTCTACACCGAGGACGGCAACTGGGACCTGGTCGGCAACAACCTGGGCGTGTTCTTCATCCGGGACGCCATCAAGTTCCCCGACGTCATCCACGCGCTCAAGCCCGACCCGGTCACGCACGAGCAGAAGCCGGCCCGGATCTTCGACTTCATGTCGCAGACCCCGGAGTCGATGCACATGCTCGTCAACCTCTTCAGCCCCCGCGGCATCCCCGCCGACTACCGCCACCAGCAGGGCTTCGGCGTCAACACTTACAAGTGGGTCAACGGCGAGGGGAAGACCGTCCTGGTCAAGTACCACTGGATGCCCAAGCAGGGCGTACGCAGCATGACCGAGGAGGACGCGGCCAACGTACAGGCCGGGGAGCTCGGTCACGCGACCAAGGACCTGTACGAGGCGATCGGCCGCGGCGACCACCCCGAGTGGGAGCTGCTCGTCCAGATGATGGACGACCACGACCACTCCGAGCTGGACTTCGACCCGCTGGACGACACCAAGACCTGGCCGGAGCAGGACTTCCCGCCGCAGCCCGTCGGCCGGATGGTGCTGAACCGCATGCCGGACAACTACTTCGCCGAGAACGAGCAGATCTCCTTCGGCACCGGCGTCCTCGTCGACGGACTGGACTTCTCCGACGACAAGATGCTCGTCGGACGCACCTTCTCCTACAGCGACACCCAGCGGTACCGCGTCGGCCCGAACTACCTTCAGCTGCCGGTCAACCGCGCCAAGAACGCCACCGTGCACACCAACCAGCGCGACGGCCTCATGGCGTACGAGCAGGACCAGCACGGGGGCAACCCGGAGGTCAACTACGAGCCGTCGATCACCGGCGGGCTGCACGAGGGCCAGTACCCCACCCACGACGAGCAGGGGCCCGAGATCCGGGGCCGGCTCACCCGCAAGCGCATCCCGCGCGCCAACGACTACCTCCAGGCGGGCCAGCGGTACTGCCTCATGGAGGACTGGGAGCGCGACGAGCTGGTGAACAACTTCATCACCCTGATCTCCCAGGCCGACCGCGCGGTCCAGGAGCGGATGGTGTGGCACTTCCTGCTGGTCGAGAACGACCTGGGCCTGCGGGTCGGCAAGGGCCTGGGCATCGGTCCGCAGGATGTCACCCACCTGAAGCCGCTGGCCGGCCAGGACCTGACGGACGAGGACCGCAAGCGGCTGTCGAACCTCGGCGACAATCCGCCGCGTGACGTCTCCGGCCTCACCATGACGCACTGCGTCCCCGATGAGCGGCATGTCGTCACCCGCTGACGGGCACCCGTGAGCGGACGGACGACGCTCCGGGCCGCGGCTCCGCCGGACACCCGGCGGAGCCGTACCCCGAGCGACGGGAGGAGGAGCGGCAGCACATGGCGGCGGTGAAGCGGTACGCGGTAGCGGCATCGGGGCAGTGGACGGACGAGGAGGACGGCCGCCGCCGGCTTCCCGCGGGCGAGGTGCACGCCTGGGAACAGGGCCTGAACCAGACCGTGTGCGGCCTCTCCCTCAGCCGCTCGCAGCTGGCACGCTTCCCGCACGTCGGATGGCCCGACATCCTCCCCGAGTCCGGCGGCGCCGCGGACCGCGTCCAACGTGTCTGCCCCCGCTGCGCGTCCGTGGCCGGCCGCAGCGGCCTCGACGCCCGCCCCCGCTGGCACCGTACGAACCCACGGCCGTGATGTCGGGGAGGCGGAACACGCCCGTCCACCGCGGGGCTCCCGTATCGTGAGTGCGGCTCGGCGCAGGTGCCGGGACGGTCGCCACTCACCTGCCGGTCACGGCCCGGGAGCTGCCCATGACGTCCTCGTACCGCCCTGACGGATCGGCCGGCCGACAGCTCTCGCGGCGTCGCTTCGGACAGTTGGCCGCCCTCGGCCTCGCCGCCGGAGCCGGTGCCGGAACGTCTGCCCTCGCCGCGCCGGCCGTGGCCGCGGAGGAGGACGCGCAGGCGCACTACGACCGGGCGCGCAGGCTCGCCGGACGCGACCCGGTCCTGCGTGCCGTCGCCTCCGCACTGACCCCCGGCGTCGAGTTCCCCCGGCCGCCCGCGCCGGCCCCGCTCCGGCTCTTCGACAATCTCGCCTTCCTGAGCGCGGGCTGGGTCTCCGCCATGGCGGTGCTGACCGACGACGGGATCGTACTGATCGACGCGCTCACCTCCCCTGCAGAGGCCGAGAGCGTCATCGTCGGCGGGCTCCGCGAACTGGGCGCCCGCCCGCAGACCATCAAGTACGTCATCGCCACCCACGGCCACGGGGACCACATCGGCGGCGCGCAGTACCTGGCCGACCGCTACGGGGCTCGCGTGCTGATGACGCCCGCCGACTGGGACCTCGTCGCCCGCACCCGCCCGGACCACGCCCCCGACCGGGACCTGGAGATCACGGACGGACAGCGCCTCACGCTCGGCGGCACGACGATCCGGCTGCACCGCACTCCCGGCCACACCCCGGGCACCGTCTCACCCGTCCTCCCCGTACGGGCCGGCCGCGCGCGGCACACGGCCATGCTGTGGGGCGGCACCAACCCGCCCGGCACGCCCGCGGAGCTCCGCGCCTACCTGGCGTCCCTCCGCACCTTCCGGCACCGGACGCGCCGAGCGGGCGCCGACGTGGAACTCTCCAATCACCCCAACGACCACGGCCTCCAGCGCGCCGAGCAGCTCCGCGCAGCCCCCGACGGCCCGAACCCGTTCGTCCTCGGCCGCCGGCGGACGGACCGCTACCTGGCGGTCATGGAGTCCATGCTCCGCGGCCGGCTCGCCGACGCGTCCTGACGCCGTGAGGGCCCGGTCAAGCCGGTGGGGAAGCGGCGTACTGCGCCTCGCCGTTGCCGAGTGACCAGTCGACCGGTGCGTTCTCGGTGAGGGTGATGAACACGTTCCGCGGCTCGGTCCCGGCGTACTCCTGGGCCAGTTCGGCGATGCGCCGGTACAGCGCTTTCTTCTGCTCGGCGGTGCGTCCCGCGCGCATGGTGAGGGCGACGTAGACGATGCCGTCGTCGCGGTGGACGCCGAGGTAGTCGTCGTAGCGCAGTGTGCTGTGCGTGCCGTCGTGGCCGGTCAGGATCTGGAAGCGGTCGTCGGGCGGGAAGCCGAGCGTTTCCACGAGGGCGTCGTGCACGGCGCGGCCGAGCGCGTCGAGGTGTTCGCCGGCGGTGCCCATCGCGTCGATACGGACCAGTGGCATGGGGTTTCTCCTCGGGGATGGGGCGGGAGCCCGGGTCAGGAATGTACATACTAGTAGTTACAAAAGGGTGGCAGGAGCGGGTGGCGCCAGGAGGAGCGTTCTGCTTGAGGTGCTGACATGGTGGGCAGGACTGGCCGACAGATGTCGACGAGCGAGGCGAGGCGGGAACGGTGCAGGAGACGGGGGTGCGCGGCGTGGATTCCGCGCTGGTGACGCGGGCCGCCACGGCCCGGACGGCGGCGGCCGCTGTGCTCGTGCTCCACGGCGGGCGGGAAGAGGGGCTCGACGCGCCCCGGCGGGGGAACCTGGCGGCCGCCCGCATGCGCCCCTTCACCCGGGCGATCGCGCGGGCGACGGCGCAGGACAGCGTGTTCGTGGGGGAGGTGCGGTACCGCCACCGCGGGTGGAACGGCGACCGGGAGGACGCGGCGCTGGACGCCCGGCGCGCGGTCGACGAGCTGATCGAACTCGCGGGGGAGGTGCCCGTCGTGCTGGTCGGGCACTCCATGGGCGGCCGTGCGGCGCTGCGGGCCGCCGGGCACCCGCTCGTACGGTCCGTCGTGGCCCTCGCCCCGTGGTGCCCCGCCGGTGAGCCGGTGGCGCAGCTGGACGGCCGCCGCCTGGTCCTCGTGCACGGAGACCGGGACCGTACGACCGATCCGCGTGACTCCTGGCGGTTCGCCGCCCGGGCCGCCGAGGCGGGCGCTCGCCCGTGCACCGTGACGATGCGGGGCGGCGACCACCCCATGCTGCGCAGAGCCGGCGACTGGCACCGGCTCACCGTCTCGCTCGTCACGGGCCTTCTGGGGTCCACGCCACTGCCGCCCGCGGTGGCCGAGCGGCTGTCCGGTGAGGGTGGGGCGGAGGGGCCGACCCCGCTGGAGTGGTGACATGCCGAACGCGCTGCCGCGTACGACTGTTGAAGACAGTGGTACGCGGCAGCGCGTCGCTGCCACCTGTCACCAGCGGTGTGGACTCCCGTTTCCCTGCGCCGCCGGTGACCGCTTTCTCACGTCACCAGTGACCACTTCTGGTTCGCGGCGCCCGTGCACGTCCACAGCTGGGTCGGCGTGCCGTCGGCCGGGTTGTTGCCGACGACGTCCAGGCACTTGTTCGCGGGGAGGTTGACCAAGTCGTTGCTCGACGCGTTGTACGACCACCGCTGCGCGCCCGTGCCGTTGCAGTCCCACAGCTGTACGCGGGTGCCGTCAGCCGTACCGGCGCTCGCGGCGTCGAGGCACTTGCCGAGCGCCCGTACGGTGCTGTCGGCGCCCGTCGTCCAGCGCTGCGCGGCGTTGCCGTTGCAGTTGGCGAGCTGCACCTTCGTCCCGTTGGCGGTGCTGGCGTTCGCCACGTCCAGGCACTTGCCGGACAGCCCCCGGAAGGTGCCGGTGGTGCCGGCGCTGTCGGAGGTGGTGACCTTGACGTGGTCGACGACGAGCTGCTGGGGGAAGGAGGTCGACCCGTCGGGGTCGCCGGGCCAGTAGCCGCCGACGGCGAGGTTGAGGATGAGGAAGAACGGCTTGTTGAACGCCCACTGCTTGCCGCCGAGGTCGGCGGGGGTGCGGCGCTGGTAGACGTTGCCGTCCACCGACCAGGTGATGGAGTCCGGCGCCCAGTCGATGGCGAAGGTGTGGAAGGCGTCGGCGAAGGCCTGCCCGTTCGGGAGGGTGTACCCGGCGCCGATGCCGCCGCTGCCGGAGTAGCCGGGGCCGTGGATGGTGCCGTGCACCGTACCGGGCTCGAAGCCGACGTTCTCCATGATGTCGATCTCGCCGCTGTTGGGCCAGCCGACCTGACCGATGTCGTTGCCGAGCATCCAGAACGCCGGCCACATGCCCTGGCCGCGCGGCACCTTCATCCGGGCCTCGACATGGCCGTACTGTGCGGTGAACTTCCCGGAGGTGTTCAGCCGGGCCGAGGTGTACTCGCAACGGCCGTACCAGCATTGGTAGTTGTTGGGGTTCTCCTTGCGCGCGGTGATGACCAGCTGACCCTGGCCGTTCAGGGCGGCGTTGGAGTTGCCGGCGGTGTAGTACTGGCGCTCGTGGTTGTTCACGTTGTCGCCGGTCTCCAGCTGCCACTTGCCGCCGTCCACGGCCGATCCGGCCGGGCCGTCGAAGTTGTCCTCGAAGGTCACCGCCTGAGTGGACGCGGTGCGTTCGGCGGGCGGGGCCGCCGCGACGGCGGAGCCGGGCGCCCAGCTCAGCGCGGCGGTGAGCGCGGCGGCGGCCAGCGCCGTGCCGCGGAGAAAGCGCCGGTGTCTCGGTATGGGCACGCGTAGGGACATCTGACTCCCTCGGGGTGTGGGGGCGGAGAGGGGGACCGCGCGGCCGGGCGAGGGCTCGGCCGTACGAGGGGCGCGAGGGACGCCGACCGGTGCGGGTGGGTGCGGTCCGATATGGTCCGGACCTGTCGTGTCTTCGGGAAGTGAAGCGCTGTTGGCGCGAGCCTGTCAATAAGTTGGTGAGAGCGCTCTCGAAGAAGTGGCCCCGGGCGCGGGCCGGTTACCCGGCCGCCGGCCGCGAGTCGACCGTGTCCATGAAGGCGAGCATCCGGGCGTTCATCCGCTCCGCGTGATCGATCCACGGCCCGTGGCCGGTGTCCGCGACGATCTCGGCACAGGCGCCCGGCACCAGCCGCGGGACGCGCTCGACCTGCCGCCGCGGATGCACGAGGAGGCTCCGCCTGCCCATCAGGAGGAGCAGCGGGGTGCGGACGGTGCGGAGTTCGTCGTCGGTGAGCGGCAGCGGGGCCGGGCGGCGGATGCGGTGGGCGCGGACGCCGGCCCTGATCATCGCGCGCAGCTCCGGCACGACGAGGACCGGCTGCTCCAGCCAGGCGGCCAGCCGCGGACGGAGCGCCTCGGGTGCGAAGGTCGCGAAGAGGCCGGCGAAGATCCAGACGAAGAAGCGCAGCCCCACCTTCTCCAGGCCGCCCGGATCGAGCAGGGTGACCGAGGCCAGCCGGCCGGGCCCGCGGTGCGCCTGGTTCAGGGCGAGCCAGCCGCCGTAGGAGGCGCCGACGAGGTGCACCCGGTCCAGCCCGAGCCCGGCCAGCGTCTCTTCCAGCCACTGCGCGGCCCGCTCCGGACGGTGCAGTGGCGCGCGCTGCACGCTGCGGCCCGGGTCGCCGGGGGTGTCGATCGCGTAGACGGGCCGATCGGCGCTGAGCGCGGGGGTGTTGGGGTACCACATGGCGGAGCAGCTGCCCGCGCCGTGCACCAGGACGACCGGGGTGCGGGCCTGCGCGGCGGGGTCCTCGGGGGCGTACCGGTACACGTGCGTGGTGCCGAAGGCCGTCTCCACGTCCGTCTCCGCGCACGCCCGCGCCCCCAGCGCGAACACCGCGTCGCAGGCGGCGAAGTAGCGGTCGCGCAGGGCCGCGTTCACATAGCGGCCGACGTCCTTCCGGGTGCGGGTCGTGGTCTCGGGCATGGTCGGCCACCTCCGGGGAGCATCCAGTTTTTGTGATACGACCGTACCATGATGATGGTACGTGCGTATCATCAAAAGGCGGGTCCGCTCCGGTGCGGCCCGCCGCACGACGGCAGGCGGACACATCGGTGAGCGGAGGCGCGGCAATGCCCAAACGCGTGGACCACGACGTACGGCGCGCCGAGATCGCCGAGGCCCTGGTGCGGGTCGCCGGGCGCCGCGGACTGCACGCGGTGGGCATGCGCGACGTGGCCGCGGAGGCGGGGGTGTCGCTGCGGCTGGTGCAGTACTACTTCGAGACCAAGGAGAAGTTGCTGCTCCACGGGCTGCAGCACCTGGTCGAGGGGTTCGGCGCGCGGGTCGCCGCCCGGGTCCGGGCCGCCGGTGCCGAGCCCGGGCCGCGCGCGACGGTCGAGGCGCTGCTGAAGGCGGCGCTGCCGACCGACGAGGAGAGCCGCACCTTCCACCTCCTCTACACCTCGTACGCCGTGCTGGCCGTGACCGACGAGGCGCTCGCCGCCCAGCCGTTCCTGAAGAACCCAGAGGCGGCGGAGGACACCCTCACCGGCCTGCTCCAGCAGGCGCGGGACGCCGGGCGCACGCCGGAGGGCCTGGACGCGCGGATGGAGGCGGCCGGCCTGCTCGCCCTGTCCGCCGGGCTCGGTACGAGCGTCCTCGTCGGCCACCGCAGTCCACGGTCCGCCACCGCCGTCCTCGACCACCACCTGGACCGGATCTTCCCGGCCGCGCGGGCCGGCGGCTAGGAACCGGCGGGCACCGCGGCCACGAGCAGGGCCGCGGCCGTGTCACGGGCGAGGCGGGCGGCCGACGGGTCGCCGTTGATCGCGGCCGTGGTGACGGCGCCGTCGATCAGCAGCGCCAACTGCCCGCCCAGTACGTCCGGTTCGGCTGCTCCCAGGGCCGCCGCGAGCCCGGTCGTGTATCCCCGGACGGCGTACTTGTGGTCGTGCGCGGCCCCGGCCACGCCGTCCGAGACCGCACCCAGCTCGCCGTAGGCGTTGACGAAGGCGCAGCCGCGGAAGCCGGGGCCCGCGAACCACTCCGCCAGCCAGTCGAACACCGCCAGCACCCTGTCCGCCGGCGTGGCCCCGTGCGCGGCGACGTACTCCGCCAAAGCGGCGCGCCAGCGCTCGTCGCGGCGCCGCAGATACGCCTCCACCAGCTCACGCTTGGCGGGAAAACACTGGTACAGCCGCTTCAACGACACCCCGGCGGCGGCGCGGAGCTCGTCCATGCCCACGGCCTGGACGCCGCGCTCGTAGAACAGCCGGTCGGCGGCGTCGAGCAGCCGGGTGCGGGCCTCGTCATGATTCACGGCGTCTCCTGTGTCCCCTCCCCGGCCATTCACTGGCCGCGGAGAACGTGCGTTCTCTAAGCTAGTCGAGAGACGTGGAGAACGCACGTTCTCCACCGGTGTGCACCGGTGCGCGAAAGACGCACGACGACAGGAGACCGCCATGTCAGCAGCCCGGCCCCCCTTCCCGCCCTTCGACGAGCAGACCGCGCGACAGAAGGTCCGGGCTGCTGAGGACGCGTGGAACACCCGCGATCCCGAACGCGTCGCGCTCGCCTACACCGAGGACACCGTCTGGCGGAACCGGGACCGGTACCTCACCGGGCGGGACGAGGTCACGGCCTTCCTGCGGGAGAAGTGGGCCCGGGAGCTGGACTACGTACTGCGCAAGGAGCTGTGGGCCTTCGAGGGCGACCGGATCGCGGTCCGCTTCCAGTACGAGTGCCATGACGCGGCCGGCCAGTGGTGGCGCTCCTACGGCAACGAACTGTGGGAGTTCGCCGAGAACGGGCTGATGCGCCGCCGGGAGGCGAGCATCAACGACGTCCGCATCGGCGCGGAGGAGCGGCGGTTGTCCGGCCCGCGCCCGGCGGGCGAACAGAATTCGCTCCCCCTCTGGTGACCCGGCTGCTTATATGAGCGCCATGGTGTCCACCGACCGGTTGCCGGCCTTCGCGCTCATGTCCTTGCTGCTGATAGTGGTGCCCGGCCCCAGTGTGCTGTTCGTGATCGGACGGGCGCTGGCGCAGGGGCGCCGGGCCGCGCTGACCACGGTCGTGGGGAACACGCTCGGCGCGTACGTCCTCGTCGTGGCCGTGGCCTTCGGGATCGGCGCCGTGGTGGAGCGCTCGCTCCTCGTCTTCACGGCCCTGAAGCTCGTGGGCGCCGCGTACCTGGTGTACCTCGGCGTGAAGGCGGTGCGGCAACGCCGCTCCCTGACGGCCGCGTTCGCCGGTGACGGGCCCGCGCACGGCAGCCTGCGCACGCTGGGCGAGGGGTTCGCGGTCGGGGTGGCAAACCCCAAGACGGTCGTGTTCTTCGCCGCCGTGCTGCCGCAGTTCGTGGACCGCGGGCAGGGGCACGTCGTGGCGCAGATGCTGCTGCTCGGGCTGGTCTTCAACGCCATCGCGGTGGCCTCCGACAGCGTGTGGGGACTGGGTGCCGCCGCGGCGCGGAGCTGGTTCGCCCGCTCGCCGCGGCGGCTCGCGGCGGTCGGCGGCGTGGGCGGGCTCGCCATGATCGGCCTGGGCGTCACGGTCGCCGCCACGGGCCGCAAGGACTGAACCCGCACGCCGCGTCAGCCCTACTCCGGTACCGGCGCGAGACCGGGGCCGGCCGGCTTCCGCCGGCCGGCCCCGCCGTCGTACCGGATCAGCAGGTGCGGCCGACGTAGTGCGCGCCGTCGATCTTCCCGGAGGAGCCCAGCCACGTCACGCCGGGGCCCACGCAGCGCTCGTAGTTGGGGCCCCACACCTCCACCTCGATGACCACGTGCGAGCCGTCGTTCGTGCAGTGGTTGTAGTACGCGTCGCTGCCGGTCTCGTAGAAGCCGCAGGGATCGGCGGCCGCACCGGGGGCGGCCGCGACGGACATGCCGAGGACGAGGGCCGCGGCACCGATGGCACCGGTCAGGAAACGGCGAACGCTCATGGCGGAACTCCTTGTCGAGAGAATCCAGGGCCGAGCAGTGGGTGACCCGGCCGTGCGATGAGCGTTGCGCCATTCGTGCGGGGGTGTCAGTCGATCTCGCCCGGACGAGTGAGGCGAACCATCAGATCGTGCACAGCTATTCGTCATATCCCCGGCCAGGAGCGTCGAGCGCTACGGCGTACTTCGGCCGCACACGCGCCGCGCCCGCCGGTCCGGGGCGAACACGCCGTCCGGCGCCTCCCGCCACGCAGGAGCACGGCCGGAAGGCACGCCGTGCGTACCGGCCCGCACCGCGGCGGGCCTCGCGGGCCGGGCGGCGGAGCGGACGGGAAACGCTCCGGTAACGGTGCGGGGGCGCGGCAGCTTCTACGCTCGTACGCGGACCCTGCCGGCCGCCCGGGAAGGTGGTGCCCGTGGCCATCGGACCGCGTCCGCCCCGCGCGGGGCGGCTGCACGCCGCCGTGCCCGAGGACGTGGAGCTGCGCTACCACGTGGTGCACGGTTACCGCCGCGCCTACCGCTGCGCGGGCCGCGGCCCGGCCGTCGTCCTCGTCCACGGCATCGGCGACTCCTCGGCGACCTGGGCCGGCATCATCCCGGCGCTCGCCCGGAACCACACGGTCATCGCCCCCGACCTGCTCGGCCACGGCGCCTCGGACAAGCCACGCGCCGACTACTCCGTGGCCGCCTACGCCAACGGCATCCGCGACCTGCTCGGCGTGCTCGGCATCGACCGGGTGAGCCTCATCGGGCACTCGCTCGGGGGCGGGGTGGCGATGCAGTTCGCGTACCAGTTCCCGGAGCGCACCGAGCGTCTGGTGCTGGTCAGCGCCGGGGGAGTGGGGCGGGAGGTCACTCCCGTCCTGCGGGTCGTGTCGATGCCGGTGGCGGCCGCGCTGCTCTCGGTGCTCGGCCTTCCGGGCATGCGCTGCCAGACCCGGCTGGCCCTCGGGCTGCTCAGGGCGCTCGGCACGGACCTGGGCCAGGACGCGGCGGTCCTGATGCGGCTGGTCGACGCGCTGCCGGACGCGGCGTCCCGCAGCGCCTTCGTGCACACCCTGCGGGCGGTGGTGGACTGGCGGGGCCAGGTCGTCACCATGCTGGACCGCTGCTACCTGGCCGAGGGCATGCCGACGCTGCTCCTGTGGGGCGCCCGGGACGGCGTGATCCCCGTACGGCACGCCCATCGCGCGCACGCCGCGATGCCCGGCAGCCGGCTGGAGGTCTTCGACGGCGCCGGGCACTTCCCCTTCACCGCGGATCCGACCCGCTTCCTGGCCACGGTGGAGCACTTCCTCGCCACGACCCGGCCGGCCGACTGGAGCCCCGAACGATGGCGCGAGCTGCTCAGGGCCGGCCGCCCCGGCAGCGCCGCCGGGCGGCCGGACGACGCCCGCAACCGTGCCGTCGCCCGCGAACTCCGCAGCGAGAGCGAGCGCAGCGCCACCTGACCCGCGGCCTGCCGCCGGAAGGTCTCAGGGACGGCACCGGGCTCTCACTCCACGGCTCCCCGCACAGGGACCCGTTCGCGGGACGCCTGCCCGTTTCGGCCCGTCCGCCACGCCGAACCGCCCGCTCACCGTCCGTGAAACGCCGTGGTCGTCCCGAGATGTGAGCGATTCGTCGTGGGCAATTTTCCCGCGGATTTTCTTTGACCGGCCTTTGGCCGTCACAATCACTCAGCGACCCTTCCCCGTTTCCAGCGGACTCGGTCCTGCCCGCGTGCGGCGACGACTTGCCCTCGCACGCGGATCCCGGGAGCCGCCGGTACAGGGTGGGCGCATTTGCACGCACGCAGGAACGGCTCCCGCTGAGGAGGCACGTAATTGGAAGGAAGGCTGGCCATGACGACGGATGCGCGTGGCGAGGTCGAGGAGTTCATACTGGGTGACCGGTTCTCCTGCCTGGCGGGCCGTTCGGCCTGGCGTCGGGGCGGTATCACGCACCGGCACTACGACCGGATGGGCACCGAGGAATCCGCCCGGCTGATGGCGCTGGATCTCGCGGAATTCGTCGGCTCGGCGGACTGGAGCGCCCGCACCTTCACCAGCTTCATCGCGACCTTCGAGGAACCCCGCGGGGTCGATGAGCTGCGGTTCGAAGAGCTGCTCTGGGAACAGCTGCAGCTGCTCCACGAACAGGACGCGGAAAGTCATCGCTGGGCCGAGGGCTATTCGTCCGATCCGCAGTCCGGTGAGTTCGCGTTCTCCGTGGCCGGCCATCCCTTCTTCGTGATCGGCCTGCACGAGACCCACCGTCGCTGGGGCCGTCGGCCTCCTTTCCCGATGCTGGCCTTCAATTCCCACGAGCAGTTCGCCAGCATCAAGGGCGCGGGCATGTGGGACCGGCTGGCGGACAAGATTCGCAAGCAGGACATCAAGCTGCAGGGCGATATCAATCCGAACCTGTACGAGTACGAGCAGCTTTCCGAAGCCCGCCGTTACTCCGGCCGCCCCAAGCCCGCCGACTGGCAGTGCCCCTTCGCCGCCCGGCAGCGCGAGGCGGAGCGCGAGTTGACGACGGTCTCGGCGCTGTAACCAGCAGGCAGCCGAAGGCACCGGCCGCCGAGCGGCCGGTGCCTGATCAATGATCGCCGACGAGGCGGGTCAGCGGTCGCCGACCAGGCGGGGCAGCTCCGCCAGCGTGCCGGCCAGCTGCTCGGCGGGCACGCCGCCGCCCTGCGCCAGTTCGCCGAAGCCCCCGCCCCGGCCGCCCAGCAGCTGCTTGACCAGCGCGGACGCGTCCAGGCCCGCCTCCCGCGCGGCCTTGTTCAGCGCGATGACGACCACCCCGGAAGCCGTACCGACACCGGCCACGCCCGGCACCGCGGCCGACAGCCGGTCGCGTACGGCCGTGGCCAGGGACCGGGCCTCGTCCGTGCCGCCCTCGGCGGTCGCGGTCACGACCCGCACCCCGCCGGCGTCCACCGCACCGGCCGACAGCTCGCCGGCCCGCTGCGCGACGGCCTGCTGCTTGAGCCGGGCGTTCTCCCGGTCGGCGGCCTTGAGCCGGTCCAGCAGTCCGGCGATCCGGTCGGGCAGCTCGGCGCGCGGCGCCCCGAGCTGTTCGGCGATCCCCGTGACCAGGTCCCGCTCCCGGGCGAGGTACGCGAAGCCCTCGATGCCGACCGCCGCCTCCAGCCGGCGCATCCCGGCACCGACCGACCCCTCGGAGGTCAGCGCGATGGTGCCGATCTGGGAGGCGTGCGCGACGTGGGTGCCGCCGCACAGCTCCCGCGACCAGGCCCCGCCGATCTCCACGACGCGGACGTTGTCCCCGTACGTCTCGTCGAACAGGGCGAGCGCCCCCAGCTCCCTGGCTTCGGGGAGCGGCATCCACTTCACCTCCACGGGCAGATCCCGGCGGAGGGCCCGGTTGGCGACCTCCTCCACCTCGCTGCGCACGGCGGGGGCGAGGGCGCCGCGCCGGGGGAAGTCCAGGCGCAGATAGCCGGGCCGGTTGTACGAGCCGGACTGGAGGGCCGTGGGGCCCAGGACCTCGCGCAGGGCGGCGTGCAGGACGTGGGTGCCGGAGTGCGCCTGCCGGGCGCCGAGCCGCCACTCGGCGTCGACGGCCGCGTGCACCGCGTCCCCGGCGGCGAGCTCGCCCGCGGTGACCCGCACCTGATGGACGACCAGCCCTGGCAGCGGACGCTGGACGTCGAGCACCTCGGCCTCCACCGATGTCCCCGACAGCGTGCCCGCGTCGCTCTCCTGGCCGCCGGACTCCGCGTAGAAGGGCGAGCGGTCCAGGACGACGGTCACGATCTCACCGGTCCGCGCCACGGGCACCGGGCCCTCGGCCCCGAGGACGGCCAGTACGCGGGATTCGGTGGCCAGGGCCTCCCAGGCCCGCCAGTCGGTCGGGCCGTGCGCGTCCAGCACGCCGCGCAGCGCCGAGGTGTCGGCGCTGGCACCGGCCTTGCGGGCACGGGCGTCGGCGCGGGCCCGCTCGCGCTGCTCGGTCATCAGCGCAGTGAAGCCCTCGCGGTCCACCTCCACGCCCTGTTCGGCGGCCATTTCCAGGGTGAGGTCGATGGGGAAGCCGTACGTGTCGTGCAGCAGGAACGCCCGGTCGCCGGGCAGCGCCCGCCGGCCCTGCCGCTTCACCTCGGAGATCGCGGTGTCCAGGACGGTGGTGCCCTGCTTGAGGGTGGCGCGGAAGGCGTCCTCCTCGCCGTACGCCTGGTCGGCGATCCGGGCGAACGACTCGGCGACGTCCGGGTAGCTGGGGGCCATGCAGTCCCGGGCCACGGGCAGCAGTTCGGGCAGCGCCGGGTCGTGGTGGCCGAGCCGGCGCATGGACCGGACGGCGCGGCGCAGGATCCGGCGGAGCACGTACCCGCGGCCCTCGTTGCCCGGCGTGGTGCCGTCGGCCAGCAGCATCAGCGCGGTGCGCACGTGGTCGGCCACCACCCGCAGCCGGACGTCGGCGCCCTCCTCGGCGCCGTACCGCACCCCGGCCAGCTCCGCTGCCCGGTCCAGCACGGGCCGGGTCTCGTCGATCTCGTACAGGTTGTCCTTGTCCTGGAGCAGGGTGGCCATGCGCTCCAGGCCCATGCCGGTGTCGATGTTGCGGCGGGGCAGCTCGCCGAGGATCGGGTAGCCCGACTTGCCGCCGCCCTCGCCGCGCTCGTACTGCATGAACACGAGGTTCCAGAACTCCATGAAGCGGTCCTCGTCGACGGCCGGACCGCCCTCGGGGCCGAACGCCGGGCCGCGGTCGTAGTACAGCTCGGAGCACGGCCCGCAGGGCCCCGGCACGCCCATCGACCAGAAGTTGTCCTCGTCGCCGCGCGCCACGATCCGCTCGTCGGGCAGCCCGGCGATCCGCCGCCACAGGACGCGCGCCTCGTCGTCGGAGTGGTGGACGGTGACCCAGACGCGGTCCGGGTCCAGGCCGAAGCCGCCGTCGGCCGGTGCGGCCGTGGACAGCTCCCAGGCGTACTCGATGGCCTCCTCCTTGAAGTAGTCGCCGAAGGAGAAGTTGCCGTTCATCTGGAAGAACGAGCCGTGCCTGGTGGTCCTGCCGACCTCCTCGATGTCGAGTGTCCGGACGCACTTCTGCACGCTGGTGGCCCGTGGCCACGGGGGAGCGGTCACGCCCGTCAGGTACGGCTTGAAGGGCACCATGCCGGCGTTGACGAAGAGCAGCGTCGGGTCCGGGGTGGGCAGGGGCGCGCTGGGCACGACCGTGTGGCCGCGCGCGGCGAAGTAGTCGAGGAAGCGGCTGCGGATGTCGGCGGTACGCAAGGTTCGGCGCTCCGGTGGGTGGGTCCGGCGGACGGGAGGGCGGCGGCGGTGGTCATGCCGCTCGTGCGGGCGTGCGCGCGACCGGATGCAGGGCCGCGTGCACGAGCGGCGCCGAGGGGTCGATGGAGACGTCCAGCGGGGCGGGCGCGGCGCCGGCGCGCACCAGCAGGTCACCGACGGCGGCGATCATCGCGCCGTTGTCGGTGCACAGCCGCGGCGGCGGCACCCGCAGGGCGATGCCGGCGGCCCGGCAGCGCTCCTCGGCCAGCGCCCGCACCCGGGAGTTGGCGGCCACGCCGCCCACCACGACCAGCGTGGCGACACCGTACTCGCGGCAGGCGGCCACCGCCTTGCGGGTCAGCACGTCGGCGACGGCTTCCTGGAGCGCGGCGGCACCGTCGGCGACCGGCACGGCCGCGCCCCGCGCGCGGTGCCGCTCGGCCCAGCGCGCTGCGGCGGTCTTCAGGCCGGAGAAGGAGAAGTCGTGGCGGGAGTCGCGCGGCCCGGTCAGCGGGCGGGGGAACGCCACCGCATGAGGATCACCGTCGCGTGCTGTGCGGTCGATGGCGGGGCCGCCGGGGTAGGGCAGCCCGAGGACGCGTGCCGCCTTGTCGAAGCACTCGCCCGCCGCGTCGTCGACGGTGTCGCCCAGGTGCACGATCGGGTCGCGGGCCAGGTCGCGGACGAGCAGCAGCGAGGTGTGCCCGCCGGAGACGATCAGCACCATGCAGGGATCGGGCAGCGGCCCGTGCTCCAGGGTGTCGGCCGCGACATGCCCGGCCAGGTGGTGCACACCGTAGAGCGGCACGCCGAGGGAGTACGCCAGCGTCTTCGCGCCGGCCAGGCCCACGTGGAGGGCGCCCGACAGCCCCGGCCCGGTGGTGACCGCGACGGCGCCGATGTCCGCCATGCGCAGCCCGGCCCGGTCCAGGGCCTCGTGGACGACCGGCGTGAAGGAGTGCACATGCGCCCGTGCGGCGATCTCCGGCACCACCCCGCCGAACCGGGCGTGTTCGGCCATGCTCGACGCCACGGCGTGGCCCAGCAGCCGCCCCTCCCGCACCAGCCCCGCGCCGGTCTCATCGCACGACGACTCGATCCCGAGCACCACCGGAGAGCTCACGACAGCCTCTTTCGCCTAGTCCCTGCAATTGCAACCTGCATGCAATAAGCTACCCGCGCGTCCCCCTCCGGCGCGAAGGCGTATACCGATGCGCCCGCGTGGAACCCATGATCAACGGGGCAAACCCTGCGATACTCTCCGCAAGCACATCGGACCGGCCCCCTCCGCGCCTCCTCGTGTTCCGGGAGCTCCCATGCCCGTGTCCACCATCCCCCTCAGGCCCGTCCCCGGACCGCGCGGCGCGCCCCTGCTCGGCAACCTCCCCGCCTTCGGACGGGACCCCCTCGGCTTCCTCGTCCGGCTGCGCGACGACTTCGGGGACGCGGTCACCTGGTCCCTCGGACCCAAGCGCAGCCTGTTCCTCTTCCACCCCGAACACATCGCGGAATTCCTGGCAGCCCGGGAACGCACCTTCGAGCTGCTGGAGATCGGCTGGGCCTTCAAACAGCTCATCGGCGACAGCCTCATCCTCAGCAAGGGCAGCGACTGGCGCCGCAAACGGTCCCTGGTCCAGCCCACCGTCCGCCCCCGCCAGGTACGCGCCCATGCCTCGGCCATGGTCGAATGCGCGCGGACCGCGGCCGACGAATGGCACGACGGCGACCGCATCGACGTACGGCAGCAGATGACGCTGATCACCCAGCGGATCGTGCTGCGCACCCTCTTCGGCAACGACCTGGGCGACCGCACCCGGGCGCTCGGCGAGGCGATGGCCGAGGCCGAGCACGGCATCGGCGCCGAACTGCGGAACATGAGCCTCTTCCTCCCCGGCTGGGTCCGCACCCCCGGCCGGCGCCGCTTCCTCCGCGCCGTCGCCACCATCGACGCCGAAGTCCACCGCCTCATCCGCGCCCGGCAGCGGTCCGGCGACACCGCCGACCGCGACGACCTGCTCAGCAGGCTCCTCGCCGCCCGCGACGAAGAGGGCCGGCCGCTCACGGCCAAAGAGGTACGCGACGAGGCCGCCACCCTCTGGGCCGCCGGACACGAGACCACCTCGACCGCCCTGACCTGGACCTGGTACCTGCTGTCCCGCGCACCCGAGGCCCGCGAACGGCTGACCGCCGAACTCGCCCGGGTCCTCGCCGGCCGCCCGCCCACCATCGACGACTACGACCGCCTGCAGTGGACCCGCCAGATCATCAAGGAAGTGCTCCGGCTCTACCCGCCAGCCTGGCTCATCCCCGCCGTCGCCCTCGACGGCGCCGCACTCGCGGGCACCCGCATCCCCGCCGGCACCGTCGTGTGGTGCAGCCAGTGGACCACCCACCGCGACCCGCGATGGTTCCCCGAACCCACGAGCTTCCGCCCCGAACGCTGGGACCCCGACGCCCCCGACCCCGTACCGGACCACGCCTGGTACCCCTTCGGCGGCGGCCGGCGCACCTGCCTCGGCGCCCGCTTCGCCCAGGTCGAGGCCGCACTCCTGCTCGCCACCCTCGCCCAGCGGTGCCACCTCGACGTCGCACCCGCCGACCCGAACCCGAGCGTCGGCCTGCTCCTCCAGCCGGCCGCACCCCTGCACGCCACCGTGCGCCGCCGCTGACCTCCGCCGCCCGCCGGACCGGCCGCACACGGGCTCACCAGCGCTTGCCGGTCACCACCCCGACCGTCACCAGGGCCAGCACCACCCACGCGAACCACAGCCAGCCACTGCTGCCCAGCGCCACCGTGTAGGCCGTGGCCAGAATCAGCCCGCCCACCGTGCACCCTGCCATTGCCTTGGCCGATCCGGGCATCCTGGACCTCCTCACGGCAGCCCGGACACGGATATGCCACGGGCCGCGGCCTTGGGAACATGTTCCCCGGCCGCGGCCCGTACCGCCAGCTTTCGCCGGATTCCGCCGCGCTCGCCCGGCCCCCCGACCGGGCCGTTCTCAGCCCCGGCTGCCCTGACTGCGTGCGTTCAGCGACGCCAGATACGCGTTGTACGCCGCCAGCTCCTTGTCACCGTCCCGGTCCGCCGCCCGGTCCTTCCGCACCGACTGCCGCTTCTCCGTCGTGTACCACTGGAAGACCAGCGCGATCAGCACCAGCACCGACGGAATCTCACTGAAAGCCCAGGCGATACCGCCCGCCGCCTGCTGATCCGACAACGCGTTCACACCCAGCGACGCCGGCGGGTTCCGGAACGTCTTGACCATCGTCTCCGACGCCATCATCAGCGCGATGCCGAAGAACGCGTGGAACGGCATGCCCGCGAACAGCTCCAGCATCCGCATCACGTAACCGGGCCGGTGCGGCCCCGGGTCCACGCCCATGATCGGCCAGAAGAACACCAGGCCCACGGCGAGGAAGTGCACCATCATCGCGATGTGCCCGGCCCGCGACTCCATCAGGAAGTCGAACAGCGGCGTGAAGTACAGCGCGTACAGGCTCGCGATGAACAGCGGAATCGTGAAAGCCGGATGCGTGATGATCCGCATGTACCGGCTGTGCAGCAGCGCCACCAGCAGCTCACGCGGCCCCTTGCGGCCGCGCCCCGCCGTCGGCAGCGCCCGCAGTGTCAGCGTCACCGGCGCACCGAGCAGCAGCAGGATCGGCGACAGCATGCTGATCACCATGTGCTGCACCATGTGGACGCTGAACATGGCCATGCCGTAGTCGTTCAGCTTCGTGCACATCACCAGCGCGACGCTCAGCACACCCACGACCCAGGCCACGATCCGGCCCACCGGCCAGGTGTCGCCGCGCCGCCGCAGCCGCAGCACGGCCCAGCCGTACAGCGCCAGCCCCAGCAGGCAGCCGACGAGGAAGAAGGCGTCGCCGCCGAACTCCAGCCCGCGCCCCAGCGTGAACGGCGGCAGATCCATCATCATGCCGTGCCCGCTGTGATCCATCCGCTCGCTCCTGATTCGCACCAATGCTCCGCGACCAGCCTAGAGCCGCCCCCGGCGCGAACGGTGACCGGGGGCGGCTCGTACGTGGTGCGACTACCTGGAGCGATCTCCGCCGCTCAGAGCACCCACTCGGCCTCCGCGTACCGGTCGCCCGGCACGGTCTTCAGCGTCTCGACGGCCTCGGCCAGCGGCACCAGCGTGATGTCCGTACCGCGCAGCGCGGTCATCATCCCGAAGTCGCCGCGGTGCGCCGCCTCCACCGCGTGCCAGCCGAAGCGGGTCGCGAGCACACGGTCGTAAGCGGTCGGGGTGCCGCCGCGCTGCACGTGCCCCAGGATCACCGCACGGGCCTCCTTGCCGAGCCGCTGCTCCAGCTCGACGGCCAGCTGCCGGGCGACGCCCGCGAAGCGCTCGTGGCCGTACATGTCCTTGCCGCCGACCTCGAAGTCCATCGAGCCCGGCCGCGGCTTCGCGCCCTCCGCCACGACGACGATCGCGAACTTCTTGCCGGCGTCGAACCGGGCCGCGACCCGCTCCGACAGCTCCTCGATGTCGAAGGGCCGCTCGGGCACCACGACGGCGTGCGCGCCGGCCGCCATGCCGGAGTGCAGCGCGATCCACCCGGTGTGCCGGCCCATGACCTCGACGATCAGCACCCGCTGGTGCGATTCGGCGGTGGTCTTGAGGCGGTCCAGCGCCTCCGTCGCGACGCCGACCGCGGTGTCGAACCCGAAGGTCAGGTCGGTGGACGCGATGTCGTTGTCGATGGTCTTCGGTACGCCGACGATCGGCAGCCCGGCGTCCGACAGCAGCCGCGCCGCTTTGAGCGTGCCCTCGCCGCCGATCGGGATGATGGCGTCCAGGCCGAGGTCGGCGACGTGGCCGCGGGCGCGCTCGACGCCGTCCCGCAGATGCGCGGGCTGTACGCGGGAGGACCCGAGGATGGTGCCGCCACGGGCCAGGATGCCGCCCACCGCGTCGAGGTCGAGCTTGCGGTAGTCGCACTCCAGGAGGCCGCGCCAGCCGTCCTGGAAACCGATGACGTCGTCACCGTGGTCGGCGACGGCGCGGTGGACGACGGAGCGGATGACGGCGTTCAGACCGGGGCAGTCGCCTCCGGAGGTGAGTACACCAATACGCATTGCTCGTAGAAACCCTCTGCGATTCAACCGGATGCCCGGACCCCGTCGTCCGGTTGGATGCCGTCACCCTACAAGCGCCGGGCCCCCCCGTAGTGCCGTTGCCCGCACTACGGACCAGGACGTCCGAAACCCCGCCCTGCCGCGCCGCGACCCGGAAAACCCACGGGAGCCCCGCCACCCGTCGAGAGCCCCCCATCCATCGAGAACCACCCACCTAACCAGCCCCCCGAACCCGGGCACACGAAACCCCCCTCACCCGTTGAAGGCAAGGGGGGCCGCATGCCGAAACGTTGCCCCGCAGCCGCTCCCGGCCGCCGGACAGTGACCTAGGCCGGCTGCGTCGCCGCCGCGATCCGCTCCTGGCGCAGCGCCTCGTACCAGTGGTCGTTCACCGGCGGCAGCGCGTTCACGTCCAGCGCCAGCTTGATCAGCAGGTCGGCGATGTGCGGGTTACGGGCCATCACGGGACCGTGCATGTACGTACCGAAGACCGTGTCGTTCCACGCGCCCTCGAAGCCGTCGCCCACGCCGTTGCCCTTGCCGAACCGCACCTTCGCGAACGGCCGGGCGGTCTGGCCGAGGTGCGTGATGCCCTGGTGGTTCTCGAAGCCGGTCAGCGGCGGGAGGTTGAGCTGCGGGTCGATGTCCGCCAGTACGTCGCCGACGCACCGCTCGCCCTCGCCGCGGGTGCTCACCACGTCCAGCAGCCCGAGGCCCTGCTCGCGCTCGCCCAGGTCGTTGATGAACTCGTGGCCCAGGATCTGGTACCCGGCGCAGACCGAGAAGACGATCGCGCCGTTGGAGACGGCCCGGTTCAGGCCGCCGTCCCGGCGCAGCCGCTCGGCCGCCAGGCGCTGCGGCCGGTCCTCGCCGCCGCCGATCAGGTAGATGTCGCCCGAGGTGGGGATCTGCTGGTCGGAGCGGACGTCCAGGCGCTGGACGTCCAGCCGGCGCTGGCGCGCGCGGCGCTCCACCACCAGTGCGTTGCCCTGGTCCCCGTACGTGCTCAGCAGGTCCGGGTAGATCCACACCAGACGCAGGCTGTTCTCACTCATGCTTGCTCGTCCTTGTCCGTTGCGGAGCCGGTCAGTTGCCCACGCGGCGGCGCAGGTCCTGGAAGGCGGTGTAGTTCGCGATGACCTCGATGCGGCCGGGCGGCGCCTGGCGTACGGCCTCGTCGACGTCCTCGCACACCTGGAAGTCCAGGCCCGCGACCTCCAGCCGGACGGCCAGGTCCAGCTTGCGGTCGCCGATCACGAAGATCGGGTGGCCGGCGAGCCGGGTGTAGTCGACGTCCCAGAGCCAGGAGGTGTCCGTGCCGTCGGCGCCGCGGGCGTTGACGGAGAGGATCACCGGGGTCGGCGGCGGGTCGATCAGCGAGAACGTCTCCAGCCAGCCGGCCGGGTTCTTCGCGAGCAGCAGCCGCAGCTCGCGCTGCATGAAGGAGACCACGTCGTACCGGCCGGCGACCGCCTGCACCCCGTACATCCGCTCCAGGGCGATCTGCGGGGGTACGCCGAACGCGGCGGCGACCGCGGCCGAGGTCGTGGCGTTGGCCTTGTTGGCACGCCCGGGCAGCTGGAGCTTGATCGGCCAGGCCGAGCCGTGCGGGTCCAGTACGTGGTCGCCGGAGAGCGCCCAGCTCGGCGTCGGGCGGCGGAAGCCGCACTCGCCGCAGAACCAGTCGTCGCCGGGGCGCTGCATCACGCCGCCGCAGGACGGGCAGGACCAGGCGTCGTCCTTCCACTCCTGGCCGGCCGCGACCCAGACGACGTTGGCGGACGAGGAGGCCGCCCAGACGATCAGCGGGTCGTCGGCGTTGGCGACGACGAGCGCCTTGGAGCCGGCCAGCCCCTCGCGCCACTTCTCCGCGAGCATGCGGGTCTCGGCGGCGCGGTCGAGCTGGTCACGCGAAAGGTTGAGCAGCGCGATGGCCTTGGGGGTGACGTCCCGGGCGACGCCCGCGAGGTACTTCTCGTCGACCTCGATGACGCCGTACTTCGCGTCCGAACCTCCGGCCAGCGCCGAGGTGATGCCGGCCGGCATGTTCGCGCCGAGTGCGTTGGAGACGACCGGGCCGCTGGCCCGCAGTGCCTCCGCGATCAGCCGCGTGGTGGTCGTCTTGCCGTTGGTCGCGGACACCAGGACCACGTCCAGGTGGGTTGCGAGCCGGGCCAGCAGGTCGGGGTCGAGCCGGAGTGCGACCTTGCCACCGATCACCGAGCCGCTGCCGCGGCCTACCGCGCGCGACGCCGCCGCCGCGGCCCTGCCCGCCGTCACGGCCAGCTTGGCCCGCGGCGACAGCGGGTCCGTGTTGCCTGCCATCGTCCTAGATCCTCCTTGCATCCGGCGCCCTCCTGCCCCCTGGGGCCGCCGGTGGAACGCCCCTCCGTACCGGCCCGGCCGGCCGGGAGGCTGTGGTTGGGGATCAGCCTATCGATTTCCGCGCCGGAGCCCGAACCAGACCACCCGTGAGGAAGTGTGAAGGTTCCCGTTCGGACCATCTTCGGCGCGGTCCTGCGGGGCCGCCGGCGGGGACCGGAACGTCGCTGGTCGTCGGCCGGAACGTACCCTTTCCGTCATGCGAAACCGCTCCCTCCCCGGCAGTTCCGGCCGTGTCCGCCCGATGCGGCTGCTCGGCGATCCGACCCTGCACGCGCCGTGCGAGGAGGTCACCGACTTCGGGCCGGCGCTGGCCCGGCTGGTGGAGGACATGTTCGCGTCGATGTACGCCGCCCGGGGTGTCGGCCTCGCCGCGAACCAGATCGGCGTGGACCGGCGGGTGTTCGTCTACGACTGCCCGGACGACGAGGACGTACGGCACCTCGGGCACGTGGTCAACCCGCGGCTGGTGGCGGTGGACGGCGATCTCGTACGCGGCCCCGAGGGGTGCCTGTCGCTGCCGGGCATCGAGGCCGGTACGCCGCGCCACGACGAGGCGGTGGTCGAGGGCGTCACGGTGGACGGGGAGCCCTGCCGGATCTCCGGTACCGGCTTCTTCGCCCGGTGCCTGCAGCACGAGTGCGACCACCTGGACGGCGGCCTGTACGTCGACCACCTCACGGGCCTGCGCCGCCGCCGCGCGCTGCGGGCAGCGGCCAAGGCGCCGTGGGCGGCGGGGCGCGCGTAGTTCCTAGAAGCCGGGGCCGCCGGGGCGGTCGCCCGCCGCGGCGAGCCGTCCCCAGAGCAGGTCCGCGAGATGCTGTACCAGTTGCGCTCGCGAACACGGCTGCTCCCGCAGCCACCAGTCGCCGGCCGCGTGCATCATGCCGACTATGCCGTGGCCCCACACCCGCGCCAGCTCGCCGCCGGCCGGTCCCAGGTCCACCCGCTCGGCGATCACCTGCGCCAGCTCCTCGCCGAGGCGGCGCAGCAGGGGAGCGGAGTGCCGGCCGACGTCGAAGCCGCGGTCGGGGGTCTGGCCCTCGTCGGACGGATGCATCAGGAAGCGGTACACCTGGGGCCGGGCCTCGATCGCCGAGAGGTAGGTGTCGAGGGTGGCCTCGACCCGGTCCCTTCGCGGTACGGGGGAGTCCAGCGCGGCGCGCAGTCCGGCGAGGAGGGCGTCGGTGTGGCGTACGGCGAGCGCGCGGTAGAGGCCGCCCTTGTCGCCGAAGTGGCGGTAGAGGATCGGCTTGGTGATCCCGGCCTCGGCCGCGATGGCGTTCATCGACGCCTCGGGCCCGTCGCGGAGGACCACGCGGTCGGCGGCCTCCAGCAGCTCGCGTCGTCGGCGCTCGCTGGCCGTACGGCGGCTCTCCTGTGTCATTTCCATCGTCCGGCTCCCCGCCCTGGTGAATTCGTGCTGTTCGCGCAACGTAACACCATGCCATCGGAGGGGAGATATCGGTCGCTGAGGTTGACAGTCCTTACTCGTGAGTAACAGACTGCGGTTACCGCAAGTAACGCACTGCTGGAGGGGTCATGGCCGAGTTCATCATGGAACTCAACGACGAGCAGAAGGAAGTCCGGGACTGGATCCACGGGTTCGCCGCGGACGTCATGCGCCCCGCCGCCTCCGAGTGGGACGAGCGGGAGGAGACGCCCTGGCCGGTGATCCAGGAAGCGGCCAAGATCGGAATCTACTCCCTCGACTTCTACGCTCAGCAGTACTTCGACCCCACCGGCCTCGGCATCCCCATGGCCATGGAGGAGCTGTTCTGGGGCGACGCGGGCATCGCCCTGTCGATCGTCGGCACCGGCCTCGCCGCCGTCGGCGTCCTCGCCAACGGCACCGAGGAGCAGATCGGTACCTGGATACCGCAGATGTACGGCGACGTACAGGACGTGAAGGTCGCCGCCTTCTGCTCCTCCGAGCCCGACGCCGGCTCCGACGTCGCCTCGATGCGCACGCGTGCGGTCTACGACGAGGCCAAGGACGAGTGGGTGCTGAACGGCACCAAGACCTGGGCGACCAACGGCGGCATCGCCAACGTCCACGTCGTCGTCGCGGTCGTCGACCCCGAGCTGGGCTCCAAGGGCCACGCCTCCTTCATCATCCCGCCGAACACCCCGGGCCTCTCCCAGGGCCAGAAGTTCCAGAAGCACGGCATCCGCGCCTCGCACACCGCCGAGGTCGTCCTGGAGGACGTACGCGTCCCCGGCAGCTGCCTGCTCGGCGGCAAGGACAAGCTGGACGAGCGGCTGGCCCGCTCCCGCGAGCGCGCCAAGAAGGGCGGCGAGCGGGTGAAGAACGCCGCGATGGCCACCTTCGAGGCCTCCCGTCCGGCCGTCGGCGCCATGGCCGTGGGCACCGCCCGCGCGGCGTACGAGGAGGCCCTGGAGTACGCGAAGACCCGCGAGCAGTTCGGCCGCCCGATCATCGACAACCAGGGCGTCGCCTTCCAGCTCGCCGACATGCGCACCTCGATCGACGCGGCCCGGCTGCTGGTCTGGCGCGCCTCCTGGATGGCGGTCAACGGCAAGCCCTTCACCGCCGCGGAGGGCTCCCAGTCCAAGCTCTTCGCGAGTGAGACGGCGAAGAAGGTCACCGGCCAGGCCATCCAGATCCTCGGCGGCAACGGCTTCACCCGCGAGTACCCGGTGGAGCGCATGCACAGGGATGCTGCCATTTACACGATCTTCGAGGGCACCAGCGAGATCCAGCGCCTGGTGATCGCCCGGACGCTGGCGGGCATGCCGATCCGCTGACGCTCCCGGGCGGTACGCACCTCACGTAATCGGGCCGGTACGTACGCCACGTACCGGCCCGTTGCGCTGCGCGAGCCGTGCTGGTCGGATCACCGGCATGGACACGACTTCACCGGGCTGGGACCACTGCGGGATCGGGGCGTCCGCTGACGATCCGATCGGGTGCCGGGGCGTACGGACCGACGCGGGCCGGTGCCTGGCACACCTCGAACCCGCCGATCGTGACGCGTACTTGGCGGTGCTGCGGCCCGGCGCGGATCCCGACTGCCGCGGGGTGACGTTCGACGCGGAGTCGATCAGGGATCTGCCGGCGCGGTTGCGCGACGACGAGGGGCGTCCGGTGTGCGGGGACGCTGTGTTCGAGCAGGCGCGGTTCACGGAGGACACGTACTTCTCGCGCGTACGGTTCGATGGCGCGGGCGTCTTCGAGGGGCGCGTTTCGGGGCGTCGGTGGTCTTCGACGGCGCGCGTTTCGAGCGGGGCGGCTGGTTCAGCGGGGCGTCGTTCGCTGGGGCCGCGGGATTCGGTGGCGTACGGTTCGCGGAGGACGCCGGATTCGGGTCGGCGGATTTCCGCGCCGGCGCGTGGTCCGGTGGCGCCCATTTCGACGGCCGGGTGTGGTTCGGGAAGACGGCTTTCCACGGTGACGCGAGCTTCCTGCGAGCTGTTTTCGCCGGTGCTTGGGTGGGCCCGATCATTTGTGAACGGAAACCTCTCGCTGTACGAGGCGGAATTCCGTAACGCCCTGCGGCCATCCGTGATGGCCGCGCGGATCGATGCCCGTTCCGCGCGTTTTGAGGGAGCCCTGGCACTGCGTGCGCGATGGGCGACAGTCGATCTCACCAATGCCGTGCTGCCGTTCCCGAGTTCCATGACGACCGACCTGTCCACGCCCCGCCGTCCCGCCGAGGAAGCGCTCTCGGACGCCCATGACATAGAAGTGCCGATCGCCTCGATCCGCGGGGTCGACGCCTCGATGCTGCTGCTCAGCGACGTGGACCCGAGCCGCTGCCGCTTCTCCGGCGCACACCACCTCGACCAGCTGAGATTCGAGGGGAAATGGCGGCTCTCCGCCGCTCCCCGGGGCGTCCGCTGGAGCCGGGGAATTCCCCGTTGGTGCACCAAGCGCCAGATCATCGAAGAAGAGCGGCAATGGCGTACGCTGCCCCGTCGTCGCCACCCGGCGCGGCACGCCGGGGGTGACCCGCCGGAACCGCCGGTGAGCGTACCGGGACTCGCCACGCTCACCAACGACCTACCGTCAGCTCCGTAAAGCTTGCGAAGACGCGAAAGACGAGCCGGGCGCGGCGGATTTCTATTGCGGCGAGATGGAGATGCGCCGGTACAGTTTCGGGCGGCGCAAGGCGGAACGCTGGCTGTTGCAGGCGTACTGGCTGCTCTCCGGGTACGGGCTGCGCGCCTCCCGCGCCCTCGGCCTCGCCATGGCGGCCACGATCGTGCTGATGATGGTGTTCGGGCTGCCGGACACGCCCGCGCGTCCCTACCGGTGCTCACCGTCCGCGGCCGCGTCAAGCGCGGCTGACCCTCCCGAGCCGCCCACCTCGACTCCAGACTTTCCACGCCCTCCCCGGCCCACCTGCCGGGGAGGGCGTCGTACTGCCCGGACCCGGCTCGGCTGAAGGAGGCGGTCCGGTCTTGACGCCTGCCGTGACGCGCTCTACTTTCTTCTTCCATAAAGCAAAACAATATTTCCGCTATACGGAAGTAGCGAGTTCCGGGCCTCATGGCCGGAGCGCGCCTGACAGACCGATGACGACGCAGGAGTACTCGATGCCTCGTATGACCGCCGCGCGTGCGGCTGTGGAGATCCTCAAGCGCGAGGGTGTGACGAACGCCTTCGGCGTGCCGGGTGCGGCGATCAACCCCTTCTACGCGGCCCTGAAGGCCGGCGGCGGAATCGCCCACACCCTCGCCCGCCACGTGGAGGGCGCGTCCCACATGGCCGAGGGGTACACCCGTACTCACCCCGGCAACATCGGTGTCTGCATCGGTACGTCGGGCCCCGCCGGCACCGACATGATCACCGGCCTGTACTCCGCGATCGGTGACTCGATCCCGATCCTGTGCATCACCGGGCAGGCGCCCACCTCGGTGATCCACAAGGAGGACTTCCAGGCCGTCGACATCGCCTCGATCGCCAAGCCGGTCACCAAGGCGGCGACCACCGTCCTGGAGGCCGCGCAGGTCCCCGGCGTCTTCCAGCAGGCCTTCCACCTGATGCGCTCCGGGCGCCCGGGCCCGGTCCTGATCGACCTGCCGATCGACGTCCAGCAGACCGAGATCGAGTTCGACCCCGAGACGTACCAGCCGCTGCCGGTCTACAAGCCGGTCGCCAGCCGGGCTCAGATCGAGAAGGCCATCTCGATGCTGAACGAGGCCGAGCGGCCCGTGCTGATCGCCGGCGGCGGTGTCATCAACGCCGACGCCTCGGACCTCTTCGTGGAGTTCGCCGAGCTGACCGGCACCCCGGTCATCCCGACGCTGATGGGCTGGGGCGTCCTCGCCGACGACCACGAGCTCAACGCCGGCATGGTGGGTCTGCAGACCGCGCACCGCTACGGCAACGAGAACTTCCTGGCGTCCGACTTCGTCCTCGGCATCGGCAACCGCTGGGCCAACCGTCACACCGGTTACAAGCTCGACGTCTACCGCCAGGGCCGCAAGTTCGTGCACGTCGACATCGAGCCCACCCAGATCGGCAAGATCTTCGCCCCGGACTACGGCATCGCCTCCGACGCCAAGGCCGCGCTGGAGCTCTTCGTCGAGGTGGCGAAGGAGATGAAGGCCGCGGGCAAGCTGCCCGACCGCGCCGAGTGGGCCGCCTCCACCCAGGAGCGCAAGGCCACCCTCCAGCGCCGTACGCACTTCGACAACATCCCGATGAAGCCGCAGCGCGTCTACGAGGAGATGAACAAGGCGTTCGGGCCGGAGACCCGGTACGTCTCCACCATCGGCCTCTCGCAGATCGCCGGCGCGCAGATGCTGCACGTCTACAAGCCGCGCCACTGGATCAACTGCGGCCAGGCGGGCCCGCTGGGCTGGACCATCCCGGCCGCGCTGGGTGTCGCCACCGCCGACCCCGACGCGCAGGTCGTCGCGCTGTCCGGTGACTACGACTTCCAGTTCATGATCGAGGAGCTGGCGGTCGGTGCCCAGCACCGCATCCCCTACGTCCACGTCCTCGTCAACAACTCCTACCTGGGCCTGATCCGCCAGGCGCAGATCGGCCTGGACATCAACTTCCAGGTCAACCTGGAGTTCGAGAACATCAACTCGCCGCAGCTGGGCGTCTACGGCGTGGACCACGTCAAGGTCGCCGAGGGCCTGGGCTGCAAGGCGATCCGCGTCACCGACCCGAGCGAACTGGGCGCCGCCTTCGAGCAGGCCAAGAAGCTCGCCGCCGAGCACCGGGTGCCGGTCGTCGTCGAGGCGATCCTGGAGCGCATCACCAACATCGCGATGAGCAAGACCGCGGACATCAGCGATGTCACGGAGTTCGAGGAGATCGCCACCGAGCCGTGGCACGCGCCGAGCGCGATCGTGCCGCTCAAGAGCTGACCGCGACGGGCCGCCCGCCCGCACCCCGCGGGCGGGCGGCCCGCAGCCGTACGGGCGGGGCCCGTACCTGTACGCCGGAGGCCGGTACCCGTACGCCTCCGGACCGACTGCACCGGAAGGAACCCACCCCTCATGGGCTTCACCGACAACCGTTTCGACGTCAATCTGTCGATCCTCTTCACCGAGCTGCCGCTGCTGGAGCGGCCCGCCGCGGCGGCTGCCGCCGGGTTCACGGCGGTCGAGCTGTGGTGGCCGTGGGTCGATGCGCCGGTGCCCGCGCAGTCCGAGCTGGACGCGCTGCGGGACGCGCTCAATGACGCCGGTACTCAGCTGGTCGGGCTGAACTTCTACGCAGGTCAGCTGCCCGGCCCCGACCGCGGCGCGCTCTCGCTGCCCGGCGAGGAGTCGGACAGGTTCCGCGCCAACATCGATGTCGCCGCGGAGTTCGCCCGCACGATGGGCTGCACGGCGCTGAACGCGCTCTACGGCAACCGGGTCGAAGGCGTGGACCCGCAGGTCCAGGACACCCTGGCGCTGGAGAACCTGGTGCTCGCGGCGCGCGCCGCCGACCGGATCGGTGCGACGCTGCTGATCGAGGCGCTGAACCAGCCCGAGTCGCCGCTCTGCCCGATCGTCTCGGCGCCCAAGGCGATCGAGGTCGTCGACAAGGTCAACGCCGCCACCGGGCTCGGCAACGCCAGGTTCCTGATGGACCTCTACCACCTGGCCATGAACGGCGAGGACCTCAACGAGGTCATCGACACGTACACCGACAAGACCGGGCACGTGCAGATCGCCGACAACCCCGGCCGCGGCGCGCCCGGCACCGGCGAGCTGGACTTCACCGACCTGCTCGGCCGCCTGAAGAAGGCCGGTTACGACGGCTGGATCGGCCTGGAGTACAAGCCCGGCGACCGCCCGAGCCATGAGTCCTTCGGCTGGCTGCGCAACGCCTGAGCCTGGCCTTCTCTCCCTCTCAACATCCCGTTACGGAAAGGATTTCCTACCTCAATGAGTGCTCTTCCCAAGGTCGCGTGGATCGGTCTGGGCATCATGGGTTCCCCGATGGCGGAGAACCTGATCAAGGCCGGCTACTCCGTCACCGGCTTCACC